>NZ_CP010796.1:1967500-2605518 GCF_001483965.1 Carnobacterium sp. CP1
AGATGCAGGTTACCCGCGACAGGACGGAAAGACCCCATGGAGCTTTACTGCAGTTTGATATTGAGTGTTTGTACAGCTTGTACAGGATAGGTAGGAGCCGATGAAACCAGGACGCTAGTCTTGGTGGAGGCGTTGGTGGGATACTACCCTTGCTGTATGACCACTCTAACCCACAGCCATGATCTGGCTGGGAGACAGTGTCTGACGGGCAGTTTGACTGGGGCGGTCGCCTCCTAAAGAGTAACGGAGGCGCCCAAAGGTTCCCTCAGAATGGTTGGAAATCATTCGTAGAGTGTAAAGGCAGAAGGGAGCTTGACTGCGAGACCTACAAGTCGAGCAGGGACGAAAGTCGGGCTTAGTGATCCGGTGGTTCCGCATGGAAGGGCCATCGCTCAACGGATAAAAGCTACCCTGGGGATAACAGGCTTATCTCCCCCAAGAGTCCACATCGACGGGGAGGTTTGGCACCTCGATGTCGGCTCATCGCATCCTGGGGCTGTAGTCGGTCCCAAGGGTTGGGCTGTTCGCCCATTAAAGCGGTACGCGAGCTGGGTTCAGAACGTCGTGAGACAGTTCGGTCCCTATCCGTCGCGGGCGCAGGAAATTTGAGAGGAGCTGTCCTTAGTACGAGAGGACCGGGATGGACACACCGCTGGTGTACCAGTTGTTCTGCCAAGAGCATCGCTGGGTAGCTATGTGTGGACGGGATAAACGCTGAAAGCATCTAAGCGTGAAGCCCCCCTCAAGATGAGATTTCCCATCACGTAAGTGAGTAAGACCCCTGAGAGATGATCAGGTAGATAGGTTGGAAGTGGAAGTACAGCGATGTATGGAGCGGACCAATACTAATCGGTCGAGGACTTAACCAATTTTTTAAACGGTGTCTTGGTTTCGACACGATGTTGCAAGAGAAAAACACTATCCAGTTTTGAGAGAACACCGTTCTCTTGATGAAAAAATGTGCGGTGGTGACGGCAAGAAGGTCACACCTGTTCCCATGCCGAACACAGCAGTTAAGCTTCTTAGCGCCGATGGTAGTGAAGGGTTTCCCTTTGTGAGAGTAGGACGCTGCCGCGCATTGATTCATTAAATTTAATTTATCCCATGGAGGTTTAGCTCAGCTGGGAGAGCATCTGCCTTACAAGCAGAGGGTCAGCGGTTCGATCCCGTTAACCTCCACCATGAGTCATTAGCTCAGTTGGTAGAGCATCTGACTTTTAATCAGAGGGTCGCAGGTTCGAATCCTGCATGACTCATAACTAAACATCTATGATGGATAGTTATGCTACGCTTAGCGGGTGTGGCGGAATTGGCAGACGCACTAGATTTAGGATCTAGCGTCGAGAGACGTGGGGGTTCAAGTCCCTTCACCCGCACCATTTATTCTTTTTACTGTATTAGCCGGCTTAGCTCAGTTGGTAGAGCATCTGATTTGTAATCAGAGGGTCGAGGGTTCAACTCCTTTAGCCGGCACCATTTGCGGAAGTAGTTCAGTGGTAGAACGCCACCTTGCCAAGGTGGAGGTCGCGGGTTCGAACCCCGTCTTCCGCTTACTAGACCAACTAGTAAGCAAGATTTGAAAAAATCATTGCTTGTTCTAAATGCCGGGGTGGCGGAACAGGTAGACGCACAGGACTTAAAATCCTGCGGTGAGTGATCACCGTGCCGGTTCGATTCCGGCCCTCGGCACCATTATTCAGCACCCATAGCTCAATTGGATAGAGTACCTGACTACGAATCAGGCGGTTAGAGGTTCGACTCCTCTTGGGTGCATTTTTCAAAACTAACATTGAAGAACATTACGGGAAGTAGCTCAGCTTGGTAGAGCACTTGGTTTGGGACCAAGGGGTCGCAGGTTCGAATCCTGTCTTCCCGATAAAAGAATAAAATACAAAAATAATCACTTATTTCATTAGTGGTTATTTTTTTATTTGGTTAGAATTAAATAGTTTTTAAGGCAAATGAGACTGTGTGGCTTTTCAAATGGCTTATTTTCTCGTATAATGAAAGTCAGGATTAGTCAAGGATTAGTCTGATTGGTTGACGCTGTTCTAGAGGAAAAAAGGAACGAGCGATTAAGTCTAGTGTTAAGACAAAAAGAAAAGGAGTGTTACTGAGAGAACACCGTTGCATTGTGTGGTAAAAATAGGTAATATACATACCATACATCTTCATTGTTTCAGTAACGAATAGCACATGAATAATCAAAATATGTCGGATATCATTGAAGCTTATTTGAAGAAAGTACTTGGAACGGATGAGCAAGTCGAAATTAGGCGTAGTGAAATGGCAAATCGATTTAATTGTGTTCCTTCTCAAATTAACTATGTCATCAACACACGTTTTACTGTTCAACAAGGTTATTTGGTTGAGAGCAAACGTGGCGGCGGCGGGTATATTCGAATTATAAAAGTAAAGTTGTTAGATGAAGCAGAAATGTTGGATATGCTGATTGATGTGGTTGGAGATAAGATTTCTCAAAGGAACGCTTTTTCAATCGTAGAAACGTTATACGAAGACAATATGATAGCTAAACGAGAAGCCGATTTAATGTTATCAGCGATGGAGAAATCGGTTTTATCTTTAGACTCAAAACTGGAACATGAATTACGGGCACGCATTTTAATAGCATTTTTAAACAATTTAAAATATGAACAGTCTTAAAAGACGGAGGTAATAAAATATGAATGAATTATTTTCAGAAAAAGCAAAAATGGTTCTAATGTTAGCACAGGAAGAAGCTAAAGGATTCCGTCATCATTCTGTCGGGACAGAGCACATCTTGTTGGGCCTTATGGTTGAACAAGATGGAATTGCGGGCCAAACACTTCGTCAATTTTCTGTAACGGAAAAAGACGTAAGAGAAGAAATAGAACATTTCACGGGTTATGGAACCATGAAATATGTTTCGAAAAACGCCGTCTTGCCTTATTCGCCTCGAGCTAAACAAGCAATCACATTAGCTACAGACGAAGCAAGACGAATGGGAGCTCCTTTAGTAGGAACGGAACATTTGCTATTAGGTCTATTAAGAGAAGAAGATATCTTATCGTCTAAAATTTTGACTAATTTAGATATTAGTTTGAACAAAACCCGTCAAATTCTTTTGAAAAAAATGGGGATCTCAGATGTGACAAATGGCAAAGGCAGACGTCCAAAGGCAGCTTCTAAACCCGTAGCAGGAACGCCGACACTTGATTCATTAGCAAGAGATTTAACGGCTAACGCTCGTGCTGGTAAAATGGATCCTATCGTTGGACGTAAGACAGAAATCCAACGCATTATTCAAATCTTAAGCCGTCGAACAAAAAACAATCCTGTCTTAATCGGAGAACCTGGTGTAGGTAAAACAGCCATTGCAGAAGGATTGGCTCAAAAAATCGTTACCGGTGAAGTGCCTCAAACGTTAGCCAATAAACGCTTGATGATGCTGGATATGGGTTCATTAGTTGCGGGCACTAAATACCGCGGCGAGTTTGAAGAACGCATGAAAAAAATTATCGATGAAATTTATCAAGATGGAGAAGTGATTCTTTTTATTGATGAATTGCATACGTTGATTGGTGCTGGCGGAGCTGAGGGAGCAATCGATGCTTCCAATATCCTGAAACCTGCTTTAGCACGGGGAGAGCTGCAAACGATTGGTGCGACTACTTTAGACGAATACCAAAAGTATATTGAAAAAGATGCAGCACTCGAACGTCGTTTTTCACCTATCCGTGTTGATCAACCGACTCCAGACGAAACAGAAGAAATATTGTTAGGTCTGCGTTCGCGTTATGAAGAACACCACAATGTTGAAATAACAGAAGAAGCGATTCATGCAGCTGTTCAATTGTCTTCGCGTTATATTACTTCTAGACAACTGCCCGATAAAGCTCTGGATTTGATCGACGAATCAGCAGCTAAAGTGCGTTTAGATGTCTCAGATAAACCCACTCTTTTAGCTGTTGCTATTACTGAATTGGATGAATTGGTCCAAGAAAAAGAAACCGCGATCCAATTGCAAGATTTTGAAAAAGCTGCCAAAGTTCGAGTGAAAGAAATGCGCCAACGGAAAAAAATTGAAGACTTGCTGCTCAAACAAGAAAAACAATCTACTGCTGCTTCTCAATTGCAAGTGACGGCGCTCGACATTGCTGAAGTAGTGTCGCTCTGGACTGGAATACCTGTCCAACAAATGGAGCAAAAAGAAACCGATCGATTATTGAGATTGGAAAAAGTGCTGCACAATCGTGTGATTGGTCAAGAAGAAGCTGTCAGTGCAGTCGCTAGAGCCATTAGACGTGCCAGAAGCGGGTTGAAAGATCCAAATCGCCCAATTGGGTCCTTTATGTTCTTAGGACCTACAGGAGTAGGTAAAACAGAGTTGGCTAAAACATTAGCAGATGCGATGTTTGGTAGTGAAGATGCCTTGATTCGTGTCGATATGTCTGAATTTATGGAAAAATACAGCACCAGCCGCTTGATTGGTTCTCCTCCAGGGTATGTAGGTTACGATGAAGGCGGACAATTAACTGAAAAAATTCGTCAAAAACCTTATTCAGTCATTTTATTTGATGAAGTTGAAAAGGCACATCCAGACGTTTTCAATATTCTTTTGCAAGTGTTGGATGATGGGCATTTAACGGATTCTAAAGGCCGTAAAGTGGATTTCAAAAACACCATTATGATCATGACTTCCAATCTTGGGGCAACAGCTTTACGAGATGAAAAGTCGGTTGGTTTTAGTGCTGTTGATGCTAGAAAAGATCATAAGACGATGGAAAAACGCATCAAAGAAGAATTGAAAAACACATTCAAACCAGAGTTTATTAACCGTTTGGATGAAATCATTGTCTTCCATTCACTTGAAAAACCTGAATTGAATAAAATCGTTAAGTTGATGGGACAAGTGATTGTCAAACGCTTGGAAGAAATGGACATTCATGTCAAAATTACTCAAGCTGCCATCGATGTTATCGCTAAAGCTGGTTTTGATCCTGAATACGGTGCACGTCCATTACGTCGTGCAATTCAAAAAGAAATTGAAGACCGCTTAAGCGAAGAATTGCTAAGCGGCAATGTAAAAATTGGTGATCATGTAACGATCGGGGCTGCTAAAGGCAAAATCCGTATCACTGTCAAAGGCGCTGAAACAAAAGAAAAAATTGCCCTTTCCGGAGATAAAGAAAAAGCTTGATTTAGTGAGTTTATCCAATAAATAATGATTAAAACGCCTAATGCAGTTCCATCGCATTAGGCGTTTTTGTTCGTGTTTTTTTCCAGTTTCTGCTATGATTGGTTCACAGATATAACTGAAAGGAATGTGAGTAGTATGAAAAATTCAACACGTAATTTACTTATTGGCTTAGGCACAACTGTGGCGGTGGGAGCATTCATTCTATCTTCATCCGATAAAACTATGGCGAAACTAGAAGCGTGCATCAACCGTAAAAAAGCTAAAACCTTTGTTAAAGATAAGTTGAAAGGCAACGAAAAAGCATTAGATGTTGTTGAAAAATTATCAGATGACGAAATAACTAATTTACTCAAAGTGGTTGATAAAGTCACTGATTTAAAAGGTCAAGTGGGCACGTATAGCAATCATTTGAAAGATGCAACAAGTGAATTCAAAGATATGCTGATGGACAAAAAAGACATGCTGGCAGATAAAAAAGATATGGTAGTCGATAAAACAGAAGATGTAGCTGGCGACATTAAAGATAAAATCAAAAAATAAAAGACAGCAAAAAACAGACCTGCGTATCAGGTCTGTTTTTTCTTACAACAGTAACAAATAACACAATAATAAGTCATTCATATCACGCAAAGACAAGCCGCTAAGTTCGTAAAAGCGGTCTATCCGGTATTGGAGTGTATTGCGGTGAACATACAAAGATTTGGCAGCTAAGCTGATATTCCCTTGACTATGCCACATAGCTAACACCAATTCTTTCCACTCTGGTTGGCCAATAAATTTTTTCTTCAACGCTTGCATCAACGGACTTTTTTCTAATGCTTCAGCTGTATAGTAATTTAAAGCAACAGTCGGCAGCGAAAAGAGTGCGGAGGTCTTGTTTTTCTGTTTGTTGAAAATGATTTGTTCTTCCATAATGATGCTGCGGAAATCCGAATTGAACGGCCAAAACTGTCCGATGTAACAAATCGTTTTGATTGAGAAGTCATCATCAAGGGTCTGAATGATAGCAGACAATTCTTCGACTGTTAATTTTCCAGCTGATTCGCTTTGGATCAACAAGCCAGCAGTCTCGTCAATAAAAAAAGCTTCATCAACGCTTTCAAACATACTTTTAAAAGCTTTAAGCCATGTTTTTTGGTCAAATTGCTGGTCTTTTTTTAAAAGGGCAAATTGAATCACACGGAAATCACCGGTTTTCTCTGGCAACTCATTTCGTTCTCCAAGTAAAAAAGCATACCAATCAGATTGTTTAGCGGCATGCTGGAGGGGAGCTTGCTCTGGTTTAAACATTAGCTGAAGCAAATCGAGTTCTCGGTTCGTTTTGGTAGCGGCATTGAATTGAATCCATTGGTCTTTAAAAGGAAACGAAACGGTTACATTTGTATTTTTAGGTTCATGAACTAATTGAGCTTCTGGATAGATTTGTTTAATTTGATCAAACTTCAAAAAATCACCTCTTTGAGATAGAGACTATTGATCTCTTCTAACTCCATTCTAACATTCTTTTTCAGATTTTGGGACAGTTTATGATATGATGGGACCAAGAAACGATGAAGGAATGAATGTATGTTAACGACAGAAGAAAAAGAATGTTTTATGCGTGAAGCAATTAAAGAAGCAAAGAAAGCTGGAGCTAAATTAGAAGTGCCGATTGGGGCTGTTGTGGTTTTAAATGGAGAAATTATTGGTCGGGGGCACAATCGGCGGGAAGAAAGCCATGATGCAACAACTCACGCTGAGATGTTGGCCATTCAAGAAGCTAATCAAACGGTAAAAAATTGGCGTTTAGAAGATGCTCAACTGTTCGTGACGCTTGAGCCTTGCCCCATGTGCAGTGGAGCAATGATTTTATCACGTGTCAAAGAATTGTATTACGGTGCTCCAGATCCTAAAGGAGGAACCGCGGGTACATTAATGAATTTATTAGCAGATGAACGCTTCAATCATCAAGTTGAAATTGAAAAAGCTATTTTAGAACAAGAATGCGGAGCGTTACTGACAGATTTTTTTAAAGCTTTGCGTCAACGTAAAAAAGCCGAAAAAGCTGCACGTAAAGCAGCAGCTTTGCAAGAATCGACAGATGGAACAGACAAGGAAAAAGAAGGGTAAACAGCCAGTTGAGGCCGTCTATCCTTCTTTTCATTTTTAACCCTGCATTAGCTCTTGGTCTTTTGCGATGGTCGCATCAACCCCTTTAATGACAGTTGAAATAAATTTTTCATCTTCTAAAGCAACAATGCCGGCGACTGTTGTGCCGCCTGGTGAACAAACTTGGTCAATCAAGTTCCAAGGAGATTGGTCGCTTTCTAAGATCATCTTGGCACTACCTAAGACAGCTTGTGCTGCAATTTTCGTAGCAAGGTCTTTTGGCATTCCATTTTTGACTGCTCCGCGAGCTAAAGAATCAATAAAGAGGAATGCATACGCAGGTGAGCTGCCGGCAATAGCAGTGAATGTGCTGAAGTCTTTTTCTTCCAATTCAACGGCTTCACCGATAGCTTTGAACATATCAAGAATAAAGGTGACCTGCTCAGCAGAAGCAGCAGCATTGCCGCACACCGCTGTCATTCCCTCGCCAATCATAGAATTGAGATTCGGCATTGCCCGGATAATCGGGTTTTTCGATTTTTCCCCAAGAAGATTTGCCAGCTGTTCAAGAGTCGTGCCGGCAGCAATCGATACGATCAATGGGTCATGTTGTTGGATCGTAGAACTTAGAGCCGGCAAGATAGCAGGAAGAGTGGTTGGTTTGGTAGCCAAAACGACCACATCAACTGATTTGATCAATTCTTCGTTAGAGGCACAGGCAATCGTATGCGTTTCAGCAGTAAAAGCGGCTAATTTATCACTGGTGCGATTTGTGACATAGATATCTTCACTTTTTGTATGTCCTTGTTGGATCATCCCTTTGATAATGGCACTGGCCATATTTCCTATTCCAATAAATCCTACTTTCATAACGAAACACTCCATTCTTTAGATACACTTAACTGATGTAGTTTTATTTTACCATAAAATAGAAAGCCGAAAGCTAGGCGTTCTTTTTCGGTAAATGCCCATGAATAAGTTCTACCCTATAAACCTTCCTCTTGTAACGACTGTTACAAGATGTTAGAATGAAGCTCGTGTTGCAAAAAAAGATGTAACGGTTGTTACGAATTATCTATCGAAATACGACAAAAAGGATGAGAACTGTGAAGTGGTTAATGATGAGCTATACTTTACCAAGCGAACCTTCGCGTTACCGTGTAGCTGCGTGGCGCAAGTTGAAGCGATATGGTGCGGTTAATTTACAACAATCTCTATGGATTTTACCAGATACAAATGAAGCTAATCGCGTATTGGAGAAATTATCTCAAGAAATTCAGGCTAATGGAGGCGAAAGCTTTTTAGTCAGCTCAGAATTTTTAGGAAAAGAACAGGAACAAGCGGTTATTGGACAGTTTAATCAAATGCGCGAAGAAGAGTACCTTGAATTGATTCGTGAATGTGAAAATTATTTACAAGAAGTCAGAAGAGAAATAAAAAACGAAAAATTTATTTTTGCTGAATTAGAAGAAGAAGAACATGAATTTGAAAAATTGGTTTCTTGGTATGAAAAAATTGTTTTGCGCGATCGTTTTACTGCTCCAAGTCAAAAAAAAGCCCATGAATTGGTCGAAAAAAGTCGGGAGATACTTGAGACGTTCAGTCAATTGGTCTTTATTCGGAATGAAAAATAAAGAAATATATAACAGTTAAAGGGGTCAATGATCATGCAAGAGCGTTATGAAGAACTGAAAAGAGCAGAAAAAGGGGCGATTTTAAGTATCGTCGTATACATTGTTTTGTCGGTAGCTAAAATTTTTATTGGAATGACCTATCAATCAGCAGCTTTAAAAGCAGATGGACTGAACAATATGACCGATGCCGTTTCTTCTGTAGCGGTGTTGATTGGTTTACGTTTAGCCAGAAGACCAGCGGATGACAACCATCCTTATGGGCACTGGAAAGCGGAGACGATTGCCAGCTTGGTAACTTCTTTTGTGATGCTTTTAGTAGGGATTCAAGTATTTTACTCTAGTTTTAGCCGAATTTTTGAAGGAGAGATCATAGCGCCGGATAAGATTGCGGGAATTACTGGGTTAGTTGCTGCATTTGTCATGTTAGGCGTTTATATTTATAATTTAAGATTAGCGCGAGGAATCAACAGCGAAGGATTGAAAGCTGTCGCAAAAGACAACCTCAGCGATGCTTTGACTAGTTTAGGCACTGCTGTAGCCATTTTTGGATCGATGTTGGGTTTTGTTTGGTTAGATGGGTTGATGGCTATTATCGTTGCGATCATTATATTAAAAACCGGTATCGAAATTTTTCGAGATAGTGCTTTTTCTCTTTCTGACGGATTTGATACTGAAAAATTGGAAGCTTATAAAACGAGTATCCTCGAATTGCCGAATGTTCTTTTCGTTGATTCGATCAAAGCACGTAAATATGGTGCCAATACCTATGTTGATGTAACGATTTTGGTCAAAGCGACGTTGACTGTTCACGAAGGGCATCAAATTACCGAAAATGTTGAACGTGTATTAAAAGACAACTATGGTGTGATCGACATTGATGTACACGTGGAACCAGCTTCGCCTACCGCAGAGAAAAAAACTCCTTAATTCCAACCGCAAAGAGAAGCAGCGATCCGTTGGAAAAAATCAGTTGAAATTTAGCACTAAGTTCGTTACGATTAAACTCGTGAATTAAGCAGCATTAAAAATGGACGGAAAAGAGGAATAGCCTATGGAAAGTACCCTTTATTTATTGATCAAGCACAATCGTTTAGAAAGTGAGCGCATTATTCTGCGGCCGGTTTCAATTGAGGATGCTGAAGATATGTACGAATACGCATCTGATGAAGAGACAACACGGTTTGTTTTTGACACCCATCAAAATTTAGAAGCGACAAAAAATGTGATTGCGGAATATTTCGCCAAAGATCCAATTGGAAAATACGCATTGGTATTGAAAGAAAACAATAAAATGGTTGGAACGATTGATTTGCGTGTTGATATGACACATAAAAAAGCGGAATTGGGCTATACCTTAAATAAAAAATTCTGGGGAAACGGGTATATAACCGAAGCAGCAAACTTGCTGCTGGAATTAGGGTTTAACATCATTGGGTTAGAACGCATCTACGCGATGTACGATTCTAAAAATAAAGCTTCCGGTAGAGTGATGGAACGTTTAGGCATGACCCGAGAAGGCGTCTTGCGCAAAAATCGATTGGTGAGAAACGAGTTTTCCGATGATGTCTGTTATTCCATTTTGAAAGAAGAGTACATGAAGTAAAAAGTATGTTGCTGCTTTGGAAAACTAAACAAGCCTTTTGCTTTAATCTCTCTGTTCTTTCATTTATGATCAGGATAGAGGAATAAAGGAAAGGAAGAGGATAATATGTTACAACATACGAGTAAGAAACTCTTGGTCGGATTAGTGACGGTAACATCCGCAACAGTCTTAGCAGCTTGTGGGGCAAACGAAACGACGCCGAATCCAGCACCGGAAGAGTCCGTTTCTTCATCAACTACTACGCCGGAAGTGAGCAGCGAGTCATCAGCAGATCAAGCGAGTGAGAGCAGTTCAGCTGTTTCTTCCGATGAATCTCAAAACACAAACGATGAGGCATCTTCTCAAGGAATCGAAAATCAAGACTACAAAGTCAGTTTAGAACAGGCTATTGATATTTATAATGAAACATATCCGGATACTACGATCAAATCCATTAGTTTTGATTTAGATGATGGCTACTATCAATATGAAGTTGAAGGGTTCAATCAAAGCGAAGAAATGGAACTGAATATCGATGCAATGTCTGGAGATATTTTAGAAAAAGAAAGAGAAACTGAAAACACTCAGAATAAGACAGAGCTTGATTTAACCAATCTGATATCGCCTCAAGAAGCAATGACTGCGGCGCTTAAGGAAATAGGCAGCGGCTACGTTGAAGAATGGGAATTGGAAACCAAACTTGAGAAAACTTATTATGAAGTAGAAGTAGAAAATATTGAAAATGGCGATCATGATGTTGATGTTTACGTTGATGCTAAAACAGGAGACATTATTGATAAAGACTGATTGTTTAAGAATGGTAGTGAAAAAGCAGCTGTTTTCCAGAAAAGTATTCTGGGAAATGGCTGTTTTTTTGTTGTTCTAAAAAAACGGGAAAAACAGGTCTGTTTTCATTAGATATCGAACGACCGATCGGTTTTTAATCAGAAAGTTCCCTTTTATCCCTTTTTATGCTTAATTCTTTTGACAAATAACGCCATTTGCGGTAAATTGGTTAGTGGACGAACTATGAAACTGGAAATATGAATTAATGTTCGTTTGTAAGCGGCGGTTGAAAGAGAAAACTGCAAAAATAAGATAAAAACGAAGAGAAAGAGGTTTTAAAGCCCATGAAAGTTTTTGATTATGAAGATATCCAATTGATTCCCAATAAAAGTATTGTCCAAAGCCGATCTGAATGTGACACTAGCGTAGTGTTCGGCAGCCGAACATTTAAATTGCCAGTTGTACCGGCGAATATGCAAACAGTAATGGATGAAAGTTTAGCTATCTGGTTTGCAGAGAATGATTACTTCTATGTGATGCACCGTTTCGAAGAAGAAAAACGGAAGCCGTTTATTGAAGATATGCACAAAAGAGGCTTATATGCCTCGATCAGTGTCGGCGTTAAAGCGGATGAATACACTTTTATCAAAGAATTAGCTGAAAAAAGCCTTATACCGGAATACATTACGATCGATATCGCTCATGGACATTCCAACCAAGTGATTGAGATGATTCGTCACATAAAAACACACTTACCGGAAACATTCTTAATAGCTGGAAACGTTGGAACACCTGAAGCCGTTCGTGAATTAGAAAATGCCGGTGCCGATGCAACAAAAGTGGGAATCGGACCTGGAAAAGTTTGTATCACAAAATTGAAAACAGGTTTTGGAACGGGCGGCTGGCAATTGGCTGCGCTTCGCTGGTGTTCAAAAGCGGCTCGGAAACCGATTATTGCTGATGGCGGTATCCGCGACCATGGAGACATTGCTAAATCCATTCGTTTTGGTGCATCAATGGTCATGATGGGTTCGATTTTCTCAGGACATGAACAATCGCCAGGAGAAACGCTTGAAATTGATGGGAAAACGTTTAAAGAATACTATGGCAGTGCCTCAGAATTTCAAAAAGGCGAGCGGAAAAATGTTGAAGGCAAAAAAATCATGGTAGAACACAAAGGCGATATCTCAGAGACGTTACTAGAAATAAAACAAGACTTACAGTCTTCTATTTCATACGCTGGCGGAAATGATCTGGAATCCCTGCGTAAAGTTGATTATGTCATTGTTAAAAATTCTATTTTTAATGGCGACCGTTAATAAAATGCAAAAAGAGGTTGGGACAAAAGTCCCAACCTCTTTTGCATATCCGAATATTTATTCTAGAACGTGTTCCAAAAAGCAGACCCGACGTCCACTTCACGAATAATGCTCGATGGTCTGTGACCATACTGCGCTTATTCGTTCCAGTGATTCGGGTCTAAACGCTTTTTGTCTCACTCCCTTTTTTTATGCAGTTTTAGTTGATGATACCGTCATAAATGTTCAAACCGTCAGTTGATTTTTGAGTAGAACCCTTAGCTTTTTCAATTATTCCTTCGTACAAAATAGTGTTGCTGTCTAAGTCATAAACAGTCAGCTCTTTTTCGGTCTGAGAACCTTTAGTAGGAGTTGCTAGATAGAGCTTAGCATCCACGATGTCTAGCCACTCACGATTAGAACTGCTGCCAGCAGGCAACTCTAATGTATAAACAGTGTTTTTAGCGACATCGTTAACGGATACAGCATAAACAGTTATTGCATCATCCGTCAAATCGTACAAGTAAAGAGTAGTCCCATCAATCAAGGCCATTGTATTTTCTGGGTTGAGTTCTGCTGGTACAGCTAGTTTATGAGTTGTATTGGTTTTAAGGTTATAGATACAGAATTCAGAACCTAAGTATTCAGGATAATAATCTGGATCTGCTGCTGCCTTTTCTTCATCAAAAGGCGCATTGTAATGTGCTTCAAAAACCAACTCATTTTCAACGTGAGCAGCTTGTGAGTTATCGGTAAGCATCCTAACCATATTGTTTTGATTGCCAGATGATAATTCGGATTCAAATGAAAGTACATCTTCTTTCGTTACTTTTTGGTTTCCTAAGTCCAAATGATAGATATGAAATTCCTCTAATTTATCTGTTAAAAAATTATTTTCAGTTACGATTTTTAATGCACTGTCGATGATTTGTACTTTTTGAATTGACAAATAATTCTCTGCTCCTGTAACTGGAATATCAATAGCATAAGACGTTGTTTCTTTTGAATTTTTGTTCAAAATCTGGATATCGAAAACGGCTTTTTTAGCAGAAGTGTGTAAGCTGGATTCATCGATAGCAACATAGGCTAAAAAGATATCGTCTTCAAAGAAATTATGGGAATCTAAGTATTTACCGCGCATAAACTGCTTGTATTCTTTTTGCAAAGATTGCAGCTGAGGATCTGAAGAATTCGCTGATAATTTTTCAAAGTAAGATTGCTGGTTCTCGTAATGGGTTTCTCTGTTCGTAAGTGTAAGTGGTTCTTGTGTATATGAAAAGGTACTCTCGTTAGTCTTAATTAGCACAGGTGTATAACTAGCATTAAGGGTTAAATCGTTCAATTCTGCTGAATCGCCTTTAACCGTTTTAAAAGTAAACTCTGGGTATTGGTCTTTTGTAAAGACTGGTTGAAGATAAAAGACAGCGATGGCTAAGATAGCAATCAAACTAATTGCCATTAACTTCCAATAACGTTTCATTTTGTAGCCTCCCTCATTAGACTGTGACTTTCTTGTTTAATAAATAATGACTGATCCAGATGCTAATCCCAATAAGGATGGTTCCTAAAACAACTGAAAGGGTAAAGTGCTCAATGGGATAGAGATAATCATGGTGCAAAAATGCCTCAATAAGATAAGGTGAAAAGAAAAAAATCACAGCAGCTATTCCAAATAAACCGCCTAAGAAAATTCCTTTAAAATGAAAACTTCTTTCAAATAAAATGATGGTAAAAGCTACTGTTAAAAATAGCACTCCTAATCCATAATTAATCAAAAATTGACTAAATGAACTAGGGAGAATTAGCTCTAAAAATTCTGAAAAGGCAATACTGTCTCTGATAGATAAATCTATTCTGAGCTCACTTGGAACCAGCCATTTGATCAGTGTATTTTCAATTGGCAATAAAATCAGCTGAGTAGCAACTAGTCCTAAAACCATCAAAAAAATTGCAGAAAGTTTGGAGAAAAATAAATTTATTCGTGCAGTGGGCAGCATCAATAACCGATAGATGAATGTATTTTTTCCGAACCAATCACGGTACCAGATAAAGAAACTATAAAACAGCAAAGCCGCCGCAGCTAAAGCAATAGGAATCAAAAACCAGCCGCTTGACACCAAGTTCATGAGACTCATAGGCTGATTGTATTCGAAAAATTGATCTAATGGGATCGAGTCTTTATGGATAGCTGTATTTGCAAGACTAACAAATTTTTTTGATCTCACGATTGTACCTGTGATTTGCGAAACGATCGTTAAACCAATTAAAACAAGATAAAGATTTATAAATCGATTCAATTCAAAGTTCAATAATTTTAAGTAATTTTTCATCTAATGTAAACCTCCCGCATCACGTCGACGACGGATTTTCCTTCTGTCTCACGGACTTCTTCAGCATTAAATTCTTTAACGACGACTCCATCATCCAACAAAATAGCTTTATCAATCAAATGTTCGATATCATTAATTTCATGAGTCGTGATGATCACACCGCGGTCTTCAACTAAATGGCTAGTAAAAACCTCTGCAATTTGTTCTCGACTGAAAATATCGATTCCCGAAAAAGGTTCATCCATTAAAAGGTAATCGACATCTAAGGCTAAACCGAGCAGCAAGTTGACTTTGGCAGTGTTTCCTTTAGAAAGGTCAGCGATTTTTTCTTTTTCTTGAAGTTTAAAAAAGCACAGCAATTCGATAGCGCGTGAGTGATTCCAAGTTACATAAAAATCCCGCATGAACTGCATCGCTTGCCCAATAGTCATTTGAGAGACCATAGCAATGGTCTCAGGAATAAAGGTGATTTTTTGATAACTGTCTTTAGTGATTTTCTTTCCGTCAATTAAAATTTCGCCACTGTTAAGAGGGGTTAAATTCATGATGGCATTCATGATCGTCGTTTTTCCAGCACCATTGATGCCGATCAAACAAGTGATCTCGCCTTTGTTAGCGGTGAAAGACAAACCTTTCAATACTTTAGTACGGCCAAATTTTTTTGTGATTTCTTTTACCTCGATCATATGGATCCTCCTATTCTTGATGATTGTTTTCAGTATATTTATCTTCTAATAATTCGATGATTTCATTCAAAGGCACATTTATCGGTTCGATAGCGGTGATAAATGTGTCAACAGCGCCTGCAATCAATTCTTTGCGCACATTTTTTAAAACGGTTGTATTTTCTGTGACTTTACTTGGCAGATTTCCTTCAGTATAAATCAATCCAGCGGCCTCCATTTCTTTATAGGCTCGTTGTGCTGTATTGGGGTTGATCTTCAGTTGATTGGCTAACTCTCGCCGCGAGAGAATCTCTTGACCGGGTTTCAGCTGTCCAATAGCTATCTGTTCTTTAAAGTAGCGCACAACTTGCAAATAGACCGGATCCCGCTTATTAAGATTTATATTCATAGCAGCTCTCCTATCGTTTTATTGTACTAGGCGCTTAATACACTCGCTGTAAAAAAATGTATTAAGGGGTTAATACTGTTGTCTCGTGTATTATAGTGTTAATACACGAAGTGTGTCAAGCATTATTTTAGCCGACAATCGTTTTGCTTGTAATCGTAATAGTTGAATCCACAAGAGTGGTTTCGTATACTGACCCTGTAACGAGGAATTTTAAGTATATAAAATTAAAAGTAGAACTTGAAGGAGTGGAACGAATGGATGAACAGTCAATGCCTCATGAAAAAGGGTTAGATAATACAGTGCATGTTTTAAAAGAAGGGTATCGCTATATTTTGAACAGACGAAAAAGTTTTCAATCGGATGTTTTCGAAACCCGTTTATTAGGCCAAAAAGCGTTCTGTATAGGTGGAGAAGCAGCAGCTGAACTCTTTTATGATACGACTAAGTTTAAAAGAGCAGGCGCCGCACCAAAAAGAGTGCAAAAAACGTTGTTTGGCGAAACAGGCGTTCAAACATTGGACGGCGAAGAGCATTTGCACCGCAAAGAAATGTTTATGTCTTTAATGTCTCCCGAAAAATTAGATAAGATGGATAAAATCTTGAAAAAGCAGTGGGAAGCAACGGCAGAAAAGTGGGCAGAGCAAGATGAAATCGTGCTGTACCATGAAGCTCAAGAAGTATTGTTTCGCACAGCTTGTGAATGGGCTGGTGTTCCTTTTGAAGAAAGAGAAGTTGCAGAATTAGCAGCAGATCTAGGCAAGATGATCGAAACACCTGCTGAAATTGGGCCAGCACATTGGATAGGACGGCATGACCGCAACCAAACTGAAAAATGGATGGAAAACCTGATCGAACAAGTTCGCGATAAAAAATTGTCTCCTCCTGAAGGTACAGCTTTAGCGGTCTTTTCATGGCACCAAGATTTGGAAGGAAATCTATTAGATGCCAATACGGCCGCGGTAGAGGTATTAAATATTATCAGACCGATTGTCGCGATTGCGATCTACATTAACTTTACGGCATTGGCTGTCCATGAATACCCGGCAGCAAAAGAAAAATTAGCTGCTGGTGATCCAAAACAACTGCAAGCATTTGTTCAAGAGGTACGACGATTTTACCCGTTTTTTCCTTTCCAAGGAGCGATCGTAAAAAAAGATTTTACTTGGCAAGGCTATGAATTTGAAGAAGGGACCTTAACGATTCTTGATATTTACGGAACAAACCATGATCCGGTCCTTTGGAAAAACCCTGAAGTATTTGATCCTGAACGATTTATGGACTGGAAAGAAAGTCCCTTTTCGTTTATTCCACAAGGAGGCGGCGACTTTTTAGGTGGACACCGTTGCGCCGGAGAGTGGTTGACGATCAAAGTGATGAATACTTGTTTAGACTATTTAGCCAACCGCATGGAATACGAGGTGCCTCAACAAGACTTAAGCTATAGTCTAGATAAAATGCCGAGTATTCCTCATAGTGAAATGATTTTGAAAAATATCCGCATGAAAAACTAATTCAAAAAGAAAAATTATGAAATGAAAACAGAGTAGAAAATGGAATCTTCCAATTTCTGCTCTGTTTTTAGTGTTTCTGAGTAAGCTTTCAAAAGAAAACGAGGAAGAGGCTATAGTTAAGTTAAGAAAAATATTTTTTATTTTGAAAAAATTTCACCGAAATTGCGTACTTTATATAGGGGATTAAAACTCCACAAAAATATATTGGAGGTGTTGATTTTGAAAATAATGGAACAAGAAAATTTATTGGTAAATATTGATAAAAAAATAATTATGGAACCGTCAGAATTAATATTGAGTGGCGGAAGCAGGGTAGAAGAAATTTCTCTTGTACACCCACAATTAGGGAATCCTTTCCAGTATGAATTTTTCCATTTATTGATGGACGAGTGGAAAGGGGATAGAATTTCTTTAGTTGAGGATTCTGAAGAAGTAAGAGAACATTTAATTGAGCAGGAAGGGTGCACATATTACAGAGAATACAAACAAAAATTACTGCGTAGAACACGTAAAGAGAAGGGGATCAAAGTTGTTACAATTCCACCTGTAGAGGCAAATCGACTGAAGAAGAGCTGGGAAAAATTTGTGAATCAATACGTTTTGATTAATTACGATTCACATCTATTCATGACGATGGATCAACGATTATTTAGAATGAAGAAAAATTTAATGCCTTACTTTATATTGGCGCAAGCAGAACAAAAGAATGTTGGTAGTTGGGCTGGAGAGCGTGTTGGAGTTGAACCAATTGATACAGCTACATTTGATAGCATGGATTATTATGAGATGTTCCGAATGATTGGAGACAAAACAGCCTGTAGACTGGGCGCTGAAGAATTTGCGCGTCGATTTGGTCATCGTTAATGGATGGACCGTAAATTGTAACTGGCAGAACTAGTAGTCATTATAGGAAGACAACCTTTCCAAGCAGATGGGTTGCCAATGTGATGAGACATGGAACTATTTTTAATGAATGAATTGAGGAGTGTAAAAGCTTATCACTGCCTTTTGATATTTTGTTGTTTGTACTAGGGCTATACACGTGAAGCTTTGACTAATCGATGATTTAGACCAGGAGTAAAAAAGCACTAGCTTTTATTTAACAAATGCGGTATAATTAAAGATGCCGCAAGGCCGTATGGCAATGTTGATCTTTCGAATCGTGTCAGATCTGGAAGGAAGCAGCACTAAGATTGTTTCAGCATGTGCTGTACGTACATAGAAGAATAAAAAAAGTTTTTGATTTCCGAATCGAAAACTTTTTTTTATTGTCCAAAACCCTATTTTGCTTACTATTCACTCAAGAGAAAGCAAGGATCAAGGTTTAAATTTAACGTGAAATAACGTATAATAAAGAGTAGCAACTACAGGGTTAAGAAAGGGAGAAATGCATTGAGTTATCAAGCACTTTATCGAGTATGGCGGCCTCAACGTTTTCAAGACATTGCCGGACAAAAAGCCATTACACAGACATTAAGAAATGCCCTGATCCAAGGGAAGACAAGTCATGCTTATCTCTTTACAGGCCCTCGTGGAACCGGGAAAACCAGTGGGGCTAAAATATTTGCCAAGGCCATCAACTGCCATTATTTGAAAGATGGCGAACCGTGTAACGAATGTGAAACGTGCGTTGCCATTACTCAAGGACAGTTAAACGATGTGATCGAAATTGATGCGGCCAGTAATAATGGGGTCGAAGAAATTCGAGATATCCGTGACAAGGCCAAATACGCACCCACTATTGCAGATTATAAAATCTACATTATTGATGAAGTTCATATGTTGTCAACGGGAGCTTTTAATGCGTTACTGAAAACATTGGAAGAACCACCTAAAAATGTTGTCTTTATTTTAGCAACAACTGAACCGCATAAAATTCCGTTGACCATTATTTCGAGGACCCAGCGCTTTGATTTTAAACGCATTTCTGTGCGAGACATTTGCGATCGGATGATCTATATTTTAAACCAAGAAAAAATCGGTTTTGAAGAAGAAGCTTTACCGGTTATTGCACGTGCAGCAGAAGGCGGAATGCGTGATGCATTAAGCATTTTAGATCAGGCGATCTCTTATGGCGATAGTGTGGTCACAATCGAGCACGCTATGAGTGTGACAGGCAGCTTGACGCAAGAATTGATGTTGGCTTACTTTGATGCCATTGTAACGCGCAATACAGAAAAAGGCTTATCGTTGCTGCAAGAGATTTTGGCAGATGGGAAAGATGCTTCACGTTTTGTTGAAGATCTGATTTTATTCAGCCGAGACATCCTCGTCTACCAACAAGCTCCTCAAATGAGCGACTTATTGGACGGAGCGACAGTTGATACCGGGTTTAAAGGGTTAAGTGAAACCATTTCAGCCAATTTGCTGTATCAAATGATCACGATTTTAAATGGTACGCAAAATGAACTGCGTTTTACCAATCATCCAGATGTTTATTTAGAAGTTGCAACAGTCAAACTAACCCAATTGAATCCAAATCCAGCAGCTTCGGTTGTAGAACCTAAAGCAGCAGCTGCAACACCAGTTGAAGCTGCGCCCGATCAAGGAAAGATGGCCAATCTTGAAAATGAATTGATGCAAATGAAAAAACAATTGCAGTCGATAGCAGCTAATGGCGGAGCTCAACAGCCTGTTAAAAAAGCGAAAAGAGCCGCAACGAAAGCAACCGGCAATCAATTTACTCCGAATACACCGGCCATTTATGGTGTCTTAAAAGAAGCCACTAAAGAAAATCTGAACCAGCTTCGAGATGTCTGGCCGGATTTATTGAATATGTTGTCCGTCACTCAGCGCGCTATGCTAAAAGCTTCAACACCAGTTGCCGCTAGTCCGAACGGCTTGATCGTTTCGTTTGATTACGATATATTATGTCAAAAAGCGACGAATGACACGGAACTATTAGCGGCTGTTACAGAGTATTTGCGTCGGTTAGTTGGATATGAACCGCAAATGATTTGTGTGCCAGCTGAACAATGGCCGGTCATTAGAGGGCAATACGTTCAACAATTAAAAGGCCAGCCGTCCGTTAAAAAAGCGCCGGTACAGCAATCTGCTAACCCAACCGGTCAAGCACCTCAATCGACCACACAGCAGCAAGAAAACGGTGCTGCTGATCAGAAAAAAAGGCCTGCAGAAGCTGACTCTTCTGAGTGGGATAGTTTAGAAGGCATCATTCCGCCAACAGAGGAAGAAGACAACACTGTGGTGACGGAAGCAATGAATCTATTTGGCAAAACGATTGTTGAAGTAAGAAATGATTGATCCTAATTGATAATTGAAAGGAAGAGATAGAAGATGCGTGGAATGGGAAATATGCAAGGTATGATGAAACAAATGCAAAAAATGCAAAAAGAAATGGTAAAGGCACAAGAAGCCTTGAACGAAAAAGAATTTTTAGGAACAACGAATGGTGATTTAGTAACTGTTACGCTAACGGGTGACCGGAAAATGAAATCTGTTTCGATCAAACCAGAAGCCGTTGATCCAGAAGATGTTGAAATTTTAGAAGACTTAATTGTTTTAGCGTCGAATGATGCACTAGCCAAAGTAGAAGCTGAAACGGAAGCAACAATGGGGAAATACACTAAAAATATTCCTGGAATGTAGACCACGGTCCAATTCTTTGAATCCCCACTTCAATCAAACACAGCAAGAAATGGGATGCCGGAATGGGTCCCGTTTTTTTAATCTTTATCTATTCAGTCTATGGAAAGTATTTTTTAAGAGAGGAAATGAAGCCAATTGTATCCTGAACCGATAACAAAATTAATGGACAGTTATATGAAACTTCCAGGAATTGGCGCTAAAACAGCTGCACGGCTAGCTTTTTTCACGATCAATATGAAAGAAGACGATGTAACTGATTTTGCCAAGGCGTTGATCAGTGCTAAACGAGACTTAAACTATTGTTCGATTTGCGGGCACATTACAGAAGAAGACCCTTGTTCGATTTGCCAAGACAAACGACGTGATCGTAGTACGATTTTAGTGGTAGAAGATCCTAAAGACGTGATGTCATTAGAAAAAATGCGTGAATACCATGGATTGTACCATGTGCTGCACGGTGTATTGTCTCCAATCGAAGGTACAGGGCCGGAAGATATCAATATTCCAAGTTTGATCAAACGACTGCAGTCTGAAGAAGCGAAAGAAGTCATTATTGCAACCAATGCAACGGCTGAAGGAGAAGCAACGGCGATGTACCTGTCGCGTTTGATCAAGCCAGCCGGCATTAAAGTTACACGCTTGGCTCATGGGCTTTCTGTGGGAAGCGATATTGAATATGCAGATGAAATCACGTTGCTGAAAGCCGTTGAAGGCCGGAGAGAACTCTAGTCAGAAATCAAGGCTAAAACAAAAAAACGAGTAACCTATTTGCAAGAAAAACAAGTATTTTTTCACAAGAAAGCAGGCGGTATACATGCTGTTTAGAAAGAAGCCAAACTTACGAAAAGAATACGATGCCGCATTATTGAAGCTGATGACCCAAACAAAAGATGATTGGGAATACGCTAAAAAGATTGAGCAATCGGTCATTGAAAAAGACAGTTTGCTTTTTGCACAAACCAAATTAGCCGAAATAAAGTATTTCTATTTGTTTAAAGAAGCACGGAAACGAGACATCAAAGGAGATACGACCAGATAAACCATCTGGAAGTGTTTCCTTTTTTACAAACCGTTGTAACCGGTTGCGGTTTGCAAATCAAAATTGGAAACCGGTAAAGCGTAATTGCTATTAGACTGTCGTCGTGAGATACAGTATAATGTTAAGTAGGTATCAAAAGAAAGAATTAAAGGGGTTTAGTGCATTGAAAGGAACATTTATTACGATTGAAGGTCCGGATGGCTCAGGAAAGACGAGCGTGATTCAAGCTTTACTTCCAAAGCTGGAAAAGGCATTAAACCAGAAAATTATTGCAACAAGAGAACCAGGCGGCAGTCGGATCGCTGAAGAAATCCGTGAATTGATTTTAAATCCGGAAAACACTGAAATGGATGTCCGCACAGAAGCGCTTTTATACGCTGCTGGTAGAAGACAACATTTGATCGAGAAAGTTATACCGGCTTTAACCGATGGAAAAATTGTCATTTGTGATCGTTTTGTAGACAGTTCATTGGCTTACCAAGGTGTGGCACGAGGCATCGGAGTAGAGCAAGTTGCAGCTATCAATCAGTTTGCAACAGAGAATATTTCGCCAAATGTAACGCTTTATTTAGATATAGAAGCAGCAACCGGGCTTGAACGCATCCATAAAAACAAAAGCAATCGGCAATACGATCGATTGGATCAAGAGAATTTGACGTTTCATGAAACCGTTCGTTCAGCCTATTTAGAGTTAGTTGAAAATAATCAAGAGCGCATGATTTTAATAGACGCCAGTCAAGACTTGGAGAAAGTAGTGCAGGATTGTTACGCTATTTTACTGAAAAGATTAGCACGTTGATCAAAAATTCAAAAAATAAAAGGGGTCGAAAAAAATGAAATTAATTTTAGCCATTGTTCAAGATAAAGACAGCAACCGTTTGTCGAATGAATTTGTTGATGCAGGAATCCGCGCGACGAAATTATCAACAACCGGCGGCTTTTTAAAAGCTGGCAATACTACCTTTATTATTGGGATCGAAGAAGAGCGTGTGGATGAAGTCTTGGACCGGATTCGCGATAACTGCCAATCGCGGGAACAATTTATGACACCCCCAGTTAGTTTAGACGTTTCAATGGAAACCAATATGCCTTATCCAGTTGAAGTTCAAGTAGGCGGAGCGACAGTATTCGTCTTGCCAATTGATCAATTCGAGCAATTCTAAGATCAGGTTGTGATGAAAATAGAAGAGAAATTAAAATGGATTCAACCAATCGTTTTTAAACAAATGCAGCAAACAGTTAAACAAAACCAATTGGCTCACGCGTATCTTTTTGAAGGAGTGTCCGGAACGGGCAAAAAAGATTTGGCTCTGTGGTTAGCAGCGTCGCTTTTTTGTCAGAATCCGCATGACCATCTGCCTTGTGAAGAGTGTTCCACTTGTGTACGGGTTTTACAACACCAGCACCCCGATGTGATTGAAATCGCACCGGATGGACTTTCCATCAAAGTAGAACAAGTTCGTGATTTAAAAGCTGAATTCTCAAAAAGCGGTGTGGAAGGAAAGCAAAAAGTCTTTATTGTAGAAGACGTTGAGAAAATGACGATCGGAGCAGCAAACAGCCTCTTAAAATTCTTGGAAGAGCCTGATGGAAAAGTCGTGGCTTTTTTATTAACAACCGCCAAACAACGCCTCCTGCCGACGATTTTGTCGCGGTGTCAGCTGATTCACTTCCAACCCCTTTCTAAAAAGCGCTTATTAGCAGAATTAGAAAAAAAAGAACTGCCGGTGAGCCAAGCTTCGCTTTTAGTTCATCTTACGAATAGTTTAGAAACAGCAATCGAAATGAGTCAAGATGAGTGGTTTAATGAAGCGAGAAAAATCATTTGGAAATGGTTTGTTCTGGTTTCGAAAAAAGAACAACAAGGTTTTGTGTTCGTACAGACAGATATCATGCCTCATTTTAAAGACCGAGAGCACTATTTGTTGGTGGTTGATTTGCTATTGCTGGCTTATCGTGATGCACTGATGCTTAATTATGAAGCAGTTGACATTTTGGCTTACCCGCAACATCAAGAAATTTTAAAAGAGACAGCTGGTCGTTTTAATGGAGCACATTTAACGGAAGCATTGGAAACTATTTTACTGAGCAGAAAAAAATTAGAAAGCAACGTCAATGCACAAGGTGTTTTTGAACAGCTGTCTTTATTGCTGATATAAAGTTTTTGAATAACTAAGACAACCAAACTAGGCGAAGATCATAGTAAAGAATGGGTGAAAAAGGAATGGATAAAAAAACTTTATATGATAGCTTTACGAAGTTAGAGCAAGATACAGATGCGACTTTGCATCAAATATCTGATTTGAAACGTGAAGTCGAAGCGCTCGTTGAAGAAAATGCCACTCTTCGAATTGAAAACCAGCATTTAAGAGATCGGTTAAGCGACCTTGAAAAGCAGCAGCGTCCAAACGAAGAAGTTGTGGAACCCGAAATGAGTAAGTCACGTTTGAACCTTGAGAAGTTATACGAAGATGGTTTCCATGTTTGTAACGTCTTTTATGGATCACGTCGGGTGAATGATGAACCCTGTGCATTCTGTTTAGATGTCATTTACGGGGATCGAAGATAACATTGAAATGAAACGAGAGCAACAGAAATTGAAACGTTTCTGCTTCAAAGGTGATTTCGATTAGTCCTATCGAAGTCATCTTTTTCAATCTGTCCACTTTTGTAAAGCAATTAAGCTATTTTCCTTGACAACAGTTAGACTTCGTCGCATATTAGAGAAGTTGCTGTTGAGCGGCAAGTTCAGGGCTTCATTGTTTAGCTATTCAACAGTTTTCAAATTTATTTAAAAAAAGAGTTAAAGGAAGGGTTATATGAACTTTAAGGCAATCGTTAAGTTGGCACAATTGTATTCCACTACTGCCAGTATTTTTCCAGTTTTAGTCGGACTTTTATACAGTTGGTATCATTATCAAGAATTAAATATATTAAATTCGTTTGTTTTATTTATCGCAGTGGTTTTATTTCATGCGGCAGTTAATACTCGAGACGAATACTTAGACTATGAGATAGCCAGCAATAAAAAAGACCTAAGTGCACAAGAAATGACGATCGGTAAGGAAAATCTTTCTATGCCAGCGGTCAAAAAAGTTTACTCGATTACAGGAATCATCTCAGCTTTATTAGGAATCTACTTAGTGACTCAAACCAGTATGGCTTTGCTTTATATGGGACTTATTTGCTTTTTAATTGGAATTTTGTATACTGCTGGTCCACGTCCTATTTCAAGCACACCATTTGGAGAAGCTTTTTCAGGCATTGCTATGGGCTTTGGAATTTACTTTATTACCGTTTTTGTCAATGCTTTTAATGTTATGGCACTTGATGGTCCAACGCTGGGGAAAATTTTCTTAGCCTCTTTGCCAACCGTCATCGTTGTGACGAACATTATGTTAGCGAATAATATTTGCGATTTGGAAGAAGATATTGAAGACAATCGCTTTACCTTACCGTACTATATTGGAAAACCAAAATCGTTAGTTTTGTTCAAATGGCTTTATATTTTAGCATACGTTTCATTGATCGTTTCAGTTTTCATCGGTGTTTATCCAAAAATGGTTCTGTTAGCTTTGCTATCGATTCCATTAGAGAAAAAGAATACCGATAAGTTTTTGGCTGTTCAAGTGAAGTCTCAAACATTTATGTACGCTGTCCAAAATTCAGCCATTATCCCGATTTTTCTGATCGTTACATTTGGATTGGGAATTTTATTGAATTTTTAAACGATTAAAACCGTTAAACTTGTTGAAATGAATGAATCAAATTATATATCTTTAAAGGGGGTGAGGCTTTTATCTCACCTCCTTTTTGTTTAAGATGATTCTTCCTCAAGAGTGTATTATTAGAATTTCACTTCGTTGAGTGGTATATTGGATTTATAACGATACTGCAAAAAAACAAAGGTGGGATTTAAGATGCATGAACTAAACAAAATGTCTAACGTTGAATTAGAAGAGTTTTTAACGCGACAAAAAGAGACAACTAGTTTTACATTCACGATGACCAAAGCAGATGAAACAGAAGAGGAAATCGTTTTAAAAAACGAACCTAAAGCGTTTGAATTCCTTAAGGCGCATAAAGATGAAACGTTTGAATTAAAAGAAGCCAGTGAATTGATTTAAGCAGCTTATTGAGTTGAGTTCATCGTAAATAAAAGGATACATTTATACAGACAAAACGGTGAAAAGATGCACTTATCTTTTGGCCGTTTTTTTAAGCTATTCTATTAGCAGAAGAAAGGGAGGAAGGGAAAATATGAAAGCAGTCAGCATCAAACAGCCTGGCGAAGCCGAGCAAATGGAGATTCAAGAACGCGATAAGCCGATTCCAAAAGTAGGCGAATTGTTAGTAGAAGTACGCACAGCAGCGCTGAACCGAACGGATATAGTAACGCGTTCGAATCCGAATCTATCTGAACCGTATCCCATTCTGGGTGTTGAAATTGCTGGTGTGGTCGTCGAAAATCGCGGAAATGGTGAAAAGTATAAGACTGGAACCAGAGTAGCCGGTTTAGTCAATCAGGGCGGTTATGCAGAATACGCCATTTTGCCAGCAAATCGAGCGATCCTTTTACCAGAGAGTATGAGTTTTGAACAAGGAGCCGCTATTCCAGAAGTTTTTTTAACGGCTTATCAAACCTTATATTGGTTGGGAGAGTTAAAAACAGCTGAAACGGTTTTGATCCATGCAGGTGCCAGCGGTGTAGGAACAGCCGCTATTCAAATGGCAAAACACCTTACGCAAGCTCGTGTTATCGTAACGGCCGGATCAGCAGAAAAATTAGCAGTTTGCCAAACATTAGGAGCAGACAAAACGATCAATTACAAAGAGGAAAACTTTGCTGAAGAAGTGCTTGATTACACAGATCAAGCCGGCGTCGATGTGATTCTCGATTTTATCGGAGCTTCTTATTGGGAAAACAATCTGAAAAGCATCAAAAAAGACGGCCGCTGGGTATTGATTGGAACACTTGGCGGTGCGACAGTCAAAGAAGTAGACTTGTCAGCATTATTAGCCAAGCGAGTGACCTTAAAAGGCACCTTGTTAACACCACGCAGCGATGAGTATAAAGCAAAACTGACACAAGAATTTGTCAAGGTTGTCTTGCCATACTTTAAACGGGAGACTATTCATCCAATTATTGATACTACTTTCCAATTGGAAGAGGTCGTACAAGCTCATCAGTATATGGAAGACAATAAAAACATTGGGAAAATCATTTTGAAAGTTCGAGCTTGATCTTTCATTAAGCTAACTGAATACGAAGACAATAGGAGACTAAGAGCACTGCTTTTGGTCTTTTTTTTATGGTATAATGGGGAGCGAATTAACATTGAAGGAAGTGTCAGCAGAGTGGACCAATGGTTACAAGAAGACGAACGTATTGATTATTTATTAAGCCACCAATTAAAAATTATCCAGAGCCCGACCGTCTTTTCTTTTTCATTGGATGCAGTATTGCTAGGAGACTTTGCGCAAGTTCCCCGGCATGATCGGGCGACCATCGTGGATTTATGTGCGGGTAATGGGGTTGTAGGGTTGCTATTGAGCCAGAAGACGAAAAGCCCTATCATCGGTATCGAATTACAAAAACGACTGGCGGGAATGGCTGAGCGCAGCATCCAATTAAACGGTTTAGAAAACCAATTAACGATGATCCACGGCAACTTAAATCAAGCGACCAATTGGATCAAAAAAGATTCTGTCGATGTGGTGACGTGTAATCCGCCTTATTTTATCAATAAAGGTACCAGCGTTAAAAATCCTAATTCACATTTAGCGATCGCACGGCATGAATTGCATACGAATTTAGATGAAGTCATGAAAGAGACCAGCGGGTTGCTGAAAATGAACGGCAAAGCGTATTTCGTTCACCGTCCAGATCGGCTGATCGAAATTTTGGCCACGATGAAGAAGCACCGCTTGGCTCCTAAAAAAATGCGGTTGGTTTACCCAAAAGTCGGAAAAGAAGCGAACACGCTATTGATCGAAGGCATTAAAGATGGCAAAGACACCGGTTTTCGAGTCTTGCCGCCGCTTTTTGTCTATGGCGAGGATAACCGCTATTTGCCTGAAGTAAGTGAGATGCTCTATGGCAAAAACGATTAGTTATTTTTATGTGCTGTATTGCCGTGACGGCAGTTTTTACGGTGGTTACACAACAGATTTGACCCGCCGAGAACAAGAACACAATGAGGGTGTTGGCGCAAAGTACACCAGACCAGCTGGACGCCGCCCAGTTAAACTGATTTATGCGGAAGCATTTAATACACGCAGCGAAGCCACTAAAGCAGAGTACGCCTTTAAAAAACAAACGCGCCAAAAAAAAGAGCGGTTTTTAGGGACACAAGGGGTTCAGTTCCCCATCGATGAAAACCAACCGCGTATCGTAAATAGCGAACAGTTATCAGCAGAGGAGGAGAAAGAAAATGCAGAGTCAAAAGAGCTTTGAAAAAGAAAGCAGAGGCATGTTGTATCTCGTGCCAACTCCTATTGGAAATTTGGAAGACATGACGATTCGCGGCATTCGGATACTGAAAGAAGTTGACCTCATTGCTTCTGAAGATACCCGGAATACCCAGAAATTATTAAATCATTTTGAAATCAAAACTTCGCAAATCAGTTTTCATGAACACAATACTCAAGAACGTATCGTGCAGCTCCTCGAAAAAATGCATGAAGGATCGACGATTGCGCAAGTCAGTGATGCAGGGATGCCTTCCATTAGCGATCCAGGCCACGAATTAGTGGTAGCTTGTATTGAAGCCGGGATACCCGTTGTTCCATTACCCGGTGCAAATGCTGGGCTAACTGCTTTGATCGCTTCAGGAATTGCTCCGCAGCCCTTTTATTTCTATGGTTTTTTGCCGCGCAAGAAAAAAGAACAACTCCAAGAGTTGGAAGAATTAAATCATCGGCCAGAGACCTTGATTTTATATGAATCGCCTCACCGCTTAAAAGAAGTGTTAAAAAATATGGTGACGGTCTTTGGAGCCGAACGGAGAATCGTTTGCTGCCGTGAATTAACCAAACGTTATGAAGAATTTATTCGCGGTACGATAGCGGAAGCTTTGGAATGGGCAAACACTTCAGAAGTACGCGGTGAATTTTGTTTGATCATCGAAGGCAACAGCGAAGCTTCTTTAATCGCAGAAGCTGATACCTCATGGAGCTCAATGACTCTTTCAGAGCATGTCGGTGCAGTGATCGATGAACAAGCACTTACCAGTAAAGAAGCGATCAAAGAGGTAGCTAAACTAAGAGGTATAAAAAAACAAGACGTTTATGCTGCTTATCATGAGCTTTAAAGCAGAAGCGTGGAGTGAGACAAAAATCGGCATTTTTTCAATGATTTGCTGTTTTTGTTGGTCAGCCTGCTCCTATTTGGGCAAGTCTCTCATCTAAATCAGAGGGCTTGTCTATTTTTGTGTCTACATGAGACGAATGGCTGCTAAAAGGAGATAAGTTTGTCCCAAAAGTGGTGACCCTCATATGATTCATTTTTTACTTCAAAATGGGCTTTTTTGTCCTATCTGATAAAAAAGACTTGCTCAAAAAAGAAATGTTCCGTATACTTATCGACAATACCATAAAATAATGAATGACAGAGATCATTCGTTTTAGGAGGAAAATAAAATATGAAACAACAAACGGCAACTGGTAATCCAACCATGTCAGGCTACCAAAAGAAAGTATTGGCTTCATCAGCAGTAGGATACGGATTAGAAAATATGGACATTATGTTCCTATCTTTCTCGTTATCTTCTATTATTGCAGATTTGCAGCTCAATAGTGCGGCAGCAGGACTCATCTCTACGGTGACAAACATAGGGATGCTACTAGGGGGCGTTTTTTTTGGTGTGCTGGCCGATAAACATGGCCGAATCAAAATGTTCAGCTATACGGTTTATATTTTTGCTTTCGCCACAGCGGCTATGTATTTTGCAAACAACATCTACTTAATTTACTTCTGCCGCTTTTTAGCAGGTGTGGGAGCGGGCGGCGAATACGGTATCGGTATGGCTTTGGTTGCTGAAGTGTTCTCCAGAAAGAAAATGGGTGCAATGACGTCGATCGTTACGATTTCCGGTCAGTTCGGTTCCATTTTAGCAGCAGTCTTAGCGGCGCTGATTATTCCCACACTAGGCTGGAATACGTTATTCTTATTCGGTTTACTGCCTGTGATTATGGCTGTCTTGGTGCGCAAACACTTGGATGAAACCGATGAATGGAAACAAGCACAAAAAGAAACGGACGGTCCTTCGACATCAATCAAAGAACTGTTTAAAACGCCTAAATTAACGCGCTTGACGATTTCTTTGATGCTCATGGCTACGGTTCAAATTGCCGGCTACTTTGGTTTAATGAACTGGCTGCCATCGATTTTACAAGAAAGTTTAGGCTTGTCTGTTTCAGGTTCATCGATTTGGATGATTTCAACGATTATCGGCATGAGCATCGGAATGCTGCTGTTTGGCCGTATTCTAGATAAACTTGGAGCTCGCACAGCGTACGCGCTGTTCTTGCTCGCTTCAGCAGCGTCAGTCTTCTTATTTGTCACAGCGACAAGTGAATGGACATTGCTGATAGGAGGAGCGGTCGTCGGCTTTTTTGCAAATGGGATGTTTGCAGGATATGGAGCAATCGTCGGCAGACTTTATCCGACGCATATTCGCTCAACAGCTAATAATGTGATTTTAAATGTTGGGCGTGCAGTCGGCGGATTTTCATCCGTTGCAATTGGTCTTATTCTGGACCACTACAATCTGTTTGCGGTTATGCTGTTCTTATCGGCATTATACTTATTCAGTTTTGTGATCATGATGAGCATCAAAGGCTTGAAAAAAGACAACTACCAAAACCCAGATTACATTGTCGAATAATTAGCAACAACGAAAAAAATCTCAGAAGCGAAGTGCCTTGTTCGGCACCTTCTTCTGGGATTTTTTGTTTTAGTGACACATAAAATTTATTCTTCTATTGAAGAAGATGCCTGTTCTTTTGCCAATAAGTCGCGGATTTCTTTTAAATATTCTTCAGCAGCCGGTATTTCCACTTCTTCGCCAATTTCGCCTGTTTCTTTTTTGAATTTGGCAGCAGCGCTGTTGATCAGTTTAATAAACATAAAGACTACAAATGCGATAAGTAAGAAATTAATAACTGCTTGTAAAAAAGCGCCGTATGCTAAAGTAGTGGTGCCAATTTCTAACGACAAACTAGAAACGTCAGTACCGCCGGCTATTATACCGACCAAAGGCATGATGATGTCTTCAACCAGTGAAGTTACGATGGCTGTAAATGCAGCACCAATAACGACCCCAACGGCTAAGTCGAGCACATTGCCTTTGAAGGCAAATTCTTTAAATTCTTCTATAAAATTTTTCATTTGGTTTGCTCCTTTCTTTTCAACTGTTCCAAGTATAATAAAAAAGAGAATCAATTAAAAGGAATACCCTGTAATAGAGCTTTCATTTGAACAAATCGATTGAATAAGCAACGCATATATACATGTAGGTATTGTGCAATCAGAAAGAATCTCATAAATTTAATCGTAAATGTATGGGTAGGAAAGTAAAGTAAGGTATAATGGGGATGAAATAAAAAAGGAATAGTTAAAGGAGGAACAGAAATATGATAAAAAAATCTAAAATTTTTATGATGGCATTTGCCAGTATCGTTCTCTTAGGTGCTTGTGGGACTGAGAACAATGGAACGACAGAATCATCAGCTAGTTCCGAAGTTGTTTCTGTATCAGAAGACTCATCAAGTCAAGAAGTTACAGCAGAAGCAACGTATCAAAAAATGTATGATGACAGCTTAGCGCAATTCGAGGCTGGAAAGCTAGACGAAGCAGCAGGCAGTATCGATACATTATTGCAAAACGATTTAACAGAGTACAGCGAATTAGAAGCAAAAGCAACAGAATTAAAAACAAAAATCAATTCCGCACAAGCAGAAAAAGTCAAAGCCGACGAGTCAGCGGCATTGATCGAACAATCTGCTTACAAAACCGAACGGACTTCTGATTTAGCAGCAACAGAATTCAAAGAAGCAACAGGACATGATATCAAAACAGTATCCGATGATGAAATCCAAGCATGGTTAACTGAGAAAGAAGCAGCGGCAGAACAATCTAGTTCGACAGCAGCATCTTCTGAAGCTGCAACATCTAGCAGTGCTGCATCAAGCACGAGTGAAGCACCCGTGATGACAGCAGAAGAAGAACGGACAGAGGTCTTGAACAAAGTTGTTTCAATGACCGGGATTTCTGCTGAAGGCAACCAATTTTATGTATCGAAAATCGATGAAGGTACATACCAAATCGAAATCCGACATGCTCATGAAGTAGACGGCGTAGAGATTTCCAACATGGTAGGAATGTTCCAATACAACCTTTCAGATGAAACATTATTGAAAATGGATCCTTTGAATGGCGAGTATGTTCCTTATACAAACTAATAGAATCAATACGAACAAACCTCTTATTCCTTGATTGGATAGGAGGTTTTTATGTTCTCGCATTTTTATGAAATAGCAGAATGAATGCTAGAAAAACTCATCATAGCAGGTCAATACGCGAATGAAACGACTTTTAATAATCAAGTTGCTTCAACCTTAAACTAATTTTATTAGGAGAATTTTTGATAACGTTATAAAGCCGCAGTCTTTTCTTGATTTCTTTTTGCTCTTTGGAAAGGTTAGAAGAGTCAAACAGACTCAAGACATCGTTTACAAAATTAGAAAATAGCGGCATGAAAAATCCTTGTGTTAATACTTGGCCAGGCATTACCCCAACGTAGTCAGAGTCTGGTACGTTTGCAGCTATCAATGTTTTTAATTCTTTACAATAACTGCCTGTAACAACGATTTCATCTTCTTTTTTATTCAAAGCTTGAACTAAGTCATGAGAGTTTTGAATGTCATACACAATGATCATCTCCTTATTATTATGTTAAAATTAAAGCAATTTATCAGTATAGTCGTAGTATAATACGAACTTTATTAAAAAGGTAGGGATGGAACAGGGCGAACAATAATTAAACACTAGTTTTGTATTTGCTGAAAATAGATAAGGAAGCTCACAATAGTTAATAAAACTAAGACAGCTAATGTGATTAAAGGCTGCTGTTTAAAGAACTAAAATCTTGCTTTTCAGCTTTATAATGAGGATTCACTCTTTTAATATTGTAATCGCTATTGGTACTTATGAAACTTCCGCTAGGCAAATTAAATACGAACAAAACAACGTAAAGGATACCAGCTATCAAACTTGAATGAACGCCCCAGATAAAGTGTGCTAATGTTGCTAAAATAATTGGAACAATGCTTAACAAAGCTAAATTTATTAATCTCTTTTTCAAAATAATTACTCCTCTGTATAAAAAGACAATCAGTTATAAATCATTTCAAACTCTTCACAAACAACTGGAATATTCTCGCTGAATCTAAGGTTAGTCTCCTGATATATTTTTGTGAAAAAGTCTATGTGTTCTTTTCTCCAATAAGTTAAAGTTCTATCGCCTTCACCTTCTTTGAAGGCATGTTCTGCAGAGACCTCATTAAGAGGAACAACGTAAACTTTTGTCGTTTTTGTCATGCATATAGCGTTGTCATTACTATCTAGTATGATACTTAACTCATTCACTTGAGGTAATGGTTCATCTTCTAGAGCATATAATTCATAGGCAGATGTTGTAGCTGTTTTAATATTTTTTAGCGTTAACTCTGCCAATTGATCAGGAATCGCTCCGTAACTCCAAGCACTATAAGCAGAATCTTGATATTCTGGATGTAACTGTATAAAATTATTCCACATTTGTTTTGCTTTCATAAAAATCCCCTATTCGAAAATGTTATTATGCAACTATAATTAGTATAAACTTAAATAAAATAACATGGTAGTGTTTAATCAAAAACGTGTGTTAAAGTGAAATCAGAAAAAGGAAGGAAAGAAGGATTAAAATGAATAAGAATAAAATTAAAAGAGTTGCTCTACTTGCAGGACTGTATCTAACAGCTAATTTAGTTACTCAATATTTTAAAGGACAAAGTATTGATTTCACCTCAGCTCTGATCGGAACTCTTATCTTTTCTGTTTTCGTGACTTTAGGTATACTGTCTTCAAAAAAGTAAAGATCTGTTTATGACAAAATGTATGTGGTAACGAATAAAATGAAACTATTCTCTATAAAAGTGAGATGAAAAACATTATAACACTACTTATCATAAGATTTCTGATTGTGAAGGTTAACAGGGTTTATCTGAAGATGATTGATTAACTATTTTAGATATAGTAAGCTTATCAGTAATTAAATGTTTTGCAGGGGGACACATTTGTGTTGAGAAGGTAAAACCTGACCCTTTGAACCTGTCAGTTAACACTGACGCAGGGAGCACTATGTACATATGTATTGAATGATATGTACTGAGCTCTCCATTATTATGGGGAGCTTTTCTTTTGTAAAATTTTTAATCGCGGGGGGACACACTTGTGTTGAGAAGGCTAAAACCTGACCCTTTGAACCTGTTAGTTAATACTGACGTAGGGAGCAATTAGTGGTTTTCTTATACACTTTTTTAGTCTCTACAACTTTTGTAGGGGCTTTTTTTGTGCTTGCGTTCAAAAAAGGAGGGCTGGGATTAGTGTATTTTGAAGTGATTTGAAAGAAATATAGATGAGTCAGTACGAATAGTAAACTTAAATGTTAGATAAAAAATTAAAAGAAAGAGGGATCAAGCATGTTATCACAAATTAAAAAAGCAGCCCCTTTAGTGCACTGCATGACAAATTATGTTGTCGCTAATTTCACGGCTAACGGCTTACTTGCAATTGGTGCTTCGCCTATCATGGCTGATGAAGTGAATGAGGTTTCTGAAATAGTCTCGATTGCCCAAGCAGTGCTTATTAATATTGGAACGGTGAATGACCGTACAGCAAAAGCCATGCTGCTTGCTGGCAAAAAAGCAAACGAGTTGGGCATTCCTATTGTGCTCGATCCTGTAGGCGTAGGTGCCACAAACTATCGAAAACAATTGGTTCAGCACCTTTTAAAGGAAATTCAGTTTGATTTGATTCGATGTAACGCAGGTGAATTAGCAGCAATTGCAGGTGAAGATTGGCAGTCAAAAGGTGTAGATAGCGGCATAGGCGAAATAGATATCGCTAGGGTAGCGAAGCGGGTTGCTTTGCAGTACAAGTGTCTGGTTGTTGTAACTGGGGAATCTGATTTCGTAACAGATGGGCACAAAGGACTTCATATTGCTGGAGGCAGGGAAATCGCTACACGCATCACGGGTACAGGTTGTTTATTAAGCGCCATCTGTGCAGCTTCTCTTGCTAGCAGTGCAAAACCGCTTGAAGGCTTAGTTACGACTTTAAAAGACTACAAACAAGCTGCTGAACAAAGTACAGAGGAAGTAGGAATATTTGCTGTACAAATGATGAATGCATTACAAAAGTTAGCGGAGGTAAAGAGATGATTGCATTAACGATTGCGGGATCAGATTCAGGCGGCGGCGCTGGGATCCAAGCGGATATAAAAACTTTTCAAGAACTTGGTGTCTTTGGAACGACAGTAGTAACAGCTTTAACTGCCCAAAATACGCTCGGTGTACATGGCATTTTTGAAGTAACGCCTAGCTTTGTACAGCAACAACTGCAAAACGTACTAGATGATTTTTCTGTACAAGCAATGAAAACAGGTATGTTGTTTTCGGCTGAGATTATTGAAGTTGTAGCTGGAATTGTACATCAACAAAAAATTCCATTGGTCGTCGATCCCGTCATGATTGCAAAAGGCGGGGCAAGTCTATTGCAAGATGCAGCAGTAACGGCATTAATCGAAAAACTTTTACCGAATACAACCATTTGCACACCAAACATTCCAGAAGCAGAAATACTAACCGGTATACGCATCAAAGATTCTAAAGATATTGAAAGAGCTGCAGAGCGAATCCTGCAAATGGGGGTTCAATGCGTGGTCATAAAAGGCGGGCATTTAGATGAAGATCAGGCGACGGACAGAGTGTATACTCACCAGAAATCTTTTACGATAACGACTCCTCGTGTCCAAACAAAAGATACACATGGGACAGGTTGTACGTTCTCGGCAGCTCTTACAGCAAATATAGCAAAAGGGCTACCGCTGCAGGAATCGATTATTGAAGCGAAAAGATTTATTCACTTAGCTATTTCTACGCCTCTTCATATTGGGAATGGTCATGGACCAACGAATCATTTTGCTTATAAACGCGAGCAAGGAGTCTGCGAGGTAGAAGTGAATGGATTGTAATAGATTGAATGTTTATTTTATAATGGGCACTGTAAACTGCAAAAAAGACCCACTGAAAACGCTCGAAGAAGCCTTACAAGCGGGAATCACCTGTTTCCAATTACGTGAAAAAGGCGAAGGAGCTTTAATAGGCGCAGCTTATGAAGAGTTTGCCCGTGCTTGCCAAAAAATGTGCCAAAGTTACCAAGTGCCGTTTATCGTTAATGATGATGTGGAGCTCGCACTTAAGCTAAACGCTGATGGTATCCATGTCGGCCAAGAAGATCTAGCCCTTTCGACATTTCGTGAACAAGCAAAAGGAAAAATAGTGGGCGTTTCTGTACACAATTCTAGAGAAATGAAACAAGCTATACTTAACGGAGCAGATTACGTGGGAATTGGTCCGATATATAGAACAAAATCTAAAACAGATGCAAAACCTCCTGCTGGATTGCCTTTTTTAAGTGCGATGCGAAAACAGGCTGGCAATTTCCCAATTGTTGGCATAGGAGGAATTACAGAAGAAAATGCTAGTGCTGTTCGTTCTTCAGGAGCAGACGGCGTGTCGGTTATTTCAGTTATCTGCCACAGCAAAGATATTAAGCAAACGGTTGAGAATCTGCTTTTAGAAAATATAAATTGATTGTTTAGGACGAACAAAAAAAGAGTTTGCATCATTAAATTGTTATGCAAACTCTTTTTACTGTAAAATTGATTGAAGTTATGGAAAGTAAAAATAAAGTTGTCATTATTTTATGAAAAGAGGAGCATGGTTCTATGGGATTTAGTTTGTTTTTATTGTGTTTTTTATTCATAGTTATCTTTATTCTGAGAAATAAAAAAAAGTAATATAATAGCCCAAATTAGTTTTGTGTATATGTCATTTTATTTAAGAAGGTATGAATATAGTGTCTTCCTTCAAAAACCTCTTTATTATTCATTCATATCAAATTTGAGAGTTTACTTTTCTATTCTATTCCGATATACAACTAAAGTTATGCCGTTCAATACAATGGTAACGATTAAAAGAATTGCTGCTGCTTTAGCTATGGTACCAATTGTATCCATCAACGCACTTAAGTCATTAATTTCTACCAAATGAGAACTATAGACAAGCTGTAAATAGAGTGAAATAGCACAAGCACTAACGCTCATAATAGAAAGAGTCACCCAGTTTTTATTGTTATTTTTTTTATGTCTCACAAGATTAATAATTGGGAGAATCCAAGCAGTTAATCCCAATGCCAAACTTCCTAAAATAAGTAAATTAACCATATCTAATCCTCCTCTTAATATACTTAATTCTTAGTATACACATATCATGGACAGTCAGGTATTATTAAGATGAATTGATTATAGAAAATAAACTGCTCTTAGCACATTCATTATCATTTTTACTGAAAAGGTGGGAATAACAATGAGAAAAAAACTAACTTATTCGGTAAAGAAGCAATTAGAATCTTTTTTTGATTTAATAGGAACAGTTATTTGCTCTATATTTTAATACCTTCACTTTCGATCAATAGAAAGAGATGTAACAGCAGCAATCCTTTAGAGATTGCTGCTGTTACTATTTATAAAAATATTATTTGTCCAACTGAGATTGTTTAAAGGCTATTGTTAGGATTTACAAACAAGGCTATGGTAAAATTTTTAAGGAAATACATAAAAGATCAACACATGGGTTTTATACTGTGCTGTCCTTAAAAATTAAGGGCGGCACAGATTTAGCTAAATAGAAGGAGAAATTTATGGATAAAGAAACGGAAAAAACATTGATGCGTAAAGTGAAGAAACACAAAAAATGGTATGAAGGAGTATTTATTAATCCGATATACCGAATAGTAAACAATAAGCCTTACTACATGGCGGGGTTCACTGTAAACGATAAGCCCAGAGCAACAGCCTATTTGACAACAGTAGGAGAAGAGGATAAAGAAGAAGCTTACGCTGCACAGTCTTCGCTCTCGTTGTTTTCTGATGTTAGCAACAATATTTTTAGTATTGGTGGAGATCATTTAAAGATAGATTCCAATTACTATATAAAACCTTTAGAAATTCCAGTAAATACGAAGGATTTAAAAGTATTGGCAGGTCATGAAGCGTTCAAAGACCTATGGAATATGCAACAGAAATTCAATAGGTTGATCCTCGAATTTCAAAGGTATTACGATGAATTATTGATAAGAGGAGAATTAACGGGTGAAGATATCGAAAAAGGCATTGAAACAGCGAACTGGGTCAATCTATATCAGTTTGAAACCATTAGTATTTTAGTAAAGCGAAATGAAGATATTCGAGCCTATTCTGCTTATTTGAAAACGACGAAACAATGGAAGAAGCTCTCACGCAATCAAAAAATATTTGTTGAAAAAATAGCCGGGGCTGTAGGAGAATTGGAAAATAATATCCGTTCGCTGGATTTGATCATCGTTGAGGACGTTGAAAAAATGATTGCACTAAACCTTGAAAAGGCTAAAAATGATTTGAAAACGGGTATTGAAAAGCAAAAAAGTTATATTCGTTACCCTTCATAAGAAGCATTGGACAGGAATAATATGTACGCCGCTAAAGGCAATAGTTAGAAGACGGTTTTACTTTAGTTTTCATAAAAAATTGCTGAAGTATTATAAGGGCTTTTTTACATAAAAAACAAAAAGGTGTTTTTAAAAACTACTGTCTAAAGTGAAAAGATTAGTGACAAACGTCTATTTTAATAGAGATCTAAAAGAGAAAAGGAGCGCCCATATGAATAAAAAAATAAAATCGAAAAATTATTGGACAATTGTTTTTATTTATACTGCGGTAGTCTATGGTTTGAAATATTTTTACCCTTCTGTTGGGGAATTTTTTATTCAAGTAGGGTATTTAGCGATAGTTGTAGGTGTTGTTTATTTTGGTACCTCGTTTATTAAGAGAAGGTGATTCCAATGAGAACTAAACCATAAATTATGGTTAGTTTAGTATTAGCTTCATTAGCATTTGTAGTAAGAAGTAGCATTGGTTTTTCAGCTACTGTAGACCACGTAGTCTTAGGAGCTTTTGTTTTATTGGGATGCTGGTTCTCCTACAGAAACTACAAGAAACGTGACAAAGATTAAACTTGTTAAGAATTCTGAAATTTTTAAATAAGCAACAATAACTGCTTTCGTAAAAAAATATGTACTTTTGTATATGAAAAAAGACCGAGACGTTTTTGTCTCGGTCTTAATTTTTGTAAAATTTCTTATTTAATTTTGAGGCAAGACTTTGTTCAAGATAATAGCGGTTAAAGCGGCTATTGCTATTGGAGAGCCAAAAAGGTATTGAATCATGGTAGGCAAGGTATCTAAGTAATCAGTTGGCAGAAACGTCAAGGCCACTACCAATAGAATTGGAATAGAGACAACATAGGTTTCTTTTTGTCCAATTTGTTCTTGTTTTAGGACTTGAAAGCCGCTCATCGCAATGACTCCGCATACGAGTGCAAATACACCGCCAATAACAGCAGAAGGAACAGAGGAAATCAAAGCGGATAATTTGCCCGATAAGCCAAAAACAATAAATAATCCGCCAGCAGCTAAAAAGACTCGCCGGCTAGCAATACCCGTAATAGAAATGATACCAGCATTGGAAGAATAACCTGTTACAGGTGTGGTGCCGAAAAGAGCAGCCGTCATGCAACCCAATCCTTCGCCGATAACCCCGCGGTTGATGGAATCTTTATTAAGAGGGGTGTTTGTAACATTGCTGACGGCCAGCCAAGTGCCAGTTGTTTCAGCAATTAAGACGATATAAATGATCAGCATGGTCACGATCGCGGAGAAATCAAAAGAAAACGTGAAATCTTTGAAGATGAATTGCGGCATAGAAAACCATTTTGCCTCTGCCACTGAAGTTAAGTCTAGCATCCCCATAAATCCAGCCAGAATACTGCCGGCAAACAGGGCAGTAATAACAGAAGCAATGCGGAAAATACGGCCGCTTTTAGATGAGTGGTTTCCTAAAATAGAGCAGCCGATCATAATGGCTCCAGTTATAAGTGCCAAGAAAATATTTTGCCCGATTGATCCAACAGCACTGTTGTAAATATTGTCATTCACAGCAGCAGGCATCAAGGACAGGCCGACACAAAAAATAATGGTACCACCTACCGCAGATGGAACAAAGGAATCAATAAATTTATGAAACAAGCCTGTGAAACCTAGGATCGTTACCACGATCGCACCTAAAAAACTCGCGCCCATTGCTGCACCCCAGCCCTCCATGCCACCGCCATTGGCCAACGTAATTCCGGCAATAGCGCCAATGGGAATAAAAGAAGCGCCTTGTGCAACCGGCATTTTCATCAGCAAACCAGATTGGATGATAGTAGCGATGCCAGCAGCAATGAAAGTCGATTGAATCAAGATAGCTGACTGACTAGCAGAGAAGCCAACAGTCAAAGCAACGATGAATGGAACAACATAGACATCCATCGCCAGCAAGTGCTGCAACCCAAGTAAAAAACTTTGTTTCCAAGATATGGGCTCTTCTGTGCCCACTGTTAAAATCGTTTGAGTAGTTTCCATTTCGTATGCAATCTCCTTTTTATTTGCTGATTTGTTTTCCTTGAACCCATACAGAGACGATATTTTCACGCTTTGTTAAGTAAAGCAGCTTTTGGAAAATATCATCTAAGGGTTCTATTTTTTCGAAAATCGGCATTGAAGCTTGAGGAACAGTCGTGTCGATCACTTGGGCATCAAAAGCGTAATTTTCTGCAAGTCGTCCGATTGGCAGGCTGACACTTTCTCCGCCACCAGCTGTTGCGAAATAAAAGGCTTCTTTAGCTGTGATACGAGAGTTTTTCATTCCACGTTCTTTAGGGTCCTTCTTCGTGTCCACACCATCTTCAAGCATGCGAGAGGATATAACTGCTTGGCGTATTGCAGAGTAGATACTTGGGTCGTATCCTCCAGAAAGGTCTGTTCCCAATCCGACTTCAACCCCAAGATCGTGAAACTGTTTGATGGGAATTACGCTGTTCGCAAAATAAGCGTTAGAGACGGGGCAATGGGCAATAGCTGTGCCTTTCTCTTCAAATGTCAGAGCATCCGCCTCGCTTAAAAAATTGCAATGAGCCATAACGGACTTTTCTCTTAATAAACCAAAGTCATTCAGGACTTGGGCATCATTTTTACCAAATCGATTCTTGACGTAACCATGTTCCCAATCGCTTTCGCTACAATGACTGGTCACATGCACATCATAAGTCTCCGCCAATTGCCCTAAACCTGCTAAAGCGGTATCGGTACAGCTTGGCACAAATCGAGGAGTGACAACGGGGTAAACACCTTGTGTTGTTTCAGAATGCAAAGTTTTGACACGTTGAATGAAACGTTCTGTATCTGCCAGTGCAGTTTGTGTGTCTTGATCACGATAATAGTCAGGATTTTGTTCAGGATCATCCATTACGACTTTGCCAACCAATCCGCGCTGACCTTTTTTTGCGCAGATCTCAGCTAATTTATAGCTAGCTTCTTCATGAACTGTCGCGAAATAAAGTCCAGTTGTTGTTCCATTTGCCAGCAAAGTATCCACCAAGTGAGAATAGACTTTTTCAGCAAAGGCGGTGTCTTCAAATTTTGATTCTAGTGGAAAAGTATATGTATTTAACCATTGGTGCAAAGGAATATCTAGTGCTGTTCCGCTTTGTGCCCATTGAGGAGCATGAATATGTAAATCGATAAATCCTGGTAAGAGGTATTGGCCTTCAGATAATTCAATTAACTTACCTTCTTTTTTTGCTTCTTGAAGAGTCGATTGATATAACGAGTTCGACGGAGCCAAACGTTTTGCGATCATTCCTTTATTATCTAGGCAGTAGAGATAGTGTTCTAATATTTCAATCTTATGAGCAGAAATGCTAGAAAAACCTGTCCCTTTTAAAACCTTAACAATGTTCTCCAAAATTCTCTCCTTCGTTCGTTTTATTTGTACAATTTTTATTATATAGGATATAAAACTGATAAGTCAACAGTAATTACGAATTATGAATGGAGTGTCCGATTGTATTGTTCGTGTATTCGCCCGTAGTTCAAACTGCATATTCACTTATTGAGATTAACGGCCCTTTAAGTCATAATAGATTCAATAGAAGTTTTTAACGTTTTAAACCAAACATACATAGGGGTGAATTTGATGATTGAAGAGTATCAAGCTTTACAAGAAGAAATAAAATCACTGTTAAAAAAAGAGGCAAATTCAAAAATAAGATTTGAAGAAAATACTATACGGTATGAGGCAGCAAAAGAAACTTTTGCTAAAGAAAGTGAAGATGTTGAGAAATTACAAGCTGAATCTTTATCAACTTTCTTGAAACGCTTAGTGGGAAGTTACGATAAAAACATCGATAAAGAAATACAAGAACAACTTGCTGCTAAAATGGAATTAGATTTATCTTCAGCTCTATTGCTTGAATCTAGAGAACAATTAGGCACTATTCAAACAGCTATTAATCAAACTACTGCTCGAATCAAGCAATTAAAAGAACTTTTATACAGACAAGATACTAATTTCCGGGAAAAAATCAGTGTAGAAGAAACAAAACGTACTCAACTTAAACAAGAACTGAAAGAACTTGATGAAGCGTTAGCAGCTGGAGAAAAAGTATTAGACGGAATAGACTTCGCATTAGATGACTTAGATTCAGCCGATTCTTTTTCAACATGGGATATGTTTACAAACAGCAGTCTACTATTCGACATGATGAAATACGATAAAATTGATAAAGCAGAGGCTAAGATGAACCGATTAGAGCAACTCTTAGAAAATTATACCCAAGAATTAAAAGATCTTTCTTTAGATACTTACCTTAGTTACGAAAAGTTTAGCGGCATGAGTAAAACTTTTGATATTTTCTTTGATAATCTTTTCTCTGACTGGGATACAAAGTCAAAAATTGGACGTAATATTGACATGCTTGAAACACTCGAAACAGCTATTGAAGAACTACAAAGTAAACTTGAAAACAACAAAGAAGACATTCAAAAACGAATCGAAGAGTCAGAAACCTTGTTTTAGAATAAAAGCTAAATTAAAAGGAAAACAAGAAGTGAGAATTTAGCGACTGATAATAAATTAAGTGATCGAGTGAATCTAGAGGTTATGTTACTGGTGTTATCGGTACGATTTTCTCGTTAACAGATTCGATTGCGTTAGTATTCATGAAGTCCTATAAACTTGATGCCAAAGCTATGGAACAAGTTCAACTAAAAATTTCAGCAATGAAAAATGATGACAACCTAGATACTCCAAGTAATCCAGGCTTAGAAGAACTACCAGGCAGCACAGTCACAGCATTAACAAAAACTGTTAAACAGTGATGAGCTGTAAAAAAGAAAGCTGAACTTGAGTATTCATATATTGCATCCCTAAAGTTAGAAAAATTCTAACTTTAGGGATGTTTTTATTGTGTCTAAAAAAATGAAACGGTCTCTTCTCTAGAAAAAGAGCTAAATGATTTTAAATAAATTCGTGTAAAGCGAACTTTTTTTGGGAAATAGGTTGCTGATACATAGAATATCATCTATATTGGTAAGTGAGTAAAAAAGGTTAAGGAGGTCTAGGTATGGACTATGAAGCTTATGCTAAGGTAATGAAAGCTTTATCCGATCCTAAACGTGTGAAAATAGTAGATCTGCTTTCTGGTGGCGAATTGTGTGCTTGCGATATCTTGGAGCATTTTGACTTTACCCAACCCACTTTATCCCATCATATGAAGGCTCTTCTAAATGCAGATTTAATAACGGTAAAAAAGACTGGAACATGGCATTATTATTCATTGAACGATGATAAGATGAAACAGTTAGTAACCGATACGATTCATTTAGCTTCTGGCAATACAGGTGTATTTGTGGAGAAGTAGAGTAAAAGAAGAAAAATTTGCTGGTTACGAGGAGGAAAAACATGAAAATTATTGTCATTGGATCAGTTGCTGCTGGAACATCTTTAGCTGCTAAAGCGAGAAGAAATACTGAGGATGCTGAGATCGTCGTTTATGATCAAGGTAAAGACATCTCATATTCTGTATGCGGCATCCCTTATCAACTTGGTGGAGAGGTAGAAAATATCGATGAATTAACCCCACGTGATGCAGCATGGTTCAAAAAAAGATATGAAATAGACATCTTTACGGAACATAAAGTATCTAAAATAAACCATGAAAAGAAAACGCTCGAAGTACAAGATTTAATTTCTGGAAAAACCAAAGAAGACTACTATGATATCTTAGTTCTGGCAACAGGTGCTGCACCATTAACACCGTCTCCATTTGATCAAAAACAGTATGATAATGTCTTCCAAATTCGCAACATTCAAGATGCACGAGATATTGAAACTTTTTCAGCCATGAACCAACCTAAAAAAGCTTTAGTTATCGGTGCTGGGTTTATTGGTTTGGAGATGACGGAACAATTAGTCCGCAAAGGATTAGAGGTAACGGTCGTCCAACTAGAAGATCAAGTGATGCCGCCTATGGATCCGGACATGACATTCCGAGTGGAAGAGCATATGCGTGAAAAAGGAGTCAATCTTATCCTAAGCGATACTGTAAAAACGATTGATGGGGAAACCTCAGTAGAAAAGGTAACAACTACAAAAGGGGTTACGATTGAACCAGATATTGTTATCCTATCTGCAGGGATACGCCCAAATACTGAATTAGCGAAGGAAATTGGCGTGGAAATTGGAGAGTCAAGAGCGATTGCTGTGAACAAAAACATGCAAACCAATCTTCCGGATGTTTATGCCGTTGGAGATGTTGCTGAAAGTTTTTCTGTTATTACAGGCAAACCTATCTACCGCCCACTAGGCTCAACGGCCAATAAAATGGGCCGGATCGCGGGAGATGTGATAACTGGCGGAAACTTAGAACACCGTGGCGTGTTAGGGACGGGAATTTTTAGGATCTTTGATTTGCATGTTGGGCAAACAGGTTTGACTGAAAAAGAGGCCAAAGCAGAAGGATATGAAGTTGAAGTTCTCTACAACATTAAACCGGACCATGCTGAGTACCTTGGTGGAAAAGAGTTGATTATTAAAGCTTTAGCTGACAAAAAAACGAGCCGTATTCTAGGAGCACAAGTTATTGGACGAGGCGGGGTAGATAAACGGATCGATGTGATGGCAACAGCCATTACGTTTAAAGCCAAAGCGGAAGATTTGTTCCATCTTGATTTGGCTTATGCGCCGCCATTTGCCACAACTAAAGATCCTGTTCTTTACACTGGAATGGCGTTAGATAATGCTTTAAACCGTAACCCATTAATGACGCCAGCTGATTTAGTGCACCGTCAAAACAGTGGTGAACTGCTGCAAATTGTTGATACTCGTTCAAAAAAAGACTTTGAAAAAGCTCATGTTAAAGGAGCTGTTCATATCCCGCTTGCTGAATTAAGAGAAAGAAGCCAAGAGTTGGATAAATCTCTTGTGACTATCACTTATTGTAATAAAGGCGTTACAGGCAATGCTGCTCAAAACGTGTTGCTGAACCATGGATTTGAAAAAGTTTACAATTTATCTGGGGGAAATAAAAACTATCAAAGTTATCTGAAAATGATGCGTCTAAAAAATAAACACTAAAAATAACTACTATTAGAAACAGATAGGAAGTTTTTCTTTCTATTTGTTTTTTTATGGGTAGCGATGCAATCATATATCTAAATACGAAACCAAAAAGAGAGGAACGAAATCATGTTTAATACGTTTAAAAAATATACCTGGTTTTTCAAATTGCGCTGGAAAAGTTATACTTTCGGTGTTTCTGCTTTAATTATCTGTGCCATTCTACAGGTTCTGAATCCAAAAATAATCGGTACGATTATTGACCATTTTATTGGAGGAACGTTAAGTTGGAAGATTCTGCTTTTTTGGGCTTCGCTGATTCTTATTTTTTCGCTGGTCATGTACGCATTGCGGTACGGATGGAGAATGGCTTTATTTGGCAACTCAACACTAATCGAGTCCATACTGCGTAATCGCTTGTTTTCTTTTTTTACTCGGATGGATTCAGAGTTTTTTCATAAATACCGTACAGGTGATTTGATGGCTCATGCTACCAATGACTTGTCAGCCATCCGATTTGTTGCAGCTGATGGTGTTTTAACTCTAACAGATGCTTTATCGTTGGGCGGCATTACCCTTTTTTCAATGTTCTTTTTCATTGATTGGAAACTAACGCTGATAGCGATTTTGCCATTCCCTATTTTAATCGTTGTTTCGACTTATTTAGGAAAAATGATTCACGCACGTTACCGTGGTGCGTTACAAGCTTTTTCTTCAATGAATGATCACGTCCAAGAAAGTGTGACAGGTATGAAAGTCCTGAAAACATTCGGAGAAGAAAAAGAAGATTTGTCTGCTTTTAAGAAAGAGACACAACATGTTGTAGATGAAAATCAGCGTGTCTACAAATTAAAAGCGGCACTAAACCCCAGTATAGAAATCGTTATGGGGTTAACGTATGTGATTGCTTTATTGGTTGGCGGGAGTTATGTCCAAAGCGGGCGTATTTCTATCGGAGATCTAGTCGCATTCATTAGTTATATCGGTATGATGCAATGGCCGCTGTTAGCTGTAGGCGGGCTGATCAATACACTGGAACGCGGAAGTGCAGCTTACGATAGAGTAGAAGATCTATTAGATTACGCTCCTTCTATTGTGGAGCAGAAAAATCCCTATCGTCGAGCTCTAGATGGCGATATCTCTTTTGATGTCCAATCGTTTGCTTATCCGGATGATACGGAACCTACGTTAACCAATATTGATTTTCATTTAGAAAAAGGAAAAATGCTGGGACTTGTTGGTAGAACAGGTTCTGGAAAAAGTACGATCTATAAACTGTTGCTGCGCGATTATGATCAGTACGAAGGAAAAATTTCATACGGTGGCATCGATATAAAAGAATATGCTTTAGAGTCGTTAAAAAAAGGGATCGCAATCGTTCCGCAAGAAAACTTTCTGTTTTCAACAACTATTCGAGAAAATATCCGATTTGGGAATCCAGCATTATCTCAAAAAGAAGTTGAAACATATGCAAAATTAGCCAACATTCATGAAGACATCCTGGAATTTCCTGAAGGATACGATACGGAAGTTGGGGAACGAGGCGTTTCGCTATCGGGCGGGCAAAAACAACGGATCGCGATTGCTCGTGCTTTAGCGGTAGAACCAGAATGCCTGATTCTCGATGATTCTCTATCAGCCGTAGACGCTCAGACAGAAGAAGCTATTTTAAGTTCTTTAAAACAAGAGCGAATGCACAAAACAACGATTATTTCTGCTCATCGTATCAGTTCAATTATGCATGCAGATGAAATCATTGTGATCGAAAAAGGAAGCATTAGCGAACGCGGCACGCATCAAGAATTAATAGGAGAAGAAGGCTGGTATAACGATATGTATCAAAAACAACAACTTGAGAAAAAATTAGATAGGGAGGGAGAATAGTGGCTGCACAAAAACAAACAACTTTTTCGAATAAAGAATCTTGGCATATTTTACTTAGTCTATTACGTTTTGCCAAACCTTATAAATTCCTTTTTATGTTTTCTTTTGTATTTCTGGCATTAAGTGCAGCGATCGCTGCATATTTACCTATCATTATTCAGCGTTATATTGATACTTATTTAGCAAAAGGATCAGCAACTATGGAGATTACAGTACGTGTAGTCATCTTTTATGGTGTGTTAACCATCTTTAAAGCCGGATTTTCTTATATAAAAGATTTTCTCTTTAATACGGCTTCAGAAAGAACAGTAGGGAATATTCGAAATCAATTGTATGAAAAGGTAGGATTGCTTGGGATGCGGTACTTTGATCAAACTCCTGCTGGTACAGTTGTTTCTAGAGTGACAAATGATACGGAGACGATTAAAGAATTTTGGACAGTCTTTTTAAATATTTCTAATGGATTATTTAACGTTATTTCAATTACGATTGCAATGTTTGCGTTAAATTGGCGGATGGCATTGGTATTTCTTCTGTTCACACCGATCATTGTTTGGATTGCAGGAATTTACCGAAAGAAAAGTACTCTTGTTTACAGTCGCATGCGAGGAGTATTGAGTCAATTGAACGCCAAATTGAGTGAATCCATTAGTGGAATGAGCATTGTTCAGAAATACCACCAAGAGGAGCGCTTGATAGGCGAGTTTGACGATATCAATCAAGAATATGTAGCGGCTCGTCGTTCAATGTACAGTATGAATGCATTATTATTAGCACCAGCCATCAATGTGATCGAATCAGTCGCACTAGTAGCCGTGCTGATCATTTTTGGGTATCAAGATTGGAGTCAGAATACAGTGGATATCGGTCTGGTATATGCTTTTACAGCGTATTCTCGCTCTTTCTTTCAACCGATCAGTCAAATGATGAATAGCTTGAGTTCTTTACAAGATGGAATTGTTTCTGGGCACCGAGTCCAAGAACTGCTGCAAAGCGAAGAACTTGCGCCGCAATCCAATTCAGAGGGAAATAGTCTAGTCACAGAAGGCCACATTCGCGTAAGCAATCTCAATTTTTCGTACGATGGCAAAAAGCAAGTATTGCGTAATATTAACTTTGAAGTCAATCCAGGTGAAACGGTGGCTTTAGTCGGCCAAACTGGATCAGGGAAAAGTTCCATTATCAATGTACTGATGCGTTTCTATGACTATCACGAAGGAGAAATCACTATTGACGGTCATTCTTTGAAAGATATGCCGATAGAAGGACTTCGGACTAAAATGGGACTAGTGTTACAGGATAGTTTCTTGTTCTATGGAACTATCGCGGACAATATCCGCATGTACAATGAGAACTATACCGAAGCAGAGATTGAGCAAGCTGCTGAGTTTGTCTATGCAGATGATTTTATCTTAGAAATGGAAAATGGGTATGCATCAAAAGTAATCGAACGAGGAGCAAGTTTATCTGCAGGAGAAAAGCAATTGATCAGTTTTGCTAGAACGATTCTGCGCTCGCCGCGTATTCTAATTCTCGATGAAGCAACTGCCAATATAGACACAGAAACGGAAGAAAAGATTCAAAAAGGGCTAGCCAACATGCGTAAAGGCCGAACTTCTTTAATCATCGCTCACCGATTATCTACTATTAAAGACGCAAATAAAATTTTAGTTTTAGATAATGGTGAAATTGTTGAGCAAGGAACTCATGATGAATTGATTGATCAAAAAGGTACGTATTACGATATGTATCAATTACAAACATATCAAGAAAAAACGGGTGAATTGGAAACCTATGAACAGTAAGCAAAAAAACACTTTCTTTTTAGAAAGTGTTTTTTTGTGTTGAGAATGTGTTCGGTTAGTTTTAACGTCCACTGAGGGGTTTTAAAGATAGGTTGCTTGTACACAAGCATTTTAAAGATTTAGAGACAGGAATTACGAGAAATGGTGCATATCATTGGGAAACGGTTTCCCTGTACCGTTATACTTCTTATAGGATAACCAGTCTATTAAAACTTTTAGGAGGAATAGCAGATGGTACAAGAAACGTTTTTGATTACGGGTGCAGGAACCGGGTTTGGAAAAGGCATTGCTTTAGGTTTGGCGGAACAAGGAGAAAAGGTCATCGCAGGAGTCGAAACGATGTCAGAAGTATCCGCTCTTGAAAATGAAGCAAAAGAAAGGAAAATTGACATACAGGTTGAGAAACTAGATGTGACCGATCCAGCAGATAGGGAAAGGGCATGGACTTGGGATGTCGATGTATTATTGAATAACGCTGGAATTTCGGAAGGCGGTTCATTAGCAGATATACCAGAGGAACGCTTGCGCAATCAATTTGAGGTAAACGTATTCGGGCCGATCCTATTGACTCAAAAAATAGCTAAGGCAATGGTTAAAAAGCAAAGAGGAAAAATCGTATTTATGTCTTCTGTTTCTGGTCTTATGGCGGATCCATTATCGGGACCTTATGGCGGATCAAAATTTACATTAGAAGCATTTGCCGAATCACTTAGCAAAGAACTTCAAGAGTTCAATGTGCAAGTAGCAGTCATCAACCCTGGGCCTTACTTGACTGGCTTCAACGACCGCGAATTTGAAGCATGGAGAACCTGGCGGGATAATCCAGCAGAACGGCTTTTCGACTATGAACAGCTGGCATTTCCTTATGAACAATTGGATCCGGAAGAACTCATCAAAGAGGGCATCAAAGTAATCACTGGCGAAACGAATGACTATCGAAATGTTGTTCCTAAGGCAATGAGTGCGATGATTAAAAAAAGACAAAAAGAATTGTGGGATAAAAAGTCCGACGAAAATTTGGGAGAAAGACACGAACTCGTTCAAAAATCGATCGATATTGAACCCGCCACAACTCCTGTAAAAGGTATTGTGAATAAGATAAAAGATAAGCTATAAGAATAGAGTGAAGAGAATTTTTTTGGAAATTAGAAAACAGAGCCTACAGTTTACTGTTCTGTAGGCTCTTTTTATTGTAATCAAAAACAGGAATAAATTTTTATTTGCATCCTTAGCGACTGAATGGTGTATGTATCAAACTGTCTGGTCTTTTACAATGTAATAACTGAATTCATACTAAACGAGTGTATTCCATTTTCTGAATTGTGATTTTTTATCCTAAACAATGTTTTCACAACTGACGCAAGAAGTAAAACTTTTTCTCGTCTTGTTTCAATGAAAAGGCTTGCGTTTTTCTTGAAGCGAATGATTGTGTTGGTAAAGACAGTTTTGTTTCGTTATATGGTTATTTAGGAATATTCAGATAATTATAACTTTACAAAAAGATAGTATTTTAATGCACTTTCTTTTAAAAAAAAAAAATTAAGTGATATACTGCACATTGTAAGAAATGATTTTTAATAGGAGGCATTAATTTGAAAGTTATTGTAGTAGGAACATCTCATGCCGGTTATGAGGCAATCGAAACATTATTGAAAGAACAGCCCGATGCTGAATTGCATTTATATGAACGAGGTTCAACAGCTTCATTCTTGTCTTGTGGAATCCAGAGCTATTTGGAAGGTATTTCAGAGTCGCTTGACAGCCTGCATTATGCAACAGAGGCTTCATACTTAGAACAAAAAATAAATGTTCATATGAATAGCGATGTCATAGGTATTAACCCTGATGCAAAAACTATTACGGTTAAAACAATAGACGGAGAAACGGAAGAAAACTACGATAAGCTGATCATTACTCCTGGAGCTAATCCAATTGAATTGCCGATACCCGGCACTGACTTGAACAACGTTTTCTATGTGCGCGGCCGTGATTGGGCTGGGGAAATTAAAAATCGTATGGCAAAATCGAAGAAAGCTGTTGTTGTCGGCGGAGGCTACATTGGTATTGAAGTAGCAGAAGCATTTGCTAAAGCTGGTATAGAAACAACGGTCGTGGATGCTTTAGGTCGTGTTTTGAACACTTATCTAGATAAAGAATTTACAGATGTGTTAGAAAACCATTTGGAACAAAAAGGACTAAGCGTTCGTACCGGTGAAATGGTGAAAGAAATTACTGGTGAAAATGGTGCAGTAGCCAAAGTAGTCACTGATAAAGACGAATATGAAGTAGATACAGTTATTATGGCAACTGGCGTTCGTCCAAATACAAAATGGCTTCAAGGGATCGTTGAACTGGATCAAGACGGTACTGTCATTATCGATGAATACATGGAAACCTCTCAAAAAGACATTTTTGCAGCCGGAGATGCTACAAAAGTTCCTTTTGCTCCAAATAACGGATCGAAATTGATCGCATTGGCATCTAATGCTCGCCGTCAAGGTGTTGTTGCAGCGAAAAATATTGTGGAGAAAAAAGTTAAAATGCCAGCTGTTTCCGGTACTTCTGGTCTTTCTTTATTTGATTATAACTTTGCTTCTACTGGAGTCAAAGACTGCGATAGCGATACAATAGACGCTGAAGTAGCTAGCAAATATGTTGAAGAAAAAATTCGCCCTGCCTTTATGGGTGATGAAGATTCCGTATTGATGAAAATTCATTTTGAAAAAGACAGTCACCGAATCGTTGGTGCTCAATTGATGTCAACGTACGATATTACAGCAGCCATCAATACTTTGTCTGTGTGCATTTCAGCAGAATGGACATTGGAACAGTTGGCTCTTGGTGACTTCTTCTTCCAGCCAGGTTACAATCGTCCATGGAATTTCTTGAATGTTCTCGCACAAGAAGCGTTAGGCGAAACATTTGGAAGCGACAAGATGTTGTTCTGATTGATTAAAAAATAAACCAATAAAATAGTACAAACTAAAAGCTCACCTCTAAATGCATTAAAATGCTGCTAGAGGTGAGCTTTTTTATGGGCAATGAAAAATTTGCCTAGCATTTGTATCGAAAAACCTATACAAATCAGATCATTTTTTCTTTTGATTGTTTTCCTGTTCTTCTTTTTCCTCCTCTTCTTCCTCTTCCTTATATTCTTCATCGTTATCCTCACCATAATAATCTTCATTGTATTCTTCATCTTCTGTATCTTTTTGCTCTTCTCGTTCTGCTATTTTTTTGTCGTCGTAGATAAAGATATTATGGAAGATTTTTAAAATAGGGCGTGCAGTTAAAAAAATGGCCCCTGTTAAATAAAGATACGTACCATAAATATCTGGGATAGGAGTTAGGCTGGCTATACTTCCAATAATATAAAATATTCCTGTAAGGAGATCAGTCATCAAGGATATAATTGAATAGCGATTTTGAAAGTACAAACGAAAGCGACCGCTCTTTATTTCAATATCTTCATCTTTACCAGGGTGAAGATCATGTTTTTTACGGTTAATTTTTGGCATATCCATTTACCTCACTTTATTTTTCAAACATTTATTTTTTATTATACAAGGTTGTACTTTTTATTACCAAGAATAACCTTGAGAAACAGAAGCGAAAGGAGAGTAGAGTAGGCAGAGCAAATAATTGGCTTAATGTCGTTAAAGAGACGGTTGGAGTGTTAGGAGTAATGCCTACAGTTTTAGAAGTAGTGGAGGTTTGTTTTGAATTTTACTACTAAAGACTGTCAGTACTTTGAAACCAATAATTTCGTTTTTAAGTAAATGCAGTTAGCGCAATATTGTAATTTAATAGTCGTTCTGAGCAAGAGCTATGTAAAAAAGCTGATTGTGCAATACTAATCATTCACAATAAATACTTGTGCTATTACTGTTAGACAGTTCAATCAATTGCTCTTTAGTTGTTCTATTTTTTGATAATTTTGGTAAGTTTTCTAAATCAAAAAGCCTACATCAGAAGTTTCGATGTTTTCTTTGAAAGTTCCACCGGCGATAGTACAATAAAAAACCAATTTATAATATTGAAACAGTTGAGGAATATCTTTTCGTAAATTCGTATCGAATACAGCCATTAGCTTACACTCATCAACTGTTAAACCAGTTTCTTCTAATACTTCTTTTATAATGCTTTCTTTAGGAGTTAATCCTATTTCGGCATAACCTCCTGGCAAAGCCCACTCTTTTGTTGGAAAATCTTCTACGAGCAATATTTTGTTATCTTTTTTAATATAAGCTCTAACGTCAATTTTAGGAGTAGGGTATCCTTCGTTAGCAGCAACTATGTTCTCTAACTTTTCAATCGGTTCATTGCCCACGTCATTTATTAACTTCAATGCTATCTCTTTTAATTCTTCAATATCGTTCTTTATCAAATAAATCCTTACCATAAAAGATTCCAGCTTCAGCTATGGAAAGCAATCTTTTATATTGTTCTAAATAATTGTATTTTATAATAGCAAAACCAATGGCAATACAGCTAGCAACGAAGACAGCGACAAAATAAACTCCAACTAAAATTGGCTTTTAGTTGGAGTTCGTCCATCGTGGGCTGTAACCTGATGGTGCAAGTTCGCTATAGAATTTGGAATAGGGCAATCAATTATAAATCAATCGGTTTGCCGCCAGTTACACCATAAATTTGCCCAGTGATATAACTACCTTCATCTGAAGCCAAGAGAACGTAAACCGGGGCTAGCTCTACAGGTTGTCCAGCCCGTTTCAATGGATTGCTTTGGCCAAACTCAGGGAAATGTCCTTCTAATTGTCCATTATCTAATTGAAGAGGCGTCCAGATAGGTCCTGCATGCAGGTATGGAAGTTAGAAGTAAAATCTTGCATGAACATTGGATGGCAGAGTTATCTTGTCCAATACTAAGGATTGAAGGAGACTATTCAGTCGAAGAACAAATCGCTATGGTCTTGGATTACTTGGAATTTAATCATCAAAATTAATGCTGCATGGAAAAAGAAATCAAGAAAGTGATTCAGTTTATTAAAACGAATTATTTTTTACTGTTGTAGAGTTTTTTCATTTAGTATTCAAATAAACTGAGCACTCTACTTAGCTGAAAAGACACTCCCCACATAATAGTCTAGAAATTTTGTGTATTTCTACTGTCTACTATATTGGGAGCATATCAGTGCATGGCAAAGCAGCTTTTATCTATGATTTTATTATATTTGAAGAATTTCGGAGCTTGAGTTATGGTACGCAAACGATGTCGGAACTTGAAGAAATCGCTAAAAAGATGGGAATAAAGAAAGTTATGCTGCATGTATTTGCGCATAATACGACGGCATTCTCACTATATGAAAAAATGGGATTCAAAACGACAGATATAAGCATGTCTAAATATTTATAATCACTAAACGCAGAAGTCTTTAAAAGGTGACCAAATAATTAAACAACAATCGTGAACGCTAGCCAGTTCACGATTGTTGTTATGTTGCTTTAACTTAAGTTTTAATCTTTTATCTCTGTATATGAATGAGTTCTGTGAATATAACGTGCTACAGGGTAGTCGAATACTGGCAAATCAGTGGGTTTATCCATGATCAATTGAGTTAACATACGGGCAATGATTGGTCCTGAAGTCAACCCGGAAGAGCCTAAACCGCTGGCCACATATAAGCCGGGAGATTCTGGAACTTCGCCAAAAAAGGGGGCGAAATCAGAAGTGAAAGCCCGTGTACCGACACGTGCTTCTTTGATTGTTGCTTTGGCTAAACTAGGAGCAAGTTCGGCTGCTTCATTCAGCATGACTGCTAGTTTTTCTTCAGACGGCACTAAATCATATCCTTCATCATTTTCGTGAGTAGCGCCGACTACAATGCGTCCGTTCGGAAAAGGAATGATATCTTTTTCGCCATCTGGCATCACCACTGGCCAGTCTTGTGTTTCTTCCTCTACTTCTAAATGGATCAATTGGCCTTTTTGTGGCCGGATGTCGACAGAAAATCCTAAAGGCTGCAATATTTCAGGTAACCAAGCGCCTGCAGCTAAAACCACAGCAGAGAAATGCTTAGTGTGTGTAGGTGTGGCGATAGTATAAGTGCCGGTTGTCGACATTGTTAACTGAGCTTTTTCAGGAAAATAGTCTGCGCCATTTGAAACGGCCGCCTCTACCAACTTTTTAGTCAGCAAGGATCCATCAACTCGTGCTCCGCCAGAAGCAAATAAAGCCGATTGTTCCGTTTCCAGCAAAGGCAGCTTGGCTTTGATCTCAGCAGGCGAAAGGATAGACAGTTCGCCAATTTCTGGAGCAGTTTCTCGTCGTTTTAAAGCTATTTTTTCAAGTTTAGCTAATAATTCAGGAGATTTTTTAAAGACTAACGTTCCGACTTGGCGGTAAATGCCAGAATTCGACATGTCCTCATTCAAGTCTTGCATCAACGTTGGATAAAAAGCTGCACCGGCAGCGGCTAATTGATACCACTGTTTGTTGCGGCGTTGTGACAGCCAAGGGCAAATAATTCCCGCAGCGGCCGATGTTGCTTGTCCTGTACCTTCATCGTAAATCGTAACAGCATAGCCGGCAGCACTAAGATAAAATGCGGTCGTTGCTCCTACGATGCCTGCACCGACAACTGCAATGGGCATTTTGTTGTTCATAATAAGTCCCCTTTTTCTTTAGATTCTTTCTTAGTTTAGCATACATATATTAAATAACAGTGAGTTGATTTTTGTTACCTCTGTAATATAAGGGTTTTTATTGTTAGCCAATTAACATCTAGTAAAGTGGTTAAATATGTTACACTAGGGTAGTTAAGTAGAAGATTTGGAAAAGGTATGGGGGAATTCAATGAAAAAGAAATTAGTTGTCGGTTTTATTACGACTATGTTGCTCACAGGTCCATTCATTATGCCTGCAACGGCAAGTGCGGCTTCTATTGAAGAGCTGGAACAGCAAAAACAAGAACTTGAAAATAAATCGTCTGAATTAAACAGTCATATAAAAAAACAAGAAGAAACATTAACGGGCTTAGAATCAAAAAAAGCAGCTTTTGAAACTGACATTCAACAACTGCAGATTCAAATTGATGAAGTCGTCATCACTTTACATAAGCAAGAGAAAAAATTAGAAGAGTCTAACCTAAGAATAGAAGAGTTGCAAAAAGAGATTCAATTACTACAAAGCTTGATCGAACAACGGACAGGAAAACTTGAAACGCAAGCACGTTCGGTTCAAACGGATGGAAGTGCTTCTAATTTGATCGAATTGATTGTTTCTGCAGAAAGCTTATCGGATCTAGTCGGCCGAATGGGCGTAGCCAACCAATTGGTTTCTGCCAATAAGAGTATTGTAGTTAAACAAGAAAGCGACCAAATTGCTTTAGAATTGACTGAAAAAGAAGCCGAAGTTGAAAAAGAAGCGATCGAAACGCTGAAAAATGATATCATAGTGAGTAAAAATAATTTAGTGGCACAAAAAGCTGAAATGGACGATAAGATCATCCAAATCGCAGCAGAATACGATATGACAGAATCAGAAAAAAATACGTTTATTCAAGAACAAGAAGTCATTGCCACTCAAACGAGTGTATTATCTGAAAGTTTACAAAAAGAACGTCAACGTATCTTTGAAGAAGAACAAGCTAAACTAGCGGCAGCTAAGAAAGCCGAAGAAGAAGCTGCTGCTCAAGCTGAAGCCATTGCTGAGGCAGAAGCCCAAGCTCTAGCTCAAGCAGAAGCAGAGGAAGCACAAGCAAAAGCTGCGGAGCAAAAAACGGTTGCAGCAGTAGTCGAAAAAGAAGCGAGTGTTGTAGAAACACCAAAAGCATCAGCTGATGAAGCACCAAATAGTCAAGCATCATCCAATGAATCTTTTGCGAAACCTGACCCAACACCAACACCCGCGCCTTCTAAACCAAGCACGGTTAAACCGAATCCGATAAAACCACCTGCGTCTAACGTAAATGGTTCAGGATTCATCCGTCCTAGTGGCGGGTACACCACATCGCCATACGGTTACCGGATTCACCCGATTACAGGGAAGAAAAAGTTACATGGCGGAATGGACTTTGGCGGCGGCGGTTCTATCGTGGCAGCTAAAAGCGGAACAGTGGTCTTTGCTGGTTACGACGGCGGCTGGGGTTACTATGTGAAAATCGACCATGGCAATGGCGTTCAAACGCTTTATGCCCACATGGTCGCAGGAAGCTTGACCGTAGCACCTGGGCAACAAGTATCGCAAGGACAGCAAATCGGTACCATGGGAACAACGGGCTCTTCTACAGGTGTACACTTGCACTTTGAAGTATACCTGAATGGCAGTCGCGTCAACCCAGCTCCTTATTTAGGATTGTAGACAAACAATAAAATTGAAGCACAGTAGTACAGGCTGTACTAAATCGAAAAGCTCCCTTCAAAGGAGACACTCTAAGAAGTGTCTGCTGCGAAGGGAGCTTTTTTACGTCTAAGGCATATTAAAAAGATGAATATGGTTCTTTCAAAAATTGGATTTCTGCTGGTGTTGATTTGCGATTCAGAACTTCATTGCGATGAGGGTAACGACCAAATTTCACTAAAATATCTCGATGCTTTAATTCAAAGTCTAAGTTTATTTCCATTCCTTTTTCTGAAAAGCGTTTCAAGGCTTCCTCATGAATCACTAAGGATTCGGAATGCATTAAAGGCATATAGATAAAGCTGCGTTGAACTACGCTTAATTGGTTCAACTCTTCCAGTTTCATAGCTTCTTGAGCTAAAACCAATGCCATCCCGTCATATGCAAATGAACGAGGATCGTTTCGGAAAATATTTCTGGAAAACTGATCCAAAACGATGATCTCTGCTAAACGGCCTTGAATGGTCTTGCGCCAGGCGACTAACTCTCCTTGAATGGCTTGTTGGTGACAACTTCCAAAACGTTGCCGAATCTCTTCGTCAAGCTGTTCATCTTTTTCAAACCATTGTTTAGGCGTAACTTCTTCAAACCAAAAATCTAATACTGCTTGATACTCCATATACTGACCTCCCGTTAATTTTGGTCGCCTTAGTTATCCCCTGTGTATAACTTGGCAGACTGTCAAATGCGGTTATCCACAGGCAGTGATTAGTTTAAAAGGCATGATTTCGAAGTAAAATCGAAATCATGCCTCAAAAAAATGTATTCCAAAAAGAAGCTACCGAATTTGTCCTTCTCCAAAGACGATGTATTTGGAAGAAGTTAACTCAGCTAAACCCATTGGTCCTCGAGCATGCAGTTTTTGAGTGCTGATGCCGATTTCGGCGCCGAAGCCAAATTCAAAACCATCAGTGAAACGAGTAGAAGCATTAATATAGACTGTGGATGAATCGACTTCACGGTGGAACTGTTGTCCAGCAAAGTAATTATCGGTTACGATTGCTTCAGAATGCCCTGTACTGTATTGATTGATATGGGTAATGGCTTCGTCTAATGAAGAAACGACTTTTACAGCTAAAATAAAATCTAAAAACTCTGTTTCCCAGTCTTCTTCTGTTGCAGGCTGCGACTTCTTCAAAATGCTAAGAGCTGTTTCATCTGCTCGCAATTCGACGTGGTATTCAGCCAAAGCGGCTTCAATCACGGGTAGGAATTCAGCAGCGACGTCTTCATGAATCAACAAAGTTTCAGCGGCGTTGCAGACGGAAGGGCGAGAACATTTTGCATTGACGATGATATCGGTAGCCATTTTCAATTGCGCGTCTTTATCGATGTAGACATGGCAATTGCCTGTGCCGGTTTCAATGACGGGAACAGTCGCTGTTTCCATCACAGTTTGGATCAAACGTGTGCCTCCGCGAGGAATTAAAACATCCAAGTAGCGGTTTAAGCGCATCATGTCGCGAGAAGTTTCTCTGGTTGTGTCTTCTACCAATTGGATAGCTGTTGTTGGAAAGTTAGTTTTAGCTAAAGCTTGCTGCAAGACAGTGACCAAAGCTTTATTGGAATGAATGGCTTCTTTTCCGCCGCGTAAAATGACCGCATTGCCTGATTTAAAACATAAGGCACCAGCATCTGTGGTCACATTTGGTCGTGATTCGTAGATAATGCCGATAACGCCAAGCGGTACACTTTGCTTGCCGATAGTTAAACCAGCTTCGTTTTTCCACATGCCGCTCACTAACCCAATTGGATCTGGCAATTCAGCAATCTGCATTAGGCCATCAGCCATAGCTTGCAGGCGTTCGTCATTTAAAACCAAACGGTCTACCAGCGTTTCAGCGATGTTGTTTTCGTTAGCTGCAGCAAGGTCTTGTTGATTTGCAGCCAGAATAGTTGAAGCATTTTCTAAAAGAGCCTCACTCATTAATTGAAGTGCTGCATTTTTTTCTTTAGAAGAAGCTTGTGCCAAATAACGGCTGGCTTTTTTTGCTTTTTCACCTAATTCTATTAAGGTTTCCATTCAAATTCCTCCCTATCCTTTACTGATTCTGTTTAGTCGTGAAAAGTGTTCCGATATCCTCACCGGCAATAATTTTAAAAATGATTGTTGGGTCTTCGCCATTTGCTAAGACCATTTGACTAGTTTGTTTTAAAATGTGTTCTGCTGCAGTTAATTTGGTGACCATACCGCCAGTACCGAATTCTGAACCTACGCCGCCGGCAAGCGAAAAGAGCCTAGGAGTGACATCATTTATCTCGCGGAACAGTTCAGCATCCGCATCTTCATTAGGATTGCGATCGTAAAAACCATCAATATCGGACAACATGATCAATAAGTCCGCTTGTGTAATTTCGGCTACGATAGCAGACAAACGATCATTGTCGCCGAATTTTGTCGAATGGTCCAATTCATCGACTGCGACCGTATCATTTTCATTGACGATCGGAATAACATTTTTCTTCAATAATTGTTCAAAAGTGTTGATAGCATTTAACCGACTTTCAGGAAACTCGACAATATCACGCGTCATCAACACTTGTCCGATGATTTGACCATAGTTGAAAAAGAAATTGCTGTATAAATTCATGAGTTCGCTTTGCCCTACAGAAGCAACAGCTTGTTGTTCTGGAATGGTTTTAGGCGATTCTTTCAAATTCAACCGGTGAAGACCAACGCCGACTGCGCCGGAAGATACTAGGATGACTTCTTTTCCTTGATTTCTCAAATCGCTCAAGACAAAAGCCAATTTGTCTAACCGTTGTAAGTTGACCGTGCCATTGGGGTACATGATGGTGCTGGTACCAACTTTTATGATGACTCGTTTGCATAAAGCTAAGGTTTGTCTTGCTGTTTTATTCATTACACCCATCCATTCTTTCAAGATAAGTCATTTAAAATCGAACACCAAATGACTTCAATTGCCTACCATTTTAACAGTTTTTACTTGAAAAGACTATCCTTCGACCTTTTATGTAGGTAATTACTTAATGGGAAGTATGAAAAGCGTTTGCATTTCATGGTGCAGCGTGTTATATTGAGTTTAGCAGAAGGATTGTTACTGTTCGGCAGGCAAAACCTAAATTGATTCGAAATCGTTCTATTGCAAGTTGGATAGAGCATTTGGAATGAGTTTAGGTTTTTTATTTTTTAAAAATAGTTAAACTAATGAATAAAAGAGGAGCGGATCATTTTGACACAAGAACAATTTCCAGATGGTTTTTTATGGGGTGGAGCGGTTGCAGCGAACCAATTAGAAGGTGCTTATAACGCAGACGGAAAAGGATGGTCTGTCCAAGATGTTACGCCTCATGGCGGATTCGGTCCGATAACCGACGAACCGACAGAAGACAATATGAAGTTAGTCGGAATCGATTTTTATCACCGTTATAAAGAAGACATCAAGTTATTTGCGGAGATGGGTTTCAAAACATTCCGTACATCAATTGCTTGGTCACGTATTTTCCCTAAAGGCGATGAAACTGAGCCAAATGAAGCTGGTTTGAAATTCTATGATGATTTATTTGATGAATTGTTGAAATACGGCATTGAGCCTTTAGTGACTCTTTCTCACTATGAAACCCCACTGCATTTATCTAAAGAATATGACGGCTGGGTAAACCGTAAAATGATTGATTTTTACGAAAATTACGTACGGACAGTCTTCACCCGTTATAAAGGAAAAGTAAAATATTGGCTGACATTCAATGAAATCAACTCTATTTTACATGCACCATTTATGAGCGGCGGTATTTATACAGCCCCTGAAGAGCTGACGCAAAAAGACTTGTATCAAGCAGTACACCATGAGTTAGTAGCGAGTGCGTTAGCAACAAAAATAGGACATGAAATCATGCCGGAAGCTCAAATCGGTTGTATGGTATTGGCGATGCCGATTTATCCGCTAACATCTAATCCTGATGATATGGTTGCGGTTATGGAAGCTGAACGCAAAAACTATTTCTTCTCGGATGTCCACGTGCGAGGAGCGTACCCAGGCTATATGAAACGCTACTTCCGTGAGAACAATATTGAACTTGATTTTGGTCCAGACGACGAAGAAACCCTTAAAAATACTGTGGACTTCATTTCATTCAGTTATTATATGAGTGTCACGGAAACAGCTGATGAGAGCAAACGTAAGCCTGGTAAAGGCAATATTTTAGGCGGCATACCAAATCCGTACTTAGAAGCCTCTGAATGGGGTTGGCAAATTGATCCAAAAGGACTACGAATCGTATTGAATGACTTTTGGGATCGATACCAAAAACCACTCTTCATTGTCGAAAATGGATTAGGTGCTAATGACGAATTGATCACTGATGAAAATGGCGACAAGACCGTTAATGATGATTACCGAATCGATTATTTAAACGATCACCTAGTTCAAGTAGGAGAAGCAATCAAAGACGGTGTCAATGTAATGGGGTACACTACTTGGGGCTGTATTGACCTTGTTAGTGCTTCAACGGCTGAATTGAAAAAACGCTATGGTTTTATCTATGTGGACCGTCATGACGATGGCACAGGTACATTAGAACGCTATAAAAAGAAAAGCTTTTATTGGTACAAACAAGTCATCGAAACTAATGGAGCTAGTCTTACTGAAAAATAACCCAGTTAAACAACAAAAAGGTTCCAGCAGAATAATTTCTACTGGAACCTTTTTTGTTAGTATTCATTTTAGAATGCTTTTCCAATCTTCTTAAAGACCAATTTTTGTATTTCCACGAATATCAATGGAAGTATCGACAAAACAACCACAATGATCCAATGGGTCAAACTCATTGGAACAAGAAAGAAAATGTTTGCTAAGAAAGGTACCAAAGCAACGATTGTTAAAATCGAAATGGATAAAAGAGATGTCCAGAAAACAGTTGGATTTGATAAGAAACCAATTTTAAAAATGGATTCTTTACTTCGGGCATTGAAGATGTGAATAACGGAAGACCAACCTAGGATAAGGAAAGCCATCGTTTGTCCAACTTCATGACTTGCGCCGATAGTAGCATCAACCGTGACAGAAGATCCAATATAAAAACCAAGCAAAGTGATAATAGTAAAAATAGTCGCGACGATCGCAATGTTACGAGTCATACCACGAGCGAAAATACTTTCGCCTTTTTTCGTTGGTTTTTGTTCCATCAGCGTTGGATCTGCCTTTTCTCTACTTAAGCCGAAACCTGGTATTCCATCTGCTACTACGTTAATAAATAAGAGTTGAATAGAAACAACTGGAAGGCCCCAACCAAAGAGAACAGCAAGCAACATAATAAAAATTTCTGAAATGTTACACGCTAATAAGAAATAGACAGTTTTTTTGATGTTTTCGTAGACTCGACGGCCTTCTTCAACGGTATGAACGATTGTAGCAAAGTTATCATCTGTTAAAACCATATCTGCTGCATTTTTAGCAACTTCTGTACCAGCGATTCCCATCGCAGTACCAACATCTGCTGCTTTTAAAGCTGGCGCATCATTGACTCCGTCACCGGTCATGGCAACTATTTCATCATTGGCTTGCCATGCTTTAACGATTCGAATCTTGTCTTCAGGCGAGACGCGTGCATAAACGGAAAAGTCTCTAACATTTCCTTTTAGTTCTTCATCCGATAATTTGCTAAGCTCAGCACCCGTAATGGTCTTATCACCTGGTTCAAAAATCCCGATTTGTTTAGCGATAGCAGTCGCTGTAACAGCGTGGTCACCAGTAATCATAATCGTTTTAATACCAGCTGCTTTTGCTTCTTTAACTGCGTCACGACTTTCTTCACGAGGAGGATCGATCATGCCGACGATTCCAGCAAATAGAATATCTTTTTCTAATTCCTCAACTGATAAATCTTTAGGCAAATCATCGTATTTTTTGTATCCTACGCCAATCACACGTAAAGCATCTTGTGCAAATGAATCATGTATTTCATGAGCTCTAGTTCCAACTTCATCTGTAATAGATGAAAAGTGAACCGGTATACGGTCAAAAGCCCCTTTAGTAATGGAAATATACCCATCTTCTGTTTTATGAACAGTGGTCATTAATTTACGTTCAGAATCAAACGGAATTTCGTGAACACGTGGGTATTCTTTTTCTAATTCTTTTTTAGGCATTCCTTTTTCTTGCAATAAGCGAATGATGGCTGATTCTGTTGGGTCACCAGCAATAACTTCTTCACCATCACGATCTTCGACGGTGGCATTCGAAGCTAAACTCATCATCTTCAAGAGCATTTTCTCATCTTCACCAAATTCAGCAGTAGCATCAATAGGCGGATGCGGGAAAGCCCACAATTTTTGAATAGTCATTTTATTTTGAGTTAATGTTCCGGTTTTATCTGAAGCAATGACAGAAGCACTGCCTAATGTCTCAACCGAAGGAATCGTACGGATGATCGCATTGCGTTTGACCATGTTTTGTACCCCGAAAGCTAAACTAATGGTCACAATCACTGGCAAAGTTTCTGGAACAGCGGCAACAGCTAACGTAACAGCGGTCATTAAGGTTGTAATGAAATCTTCACCTTGGAAAAAATTCAAAATGAAAATCAAAACACCAGCTAATACAGCAATGATACTTAATTGTTTGCCCAGCTTGTTCATCCGGTCTTGCAGTGGCGTTCTTCCTTGTTTGGTGTTATTAAGTAGACTTGCTACAGCACCCATTTCAGTGTCCATTCCAGTTGCAGTAATTATCGTCTTTGCACGACCATTGGTAACCAATGACCCTGAAAAAACGGTATGAAAGACATCCCCAACTGGAGCATCTTCGTCAACAACGGCATTTTCATCTTTTTCAATAGGCAAACTTTCACCTGTTAAAGCAGATTCTTCCGTTTGTAAATTGCTGCTAGAGATCATACGAGCATCTGCTGGAACCATGTCACCAGCTTCAAGAAGTAAAATATCACCGGGTACTAAATCGACGGCGTCAATTTCTTCTGTTTGGTTATCACGGATAACCCGAGCTTTTGGAGCAGATAAGCTCTTTAACGATTCTAAAGCGGCTTCTGCATTTCCTTCTTGGCGAATCGCGATGAAAACATTTAAAGCGATGATAGCGAAAATAACGATTGGTTCTGATAAGTCAGAGGGGTGTTGAGTAATGGCGATGTACGTGGAAATGATTCCAGCTATAATCAAAATAATAACTGTCACTTCTTTTAAATGATTCAGTATTTTTTTGAAAAGCGAAATGCGTTCCTCTTCTGTAAATTGGTTAGCACCAAATTCTTTCTTTTTTTGTTCAACTTGCTGCGACGTAAGCCCGTTTTTCTCGTCGCTCTTTAATGTCTTTATAATGGACTTGATCTGTTTTGTTTTGAAATCCATAACATTCCTCCTATATAGTTTTTTTGCTGATTTCATTCAGTAGGAAGCAGATGTTTGCTCCTTATATCTATAATTCTAACAAAAAGTAAGAGGTAATGCAAGACGGAAACCTTGACAAATAGGTTATTTTGAGCGACGCCTAAAAAATCAATCGCTTTCATCGTTGCGATGGGGATAATCTCGAAACATTTGTTTGAATTGTTATATTTTTATTAAATTTAAGTAAAAGATCGTATACACAAAAAAAGCCACTTGTAAAAACAAGTGGCTAAAAGGAGTAATACCTATTACTTTGGAGGAGTAAAAGGTAAAAATGAAAATATAAAAAAGTTGGTTGTTATTGGTATGTTTCTACTATAACGATGAGATATGAAGAAAGTGTGACTAAAGATTAATTTTTATGTTAAGACGTAAAAAAAGCTGCCTCACATTTGTGAGACAGCTAGGGGATAAGACTCTTTTCATAGGGGAGAAAAGAGAGTAAAAATAAATTGAATTTATTTAAACGACTTGTTGATTCTATCAGAAAAAGATGAGAAGAACATGAAAGTCGGTTAAAGGTTTTAATAGTTTCAATGAAGCAGTCGCATTGCTATTCTAAGCTAACGCTTCTACGATGGCTTTATTAAAAGCCGGCAAGTCTTTAGGGGTACGGCTGGTAATCAAGCCGCTCTCGTCGGTCACAACTTCGCTGTCTTCATATAAAGCACCGGCATTTTTCAAATCAACACCGACTTGTTTAACAGAAGTCATTTTTTTGCCTTTGACTACTTCAGCATTGATGAGAAGCTGTGGACCATGACAAATAGCAAAAATCGGTTTTTTAGCATCCGCAAATTGTTTAACAAATGTTAAAAAGCGCTCATCTGCACGTAATTGGTCAGGCGAGAAGCCTCCTGGGATGAGTAAAGCATCAAACTCGTCTGGAGAAACATCATCGATACTTTTATCAATTGTGATCGTCGCATCGCCTTTTTCTCCCGTAACTTGATTGCCTGCTTTTTCTTCAATAGTAGTAACTTCATGTCCAGCTTTTTCCAATGCATCTTTTGGGGAGGTGAATTCGACATCTTCAAATAAATTCGTAACAACTACTGCAACTTTTTTTCCCATGTTTTTATTCCCTCTTTCTATGGTTGATTAATTTAAGTGTAACGTAAGTGAAAAAGCGACTCAAGAATAAACACTCATTGTAAAACTTACTGCGTTTTTTTGGGGCGGAATCCTATAACAGAGGATGAGCTGCAATTAAAAGAAATTTTCTCTTTTCTATTACTTTCCCAAAAAAAATTGATACTATCCGGTTTTTCAATAAAGTATGCGATTCCACAATTTGCATGTTATTATTAATATAGGACAGAAGAAGTAAAGGATAAAGGATGGAGGAATAAAAATGAATATTGCACTGATTGCTCACGATAAGAAAAAAGATGAAATGGTTAAATTAATTTCATCTTATCAAGATATTTTGAAAGAGCATGTCCTTTATGCGACAGGAACCACGGGACAAAGAATCGTGGATGCTACAGGATTAGACGTTCACCGGTTTAAGTCAGGGCCATTAGGTGGCGACCAACAAATTGGAGCCTATATTTCAGATGATAAAATAGACATGGTGATTTTTTTAAGAGACCCGTTAACAGCTCAGCCTCATGAACCAGATATCACTGCATTGCTCCGCTTGAGCGATGTCTATGAAATTCCATTAGCAACGAATATGGGAACAGGTGAAATTTTATTGCGTGGATTAGGCGAAGGGTTAGTAGATTGGCGCAAAATCCACCACCATGCTGGACGAGAAATATTGAATACAGATGTTTAATAAGAAATGAGTTCCTTCATTAATAACACAATGAAGGAACTCATTTTTTTGATTATTTTAGTGAATCCATTGTTTCTTTGAAGGTTATCTGACTTTCTTTAAAATCATCCAGTGCATCACTTAAATGATCAATACTGATTTCATCATTCGTAATTCCTATTTCGTTTATAAGGTCTTCAAAATGAATTAAGGTATCCTGTGTTTTTTGAGCACTGGAAACAGCAGCATCTCTGCTTTCTTTAAAGGTATCAGCGGTATCAGGAACTCGTTTTAAAAAATCACTAACTAATATTTCGAAATCTTCAATGACTTTATTAAAACTTTCTTCTGTGGTTTCTCCGCTTTCTATCCCATCCATTTGTTTGGAAAAAGCACTCATAAGATACACATAGGCTATTTCATATTCTGGATAAAGAGATTGATAGGTCGTATCGTTTTGGCTTAGATTAGCAAGAGCAGCTTCTTGAGCGCTGGTCTCAGAGATAGGCGTTTCAGAACGATTCGGACCACTGATCGTTAAGTAGGCCGTTAATCCAATCATACATACGACTATGATTGCTGCAATGATTAAAACTATTTTCCATGGTTGTTTCTTATTCGGGTCTGTTTCGTTTTTGATAAAGCACCCCTCCAACTCTATATATAGTGATCAGTGTAACTTTAAGGTTTCTCTGCTGTTTTGTCAATCAACGATTAAAATTGAGCGAACACTACTCCAATCGTATACAAAATAGGGTAAAGCATCATGATAGCAGCCATATTTTTTAAGGCAACTGGAAAGGTTTTTTGTTTATCTTGAACTTCAAAATAAGGCGATAAGCTTTTCCAATATTTGGGAAACAAAAGAACCAGCAACAAGATAGGGAATGGAGCTAACTTCAAGTAAACCAGCAAAATCAACCATAAAAAATTAAAAACAAATACGACTTTAAATAATTGCACAGCTTTCTTTTTACCTAAGTAATAGACTAATGTTTTTCGCCCATTTACAATATCTTCTTCTAGGTCACAAGTATTATTGGCCAATAAGTTGTTAAACATCATGACCACCATTGGCAAACTAATGAAGAAAACTAATTTTATGGTGTGGAAAGAAAAATCAACCTGATCATACAAACACAAATAAGCACCAATTAAAGGAATGACAAAACCGCTGAACAAAGAGGTAACTGTTTCAGCAATGGGCAAACTATTTAATGGTTTTGGCCCTGATGAGTAAAATAAACCAACATAAAAACCTAGTACGCCTAATCCCAATAACACTAAATTGGTAGACCAGACTAGTAGCAGACCAAAAAAAGAAGCCAATGCTAAAAAGAATAGAAAAGCTTTCTTTACCGTTGCTAGATTCAGATTTTCTCTTCCGATGATATTTGATTTTACTTTGTAATCATGAGCGTCTGAAGCATTTTTATAATCCATATAGTTATTAAAAATATTAACGGCCACATGGAAAAAAAGAATCGTTAAAACGTATAAAATTATCCGCCAGTTCCAAGTATGGTTGTAGTGGTAAGTTGAAAAAGAAACTCCTAATAGAATTAAAAAAAGGTTTAAGGGAGAAGTGTAGATTTCTCCAAGTTCCCATAATACTTTAAATTTAGCTTTGATCGTATCCATCTCCTGAAAATAAGCCTGTAACAGACAGGTTTAATGTAATAGTATAGTTGTAAATTTGGCAACCATTTTATGTACAAAAAGAACGGCAGTCTATGCGCGTTAGACTCTGTTCAAAATGGTTTATCGGACTAAGCACAGGATGATTTTTTATGCCTCCTAACATTGAATTGCCTAGTTTGATCGCCCAGTGAAACGATTTAAGTACAGTTTTAAATGGGTTTCTCCTTAAGAAGTATATCAGTTACTATCTTACAACGATAGTTAATTTGAGTCGATTTCAAGAGCTTTTTATGACGGATAGTGACGTCCTGTTATAGATCAACATAAAAAAAGCTAAAGTCATGGACTGCTTGGGCATACATGGCTTTAGTTTCTGACAGAATTTATTTATACTGATAAGCAAAGAGAACTCAACTGTTTTTTTCAATCAATTCAACAAAAGCATTGACGATGGATTGGAAAAACTGCAGAGTATTTGGATTAGTGATGGAGCCGTCTTCTTGAAGCAGCTTTGTTACGTTTCCGATATAAGCTTCTGGTTGTTGGACAGTCGGCATGTTTAGGAACACTAAGGATTGGCGTAAATGATGATTTGCACCGAATCCGCTGATAGCTCCTGGAGAAACACTGACGATAGCTGCGGGTTTAGCATTCCAAACACTCGAACCGGCTGGACGTGACCCAATATCTAGCGCATTTTTTAACACGCCGGGAACGGAACGGTTGTATTCAGGGGTTACGAATAAAATAGCATCCATTTTGCCAATCGCATTACGGAAGGTCTTCCAATTTTCAGGAACGTTTCCTTCATCATCAAAATCCTGATTATAGATATCTAACCCATTGATATCAATAAAGGAGATATGGTATTCTTCAGGAAATAAGGTAGAAAATACTTTTGCAACTTGTTTGCTGTAAGAACCTTTACGAAGACTTCCAACTAAGACACCGATATTTTTTGTCATAATGATGAACTCCTTTTAATGAATTATTTTCGTTACTTCAAATTTACCGCTCATAATTTAAAAACGCAACTAATGACGCTTGTTGCTAGCGAACAAGTCAACAGTCAAGAAAGGCACAATTTGATAGCCATTCTTTTAATGGAACAACTAAATCATATGGAGGTTTATACGATGAGCAAACAAAGAAAAACAGTATTTTATGGGGCGATCAGTTTAGACGGGTATTTAGCAAGAAAAAACCATTTATTGGATTGGTTAATAGGGACTGAAGGTGAAAATGACACCAGCTATCCAGAATTTTATGAAACCGTTGATACGCTGATCATGGGCAGAAAAACCTATGAACAAATGCTGTTGCTTTCGCCGGAAGAATTTCCTTACAAAGGTAAAAAATGTTATGTTTTTTCAAGAACGTTGACCGGTTCAACTGAGTTTGTCACGTTTGTAAATTCCGACTTAGCGAATTTTGTTAAATCGTTAACCAGCCAAACAGGTAAAAGGATTTGGATCGTGGGTGGTGGCGAAGTGCTGAAGCCTCTTCTTGAAGAGAAACTGGTAGATGAATTTATCATACAGCTCACTCCAGTTATTATTGGGAACGGCATTCCGTTATTTGTACCTGGTGATTATGAAAATAAATTGTTATTGAAAGACGTAAAGCAATACCACCAATTTGTAGAAGTTCATTACGAACAAACTGAATAAAAAAAGTGAACCAGCTGATACCAAGCGGATGAAGGCAGAAATGTCTGATTAGGTACCATCTCTGACTGCTGATCAACTTACTCGATCAACCCGTTTCTCTTATTGAAACGGGTTTTTATGTTTAACCGTCTATCAAATAACCGTCTATCAAAGTTTCGTCTGAGAAATCACTTTCCGGACTTCTTCAAGTGAATGCGTCGCAAAATCACCCGTTTTAAACATAACACTAACAAATAAAGCATCTATCAAACTTAGCTGTGTGATGCGAGAAGTCAGAGCCTCAGAACGATAGTCGGTTTCTTCAGCGGTCGATAACAACAAAGCATCTGCGAATTTCGCTAAAGGAGAAAGCGAGTAACTAGTGATAATGATTGCTTTGGCTTTTTTTTCTTTAATGATTTCTGCCAATTGTATAGTGTCTTTGGTGATGCCAGAATGAGAAATAATGATGGCACAATCGTTTTCAGTTAACCGAGAGGCTTGCATCATTTGGATATGAGTGTCTTGTGTATACATACAATTTAGTGGCGTACGTAAAAATTTATGATAGGCATCCATGGCAATAATACTAGAGCCGCCGACACCAAAGAAACCAACCGTTTTGGCAGCAGTCAGAAACTGGACAGCTTTGATCAGTTCTTGTTCATCCAATAACTTTTTTGTGTCATTTAAGGATTTAATATTGGATTCAAAGACTTTTTGTGCCATTAGCAGTTCATTATCTTCTTTAGAAATATTTTCGTGGATAGATAAAGCCCCGTTTACTTTTTCTGAAGCTAAGGCAATTTTGAAATCTTGAAACCCTTTATAACCTAACCGCTTACAAAAACGGAAAAAAGTAGCATCAGCAACTTGAATCGTATCGGAGATATTGCTGATGGTTCCATGCATGACTTCTTCGGGATGCAAAAGAATAAAATCCGCAATCTTTTTTTCTTTGCTGCTTAAATCACGATAGATAGATTTGATTTTTAAGTTGATATCTTGGTTTTTCATGTTTTCACCTGCTTAAAAGAGTTGAGATAAGTATAGCATATCGCTACCGAAGAAAAAATATTTTTTTATTATTGTTGCAAAAAGAAAAAATATTCCATATACTGAGACCATAAATATATAAGGAGTGGTGAAATTGGATATTGGATTAATCGGATTAGGAAAAATGGGTTACAACTTAGCTTTAAACTTACAAAAAAATGGGCATCAGGTTGTGGGATACGACAGCGTAGAAGAGGTTAGAAAACAAGCAGATGAAAACGGAATCAAAACCGCGGGGGATTTAAAAGAACTGGTTACGGGGTTCAAACAAACTAAAATTATTTGGATCATGGTGCCAGCAGGAAAACCATTAGAAAATGTACTAAGCGAAGTCAATGAGTTACTAGAACCGAATGATATCATCATCGATGGAGGAAATTCACACTACAAAGATTCTATCCGGCATGCTGAAGTATCCGCAGAAAAAGGCATCCATTTCTTAGATATGGGCACATCAGGCGGCACGAGCGGAGCGAATGCAGGTGCTTGTTTAATGGTTGGCGGCAACCCAGAAGCATTTGCGGTAATTGAACCAGTTTTAAAAGGCATTTGTGTGGAAGACGGGTATTTGTATACTGGGAAATCCGGCAGTGGACATTACTTGAAAATGGTACACAATGGGATTGAATACGGCATGATGCAAGCGATGGCAGAGGGATTTGAAGTCGTTGAGAAAAGTGAATTCGAGTATGATTTGGCCGATGTGGCAAAAGTTTGGAATAATGGATCGGTTATTAGAAGCTGGTTAATGGAATTGGCCGAAAATGCGTTTCAAAAAGACGCTCATCTTGATGAAATAAAAGGCATTATGCAATCTTCTGGTGAAGGTAAATGGACTGTAGAAGCGGCCTTGGAAGCAAAAGTTCCGACGCCTGTGATTGCACTCTCTCTAATGATGCGGTACCGATCATTAGAAGAAGATACGTTTACGGGAAAAGTAGTTGCAGCTCTTAGAAATGAGTTTGGCGGCCATGAGGTCACGAAGAAGTAAACTAAACCAAAAAGAGTCGCTATTTCGCTTTTTGAAATAATGACTCTTTTTGGTTTTAAAAGCACATAGAATAAGTTTTTTTAAAACTTGTCAATTTTCTTTTGACAAGTTTGTATTCACTAACCATTGAAAGCGGAAACAAACGCTTGTAAGATAATACTATCAAAGAAATAAACGAATTTTGGGAGGAAAACAAAATGGAAGCTGTAACGAGCAAAGAAAGAATAAAAGATAAAACGACCATCAAAGTCGGCGCCCAAAAAGTGGGTACATTTTTAAGCAATATGGTTATTCCGAATATAGGTGCCTTTATAGCTTGGGGAATAGTCACTGCATTGTTCATTCCAAACGGGTATTTTCCAAGTGAGACGCTTGCTCAGTTAGTGACGCCGATGATTACTTATCTGCTGCCGTTGTTAATAGGGTATTCCGGCGGAAAGATGATTTCAGGACATCGCGGAGGCGTAGTAGGAGCAGTTGCTTCGATCGGTGTTATTGTTGGAACCGATGTGCCGATGTTTATTGGCGCAATGATTATGGGGCCATTCGGCGGTTGGGCTATTAAAAAGTTTGACGCTATTTTTCAACCTAAAATAAAAGCTGGATTTGAAATGTTGGTCAATAACTTTTCTAGTGGGATTATTGGATTTGTACTAGCAATCATAGGGTTTTTAGGAATTGGGCCAATCGTATCAATCATAATGGCTTTTTTAGGCAATGGTATCGAATTTATGATCGATGCAAATTTACTGCCATTAGTTAATATTTTTACTGAACCTGGAAAAGTTATTTTTTTAAATAATGCAATCAATCACGGAATTTTAGGGCCGCTCGGCGTTGAACAGGCAGCTCAAACAGGAAAGTCAGTATTGTTTATTCTATCCGGAAACCCTGGTCCTGGATTTGGAGTTTTACTAGCGTATATGTTGTTTGGTAAAGGAACAGCCAAAGCTTCTGCACCTGGTGCTGCGATCATCCAATTTATTGGCGGCATACATGAATTGTACTTCCCGTATGTATTAATGAAACCTTTAATGATTTTGGCAGTCATGGCTGGTGGAGTAGCAGGAACTTTAACGTTTACACTATTTGATACAGGTTTAGTTGCTACTGCGTCTCCGGGTTCTATTCTTTCCGTCATTGCTATGACGCCTAAAGGAGAATATTTGCAAATATTAGCCGGTGTTTTAGCGTCGATTATAGCGTCATTTGTTGTGGCGATGCTTATTTTAAAAGCAGACCGTTCTGAAAATGAAGATTTTGAAAGCAATGTAACTAAAATGCAAGGTATGAAAGCTGAGTCAAAAGGCACAGTCATGAATTCAGTTTCTGAAGCTTCTGCTAGCGCAACAACTGAAACTGCAACCGTTGAAGCAGATATTTCTTCAGCAACCGTTAAACGAATTATTTTTGCTTGTGATGCAGGAATGGGTTCCAGTGCTATGGGCGCTTCGATTTTAAGAAATAAAGCTAAAAAAGCCGGATTGGATATACCGGTTACGAATTCGGCCATCAGTGATTTGGAAGATGAAAAAGAAACGTTGATTATCACACAAATAGAATTAAATGCCAGAGCGCGGCAAAAGACGCCAAGCGGAATACATGAAACCGTCGATAATTTTTTAAGCAGCCCTAAATACGATGAAGTTATTGAAAGCTTACTCCGTTCTTGATGATATAATAAAAGAGCAAGGAAAAAAGAGAGTAGGAACGAGGGTAAGAAATGTATTTTTCAATTAGGGAAAAGCAGCTCTTAGAATTGCTTTTACTGAATAAAACAGGGATTTCGCTAGAAGTTTTGGCTAGAGAACTGGAAGTGAGCAGCCGAACCGTTTATCGCGAACTGGCCATAGCTGAAGATACGTTATCTCTTTATCAGGTTACACTGACTAAAAAGTTAGGTGCCGGCTTTTATTTAAGCGGTGAAAGAGAAGAATTAAACCGATTAAAAAAAGACTTATTGAACACGGACCTGATCTTTGATTCGAAAGACCGGCAGAGTTACCTGATCTGCCAGTTGCTGTTGACAAAAGATAACGTTAAATTAATAGGGTTAGCACAAGACTTTAATGTTAGTCTAGGAACGATTAATAATGATTTAACTAAAATAGCAGAAATTGTTGAAGAATTTCAAATGACTTTGCAGCGAGGGAAAGGCAAAGTTGTTTCCATCAAAAGTAATGAAGAATCGCTGCGACTGATCGTCAGCGGTATCATCACTAGTAAATTGAATGAATATGAATTTCTTAATCTTTTTCAAAAGGATTATAATGAAGAGTATTTTGAAAAAGTAAAGAAAACCAGAATGCCTTTTCTATCTTTTCTAACGTATCGTGACTTTAAAATAGCTGTGCAGGTCACATTTCGTATGAAGCAACATTTTTTTGAAGATATATCAAATAGCGGGTTGATGCAATTCATTGTCATTTTAACCTTGATGATCATGCGTTTATCGGAAGATAATCAGTTAAAAGACATCCACTTTGAAAAAAAAGAAAATTCTGATCTTACTAAAGACATAACGGATTATGTGATCAAAGAAATTTCTCAAGAAACAGCGTTGGAATTTTCAATATCAGAACGAACTTTTTTAAAAAAAGCTGTAAACGGTGTGCGTTTTTTTCAAAAACAAGATTTGTTTTCGACAGATTACAACGTGGAACTAACTTACCAAGTTAAGCACTTTATTCGTTTAGTTGCAACAGAAGTTCAGTGGGACTTTAACAAAGACTATACGCTGTTTTCAGGCCTATTGACACATATGGAATCTTTACTGAATCGAACATTTCCGCCGGTTCTTCAAGTAGAAGACAGTCTGTACGGAACTATTCGTGAACGGTATCCGGAAATTTATAAAGGCGTAGTACTAGGATTAAAAAGTGTTTTTCCAAATGATTATTTTTCAGAAAATGATTATATTTATCTGATCATTCATTTTGCTTCTTCCTGGGAAAATTCCAAAAAAGTATACGGCTTAAAAGCAATGGTCATTTGTTCCAGCGGAATCGGAACCTCAAGGATATTAGAAAACCGATTGCGCAAAAACTTTTCTGAATTGAAAGAAATAACCGTGGTTTCTCTTTCTGAAGTCAATGAACATAAACTAACAGACTTTGATTTTATCTTTTCAACCATTTTTTTGCCGCAATTTTCAGTCCGCTATCATCTGATCACGCCGATGCTTTTAAGCGAAGAAGTAGTGAAAATCAAAGGATTGATTGATGAATGCATCAATCAAAAGAAGCATTACACATTGACCAATTCGCTAAAAGAAATAAACGAACAGAGCAATGAAGCACTGCCTACAGAAAAAACGCTGAAGGAAATACATCATTTATCGAAAACAGCATTAGGCATTTTAAATTATTTTTCAGTTGAGTCAGTTGATGGGAACCAGTCTTTAGAAGAAACGCTATTATGGATTTGTTGTCGGCTTCAAGAAATTGGGATTTTAACAGAAGCTGGTGACGTGCAGCAAAAGTTGATCGAACGAGCAAACATTGCTCCAGTCGGAATACCGGGGTCTCAAATGGGCCTTTTCCATGTAAGAAATGCGAATGTTGCTTCCAGCTATTTTGGAATCTATCAATTAGAAAAAGAGGTTCCGATCGTAGGAATTGATAGGAAAGATATGATTTTGAAACGGTTATTGATAATGGTTGCGCCTTACCCATTAAATGTAGTTGAACGTGATTTGTTAGGCTTGGTCAGCAGTATGATCATAGAAAATGACAGCACTACGGCCTTATTCGACAAGGGAACGGAAGAAGCGGTTCGACAGAAGATGGAAAAAGAATTTAAAGCATATGTGTTAAGAAAGTCTCATTAAAGATAGAGGAGTGAACGAAATGGCAACATTAACAAAAGAGTTGATAGAATTAGGAGCAACAGCCGAAACTAAAGAAGAGGCTATTCGTTTAGTAGGTAATTTATTGGTTGAAAGCGGAGCAGTAAATGCAGAATATGTTGAAAGCATGCTGGAAAGAGAACAGACCGTATCTACTTATATGGGGAATTTTATCGCTATTCCTCATGGTACCGATGCTTCAAAAAAAGACATTTATGAAACAGCGATTTCGGTAGCGACTTTTCCAAAAGGAATTGATTTTAGTGAAACAAGCGATGAAAACAAAGTCTTTGTTTTATTTGGAATCGCTGGAAAAGGCGACGAGCACTTAGATTTGTTGTCATCCATTGCTATCTTTTGTTCAGAAATCGAAAATGTACAAAAATTGATTGAAGCCGCTACACCAGAAGAAGTTATTGAATTATTGAAAACGGCAAATGAATAAGAGTTAATGAGAAAACAAAAAGGAATCTATCACTATGATAGGTTCCTTTTTTTATGGCTATAAAAGCAATAGGTTTTAATGCAAATGGTCGGCACATTTGTTAAGATAGAAGGATGAAATCAGTTAGAAAAAACATTAAAAAGTAGTTTAAAGGTGTTGGATAGAAAAGGGGTTATTTTTGTAATGAGTGTCACGCTTATTTTATTAGTAGTAGGAATTGTTTTCCTCGGTGCATTGATGCGGGCAGTTTTTGGTTTTGGAGATTCCATTATTAGTATGCCTTTGCTGGCGTTGCTGCCAATCAGTTTGGCTACATCCATTTCATTAATTGGTTTAGGCGGATTTACTGTTGCTGTATTAACGGTTTTTTCAGGATGGAAAGATGTTGACCGGCCAGTCTTAGGCCGGCTTTCCATTTCTACGTTATTCGGTATACCTGTTGGTTTGCTGTTGGTCAAGTTTGCACCTAATGCAGTGATCACTTATGGGTTAGGAATTTTTCTGATTGTTTATGGCATCTACTCGTTGATCAAACCGAAATTGCTTCAATCAAAACCACGTTTATGGTTAAATAAACCTGCCTGGTCATTGCCATTTGGTTTTGCAGCTGGGATGTTCGGGAGTGCTTATAATATGAACGGCGTACCCATTGTTATTTATGGTACGATGCGCGATTGGAAACCAGCAGTTTTTAGAGGGACGCTGCAAGCCCATTTTCTGGTTTCGAGTTCGTTGATCATTATCGGTCAGTTTATGGGAGGATTTTGGTCTAAAGAGTTATTTGTTTTATATGTTTTTTCATTGCCGGCGATTGGTTTAGCCATCTTGCTGGGAACCTTTATCCATGGGCGGATCCCAAGTTATAAATTTGAGCGTTATGTCTTTATCGTTGTTATCCTATTAGGTATTATGTTATTGATCAATCCAGCTTAAACAGTATCTTTTGATCAAATGACAATAAGAAAAAAACCATCGCATTCAGTTTAATGAATGCGATGGTTTTTCAGTTCTCTTATAGACCACATTTTAATTGAGCGTTGCAATTGGTACAAGTGTTGCAGCCGCCTAAATCTTCAACCGTTCCTTGCCGGCAGATTGGGCAAGTATCGCCAACTTCATTGCCAAAAACAGCTTCTTGGGTAGGTGCAGCGACGTGTACTGTTTTTTCAGTTTGAACAGCATCTTCTTCCCAGTTGTTTTCTTCAGCTTTTAACGTTAATACTTGCGAGTCGCGACTGCCGTCCACATAAACTGTGCCGCCTTTAGCACCGCCTTTGTATAAACGTTCGTAAATACTTTGGACTTGTTCGACACTATAGCCGCGAGGTGCATTGACAGTTTTAGAAATCGAACTGTCTACCCACCGTTGGATAACACATTGTACGTCGACGTGTGCTTCAGGTGCCAAACTCATAGCTGAGACAAATTGACTCGGCAGGTTGTCTGGATCCGCTTCTGGATGACGGCTTAAGTAATCTTGAACAATAGCCGCTTTGACTTCAATAAACTTGCCTAAACGTCCACTTCTGAAATAACTGAAAGAGAAGTAAGGCTCCAAACCAGTTGACACTCCAACCATCGTACCAGTTGAACCTGTTGGAGCAACCGTCAGCAAGTGAGAGTTGCGAATACCATAGGTCAAAATATCTTGACGGATGTGTTCTGGCATTTGCTTCATGTATCCAGTATTGATGAAGTTTTTGCGCAATTGAGCTGTTTCTTCCTCTGTTTTACCAATCAAGAACGGAAAGCTGCCTTTTTCTTTAGCTAATTCAATGGATGTTTCATAAGCGGTGACAGCAATAGCTTCAAATACTTGATCGACCAACTCGTTCCCCTCAGGAGAACCGTATTCTTTACCAGCGTAGATGAGCAAATCAGCTAATCCCATAATGCCAAGGCCCACTCGGCGCTCGCCTAATGCTTGCTTTTCGTTGTCTTCTAAAAAGTAAGGTGTAGCATCAATAACGTTATCTTGCATCCGCACACCGGTTTTAACAGTTTGTTTTAGTTTAGCAAAGTCGATCGTTTCGCTATCTTTATTAACCATTTCAGCTAAATTGATAGCAGCTAAGTTACAAACGGAATAAGGAGCAAGGGGTTGTTCGCCACAAGGGTTTGTTGCGACCACTTTTTGTCCATAAGCAGCTGCATTCGTCATTTTATTGGCATTATCGATAAAGAAAATACCAGGTTCAGCAGAATAAGTTGCACAAATATTGATCAGTTTCCAGAGTTCCCGAGCTTTAATGGTTCGATAAGTCCGAACCGCATGTCCACTGGCTTCCCATTCGCGAACATCGCCAACTTCTGTCCAATGAGCGTCGTAATAAGCCATTTCAGCTTCATTGTAGGATTCAACAGCTGGGAAACGCAAAGCGTAATCTTCATCATTTTCAACAGCTTGCATAAAGTCATCCGTTAAACAAATCGAAATATTGGCACCAGTCAAGAAATCGGGGTGATGAACTCCATATGTTCCGCCGGTTCTCACTTTATCTTCAACTTCTTTTAAGGTAGCTTGGTCAAATCCGCCAGTACCCGGGATGTGTTTGTAATTTAAGATGTTTTGGTACATCGCTGCTTCACGTTCCGTGAAAGGCGTGAATTTTAATTTTTCAGAAGCCATTTTTTTAATTTGTGCATCTTCTGTATTTTCAATCAAATAGCGGAGGATCCGCGGGTTTTGCATTTTAGAAATAATGAATTCAATAATATCAGGATGCCAATCAGTCAACATGATCATTTGAGCACCACGTCGGCTGCCGCCTTGTTCAACTAAATGAGTTAATTGAGCAATGTCATCTAACCATGAAACCGACCCTGATGACTTGCCATTCACACCGCGAACCAATGCATTACGCGGACGTAAGGTAGAACCATTCGTGCCGACTCCGCCGCCGCGACTCATGATTTCCATAATTTTTTTACGGTGATCTGAAATTCCGCCGCGTGAATCAGGAACAAAAGGCATAACGTAACAATTGAAATAGGTTACTTCAGTATCCGAACCAGCACCGTATAAAACGCGTCCAGCAGGAATAAAGTTTAACTGCACTAATTCATTGTAAAAGAGTTGGTAAGACGCTTCACGCTGTTCAGCCGTTTTTTCGACTGCAGACAATCCTGTTGCATTGCGTTTCGCGATTTGCTCGTAATAGATTTCTAATGGTTTTTCGATAGCGTCTAAATTACATGTAACGATACCCGTTTCTTGTGCCGCCGAATCTTCAATAACGCCGCGGTATTCTTCTTCAACCAAAACTTGAGCGGTATGCTGCTCATGGTCGATGTGAGTCACGAAGCCAGTGCCGCGAGTTGGATAGCTGGGATCCGGTTTGACCGTTAAAATAACCAAGTCTCCCACGGATAGAGTCACTTTAGATGTATCTTTAAAAGCGTAGCGATCCAACATCACAAGACGCGAGACGCCTTTATGGGTCAGCTTCATTTCCGCTGTAATCGGATGAACTTGAGGAAAAGCCTGAATATCCTCATTCAATTTTTTTATATTTACTGTTGCATCGGTAGTTACGTTCATCACCATATCAATCACTCCTTGTATTAGTTAAGCTCTTAATAAGTATGTATAGTAAGGTTAATCACCTTTTTATACCATATAGTGTTGCTCTGTTTTTATTGTACACCATATATAGTGTTAAATCACTATTGAAGTTCTAAGGAAGTTATGTTTTATTTGTGAAATGTTGAGACATCAATCATTCCGGTCTTGAAGAAATTTTAATTGAGTTTGAATGCTTTTATTGTCAGCACTCCTTTGCTTGTTGGTTAACTTCACCTCACAGTAATCGTATTATTTTTGGCTTTAGTGTATTTTTTTCAGTTGGCCTGCTATTTGTGCAGAATTAATCCAATGCGTTAAAACACAACATATTGTGTCTTGTTTTAAATTATTCGGCATATGGTGTGATTTTTTATTGAAAAAACAAAAAAACAGTGTATCATAGCTAATGTATTAATATATATAATTGCGAATATCTATTAAAAGAGCAAACGATAAGCATGCGGGAGGTAGTATATCACTAGAGCTAAGCGTATAGGAGATAAAACAGGAAAAAGATTGGATAGTTCATTCACCTAGTGAGTAACGATCAAAGCTGCAAAAACTTAGGTTATAAAATAAAATCAACAAGAACAAGGAGAGGGGTAGATGGCGATTTTAGTAATAGGCGGAATGATTGGTGCGGGAAAAACAAGTGTAGCTAATCTTTTAGGAGGAGCTTTAGATAGTGAAGTGTTTTATGAAAATGTAGAGGATAACGAAATCTTGCCTTTGTTTTATACAGCAAGCGAGGAGGAACAAAGCTTAAAAAGGTATCCGTTTTTATTGCAACTGGAATTTTTAAATAGTCGTTTTAAAAGTATTAAAGAGGCGTTACATAATAAAAACAATGTTTTAGATCGTTCCATCTATGAAGACTGGTATTTTGCTAAAGTAAACGCAAATTTAGGGCGCATTTCAGACACCGAGTTTAATATATACGAGAAATTGCTCAATAATATGATGGAAGAATTACAAGAACTTCCTAAAAAGTCCCCGGATCTAATGGTCTATTTGCAAGGGTCTTTTGAAACGATTCTTTACCGTATCGGTTTGAGAGGCAGAGACTTTGAGCAAGACCAAAGTTTACTTGATTACTATAAAGCGCTTTGGGAAGGATATGACCATTGGGTTACGAAACACTACAATGCTTCTGATGTGCTGATCATTAACATTGACGATATTGATGTAGTCAATAACCCAGAGGATGCCTATGCTGTTGTAACAATGGTCAAAGATAAATTAGCAGAGATGGAGAATAGAATGAATGAATAAATTAGTAACAATTTTGGGCATTATAGTCATGCTGGGGATTTTATATCTCTTATCAGATAATAAAAAAGCAATCAATAAAAGAACCGTAGCTACTGCTTTGGGAGCGCAGTTAGTTTTGTCGCTATTCTTAATTAAAGTTCCTGTGGGCAGCTGGATCATTGAACAGTTAGCAGGAGCTGTAACTAAGTTGTTTAGTTTTGCTAACGAGGGGCTTGCTTTTGTTTTTGGGGATTTATTTGGAAAAGGGTATTTCTTTATTGATGTACTAGGCGTCATTATTTTCTTATCTGCCTTAACAGGTATTTTAGGCTATTTAGGTATAGTAGGTTGGGTAGTTAAAGTAATCGGAGGGGCTGTAGGCAAATTATTAGGCACCGAGAAAGCGGAGTCTTTTGTAGCTGTAGCTAATATGTTGTTAGGCCAGACAGAAGCACCTTTCTTAGTTGCTAAGTATCTGCCTAACATGACGAAGTCAGAATTGATGACCGTTTTGGTTTCAGGTATGGGATCCATGTCCGCTTCTATCTTAGTTGGGTATAGTTTGCTCGGTATTCCTATGAAATGGCTTTTGATTACAACGGCTTTGGTTCCTTTTGGGTCATTGCTCGTCGCTAAGATCTTAACGCCAGAGACAGAAATCAGTAAAGTATCAGACGTAACATTAGACCGCAAAGGCGCTAACACATCCGTTTTTTCCGCTATGGCTGAGGGAATCAACAACGGGTTGCAAATGGTTTTAGGTATCGGTGCTAGTTTGATTGCAGGTATTTCTATTGTAGCGCTGTTAAACAGTTTGTTAGGTTTAGTCGGTACTAGCTTTACAGGGGCTTTAGGCTATATCTTTATGCCTATCGGTTGGCTAATGGGCTTAGCTGGTTCCGAGGCCATGATAGCCGGGCAGCTTTTAGGGACAAAATTATCGATTAATGAATTCGTAGCTTATGCAGATCTAGCGCCTTTGATGACAGATTTATCTGAGAGAGCCATAGCGATGTTATCCGTTGCTGTGGGTAGCTTTGGAGCGTTCTCTAGTATAGCTATTTGTGTGACAGGTTTATCAGTATTTGCTCCAACTAGAAAAAATGATTTGTCTAAACTAGCTTTGCGAGGAATGTTAGGCGGCTTTATTGTTCCGATATTATCTGCAATGTTTATAGGGTTATTTTTATAAAAAAGTCATTTTGTTAAGTGCTATAAGTAAAAATAAGACCGCTGATCCTAACAAATCAGCAGGTCTTATTTTTTTCATTTTTAATTAAAAAAACATTCAGTTAGTGCTCTTTTTAAAACACTATTCAATTACTAGAACTGGTCCTTTTGAAGAAATACTGTGTATCGCTAAAAATAAAGCACTCAATGAAGCGTGGGAAGCTGTATTGAACTTATACAGTGAACAGTAGAAGAAAGACTAAAACAACCAGATAATCAATAAAACGGCAATGATGACTTGGAAAAGGCCGATCAATAGCCCGTAAAGCATAGTTTTTGGTCCTTCTTTAATAATATCCGAAAAATTTACACGTAAGCCAATTGCAGCTAAAGCAGCAATCTCAAATTGATTGCTGATGGTTTCTGCACCGTGAAGGGCTGATTGAGGCAGCTGAGTAAAACTTCTAAGGATAAATAAAAGAAAGAAACCAATAATAAACCAAGGAATGCCAATTGATTTTTCCGGATTTTTATCAGCAGCCGAGACAACAGTTGTTTTAGAAAACAACGGCTCTTCTTCATTTACATTTAATTTACCGTATATAAGTGCAACAGCTACAATAAGAAGAACTCTCATCAATTTGAATACAATGGCTAAATTAGTTACTTCTCCGCTGACTAATTTAGCAGATGCGATAACTTGACCGATTGATTGGACTGTTCCGCCGATTAGAGCTGAGGTTTGAACAGCTTCGTTATGGTAAAGAACAGAAGAAATAAGCGGCAATAAAATCATCAAGAATGTTCCTACAATGTTGACAGCCGTAATGGACATGCCTTTGTCTTTATCGTTTGCTTTAATGACAGGAGAAACTGTACCGATTGCAGAAGAACCGCAAACGGCGTTACCGGCCCCCATTAATAATGAAAATTTCTTGTTAAATTTCATAGCACGGCCAATCCAATAAGTTATAAAAATAGTAGCAATCATTTGAAGAAGAATGAAAATAAAACCGATAGAGCCAACTTGTTTGATGATTTGGAAATTAAGAATCAATCCATTTAAAACAATGGACAGTTCTAACAATGTCTTTTCAGAGAATTTGGTACCGCTGTTTAAAGAAGGTTTATTTAATAGTGTATTTCCTAGTAAAATTCCTATAAAAATAGCAATTAATGCCGAACCCATAGTAGGCAGAAAAACAGCTAGGTATTGACTAAATATAGAAACAATTATACTGATAAATAAACCAGGCAGAATAAGTTTTGATTTTTTCTTTAGTTGAGTTAGCATCTTGTCTCTCCTTTGTATAAACTCTTTTATAAGGGAAAGTTTACGCTTTAATTTGCATAAGTTAAAATAATCATTTATTATACATTTATAAATTAGATTTATAAATGAGGGAAAGCCATGTTGGACTATCGCTATCAAACATTTCTTACACTTGTGGAAGAAATGAATTACACTCGAACAGCAAAAAAGTTGCATATTACTCAGCCGGCTGTTACGCAGCACATTCAATACTTGCAGAATCAATTGGAAGTTGAGTTGGTTCATTATGAAGGCAGACAGTTGACGATAACTGAAAAAGGAAAGCAATTGCAAAAAGACCTTTTCTTGCTGCAAAAAGAAATACAGCAAATTCAAGAACAATTAAATCCAAAAGAAGAAAGACCTTTCTTTACATTTGGAGCGACACTAACGATCGGCGAATATATGATGCCAGATCTTATTGAATCTTATATGCAGACTTATCCTACGCACGAGCTTTCTATGGTTGCAGATAATACAAAATCATTGGTTGATTTGTTGAAACATGGAAAAATTGATTTCGCTTTTGTGGAAGGAGAATTTAACCAGCACTTTTTTGGGTTTCATAAAATTTCTACAGAACCGTTTATTGCAGTATGTTCAGAAAAAAGCTTTTTATGGAAAAAAGAACAGAACATTACTGATTTATTTTCATATCAATTGTTGACACGAGAACAAGGATCAGGCTCACGTCTAATTTTAGAGACAGCTTTAAAAAATCAAGGGATTCATTTAGATAGTTTTATAAAAACCATGACGATTGGAAGTATTGGTTCCATCAAGAAGTTAGTGGAAAAGAATCTCGGAATCACTTTTTTATATCGTAGAGCGGTTGAAGAAGAACTTAAAAATAACAAGTTAAAAGAAATTAAATTAAAGGATTTTACTATTGAACACCCTTTTCATTTAATTTATTTAAAGGAAACAAATTTAAAAGGAATGAAAGCAGCAAAAAATTTTATGAATTTTATAAAGTAAACTCAGATAAAAATCAACTGTTATTTCATAAACACATGAAATGGCTTAAACTCATATATCTATAAACAAAAGCAGCAGCTAATTTAATTGGCTGCTGCTTTTGTTTTAATCCTTAGATTAATTAGTTCATACGGATAAGTTGAACGTTGCATTTTAAAATGAAAAACTCAACTCATATTATATTCTGTAATAGTACCTTATTTCTATAGGAAAATAAAACACATGAATTTTTTTGGAGAAGTGCATTGAGATAAGCCACAAGCTTGGAGACGTCTGTTGGTTAGAAGTTATTTTCTATAGTTAGCAAAAGTGAAGGCTCTCTTATTTTCTACCTCTATTTTCTTTCATCAGAACAAGTAGCCTTGCTTAAAAAATACTTGTTCTGATGAAATATTCTGGCGGGTTCATTATTTAAAATTAAGTTATCTTCTTGAAAAACTGCCAAATAAATGCAAAATGACAATTCCATTTTTTTTGTCAGCTTACGAAAAAATTAGTTTATGTAAAATCATATGTTGTAACCAAACAGGTCCTCTAACGCTTTTGCTGTAGCGTTAGAGGACCTGTTTCAATTAATTTATCCTATCAAGGCTTAATCTTCAACACTTGCGCGACTTAAGTCAAACTCTACACCAACGGGGTGGAGAATGATTCCCTTAACAGCAGGATTACGAAGTTGTGTTTCTGCTTCTTGATACAATGGAATGAAGGCAAAGTCATCGGTCAAGACTTTATGTGCTTGTTGAAGATCGTTCCAACGTTTTTCGTCATCATTGGCATTCGTTGTTTTTGCTAAATCAATAAGAGCGTCAAAATCGGTATTTGTGTAGCCGCCTTCGTTGTATGAAGAACCGCTGTATAGAAGGTCCATGAAGTTGATGGCATCAGCGAAGTCAGCTCCCCAACCAGTTTGAAGAATATCGAAGTCGCGAGAATCAGCTAGAGCAAGACGGTTTTTCTTAGGAACGTTACGCAAATCAAGGGTGATACCTGGTAAGTTGTTTTGAACTTGACCTTGAACATATTGGCTGATTTTTTTGTTTTTCTCATCATCATCACCAACTAGAGATAACGTAAGGGTATCAACGCCTAGTTCAGTTTTTGCTTCTTCCCATAGCTCTTGAGCACGTTGGATGTCGTAAGATAGGAACGTTCCTGCTTCTTCAGCGAAATCAGTACCGGTAGCTGGATTAGTTACAAAGTCAGCTGGTAAAAATCCGCCGATTTCAGTAGAACCGTCACCTAAAACGGTGTTTACTAAATCATTTGCGTTGATAACTAGACCTAATGCTTCTCTTAATTTAGCATTTTTCAGGTATTCATTATCCCAGTTAAATTCCAAATAGGCTGTTCGAGCTTTCTTTTGAACGACAACATTTTCATCACCAGTATACTGTTTTACCATTTCTCCAGTTAGATGAGCATTATCAACTTGGCCACCTTCAAATAAGTTAACAGCGGTACTTGTTTCTTTTATGACTTGAACATTGATAGTGTCTAAAGCAACGTCATCAGCTGCATAGTAATCCTCGTTCTTTACTAAGTCCCAAGTTAATCCAGTTCCATCCCAATTTTCCAATACAAATGGACCATTAGCGATGATTGCATCACTAGATGTGCCGTATTGTTCTCCTTGTTCTTCAACAAAGGCTTGATTTTGGGGAAAGAAAGCCGTGAAGGATAACAAGAATTCAAAATAAGGCGTTGGTTGCGTTAAGTTAAAAGTAATTTCATAGTCGCCATCAGCAGTAACTCCCAACTCATTTGCATCTTTTTCTCCAGACATAATTTCGTTGGCATTTATAATGGTTTCAGCTAAATAACTATACGATGCACCAGTGTCAGGATTTACTAATTTTTGTATGCCATACACGAAATCATGGGCAGTAACAGGATCCCCATTAGACCATACAGCATCTTCACGAAGTTTATATGTATAAGTCAGTCCGTCTTCCGAGATAACTCCTTCTTCAGCTGCAATTGCCGGTACGGGGTCTCCCTCTTCGTCGATCCTCAATAACCCTTCGATAACATGGCCTAAATAGTTTGCACTATTGTTATCGGTAATTAAAGTAGTATCCATGGTAGCTAATTCTGTGGGTGCAGTATAATGAACAACCTGCCCCTCGGGATTTACGCTTGTGCTGCTTGCGGATTCAGTACTCGTTGAACTTGAAGAGTCTCCATTTCCGCTACATGCTGTTAATAAAAGTGCAGCCCCAATTGAAGCCGCTAATTTGTAAGACAATTTCATTATTATTACTCCTTTATCTACTTAGTTTAATACAGCTGTGTTTGTCATGAAATTCTCCCATCAAACAATAGATTGTGAGATGGGAAAGGATCCTTAAACAACTAGTTTGAGGACTCATTAGTACAAAGAATTGTCTATCCGGTTAGATTGCAACCGATTGAGTCAAAGATTCCACAGCTTTCATTGCCTGTAACACATCTTCTTTTGTAACTCCCGGTACCGCCAAATTAAAGGTTTCAGCATCAGATGCAGCGAATGCAGCTACTTTTTCAGCTTTTTTCAATACTTCTTCAGTTACGCCAAAATCAGAAAAACGATGAGGGAATTGGTTTTCCACAAAGAAAGGCAGTAATTTTCGGACTTCTGCTTGGTCACCGGAAGCCCAAAGCTGAACAAGAACCCCATAAGCTACTTTTACACCATGTTCAAAAGCATGGGTTTCGTGAACGAGCGACATTCCGTTATGAATGGCATGTGCTCCAGCCATTCGACCATATTCACCGGCAAATCCGCCAACTGTTCCAGCAATCGCCACAACTGCTTCTGCAACGCGCTGGAATGCAGGTGTTAATTCACCGCGTTCCAAACTTTCTAATGCTTCTTTGCTGTCTTTTAGAAGCAGCTCTTGAGTAACTTTTGCAGTTTTCAATCCGACTTGTACCATAGCAGGCAATTCAGTAGCTACATGTCGAGTGATGCCTTCTGCTTCATACCATTTAGCCAACGTATCTCCGATGCCGCCCATAAAATATTTTTTAGGAGATTCTACCAATAAATCTAAATCCATTAAACACAACAGAGCAGCTTTTTCGTAATAATCAACGACTTTAAATGAGTGATCAGGATGATAAACGGCGGAAAGTGGAGTATAGGCAGCACAGGTTCCTAATACAGTAGGAATGGTGACATACTCAACTTGTAATAAATCCGCTGTTCCTTTTGCAGTATCCAAAGCACGTCCACCGCCGATTCCGACTATACAATCGGTACCTTCTATAAGTTTGGAGAGGCGAGCCATATCTTCATGGGAAGCAGTGCCATCATACTGATAAACAGGTAATTCTAAAGAACCTTTATAATATTTTTGGAAAGCTTTATATGACAACTCGCCAGTGATGATAACGGGAGTGGCAAAAGAGGATAACTTTTCATCTAAATAGTTTAGTGCTCCTGGTTCACACAAAAACTGACCGGGACCTGGACGAACAACTTGACTTAAACGCATAATAAATACCTTCTTTCTGTTATTTAAGAGATTATCTTGCTAAAGAGACTGCAGTAGGAAATTCATAAGAATAGTTCCAATTTGTGCTGGTGAAATTTGTATCTACAGTTCAGTTTCATTAAATATTTAATAAAACTAATGTCACTTTCCATATCACCACATCCTTTCGAGAAAATAAAAAGACCACCTATTCAATAAATGAATGGGTGATCTAAATCCCATTCAACCAAACAAGCGTGAATAGGACTTAAACTACTGTAAAAAACCTACAGTGCTTAAATCCTGGTTCTAATAATAATAGCTGTTTGGTTGAGTAAATATGTCATGGGATCTTTCCTCTCATAAGTTAATAATGATAGCATAACGCTTTATGGTTAAAAACTCAACCCTTTTTATCATCGTATTGTAATCTTAAGTTAATGAAGCGGCTTGAATTAAACACTGTAAACCAACATATCCTATTAATTCTAAATTATTTTAGGCATAATGGAATGACAAACAAAAAAGGAGTTTAACTATGAAGCTAACTAACGCATCACTGATTATCGCAATAATCTTCGGAGTAGGTCTGATGTTAATGAAAGTTCCTTATCCTTCTTTATTCCTGTATTTTATTCCGGCAATTATTATTGTAAATGTTATTAGGATATGGGAAAAAAACAAACTGAAAAAAGACTGATTATTCTAAAAATCCGATATAGCAATTTTATCGTACTCTATTAGGAAGTTTCTAATATCTAATGCTTTAATTCTTATTTATGCAATTCAACTGTAACTTATCGTTTAATCAACGGGTTCGATTGTTATGTTATTTTAATCAGTTAAACTATACTTGTAGTGAAGCGAAAAAAGGGACGGTGTCTATTATGAAGATTAAAGGAACAGCAATCAACATGTTGAAAAGCTATATTGAATTAGTCATAATTACTTTAGTTATTCACTTTATAAGCAACCTCAGTTTCAAAGGTTTTTTCCCTATTCCCCTATGGCTAATACCAGTATCTATTTTTATGGTAGGAACGGGTCTTGATAAAAAAATTGAAAAGATTTCTCCCAAAAAGGTATTTAAGTGAAATTAACAAGAACACTACGGGCTAATGAAAGCGTTGTTTTAATTAGCGGTAGCTATTGCAGCATTCATTATTCAAATCGAAAGTTGTTTAGCTGGTTTTCTAAGGATCGTTAGAGTTAACATTAAGTGGGATTGTAAAAGGCAATGGAAGAATAAAATAATTTTCGTTTTATCAAAATTAGGAGGGAAATAAATGGACTATATAAAATTTGGAAATACTGGAATGGATGTTTCACCGATTTGTCTTGGGTGCATGAGTTTTGGCGACCCTGATACATGGCTGCATAAGTGGGCTTTAAAAGAAGAAGAAAGCCTTCAGATTATTAAAAAAGCCATTGAATTAGGCATTAACTTTTTTGATACCGCTAACGTTTATTCTTTAGGAAAAAGCGAAGAAATTCTTGGGAAAGCTATAAAAAAATATGCTAACCGGGAAGATGTGGTCATTGCCACGAAAGTCCATGGGAAAATGAACGACAGACCGAATGGATCAGGCTTATCAAGAAAAGCGATCATGTCTGAAATAGACAATAGTTTAAACCGTTTGGATATGGATTATGTAGATTTATACATCATCCACCGTTGGGATTACGACACACCTATTGAAGAAACTATGGAAGCTTTACACGATGTCGTTAAATCGGGTAAAGCAAGATATATTGGTGCTTCTTCGATGGCTGCTTGGCAATTTCAAAAAGCTAATAATGTTGCCAAACAGAACGGTTGGACACCTTTTGTCTCAATGCAAAATCATTATAATTTGATGTATCGAGAAGAAGAAAGAGAAATGCTGCCTTTCTGCGAAGACCAAAAAATCGCAGTAACGCCTTATAGCCCACTTGCATCAGGTCGGCTGACAAGGGATTGGACTGAAGTAACTAAAAGATCCGAAACCGATTTTATCGCTGAATCCAAATATGGTTCCACAGAAGCTGTAGACAAAGTCATTGCAGACAGAGTAGCAGAACTTGCAACGCATAAACAAGTAGAACGCGTCCATATTGCTTTGGCGTGGCTGCTGCAAAAAGAAGCTGTTACAGCTCCTGTTATTGGAGCAACTAAAATGGCTCATTTAGAAGATGCGGTAACTGCTTTAAGCGTGAAATTATCTAATGAGGAAGTAGCTTACCTTGAAGAACCTTATACTCCACATACTATTGTTGGGTATAGTTAAGAAAAATAGGATTTCAAAAGGGGAGTGAGACAAAAAGCGTTTAGACCCGAATCACTGGAACGAATAAGCGCAGTATGGTCACAGACCATCGAGCATTATTCGTGAAGTGGACGTCGGGTCTGCTTTTTGGAACACGTTCTAGAATAAATATTCGGATATGCAAAAGAGGTTGGGACTTTTGTCCCAACCTCTTTCACTGTGTTTATTCTTGAAAAGTCCGAATATACACCGGATTTTTACATGGCCAGAGAAACAGAAGCTGAAAACACTTTTGCAACCAACAGTTGCGGGATTTCCAGCTATGGATGGTGGGATGCAACCAAGCATCATGGTAAACTTAAGATAGAAAACAGGAGGTGCTTCTTTACCTGACGTAGAAAACATCATAGAAATAAGCCGTTTTTTTGATACTTCGATAGATTATCTGCTGAGAGATGATTTTCAAGAAGGCAATGAAAAAATTGAAAACAAGTCGAAAAAAAGTACTGCTGTTTTATCTAGTACGGTATTGTTAATGATGTCGACTGCATTTATGATCGTAGGTTTGCTCATTTCGTTCAGCACATGGTACGATCATCAGACCTCCGAAGCAATCGTAAGCGGTATGATCATACAAATCGTTGGTGCAATTCTTTATGGTATTGGAAAAATGTTGTCTAAATCAACTACCATTTTGGTTAGTCCTCTGTTGAATGTTCTGTTAATTACACTCATACCAGCTTCAGTCTTATCAAATCTGCTAGTTGGACAATCACTTGCACCATACCCAACAGAGAAAAACGCGGTATTAGTTTTTACCATCCTGATCCTCGCAGTTTTAGGAGTAAGTTATGGAGTTATTCGAAGACGCAATATAAATAAGAAACAGTTCAAATGTTAGAAAATAAGGAAATCTAATTTTAAAAAAATAAAAATAAACCGCCAATCCTCTGCTTTGTGGAGAGGGAGACGGTTTATTTTTGGTTTTCTCGAGTCATTTCTGAAATAGGATTAAAGGTCGTTTAGATAACCCAAAGCATATTTGACATGTAATTCAGTAGCAACCGCTAAGCCACGCTCGTCAATATCGAAGTTTTCGTGATGGTGGCCGAACCATGTGTCTGGGTCTTCAGGGTTTTTCGTGCCGACACGAGCGTAGACTCCTTCAGCAACCGCTAAAAAGTCAGCAAAATCATCGGCTCCTAAACTTTTTTCGTTGTCTTTGATGACATTTTCTTCACCCACTATTTCAGCACCAATGCGAGCTGCACGGTTTGTTGCGGTTGGATGATTGATCAGCGGAGCAGCAGCATCGTAGTTTTTAAATTCAATCGTTGTACGATGTGCTTTTGCAACATCCTGTGCAATACGTTCCACGGCTTCTAAAACGAATTTGCGTGTTTCATGGCTAAAAGTACGAACCGTTCCTTCTAATGTGGCTTCGTTTGCGATGATGTTATACCGCGTTCCAGCTTTTAAGACACCAACAGCTACAACGACGTTATCTAATGGGCTAACTTCACGACTGACGATGCTTTGCAGTTCGACGGTGATTGCTGCAGCCGTCAGTAAAGCGTCGCGTCCCAAATCAGGACGAGCGGCATGTCCGCTTTCACCGCGAACAGTGATTGAAAAGATGTCGCAAGAAGCGTTGGTCGGACCAGCTGTTGCTACGATCTTGCCGGTTTCAACGGACGAATCTAAATGAAGGCCAAAAACTTGATCGACTCCTTCAACGAAACCACCCTCTACAAATTGACGTGCACCGGCTCCGATTTCTTCGGCTTGTTGAAAAGCTAGTTTGATTGTTCCGTAAAAATCAGCTTCGTGTTGTTTCAAGATTTTGGCTGCGCCTAATAAAGCGGAGGTATGTCCGTCATGTCCGCAAGCATGATGCAATCCTGGTTGCGTGGATTTATACGATTTATCTTTGGCATCTTCTAATTCTAATGCATCGATATCCGCTCGCAGCAACAGTGTTTTTCCCGGACCTTTTCCGCCGACGATCGTTCCAATAGCACCCGTTTCGCCAACTGCTTCATAAGGAATCGCTAACTTGTCGAGTTCTGCTTTGATGCGTTTGATCGTTTCATATTCTTTTAAACTCGGTTCAGGGTGTTGGTGAAAGTAGCGACGTAAGGCAATCACGTCTTCGGCTCCTTGTTGGACTTCTTCTTTAATGGTCGAACTGGTCAATGTAGTGGTCATGAAAATCATCCTTTCAAATTGTAGTAGTGGGGAACAAGTACGTCATGAATAGTGGAAATAGAATTAATTTTCATCCCAAGCAGGAACAGAAGAACCTTTGGACGTTTCTGCAATGACTTCTTTGGTGTCTTCTGCTTGATAAGCTTTGACAACTTTTTGATAGATATCATTTTCTGCATCTTCAGAATTGGCGACAATAATATTGATATAAGGATCAGATTTCTCATCTACTGGTTCTAAGAAAACTGCATCTTCAGTTGGGATAAAGCCAGCATCAACGGCCATCCCGCTGTTAATAACAGAAATGGCAACATCGGGCAGAGAACGAGCGGTTTGGGCAGCATCTAATTCTTTGATTTCTAAATCTAATGGATTTTCTGTAATATCGTTGACAGTTGGCGTTGTTCCGGCAGCAGGGTCGACGGTCAGTAAGCCAGCAGTTTGCAGAAGCAGTAGTGCCCGTCCGCCATTGGTTACATCATTAGGAATTGCGACCACATCTTTTTCTTTGACTTCATCAATTGAAGTTAAGTCGTTGGAATAAAGGCCTAAGGGAGCAATATAGGTTTTCCCAATAGTGACTAAGTCATTGCCGCTTTCAGCATTGTAAGTATCCAGAAAAATTTGATGTTGAAAAGAATTCAAATCGATTTCACCCTCGGCGAGAGCAGTATTGGGTTGTGTATAATCCGTTAGTTTAACGAGTTCTAGTGTGATGTTTTCTTTTGCCAACTTATCGGCAACGAATTCCCATACATCTTGTTCTTCACCGACCACACCTAATTTAACGACAGGTGTTTCATCTGCAGCAGAACGGCCGCACGCTGCTAAGAAGAGGGATAAAACAAGTAAAGCAGATAAATAATATTTTTTAGTGATTTTCATAGTAGAATTCAAGCTCCTTTAGCGTTAGTTTAACTGTAAATGATTATTTCCAAACAGGAATCGATGATCCTTTAGATGTTTTTTCAATAACTTCTTTCGTACCATCTGTTTGATAAGCCGCAACAATTTTATTGTATAACTCATTGTCTTTGTCTTCTCCGCGAACAACGATAGCATTCACATATGGATCAGAAGATTCTGTTACCGGTTCAAGGAAAATAGCATCTTCAGTTGGGATAAATCCAGCATCGACGGCCATGCCGCTATTGATCACTGAAGCCGCAACATCTTCTAACGCCCGAGCTGTTTGCGAAGAATCTAACGGTTGGAGGGTCAGGTTCAATGGATTAGAAGTCACATCTTCAACAACGGGGACCTGGCCTTTAGCTGGGTCCACTTCAATCAAACCTGCTGTTTGCAATAACAATAAAGCACGTCCTTCGTTAGAAACGTCATTTGGAATGGCGATAGTGTCATTTTCTTTGATTTCACTAATATCTTTTAAATCTGATGAATAAATTCCCAATGGGGCAATAACCGTATCGCCGATGGGTGTCAAATCTTCGCCGTGATCTTCATTAAAAGCTTCCATGAAAATTTTGGTTTGGAAAGAATTTAAATCTAATTCGCCTTCTGCCAGAGCAGTGTTTGGAGTAGCGTAGTCAGAAAATTTGACCAATTCAAGATTGATGCCATCTGCTGCAAGTTGTTCTTTAACATATTCCCAAGGTTCATTCACTTCGCCAACCACTCCTAATTTAACGGTAGTCGTTTCTTCTCCGGTTGCTTTATTGCCGTTGCCGCAAGCAGCAGTCAACAGGACTCCTGCTGTCAAAATAGTTCCAATAGCTAATTTTTTAAGTTTTTTCATTTTTGATTTCCCCTTTTTTCTGTTTTTTTTAGTTTTTGTAAACTGGATCAATGTGTGGTTCTTTTAACCAATTGGTTTCCGATAAATTGGCTGATGAAAACAATCAGTAAAATAATTAACGTAGCGACCAAAGTAACGTCACCTTGGAATCGGTTATAACCGCGAGCAATGGCTAAGTTGCCAAGACCGCCGCCGCCAATCGCACCTGCCATAGCAGTCAGCCCGACTAAGTTGATAATGGTTAAAGAAGAAACGCGAATAATGGCGGTCAAGCCTTCTTTTAAGTAAACACGGAAAATGATTTCTAACGGACTAGAGCCCATTGATTGAGCAGCTTCAATGACGCCGGGGTCAACTTCTAGTAGAGCAATTTGAATTTGTCTGGCATAGAAAGGCACTGTTCCAATCACTAACGGCACGATAGCGGCGGTTGTTCCGATAGAAGTGTGGACCAGAAACCGCGTTAATGGAACGACCAAAGCCATCAGGATAATAAAGGGCAGTGAGCGGAAGACATTGACAAATTTATCTAGAATATTGTAAAGCGGTGCGTTTTCTAGGATACCGTTGTTATCCGTAACCACGAGAATCACACCTAAAATGATGCCTAAAACACCTGCGATCAGGCCAGTCACGCCCACCATGTAAAGCGTTTGAAGAGTGCTGGCAATGATTTCATCTTTTAAAGGAATAACATTTTCAAAGTAAGTTGTTAAGAAATTCGTCATAATTTTTCCTCCTTATTAAATAGCTTTGGTTTCTTTTTTAAATTGAATGACTTTTTGCTGGTGATTGATCAAGTTGACTTTTACCTGATTTGATTGCAGATAAGCAATAGCTTTGCTGCGCTGGCTGGATTCTCCAGAAAAGACAACGATTAAATTTCCGACAGGCGTTTCTTGTAAAAATTCAACATTTCCAAACAAAATATTGGTGGTCACTCCAAAGCGAGTCGATAAAGCCGCAATCAACGGTTCACTGGTACTTGCACCGACATAGGAAATATTGGCTAAGACATCATCCGATTGCAAGTTCAATAAGGTCGGGTGTTTAAGCAGATTTGCTAATGCACGATCCGTGTGAGTAGCGGTACTGATAAATTCTTTAGTGAGTTGTTCTGTTGGTTCAGTGAAGATGGAAACAATGTCGCCAGCTTCAACGACATGTCCATTTTCCATGACTGCGACTCGATGGCAAATCTCTTTTACAACTTGCATTTCATGAGTGATAATGACAATGGTTAAAGCAAGTTTTTGGTTTAATTCTTTTAACAATTCTAAAATAGAAAGGGTCGTTTTAGGATCTAATGCGCTGGTAGCTTCATCACATAACAAAACTTCAGGGTCGTTGGCCAGTGAACGAGCAATCGCAACACGCTGCTTTTGACCGCCGGAAAGTTGAGAAGGGTAAGCACTGCTTTTATCGGATAAACCGACCAAGTCCAGTAATTCAGCGACACGTGCTTTGATCTCAGGTTTGGTCAATCCTGATTTCCTTAATGGATAAGCGACGTTTTCTGCAATGGTCCGTGAAGCCATCAAGTTAAAGTGCTGAAAAATCATGCCGATTTTTTTGCGTGCAGCCCGTAATTCTTTTGGTTTTAACTGGATCAGATTTTGATCGGCTACGATAACTGAACCTGCTGTGGGGCGTTGTAGTAAATTGATCGTTCTTACCAAGGTACTTTTTCCAGCACCGCTGTAGCCCACAATACCGAATACTTCACCTTTTGGGATGGTGAGGGTAACGTCGTTCACTGCATGGATATCTTGTTCTTTGCTGTTAAATGTGACGCTGACATTTTTTAATGAAATCATTTTATAGCCTCCTAATAGTTGTTGTAGAAATAAAAAAGCGCTCATCCAATAATCTACTTTGCAATAGATTAAAGGACGAACGCTTGAACATTCGTGTTACCACCTTTGTTTAAGTTATTTTCGCAAATAACTCCTTATAAAGTACAAGAACAGATTGTTCTGATACTCGAGCACGTTAATGGGTGCACCCATGATAGCCTGATGTCTGGTCTTATCTGACACTTGGTATCCCGCTCGGAGGCCATTTTCGTTCTACTTTTGCAAACCTGTTTTCAGCTGCCAGGCTCTCTGTTGTTGCAATCGATAGAAGTACTTTTCTCGTCACTGCGTTTAAGACTATTAAAATAAAAAATCGTCCTTAAAAAGAAACAGAAAAACTGTCTCTTTTTAAGGACGAAAGCCATTAGCTCTTTCGTGTTACCACCTTAGTTTATAAAACCATCACTGGTTTTACCTCATTCAGTCTAAAAAGATTATTGCATCTTAATGTAACTGAGGCACTGTAACGGGTGCACCCGGAATAAGCTAAAATGAATCTAATCATTGTTTGCATCATTCCACTCCAAGACCATCTTCAGCTCGACATCCTTCCCCATTTGCAGCAAGTTACTGGGTTCTCTAAAAAGTTCTGTCGGAACGTACTCTTCTTATCATAGTGTTTGGTTAGTTGACTTGCTTTTAAATATACAGGGACAAAATGAGAAAGTCAACCATTAAATGAGAATAAGATGAAAAACATATGTGAGGAAAAGAGTGGGAGAAATAGCAGGTTTTGTGGAAGAGGAGTTTGAAACATGCTATAGTAGGATTTGTTAAAGGAGAGGCATCTCCGATGACAAAATAAACAGAGTAGGAAATAAAGCGTTAAGTGTTGATGGGATGGGATGTTGCCCTCAAACGAAAAATTGTCTTGGCAATTTGCGGTTTTATTTCTGCATTCGCTGCATAGTTTTTATGTGGGGAGCTCTTAAAGGAGATCTTCAAAATGAACAAAAGTAAGTTTGATGCAAGAAGTATTTCGATTATTGGCTTGTTGATGGCGTTGGAAATTATATTGACCCGCTTTGTTTCAATAGAAACTCCCATTGTCCGAATTGGTTTTGGGTTTTTGCCAGTAGCGATTATCGCTATGTTGTATGGCCCTTGGATTGCAGGAGTGGCCGCAGCGATCACTGATTTTATGGGAATTATACTTTTTCCAAAGACAGCACTTTTTTTTCCAGGGTTTACGTTATCTGCTTTTTTAGGTGGCGTGATTTATGGATTGGTTTTGTACAAAAAGCCAAAAACACTTGGACGAGTGATTCTTGCAGTAGTTCTAGTGGCCGTTATCGTCAACTTGGGATTGAACACGTGGTGGTTAACCATTTTATTGGATAAAGCTGCCTATGTTATTTTCCCTGCACGAGTGATTCAGAACCTTGTGCTGGCTCCAATCAATGTGGCATTATTATACTTTGTGTTGCAAAACAAAACCTTGCGTAAAGCAACGGGAATCCAGTGAAAATTGTCCATTTAATAGTTGTTCAAAAAGTATGTCCTTTTTAGGATATGCTTTTTTTGAAAGAATAAAATTGACTCCTCTATAGAAAAAAGTTAGAATAATGAGAATAAGATGAGGAATGGTTTTGTGAAAAAATTCAAAGCAAATAAATGGAGGCAACAAAAATGAAACCCTATACTTTCGGAGAGCGGCAAGCAGACGTAGATTACCAATTGCGTATTGGCGTATATGGAATCGTCTATGATTCAGAAAAGGACAAACTGCTGCTGGTTTCTCCGCCTAATGGATCGTATTTGCTTCCAGGCGGTGAAAAAGAAAATCAGGAAACAGATGAAGAGACCTTGCAACGCGAATCTCTGGAAGAATTAGGTTACCAAATCGAAGTAGGACCCCATTTAGGCGATGCAGAAGATTATTTTTATTCTACTCATCGCAAACAGTATTACCACAATCCAGCATACTTTTATGTCATTAAAAAATGGGAAGCTGTGAGTGAACCGTTAGAAGATTTTAATGAATTAGAATGGATGACTGTAACGGAAGCCCTAAAAAAATTGAAGCGCGGCAGCCATCAGTGGGCCGTTGAACAATGGCTGAAAAACCAAAAAAAATAAAAAAATAGTAAAAGACCAGCTGGCATAGTCAGCTGGTCTTTTGGTAAAGAATGTTAAAAATTATTTGTCTGCTTGGTATTCAACTGCTGTCACCGTAGCATCAATATTGCCTTTGGTGGCTTTTGAATAAGGACAAAAAGCGTGAGCTTTGTCTGCTAATTTTTGTGTTTCTTCTGTGTTTTTGCCTTCAACAGCTACTTCAATTTTAGCAGCCAATTTAAATCCATTGTCTGTCGGATCGGAAAGCAATTCGACGGTCAATGTTACTTGTGACTTTCCAGTAACATTTTCTTCTTTCATCATATGTTCTAGAGCGGAGTTGAAACAAGCACTGTATCCAAGCGCGAACAATTGCTCTGGGTTGCTGCCTTGTCCAGGACCGCCCATTGCTTTTGGAGTTGATACACGAACTGAGAAGGATTTATCTGGTAAATGACTTTCACCGTCACGTCCACCTGTATTGATAGCCGTAGTTTGGTACATAACTTTTGATTCTGACATTTAATAAAAACTCCTTTCTGATATCATCGTACATATTGATTATACAAAAGAACGGAAGAAAACCCTAACAAAACGCTTTACAAAAAAGCATAGCAGCTGCAGTTCTTATAAGGGATTCGTTGAATTTTTGGTCGGAAGTTTGCGTGCCTTATCTTTACGCTTGTCGCATCCTTAAGTTCCGCAAGATGTGTTTGCCTACCTTAAAGATAGAGGTTTAACCTTATTAAGGTACTCAAAAGAGGTTTGGGTGCCCTGTGGATAGAGATTTAAATTCCTTTACTCACTTTCGAACGATAAAAAAACCTAAAATGACTGTTATAAAGGCATTTCAGGTTTTTTTACTGTCAAGCGTGAGGATATACAAAAAAGAAGGAAACCTTAACAAAATGCCTTACAAAAGGAGGCAGCTGAAGACTTAATTAGGGAATGGCTGTTTGATTTTATCACGCAAAGGTTTGGGTTCAGTTAAAAACATTTGCGGCTCTTCGACATAAATGCGGTGCCAAACCATAAAAGTTAAAGCTGTCCAAATTTTGCGAGAATGATCTATTTTTCCAGTTCGATGTTTTTCCAGCAAATTGATGAGGTAAGGCTTCTCTAATAAGTGTTCGGTTTTAGATTCTTTCATGATGGCAAGTGCCCATTCATACAGTTCATCTTTTAACCAATGGCGGATAGGAACTGGGAAACCAAGTTTTTTTCGGTAAATCACATTATCTGGAACAATGCCTTCTACTGCTTTTCGCAAGATGTATTTTGTTGTTCCGTTAGCGATTCGAAGTTTTGCCGGTATTTTTCGGGCAACTTCAAATACTTCTTTGTCTAAGAAAGGCGTTCTTAATTCCAATGAATAGGCCATCGTTGTCCGATCTGCATTCAAAAGCAAATCTCCGCTCAACCACGTATTGATATCAATTAATTGCATTCTATCGATAGGATCATAATTAATGGTTTGCTCGTAAAAAGGTTTTGTGACTGCTTGATAAGGAAAATGCAAATCATAGTTTACTAAGATTTTCTTTTTTTCAAATTCATCAAAAATTTTTGCGTTGCCCACGTATCGATCTTCTAAAGCCATCGTTCCTCCTATAAGGAAGCTTTTGCCTTTAACACCTTCTGGCATCAGCCGAGCCAATCGATTAAGGGCTCGGTTCGTCATTTTCCCTGTGTTTTTAAACAGTTTTAAGGAGTTTGGCTCATTATAAATGCCATATCCGCCAAACAACTCATCAGCACCTTCGCCAGACAAAGCAACCTTTACATGTTTTCGGGCCAATCTTGATAAAAAGAATTGAGGAACAGCGGCCGGGTCTGCTAAAGGATCATCCATATGCCATACAAAACGAGGAAATTCATCCATGAATTCCTGTGCAGTGATCGTGTAGCTGAAATTTTCTACTTTTAACTCTTCAGCGGTTTCTTCTGCTAAATTTATTTCGCTGTAACCTTCTCTTTCAAAACCAACCGAAAGTGTTTTTAATTTCGGATTGAATTCACGTGCAATAGCTACGACGATGGAAGAGTCGATTCCTCCTGACAAAAAAGCTCCTACAGGAACATCTGAACGCATATGTTTTTCGATCGAATCAAATAAGGCAGCTCTTATTTCTGCTGTAATGTGTTCTTCAGAATTGGCTGCAGGAGTAAAGTCGGCTTGCCAATATTTAGAAATCGTCAGATCCTCATTCATTTTTTTTATGATAAAGTGCCCAGGAGCTAATGCTTTAATCGCAGTATGCATCGTTTCTGGTCCTGGAACGTATTGGAAAGTCAAATAATTCTGTAGAGAAGCTTGGTTTAGCGGTTGAGGATCAAGGACACTTAAAATAGATTTTTTCTCTGAAGCTATGTATAAACAGTTGTTTTCAACGGCGTAATAAAAAGGTTTTATTCCAAATTGATCGCGTGCTCCAAAAAGTGTTTTTTCATGCTTATCCCAAATAACAAAAGCGAACATTCCTCTTAACTTACTAGTCACTTCTTCTTTATAAAATAGATAAGCTGCTAGAATCACCTCTGTATCGCTGTCGGTTTGAAAAGCGAATCCTTTTTCAATCAGTTCATTTCTTAATTCGATGTAATTGTAAATCTCACCATTAAAAATAACTCGGTACCGATCACCCTCATAAGAGAGAGGCTGGTGCCCATTTTCAATATCGATAATGCTAAGTCTTCTAAAACCTAGTGCAATGGCATCATCGAAATAGTACCCTTCGTCATCTGGTCCCCTATGAATAATTTGTTTGTTCATTTTCTCAACGACAGCTTTTTGTTCCTCTAACCACGTTTCTCCATCATTTGATAAGCATCCTACAAATCCACACATTCTATTTCCTCTTTTCAATGTTAGTCTAACGTTTAATTTGTAAATCCAAAAAACCAGTTTAATTAATTTGCTTTTATTATTATAACCGATTAGACTTCGGAATGTTACATAAATTACATAATTTTTAAATTTATGTAATAAAAGTAATAAACAAAGTTTTTAAGCGTTATAATTTGTAAAAAATTCGCTGGTTGTATAAATATACTGAATGTAAGGCTGAAAAGTAGTACACTATAGTAAAAATACTTACGTTAAAGAAAGCAGGAATCAGAATGCCATTTATCCATATCGAATTAGTTGAAGGCCGGACAGCAGAACAGAAAGCCAATTTAGTGAAAGAAGTAACCGAGGCTGTAGTAAAAAACACGGGTGCTTCCAAAGAAAGTGTCCATGTCATTCTCAATGAAATGAAAAAAAGCAATTACGCTAAAGGCGGAGAGCTGCTAGGGTAAATGCAAAAAATAAAGTTAGAAAAAACCGCTGAGATTATTTTCTCAGCGGTTTTTTCTAAGGCTATTAATCTTTAAAAGCTAGTTTTTCGATCGCAGTAGCAACGCCGTCTAGTTCATTAGAGTGTGTAATGTGGTCGCTAATGTCTTTGATGCTGTCGATGGCATTATCCATAGCAACACCGATACCTGCGAAAACAAGCATATCGCGGTCGTTCTCATTGTCTCCGATCGCCATGATTTGTTCTCTAGGGATATCTAAAATAGATGACAAATCTTTTAACGCTTGGCCTTTACTAGCAGATTTATTTAAGACTTCCAAGTAAAATGCTTCGCTTTTTAAAACGGTGTATTTTTCATAAAATTCTGCGGGGAATTGAGCAATGCCGCGGTCTAAAATGGAAGGTTCGTCAATCATCATCATTTTGCTGATTTCTAAATTTGGATCCATTTCTTCGACACTGCGGTATTTGATAGGCATATTCACCAGCGAAGATTCTCTGACCGTATAAGGGCTGATGTCTTTATTCGCCGTATAGATAGCTTCTTGATCGATCGTTTGGCAGTGAACGCCAACTTTGCGGCTCATGGCTTCGACTTCTAAAAAGTCTTCAAATGTCATCGTGTGGTGAGCGATAGCTTTTCCATCATAAGCTTGTTGAACTAAGGCACCATTGTAAGTGATAACATAGTCGCCTTTTTCTTCCAAATTCAATTCTTTCAAGAAGCCGATGACGCCTGGTAAAGGCCGGCCGGTACAAACAACGATTTTAATGCCTTTTTCTTTGGCTTTGATAAGGGTTGCTTTTACTTTCGGGCTGATTGTTTTTGCATCTGTTAGTAGTGTGCCATCTAAATCGATAGCGATTAGTTTAATTGTCATGTAGTATTATTCCTCCAATGGGTTAGTGGGTTGTATGATTGCATCATTTTTGATGTAACGTTTGAAATCTTGGTAAATCGGTTCGAATAGAGTGATTTCTTTAGGCGTTTTAGGTTTTAAAAACTCTTTTGGAAAATAAAACCGTTCATCTCCGCGGACTTTACCCGTAAGCGAAGAAACGATTTCACTCACTTTTGACAATTCGATGAATGAACCGTCTTGGTACATCAACTCTATTTGCGTCCGGTTGGCAATTTGGTTCGGACGGTAAAAATCGTATGGTAAATCGTAACTGTTATTAATGGCTGTGTAGTAATCAATGTCGTAACCAGCTTCTTGGATCAAAACTTGCAGTTTATGCAAGATGGGCTCATCGTATTTACTCGAGAAATTAACCGATTTGAACGGTTTACGATCGAGAAAACGCGTCGCTAAGTCGCTTAAAATCGGATCTTGTTCATCGCGCCAAAGAGTGAAATACGTACTCAACACGCCATCATCTAGTTTTAAATAGTCTTCCAATGTAAATGTTTGGTCGAAAAAGGGAACCAATAAGTCTGCTTTGTTTTTCATTTGCAAATCAGATTCTTCGTATAGCCGTTTAGCCCGTTTCAATAAGTGATCGAGAATCACTTCCATACTGCGAGAAACAGGGTGGAAATAAACTTGCATATACATTTGATAGCGGCTGACGATGTAGTCTTCAACAGCGTGCATCCCAGAAATTTGAAACGCAATGCCGTCTTTATAAGGACGAATCACGCGCAGGATCCTGGTCAAATCAAACGTTCCGTAGTTTACGCCGGTAAAGTAAGCATCACGCAGCAGGTAATCCATTCGATCAGCATCGATTTGGCTGGAAATCAGCTGCACGACTTGCGGGTTTGAGTAGGTTTTTTGAATCACGCTGGCAACTTTTCCGGGAAAGTCAAGAGCGACTTTAGCTAAGATTTGGTGGACTTCCGTTGTAGGAGACGTGATGATTTCTACCGTGATGGCTTCATGGTCAGTCTGGAAAATACGTTCGAATGTATGCGAGTAAGGGCCGTGTCCAATATCGTGCAGCAAAGCAGCACATAAAACGACTAAACGTTCCGAATCGTCCCAACCGCCGTCGCCAGGAACTTTTGTGGCATAATTACGAGCGAATTTATCACAGATCCGTCGAGTGATTTCATAAACGCCCAACGAGTGAGTGAAGCGGGAATGCTCCGCACCATGGAATGTAAAAGAAGACGTTCCCAGTTGTTTGATACGACGCAGCCGTTGAAATTCTCTTGAATCAATCAAATCTAAAATCACTTGATGTTGGACATGAATGTAATCGTGAACGGGGTCACGGAAAACCTGTTCCATAGGCAATTGTTGATTTGCATCGTATCTAGGCATCAGTCTAACAGCTCCTTTTCTAAGTCATCTTGCAGCATTTGGACATTGCGTCGAATCATTTTTTGCTTGGCTTCTTCATAAGAGGCTAGAATATCGGGTGTATAGTTGCCGTTTTGAATCGTACAATGGTTTTTTTGCAAGGCTTGAAGGATCTTTTCCTCCACATCTGCAACAGTTAGGGAAACACCTAATAGTTCTTCCAACGTTCCCATTACCGCAGGATCGATCGTTGGGAAGTGCCATTTGACCGTTTCGCCTTTTAATCCAGCAGCATAAAAGTCATGCAGCATTTGAGCGCGTTTTTGCTGGTTGCCGTTGACGCTCAAGTAAATCATGACAGCGACCCCGTTTTTCAAGCGGCGTTGAGCAATTCCCGCAAATTTTTTGCCATCAATGCTCAGATCGAAATCGCCAGGGCAATAAGAATCTGGAATCTCATAAGCTTCAATCGTTTTAGCATAAGCCCCAAAGGCCTCGCGAATCAAACGCAACATAAATTCGTAGCCTTCATCGATGCTGATCTTGTTTTCAGGATCTTCGGGAAAAATCAAAGAAAAGTTCAAGACGCCTTCGTCTCCGACAACCGCTAAACCGCCTGAATTACGCACAATGTAATGCTGATCATTGGCTTTGAGGCTAGCTAAAGCATCCCTGAAGTAGGGCAATTTTGTATCCATCATACCCAAAATCACCAAATCGCTCGTTGGCCAAAAATGAAGAGCTGCTTGCTGCTGGTTTTTTCCAATGTACGTCATCAAGCTGTCTGCCAAAGCGAAATGGGCTACTGGCTGGTTATTGAACGGCATCGTTGCCGCATCAAATAGTAAATAAGAGTGGTTGGTCAAAAAGTCAGTTTTTTCAATTTCAGGCATAGGTTTACTTCCTTTATTTAAAGTTCAAATCTGTTCATTCATCTTATTATAACAAATTTTAGGATAGACTCCTATGAAACCGAGCATTTAGCAAGAAAATAATGAGAGTTATCAAGATTCATTGACCCGTTTGTATCGATAAGGCTATACTGGGTACAATTAAAGAACATAAAGAAAGAGGAAGAAAAAGAGGCGATTGAGATGATACAAACCTTGCCAAATCAAGCCAATCTAACGATGAAAGATTTCTCAAATCTGTACCGGATGATGTGGGAGATCCGCTATTTTGATGAGCAAGTGGAAGAATTATTCGCTGCTGGGAAAATTCATGGCACGACCCATTTGTCGATTGGGCAAGAAGCTACCGCAGCTGGAAGCGGGTATTTATTAAAACCAACTGATTACATCACTACGACTCACCGCGGTCATGGCAATACGATTGCTAAAGGAACCGATATGGCAGCTATGATGGCAGAATTGTTTGGTAAAAAAGGCGGAACCAACCACGGGAAAGGCGGCAGCATGCATATCGCCGACAGTGCAACGGGCAACTTAGGTTCCAATGGAATCGTTGGCGGCGGATATCCGATTGCTGTAGGTGCAGCTTTGACTGCTCAAATGACTAAAACTGAAGATGTCGTTATTTGTTACACTGGTGACGGATCTACTAATGAAGGAAGTTTTCATGAAGCGTTGAATTTAGCTTCTATTTGGCAATTGCCGGTTATCTTCTTTATTGAAAACAATCAGTATGGAATGAGCAGTTCTATTGAACAGATGGTCAATATTCCGGAATTATCCAAACGAGCTGAAAGTTATGGTTTTGAAGGGAAAACGATCGACGGCAATAATTGGCTGGAAGTTATCGATGCAACAGCCGCGGCCATTGAAAAAGCACGGAAAGGCGGCGGGCCCACCTTGATCGAGGCGTTGACTTATCGGTTTAGAGGTCATTCAAAATCAGACAAGCGGGAATACCGCAGTGCGCAGGAAGAAGCGGAGTGGTACGAAAAAGATCCGATTTTACTGGCAGAACAACAATTATTAGCAGCAGATTTGGCGACTCCTGCAGATTTGGCTAAATGGCAAAAAGCAGCCTATCAAAAAGTCCAGCAGGCAATAGCAACAGCTGAAAAAATGGAAGATGCCACATTGGCGGATCTAGAAACAAATGTATATGCCGATTAGGAGGAATAGCATGCGCGAGATAACGTATTTAGCAGCGATCAATGAAGCGTTGGATGAAGCATTGGCTGAAGACGACCGTGTCTTTTTGATGGGGGAAGATATCGGCCTTTATGGCGGTGGTTTTGGTGCGACAAAAGGATTGATCGAAAAATATGGTGCAGAAAGGATTCGCAATACGCCGATCTCAGAGAGCGCTTTAGCTGGAGCTGCAGTAGGTTCGGCAATGACAGGACTGCGTCCGATCATTGAAATACAATTTTCAGATTTTATTACGATTGCAATGGATCAGCTCGTCAATCAAGCGGCCAAAATCCATTATATGTATGGCGGCAAAGCGACGGTTCCGCTTGTGATGCGAACAGCCGGCGGTTCAGGGACTGGACATGCGGCTCAGCATTCACAAAGTTTAGAAAACTGGACAGCGCATATCCCGGGGTTGAAAGTGGTGCAACCATCGACTGCTTATGATGCTAAAGGGCTGTTGCATGCTGCCATTGAAGACAATAACCCAGTCATGTTTTACGAGCATAAGCTAAGTTACAAAACAAAGGGCACGGTGCCAGCCGGAAAATATGTTATTCCTTTAGGAGTGGCTGATATCAAACGCTTAGGTACTCATGTTACAGTCGTTGCCACGGGCATCATGGTCGAAAAAAGCTTAGCTGCCGCCGAACAATTAGCAGCAGAAGGCATTTCGCTTGAGGTGATCGATCCACGTACACTGGTTCCGTTGGATACCAAAACGATTATCCAGTCTGTTCAAAAAACTGGACGCTTGTTGATTGTCCATGAAGCAGTTAAGCGCAGCGGATTTGGCGGCGAGGTTGCAAGCCTAGTAGCAGAAAGTGAAGCTTTTTATGCTTTGCGAAAACCGATTCAACGTTTAGGAGGGAAAGCTATTCCGATGCCTTACCAAAAAGAATTGGAGTATCATGCTATCCCGCAGCTAGAAGATATTTTGGCAGCTGTTCGCCACTTGATGGATCGCTAAGCGAAAAAAAACTGAAAAATAGATAAAATGTGCTAAACTAGCACTAAACAAATGAAAAATAAAAAGAAGTGCATTCGCCGGAAATAGGCGAGAAGTCAATGAAGGGACTGTCAATAGTGGAAACAGATTTAAGCAAAGGCATGCCGGCTAGAATACAAATGGAAATGATTATTTTGCAAGGTCGAGCAACAGAAAATTATGTATTTGATGAAACAGGTAAAGTGGTTCAAATGAATGGTGCATATTATGTTCGCTACCAAGAAACGTATGACAATGTGGAGATTCCAGTGACCGTTAAATTAGATGCAGCTGGCGTCGTCACCATCATTCGCCGTGGCGAAACAACAACTCGTCTGCGTTTTGATAAAGGAGAACGTTATGAAACACACTATCAAACCCCGCAAGGATTGATCGTAATGGAGACTGTCACCCGCCAATTGCAAATCAGCTATACAGAACAACCTTTTTCTGGAAGATTACAGCTGGAATATGATTTGTATTTAGGACAAGAAAAATTAGGAGAATACAAATTACAATTGCTTTTTACTGTCTAAATATTGTATGATAGAGAGTAGACTGTTGAAAGGACGTGGCTTTCGTGGAATTTGAAAGATTTAATGGACAAAATAGAAATGAATTATCATTGATTGAAGTAGCTCATGCCATTTTAGAACAAAATGGAGAAGTAGTAGAATTTGCAACATTGCTTAAACAAATCAAAGAGTTTCTAGGACTTAGCGCGGAAGTAGTGCAACGTGAAACGCCTCAATTTTATACAGATTTAAATATTGACGGCAGCTTTATTTCGCTTGGAGAAAACCGTTGGGGATTACGCTCATGGTATCCAGTTGATTTTATTGATGAAGAAGTCACTCAAGGAAACGAAGATGAAACTCCACGTCGTAAAAAACGTAAAAAAGTTAGTGCATTTGTTTCGAGCGAAGATGAAATTGATTACAGCAACGACGATCCAGAAGACGATGAAGAAGAGGAAGAAGAAGAACTTCTCGTTGACAGTGATGGCGTTGTAATTGAGCATGAAGACAAAGAAGACCTTGGAAAATACAAAAAAGATTTAACTGAAATTGGTGCAGATGAAGATGCAGAAGATGAATTGCCGGATGGTGTAGAAGGCGATTTGACGGTCGTTGACGAGGATGAAGAACCTGGCGATGACGATGACGATTTTAATTTAAGCACTCACTAATAAGTATGAAACCTGTGTTTTAGATAAGCAATCAAAAAATAATACAAAGTCCTTGACGATGGTAAGCTAAGGCTGTATCATTTTTATTGGGCTCCCTTAAAATTTTTTTTAAGGGACAAGGACTAAAAGGTATTTATTTAGCTCCCTATTCTTAGTTGAATAGGGAGCTTTATTTTTTTGTTTTACCACCCAAATCGAATAGAAGGAGTTTGGTAGAATGACAAAGTATATTTTTGTAACAGGCGGGGTAGTTTCTTCGATTGGAAAAGGCATTGCGGCAGCTTCTTTGGGAAGGTTATTGAAAAACCGCGGACTGAAAGTGACGATTCAAAAATTTGATCCTTATATCAACGTTGATCCAGGAACAATGAGTCCTTATCAACATGGAGAAGTTTTTGTGACCGATGACGGAGCAGAAACAGATTTGGATTTGGGTCACTATGAACGGTTTATTGATATCAACTTAAATCAATATTCGAATGTAACAACCGGAAAAGTTTATTCTGAAGTTATTCGTAAAGAGCGTAAAGGCGAATACTTAGGAGCTACTGTTCAAGTGATTCCGCACATTACCAATGAAATCAAAGAGAAAATCATGCGTGCCGCTCAAACAACAGATGCAGACATCATCATTACTGAAGTTGGAGGAACTGTCGGGGACATCGAATCCTTGCCTTTCTTAGAAGCTTTACGTCAAATGAAAAGCGATATGGGTGCAGACAATGTGATGTACATTCATACAACCTTGATTCCTTATCTTGGTGCAGCTGGGGAAATGAAAACTAAACCTACGCAACACAGTGTTAAAGAATTACGCAGTTTAGGGATTCAACCTAACGTATTGGTTATCCGGACTGAAAGACCTGTACCGCAAGGGCTAAAAGATAAACTGGCTTCTTTTTGTGATGTTGAACCTGAAGCCGTCATTGAATCCCTTGATGTGGATACACTTTATTCCATTCCATTGAACCTGCAAAAACAAAATATGGACCAAATCGTTTGCGATCACTTAAAAATTGAAGCACCAAAGGCTGATATGACTGAATGGATCAAATTAGAAGAAAAAGTTTTAAATTTATCGAAAAAAACTAAAATTGCATTAGTTGGAAAATATGTTGAATTGCCAGATGCTTATTTGTCAGTGGTTGAATCCTTGAATCATGCTGGTTACGCAATTGATTCAGAGATTGAAATAGATTGGGTCAATGCTGACGAAGTGACGGCTGATACTGTTGTCAGTAAACTGAAAGATGCTGATGGAATCTTAGTTCCGGGCGGATTTGGGGACCGTGGTTTGGAAGGCAAAATCGTTGCTATTCAGTACGCCCGTGAAAATAACGTACCGTTCTTAGGTATTTGTCTCGGCATGCAACTGGCTTGTGTCGAATATGCTCGAAATGTAGCTGGTTTAGAGGGAGCTCATTCAACTGAAACAAATCCAGAAACGCCATACAATATCATTGATTTGATGAACGATCAAAAAGGCGTAATCGATTTAGGCGGAACATTGCGCTTGGGTCTTTATCCATGTCACTTGAAAGCTGGGACAGTTGCGGCGAAATGGTATGATAATGAAGAAGTCGTTCAAGAGCGCCACCGTCACCGTTATGAATTCAACAACGAGTACCGTCCTTTATTGGAAGAGAAAGGTTTAGTCTTCTCAGGCGTTTCACCTGATAACCGTTTAGTTGAGATCGTTGAGTTGTCAGACCACCCGTTTTACGTAGCTTGTCAATTTCATCCAGAATTTCTTTCACGTCCAAATCGCCCGCAAAAACTATTTTTAGGTTTTGTAACAGCAGCATTGGGAAAATAAAAAGAATTGCTGGGTAAAACGATCGATAGTTCCTATAACAATCATCAGTTATGAGTAGAAATTCTTGACTTTGTTTGGTATAATAAAAATGTTGGTCAAGAATCATCTTGGCAACCAAATTCTTTTCCTTAAGGAGGAAAATATATATGAGTCGTTTAGTTAGTATGACGGATATGTTAAATAAAGCTTTAGAAGGTAAATATGCTGTTGGGCAATTCAACATCAACAACCTTGAGTGGACACAAGCTGTACTTGAAGCTGCAGAAGCAGAAAAATCACCAGTTATTTTAGGTGTTTCTGAAGGCGCAGCAAAATACATGGGTGGTACAAAAGTTGTTGCTGCAATGACAGAAGCATTAATGGAAACAATGAACATCACTGTTCCTGTTGCTTTACACTTAGACCATGGTTCTTCATATGATAACTGTAAAGAAGCAATTGATGCAGGATTTTCTTCTGTAATGATCGATAATTCAGCATACCCGATTGATGAAAACATTTCTGCAACTAAAAAAGTCGTAGAATACGCTCATTCAAAAGGCGCTTCTGTTGAAGCAGAAGTTGGAACTGTTGGAGGAACTGAAGACGGTGTTACCGGCGGAGTTTCATACGCTGATGCTCAAGAATGTTTACGTATGGTCAAAGAAGCGAACGTTGATGCACTAGCTGCAGCTTTAGGTTCTGTTCACGGAGACTACGAAGGCGAACCTGTTTTAGGATTTGACGAAATGAAAGAAATTTCTGAGTTGACAAATGCACCACTTGTTTTACACGGTGGATCTGGAATTCCTGAATTCCAAATTAAAAAAGCAATTGAAAACGGACATTCTAAAATCAATGTGAACACTGAATTACAACAAGTTTGGACAGCAGCTGTTCGTGAAAAATTAAACTCAGACGATAAAGTTTATGATCCTCGTAAAGTTATCGCTCCTGGTAAAGAAAAAATCGTTGAAAAAGTTAAAGAAACAATGCAACGTTTTGGTTCTTCAAATAAAGCATAAGAATAGTTAAATTTTGTGCAAGAATAAATAAGAGTCTAAAGAGTGAAGGGATAACCTCATTCTTGAGACTCTTATATTTTTTATCATTGTATTCTCATCTAAAGTTAACTTAAATGAGAGGGGATAGATAAGGATTGTATGTTAGGCTAAAGTATAGTAATATAAACCAGATATGTTAATACGTATACTTATACGAAAAATAAAATTATTTTAATGGCTCTCACCTAAATCGCATTTTATGCTGGTTATCTTGCTTCCTCGTATCTTCTATTTCAATCTGTCCAGTTCTTTTTACAAGGTGTTTGTATTTTCTGGATTCACTGATTTTTCAATCTCACTAGCGCAAATGTACCTAAGTTCTTCCTCTGATTGCTTAATAGGAAGTTTTTTAAGTTTTTTTAAAATTGAAAGAGTCAATAGAAAAAGCAGCTGGAACGGACATAGATTCTAATACATGGCATGTTTTTCCCATTATTGTATAATTACTGTATGAAAAAATAAAAAGTAGAATAAGGCAACGATTTATTATTTTAAAGATAAGGCGGTTTGTCAGGTTGTTTTATGTATTATAAAAACCCAGATGGACTGCTAATTTAATGAAGTGAGGGTATTAAATGAAAAAATTAATTATTAACGGAGGCAAAAAATTATCAGGTAACGTAACGATTACTGGAGCTAAAAATAGTGCAGTTGCATTAATTCCAGCTTCCATTTTAGCGGATTCTCCAGTGACATTGGAAGGCGTGCCAGATATACAAGATGTGCACTCGTTAATTGAGATTTTAAATGTGATGAACGTTAAAACGGATTTTGATGGGTCGACATTAGTTATTGATCCAACCGAAATGGTTTCTATTCCAATGCCAAGTGGAAAGATCCAAAGTTTGCGGGCATCTTATTATTTTATGGGTGCGTTATTAACCAAATATGGACAAGGAGTTGTCGGGCTGCCTGGTGGCTGCTTTTTAGGGCCGCGTCCCATAGACCAGCATTTGAAAGGCTTTCGTGCTTTAGGAGCAACGGTTGAAAATGAATTGGGTGCAATGTATTTAAGAACACCTGAAGAAGGCTTGGTCGGCACTCGAATTTATTTGGACGTCGTTTCCATTGGAGCAACCATCAATGTGTTGTTGGCTGCTGTTAAGGCCAAGGGAAAAACCATTATTGAAAATGCTGCACGTGAGCCAGAAATTATCGACGTTGCTACATTGTTGAACAATATGGGTGCAAAAATACGAGGAGCAGGAACGGATATTCTTCGTATTGAAGGCGTTGAAGAGCTGCATGGTTGTCGCCATACCGTTATTCCGGATAGAATCGAAGCAGGTACTTACTTAGCGTTAGCTGGAGCTGCAGGATCCGATATTTTAGTGCAAAACGTGATCGTGGAACACCTTGAAGGTCCGTTAGCGAAAATGGAAGAAATGGGCGTTCCAATGGAAATCGGAGAAGACAGTGTTCGTGTAAAAGAAGCGCAGTCTCCTTTAAAACCAGTGGATGTTAAAACACTGCCATATCCTGGGTTTGCAACGGATCTGCAACAACCGTTAACACCATTGATGTTAAAAGCGGTAGGAGAATCTTCTATTTTAGATACGATTTATGCTAAACGTGTGAAACACATTCCTGAATTAGTCAGAATGGGAGCGAAAGCAAGAGTAGAAGGAGACCTGATTTTATTAGAAGGCCCAAGTAAATTAAAAGGTGTAGAAGTTGAAGCCAGTGACTTGAGAGCAGGAGCTTGTCTGGTGATAGCCGGTTTGATGGCAGAAGGCACTACAACGATCACAGGTGTTGAGAACATTTTGCGAGGTTATGATCATATTGTTGAGAAACTAACTGCATTAGGCGCCGACATCAAAATGATAGAAGCTGATGACGATATATAGGAGCTAAAAAAATGAGCGAAATACTAACCCTAGAGCAATTAGAAGAGAAGACTTTAAAAGAAATATACAACTACGCCAAAGAATTGAAAATTCCTTATTACAGCCAAATGAATAAAAAAGAATTATCGTTAGCTGTGATTCGGGCACAAGAAGAAAAGCAAGGATTTTTTATGGCAGAAGGCGTTTTAGATATCATGGCCCAACAAGACTTCGGTTTTTTGCGTCCGATCAACTATACGGCTAGTAAAGAAGATATTTACATTTCTGCTTCACAAATCAAACGATTTGGTTTGAGAAACGGCGATAAAGTTTCTGGTAAAGCCAGACCGCCCAAACCATCTGAACGGTATTATGGTTTAATGCACGTCAGTAAAGTAAATGGAAAAGCTCCGGAAGAAGCAAAAGAACGGTCGCATTTTCCGGCATTGACTCCGCTTTATCCAGACCGCCAAATGGTGTTAGAAACTGAAAAAATGAAGATTTCTAATCGAATGATCGACATTGTGGCTCCTGTTGGATTCGGACAACGTGGGTTGATCGTTGCTCCGCCTAAAGCTGGTAAAACCACGCTATTAAAAGAAATCGCAAACGGTATTGCTGAAAATCATCCGGAAGCTGAATTGATCGTCTTGTTGATCGATGAGCGTCCAGAAGAAGTGACGGATATTGAACGCAGCGTAAAAGGCGAAGTTGTTTCTTCAACATTTGATCAGCAACCGCAAAATCACGTACGGGTCACTGAATTGGTTTTAGAAAGAGCGATGCGTTTAGTAGAAGACAAACGCGATGTGATTATTTTGATGGACAGTCTTACTCGATTAGCTCGTGCCTATAACTTAGTGGTCCCTGCTAGCGGCCGGACATTAAGTGGGGGGATCGATCCAGCGGCTTTGCATCGTCCTAAACGATTCTTCGGTGCTGCACGGAATATTGAAGAAGGCGGCAGTTTGACGATATTAGCTACAGCTTTAGTTGATACCGGCAGCCGGATGGATGACATTATTTATGAAGAGTTTAAAGGAACCGGGAATTCAGAGCTGCACTTGTCAAGAGAATTAGCTGAACGCCGAATTTTTCCTGCTATTGATATCAAAAAATCAGGTACGCGAAAAGAAGAATTGTTATTGCCGGGCAACCGCTTAGAAGAAATTTGGAAATTGCGACATGCAATGGTCGGCGATGCCTTAGAATTCACGGATCAATTCATCAAAATATTGCGTAATTCTGATAACAATCAAGCGTTTTTCAATAGTTTTTCAGAAAAAGCCTTTACCCAAACTAAAAATACGCGTAATGCGCGCAGATAAAAACCAAACAATTAGAGAATAAAAGCAAGAAAATATTGCATTAACAAGTTCATTATGTTAATATTCTACTGTTGTCTAAAAAATAAAAAAAACTCTGGTTCAGCAAATGTATCAGGGCAAAGGAGCGAAAGCACATGAAACAAGCAATTCATCCAGAATATAAGCAAGTTGTTTTCATGGATACTACAACAGGTTTCAAATTCTTGTCTGGTTCTACTAAACATTCAAGCGAAACTGTTGAATGGGAAGATGGTAACACATACCCATTGATCCGTGTCGAAATTACATCTGATTCACATCCATTCTACACTGGGCGTCAAAAATTTACCCAAGCCGATGGACGTGTCGACCGTTTCAACAAAAAATACGGTTTGGCAGATGCAAACGCAACAGAAGAAAACTAATTTTTCAAAAAAGTTCTGGAGATCCAGGACTTTTTTTGTTGGTTTTATTTTATCGCAGCACGTCATATGACGTGCTTTTTACCCCTTTCTTTGGTACGATGAGTAAAAGAATCGGAGAGGTGTGAGCTAGTATGAGTTGGATTATTGCCCTGGTCATTATTATTGCATTAGTACTCGCATACGTTGGATTATACAATAATTTAGTTAAAACCAGAATGTGGGTCAGAGAAGCATGGAGTCAAATTGACGTTCAGTTGAAGCGGCGCAATGATTTGATTCCGAATTTAGTTGAGACTGTTAAAGGATACGCCAAACATGAACAAGAAACGCTCGCTAAAGTCATTCAAATGAGAAATCAATTGACTCAAATTCCTGCTGAAAACCGTGAAGAACAAATGCAGGTCTCAAATCAATTAACGGACTCTTTGAAAACGATTTTTGCGCTCAGTGAAAGCTACCCTGACTTGAAAGCAAATCAAAACTTTATTCAATTGCAGGAAGAACTGACTTCAACGGAGAATAAGATTTCTTATGCCCGTCAATTGTATAATTCAAGTGTAGCAACGTACAATATTAAATTACAAGCTTTTCCAAGCAATTTAATAGCAGGCATTCATGGATTTAAAGAAGAAGCAATGTTGGAAACGCCGAATGAAGAAAAAGCGGTGCCTAAAGTTTCTTTTTAAAGTTACTAATGAGAATGTGAATCGAAAAAACCCTTGCTGAGGAAGGAGAAGGAAAGCCCTTCTTCGGAATGGTAAGGGTTTTTAATGATTTTTGTGCCTAATATAAAAATGAGAGCAGGTGAGAAGCGGATGTTATTTCAGCAAATCGAACAAAATAAGCGAAAAACAGTATTTTTGATCATTGGTTTTTTTATTTTGGTATTGGCTCTTGGCGGTGCTGTCGGTTACTTGAATTTCAGCAATGCTCTGAGCGGTATTATTTTAGCGGCAGTGATCGCCCTGATTTATATGGGGCTAATGATTGCTAATTCTACTAAAGTAGTCATGGGACTGAACAAAGGGAAAGAAATCACACATAAAGACCAATACCCGCTTTTATGGAACGTAGTGGAAGAAATGGCGCTGATCGGCAGAGTTCCTATGCCTAAAATTTATGTTATCAACGACCCTAGTCCGAATGCTTTTGCTTCGGGAAATTCGCCAGACAAAGCAGCAGTTGCAGTTACGACAGGTATTATGGAGCGCTTGAATCGGGAAGAATTAGAAGGAGTTATCGCTCATGAAATTTCACATATCCGCAACTACGATATCCGTTTATCGACGATTGCACTAGCTTTAGCAGCAGTAATCGCGTTGCTGGCCAATATTGGAACCCGGATGTTGTGGTTTGGAGGAGGCGGACGCCGAAAAAACAATAACAATAATAATGGAGGAGCGATCATGATGCTGATTTCGCTGGCGTTTATTATTCTAGCACCGCTTGCTGCTGCCATGGTACAGATGGCGCTATCGCGGAACAGAGAATACTTGGCAGATGCTTCTGCTGTGGAATTGACCCGTAATCCACAAGGGTTGATTTCGGCATTGACCAAGATTTCTGACAGCCCGCCAATGCAGCAAGCAGACCCTACAAGTGCAGCATTGTATATTGAGAACCCTTTTAAAAAGAAAAAAAGCAATTCTTTATTGGCGACACATCCTCCGATTGAAGCCCGGATTGAACGTTTGCAGGCAATGTAAGAACATTTGTTACCGAACTGTCGTAATAGAACGCTTCCACCCTTGTCTTTGTAATCTTAATATCACCTAATTGATACAGATAAATTGGAGATTTCATAGTATACTATAAAGTAGTATGAAATAAGGGGGAAGGGTCTCGTGGCTTCAGAATATATTTATGTTCATTTAGATAGTGTAACCAACTCTGTCTTGAGTAAAGGTGTTACATTAGTGAATTATGCTAAAATCATTAAAAAAATGCCTAAAAATATTCTGTTACTGAATGCCCCAAAAGGCGTAGGGGAATTAGATGCCCATACTGGCTTTCGGATAATCCGCGGAACAGAAAATGTTGCTGCTTATTTCAAAGAAAATCTGCAAACGGCCGATGGGTCGATCAAATGGATCGATTTTGAAAATATGGAACTGTTGAGACAATTAACGCCCGTAGAAATATCCGAGCTTTTGTACATTGCTCATGCCTATACGCATTTGCATTCTCCGTTCTATTATAAATTGCAAAACAATTTCATTTACTTGACCATGCCAGATGACATCAGGAAAATTTATTTTCGTTATTTGGAACAATTTTATGGCTTTTTAGGCGACAGCTTAACGAGGTCATTAGAAATGAAAATCAATGAGAAGAAAAAATTCTTTCAAAAGAGTCAAACGATCGAACCCATTCCGATTGAATTAGTTCGAGAGTTGGTTCCTTATCTTAGGGAAGGTGCTTTGTTCTCATTTAAGCAAATGCAGCACCAAGATACGGTCTGCGAAATTCCCATCTTCTTAGTTGAAGATCGATTGAGAGATGTAGAGCATACATTTTCAGAAAAAGATTTGATGGGTACCGTTTGCTACGATAATCATGAAAAAAATTGGTTTCTTAAAGAGGAAGACGTTTTAGAACCGTTATTAAGATAAAAAAGGCTATAGAAACTAAGTGTTTCTAGGCTTTTTTTATTTGATTTTATTTTTATATAGTAAAAAAGCAAAATGACTGTTGATCCGCAACACTCCTTAGTGAAGGGATCTGTAAAAATCAGCTGGAACATTATCTAAAAGACCTGCTACTTTTATCGAAAAAAATATGATACAATAACTTTTGAATTCAAAAGAACTCTAGGTTAAATAAAAGAACCTATAAGTTACAACTCGGAGGACAAACTAGATGAAAATCTTTCTGATCTATGGAGGAAAGAGTGCAGAACATGATATTTCGATATTAACTGCTTTCTCCATTATAAAAGAAGTATATTATAATTATTATGAAGTTGAACCCATTTATATTACAAAAGACGGCGAGTGGATCAGGGGAGCAACGATCAAACAAGCAGACACTGTCCCATTTTCTGAAGCATTGCGTTTGTCTGCAGCTGATAACCGCAGCTTTGCTGTTAAAGAGGGCGAAATTTCCACAGGTAACGCTATCCGTCCCTCAGAATTAAAAGAAGACAATGCGGTTATATTCCCGGTATTGCATGGTCCAAATGGCGAAGATGGTACTGTTCAAGGCTTATTTGAAGTCATTGGAATGCCTTATGTTGGAGCAGGGGTACTGGCTAGTGCTTGCGGTATGGATAAAATCATCAGCAAACAGTTGTTTCAATTAGCCGGATTGCCTCAAGTTCCTTACGTTCCGATTCGCAAAAATGAGTGGTTGACCGATGCTCCTGAAGTCTTTAAAAGATGCGAAGGCTCATTGATTTACCCGATGTACGTAAAACCTGCGAATCTTGGTTCGAGTGTCGGCATCAGCAAAACAGAAAATCGTGAAGAATTGAAAGCAGCTATTGAATTGGCTTTGCGCTACGACCGTCGAGTGGTGGTTGAGCAAGGGATTGAAGCTCGTGAAATAGAAGTAGCTGTTTTAGGAAATGACGATATCCATACGTCCGTACCAGGTGAGCTCGTTAAAGAAATTGATTTTTACGATTTTGATGCAAAGTATATCAATAACGATGTGACTCTCCAAATTCCAGCGCATGTATCTGAAGAAGTAAAAAGTCAGCTTCGCGATTATTCAGTGCGTGCTTTTCAAGCAATCGACGGAAGCGGCTTAAGTCGTTGTGATTTCTTTTTAACATCGAATGACGAGATTTTTATTAATGAAGTAAATACCATGCCAGGGTTTACTCAATTTAGTATGTATCCTTTGTTATGGCAAAATACCGGTTTGAACTATGGTGATTTAGTTGAAGAGTTGATCCAATTGGCACTAAAACGATTCAATGAATCTCTTGCTTTTGAGCAAACAGACCGGGTATAAGAGAACCCTTTAATCAAAAAAGCACAATAAAGAAGGACCTGAGACATCTGCCTCAGCCCTTTTTTTCATTTATACACAAAAAATTACGTTATAGACGGAGGAACGAAGATGTTTTCTTTAACAGTAAGAGAAATTGCATCAGCAGTCGGTGCGCAAAATGCGACAGATAAATGGGCTGATGTGGAAATTTCTGCAGTTGGTTTTGATACTCGGAAATTATTCAGCGGTTCATTGTTTGTTCCATTGATAGGGGATAATGACGGCCATGCCTTTATTGAAAAAGCGATTGAAAATGGAGCAAAAGCTGCTTTTTGGAGTCGGCCTTTAGACGAAGCTCCCACTGAGATCCCGGTCATTCAAGTGGAAGATACATTAAAAGCCCTGCAGGCATTAGCCAGCTATTATTTGAAAAAAATCCATCCGAAAGTAATCGGTATTACTGGCAGTAATGGAAAAACAACAACTAAAGACATGACTGAAGCGGTTGTTTCCAGTGCATACCGAGTGCACAAGACCCAAGGGAACTTTAACAACCATATCGGTTTGCCGATGACCATCTTGGAAATGCCCGAAGATACAGAAGTTATTATTTTAGAAATGGGCATGAACCATGCGGATGAGATTAGAGTGTTGTCCGACTTGGCTGAGCCGGACATTGCCATCATCACGATGATTGGAGAGTCTCATATCGAATATTTGGGTTCGCGTGCCGGCATTGCAGATGCTAAAATGGAAATCATTTCGGGCTTAAAGCCAGATGGTGTTTTGATTTATCCTGGAGAAGAACCCTTATTGGAAGAACGCGTCCATTCACTGGTTAAAGAACAACTCAAAACATTTGGGACAACTGAAAAAAATGATTTGTATCCTTTGACCATTGATGCACAGATGACAGAAACAACTTTCACAACGAATGCAGAACCTGATCTTTCTATTACATTGCCTGTTCTGGGAACGTACAATGTGACGAATGCTTTAGCGGCATTATCTGCTGGTCTGGTATTAGGCATTTCTATTGAACAGGCTGCGCCAAAACTGTCTGTGTTCCAATTGACGAAAAATCGAACAGAATGGTTGACTGGAATTCACGAGAGCATGATTTTGAACGATGCATACAATGCGAATCCGACAGCAATGAAACTGGTTTTAACTAATTTTAGTGCTTTGCCGAATACAGGCCGAAAGATTGTGGTTTTAGGGGATATGCTGGAACTGGGCCAACAGTCACGAGAGCTGCATAAAAGCATCGAAGAGGTGCTGTCGGCAGAGAGTATTGATCAGGTATTTTTATACGGCAACGAAATGCATGTATTGTATGCAGCGTTGTTAGGCAAATTTGCTGAAGGACACCTTCATTACTTTACAGGGGATAAAGAACCGATGATTCATCAGTTGAAACAATTGATTCAGCCAAAAGACCATATTTTGATAAAATCCAGTTTAGGAACGGATTTGTTAACGGTGGTTCAAGAACTTAAAGTTTAACCAAAGGGTTCGCGAGAAAGAATCCGACTTAAGACGGAGTTAGCGAATAAGAAAATTTGCTATACTAGTGTTAATAATTCAGTCGAAGGAGGAAAACAAATTTGAACGTTCAACGAAGAGATGTAACCAATGATCATGTCAATGAAGATACGATGGCCAAATTTTTCGCTTCCGTTTATGGCTATATGACTTTAGGGTTAGCTATTTCAGGAATCACGGCCTTCTATACTGCTCAAAGTACGTTTATGCTCAATTTAGTTTACGGCAGTCCGTTTGGAATGATCGGTTTATTTATAGCCGAATTGTTTTTAGTCATGAAATTGGCGTCTAATGGTGCGAAGTTGAAATCAGCCGGTGCATCTTTGGTCGGCTTCATAGCCTTTGCATTATTGAATGGCGTTACTCTGGCCAGTATTTTTTTAATCTACGAATTAGGCAGTATTGGATCAGCATTCTTAATGACTGCGGGTACATTTGCTGGAATGAGCCTAGTTGGCTTTTTTACAAAGCGCGATATGTCGTCGTTCGGAGGGCAATTAAGAGGAGCTTTGATCGGTCTGATCATCGCTATGGTTGTGAATGGCTTGTTCTTGCACAGCGGTCCTGCTGATTTTGTCTTGTCGATCATTACAGTCTTTATCTTTATTGGTTTCACAGCTTACGACACTCATAAATTAAAACAAATCTATATCCGTTTTGGCGGACAACAACCGTTAGGTGCGGTGGCTATCACTGGAGCACTTAACTTGTATTTAGATTTCATTAACATTTTCATCAGCTTGTTGCGTATTTTTGGAGACAGACGAAGCTAAGAGCTGTTTAAAATAACTAGAAAAAGCCTTCACTCTAATTAAATTAGAATGGAGGCTTTTTGCTTTTGAGACGTCTATTCTGTGAAGGTGATGAGGGCGAAGGACGAGAAAGCGCAACCGGAAACCACATCGGAACGATATTTAGAAAAGGAAACGTGTTCATCAAATCTAATAAGCAATTTGTTTGATAAACCTGTATAGACGTGGTAAGATTGTTTAGATTAAACGAAAGATTTAATTAAAAGATAAAACCAATGAGGGTTTTGTGAAAATAGATAAGCAGAGGAGCTTGGGAAATAATCCAAGCTTTTGATATGAAATGAGAAATCAGGTGAAACATTCATTATGAATGGGCACTAGGTTTTTATATGGAGTGACAAGCAACAGGTGCATCTGATGTGAAGCAATGATGGTACCTGTATTTCGCAAAAATCTCTCTTTAAGGTTTTCTAAAATTGGGAGGAAATATATTGAAATTTTCAGAATTAGGATTAATACCAGAATTGCTACAATCAGTGGAACGTTTAGGATTTGAGGAAGCAACTCCGATTCAAGAACAAACTATTCCATTGGCATTGGCAGGCAAAGATGTTATCGGGCAGGCACAAACAGGTACAGGTAAAACAGCAGCATTCGGTTTGCCAATGTTACAAAAAATTGATGTTACCAACCGTGCAGTTCAAGGATTAGTTATTGCACCAACACGTGAATTAGCAATCCAAACACAAGAAGAACTATTCCGTTTGAGCCGCGATAAAAAAATTCGCGTTCAAGTAGTTTACGGTGGAGCAGATATTAGCCGTCAGATTCGTGCTTTGAAAGACCAACCGCATATTGTTGTTGGAACTCCAGGTCGTCTATTGGACCATATCAAACGTAAAACATTGAAATTAAACCATGTAGAAACACTAGTATTAGATGAAGCAGATGAAATGCTGAATATGGGATTCATTGATGATATCGAAACAATCATTCATGAAGTTCCAGCAGAACGTCAAACATTGTTGTTCTCAGCAACTATGCCAAGCCAAATCAAACGGATTGGTGTACGTTTCATGAAAGACCCTGAACACGTTAGTATCAAAGCTACTTCAATGTCTGACAGCTTGATCGAACAATTCTTCGTTCGTTGTAAAGACTTCGAAAAATTCGACATCATGACACGTCTATTAGATGTTCAAGCTCCAGAATTGACGATCGTCTTTGGTCGTACTAAACGTCGTGTTGATGAATTAGCTAAAGGATTAGAAATGCGCGGCTACCGTGCTGAAGGAATCCATGGTGACCTTTCTCAACAAAAACGTATGAGTGTCTTGAAAGCATTTAAATCAGGTAAACTAGATATCTTAGTAGCAACAGACGTAGCAGCACGTGGATTAGATATTTCAGGTGTGACTCACGTTTACAACTATGATATTCCTCAAGATCCAGAAAGCTACGTTCACCGTATTGGCCGTACTGGCCGTGCAGGGAACGAAGGAGTTTCTGTAACATTCATTACACCAAACGAAATGGGTTACTTGCGTGTGATTGAAGACTTGACGAAGAAAAAAATGACTGCTCTACGTCCACCGACAAATGCGGAAGCTTTTGAAGGACAAATCCAAGCAACAATCGATGCCGTTGGCAAAATTGTTGACGCTAATGGATTAGACCGTTACGCTAAAGCAGCTGCTCAATTGTTAGAAACGTATACAGCTGAAGATTTAGCTGCAGCTTTCTTGAAGAGTGTTTCTAAAGACCCAAGCGAAGTTCCAGTTAAAATCACCCCTGAACGCCCATTACCTGGTCGTGGTGGCGGAGCTAAAGGTCGCAGCGGTTCTTCATCACGTGGACCTGCTAAAGGCAAGAGCGGCGGATACCGTGGCGGTAACCGCAACAGCAGTGGCAAACCAGCTGAACGTCGTGGTGGCGGAAGCTACAATGCTGACAAAAAACGCGGAACCGGTGGCGATAGCCGTCGTAGTAAACCTTCTTCTGATCGTCGTCAAGGCGGCGGAGAACGTAACTTTACTATCCGTAGCAAAGACTAAACCGAAAAAAGATAAAAGAGGTTGGGACAAAAGTCCCAACCTCTTTTGCATATCCAAATATTTATTCTAGAACGTGTTCCAAAAAGCAGATCCGACGTCGACTTCACGAATAATGCTCGATGGTCTGTGACCATACTGCGCTTATTCGTTCCAGTTTCCTTAGCCCTTGCAGCTTTAGCTGCTTAGGGATACGGTATGCGAAGTAGAAGATTCGGGTCTAAACGCTTTTTGTCTCACTCCCTTTTTTATTATCTTAAACTAAATGCAGTAAAAAATACTAGGGACAAGATGGGTATTATTAAGTGACAAGTATCTCATAATCTGCTAATATAAGCTCATGTATCTGATTAAGATACAATCGTTACATTATACATAGTGGAGTTCAACAAGTTTAAATACGTTACATAAAAAGAGGGATTCAAGATGATTGTAGGGATAGGTTTAGATATAACTGAAATTCAGCGTATCGAACATGCCTTTTTAAAAAGAGCGACATTTGCTGCACGAGTATTGACTTCAGCTGAGAGAGATATTTTTGAAAAATTAAAAGGAACCCGTCAAGTTGAGTTCTTAGCAGGACGTTATGCTGCGAAAGAAGCATTCTCAAAAGCTTATGGAACGGGCATCGGCAAGTTAGGTTTTCATGATTTGGAAATACTGCCAAATGCAAAAGGCAAACCCATTGTGACGAAAAGTCCGTTCGATGGGAATGTGTTTCTTTCAATCACGCATACAGATGCGATTGCTGCTGCCCAAGTAATCTTAGAAACAAACTAAAAAGGTTTTGAAGGAGGGAGTTGTTTAGAAGTGGTCGTAGGAATACACCGAAAAACCATTGCTTATATTGATACGCAGGCCATCATTTCCAATATTCAACAGGAGATTCAGTGGATGGATAAAGGCACTGCTTTATATGCAGTGGTTAAAGCAGACGGCTACGGACATGGAGCCGTTGAAGTTGCAAAGGCAGCAAGAGAAGCTGGAGCAACAGGATTTTGTGTCGCTATTTTAGATGAAGCATTAGAATTAAGGAAAGCTGGTTTTACTGAACCTATTTTAATATTGGGGTTGGTGGACGTAGCTTACACGGAATTGATGGCTTCGAATAAACTTAGCGTTGCTGTAAGCAGTATCAAATGGCTTGATCAAGCTCAAGCTATTTTGAAGAAGAGTAACAGAACGGAAAAGCTAGCTGTGCATGTTGCTTTAGATACTGGAATGGGACGAATCGGATTTAAGACTGCCGATGAAGTTCAAGCTGTCGAAAAATGGTTTGAAGCAAATGAAAGCCTCTATTTTGAAGGCATCTTTACCCATTTTGCTAAAGCAGATAGTAGAGATGAATCGCATTTCAATCAGCAAATGGAAAAATTCAACGTTTTAATCAGCAACCTGCATCAAAAACCACCTTTCGTACACACCGCTAATAGTGCGACAGCATTATGGCATAAAGGATGCTCCTCGAACCTGATTCGCTTCGGTATCGCGATGTATGGTTTAAACCCATCTGGAAGTCTGTTGCCAGAACCTTACCCTTTGAAACCTGTTATGAGAATCAGCAGCGAAATTAGTCACATCAAGCAAATGCAAGAAGGTGAAACGATTGGTTACGGCGCAACTTATCGCGCACATGAAGGAGAATGGATTGGGACGATTCCGATTGGTTATGGTGACGGTTGGCGTAGAGATTTACAAGGGCACGACGTATTGGTTGAAGGGCACCGATGTGAAATAGTTGGGCGAGTTTGTATGGATCAATGCATGATTCGTTTGCCTTATGAAGTTGCAGAAAAAACAGAAGTGGTTTTAGTCGGCCAAAGTCAAAACGAAACTATTTCAATGCAGGAAATTGCGGATTATTTACATACCATTCACTATGAAGTTACATGTGGTTTAACCACCCGTATTCCAAGGAAGTATATTTAATCATTTGTTCGCTATCTTCGAACAAACTATGGCAGAAAAATCAACTTTTATGAGAACTCTCTTTAGAAGGTTCCAAAGTCGAGTGTTTCATGTTACCATTGACCCATATATTAATACCGATTTACTTCATAAAAGAAGAGGGAATTATTCATTGGGGGTATGGTTCATGGGGAGCGAAAAAGGCCGGTTCTTTAAGGTAGAATTGAACCGTCATATTACTGAAGATAGTCAACGCTATGAGATTCAATCAAAAATAAATAAAAACAATTTAACGAATGCAGTGGTAGATCAGTTTTCAGACCAAAACTTAACTATATATGATACCTTGCGTAAAGGATATGCGGAAATGTCTCGTATCAACCTTGATATTTGTAATGAATTTGAAGTTTGTGAAAAAGAGGCCAGCGCCCATTTCTGACCAGGTATTGTAAGGAGGAAATACCTATGGTAAGACGGGGAGAGATTTATTACGCTGATTTATCGCCTGTTGTAGGATCGGAGCAAGGCGGCATGCGTCCAGTTTTGATTATTCAAAACAATGTAGGAAACCACTACAGCCCAACAGTTATTGTGGCTGCGATAACAGCGAAAATCCAAAAGGCAAAGATGCCTACCCATGTAGAGGTGTCAGCGGCAAATTTTGATTTAGAAAAGGACTCAGTTGTTTTGTTGGAGCAAATACGCACCATTGACAAACAACGCTTAAGAGAAAAAGTAACGCAATTAGACCAGCATATGATGAAAAAGATCAATGCAGCTTTAGAAATTAGTGTCGGTCTCTCAAAAACGATTTAACTCCATTTAATTAAACGAAAAAACATCCGCGGAATTGCTTGCGGGTGTTTTTTTGTCGGCAAACAATGGAGAGGCCAAAGGTTGCTGTTATTCGATTGAACTTCATTTTCTGAAGTGGTATGATAATTGAGTTATTGAATATGTGGTTCGCAACCATCCCACATAAAAAAACTAGGAGGATTCACACATGAAAACAAAAAATATCGTCACAAATGCAATCGTGGCAGCTTTATATGTAGCAGTAACAGGGATTTTGGCCCCGATTTCGTTTGGTGCTTTGCAATTTCGAGTAGCCGAAATATTTAACCATTTAGTGGTCTTTAATCGTAAATACATCATCGGGATTGTCGGCGGAGTGTTTATTTCGAATTTGTTTTTTTCGACAATGGTTGGTTACGATTTAGTTTTTGGGGTTGGGCACTCGCTGTTGTCGCTTTTGATTGCCAGTGGTTTAATTCGCAAAGTTCCCAATATTTGGGGTAAAATGGCGATCAACACAGCAGTCTTTACAATTGTTTCGGCTTTGATTGCTTGGGAATTAAATTTAGCTTTCGGCGTACCGTTTTGGTTTGGTTATTTGACTGTAGGAATAGGGGAAATCGGCGTTATGGCTATTGGAGCTCCTGTTATGAAGTACCTTGATTCGAAAATTCATTTCAGTGAAAGAATTGAAGGATAGTCAAGTGCATAGAAAAAGCTGAACGTTTTAAACGTTCAGCTTTTTTTGAGATAATGGCGGCATACCGTTAATTATTTTTTAAATCTTCGATCTCTACAACACGGAAACCTTTTCTGTCTAAGTGTTCGCAAATATGATCGACGGTTTCTTTAGTAACACCAGCTTCTAAAGTCATCATCGTACGACGGACGATTTCTTCGCGTTCAGCGTCTAAGGTGATGCAACTTGAAATCGAACAATAGCGGTTAATGATTTTTGTCATGTTGGCTAAATCGCCTTTTTGTCCAGAAGAAGCAATCGTTAAAACGTAGCTGCCGGAATTTACGTTCCATGATTGTTGCAACATGTTTAAAAGAGAGCTATGGGTCAGAATACCATAGAAACGGTTTTCTTCATCTAAAACAGAAATGTAAGGCAATTCTTTGATGGTAAAAAATACTTTGAAGAATGAAGAATCAACAGAAATGAATTTTGTGGCATTTTTCAAGAGTGTCGTAACCGGTAAATTCATATCGCCGTTATTAGCTTTGTGTCGGTAAATATGCATTTTATAAATATTTCCTCTAAAAATCGTGCCGCTTTCGTCTAAGATTGGGATGCAACGATAACCTGATTTTTCAAGAATATCAATTGCTTCTTGCAGAGTGGCACTTTCTTTAACAGTAGTCAGATTCTTTTTAGGAATACAGAGTGATTTAATCAACATTACGATATCCTCCTTTAAGTGATGAATTAGTTTTCATACTTTGATAGTACCACATCGAATATAATGGATACAATGCTTTTAGGAATGCTGCGATAAATATAAACCAAATAGTTGTAACGAGAACAAACGCTTGTCTGGAAAGAGATGGCGTCCTATAATAGAAAGAGCTTTTAAGTTTAAAAGAGGAATATGAACGAGCAGTTCGTTAATGAGAAGGGAAAAGAGATTGAGATGGAGAATAAAGAAGTTAAAACAGCCAGAAATGAAATGATGGACCGTCCGGTAGTTAAAAGAGAGATAGTAGATTTTTTGAGAAAAGAACAAAAACCTTTATCGGGTAAGTTAGGAGAAATTGAACGAGAAGCTAACGAAAAAGGTGTCCCGATCATTCCCCATGAAACAGTTGTTTTTCTAAGTTTGCTTCTAGGGCAAATAAAACCGGAACAAATCCTGGAGATAGGGGCTGCAATTGGCTTTTCGTCTAGTTTGATGGCTCAGTATGTAGGGGAATCAGGACATGTGACAACTATCGATCGTTTCGATGTAATGATTGAAAAAGCCCGAAAAAACTACGAAGCATTAGGATTGACCGATAAAGTGACTCTTTTAGAAGGGCAAGCAGCAGATATTCTCCCAGATTTAAAAGGACCGTATGATTTTATTTTTATGGACAGCGCGAAATCAAAATATTATGATTTCTTTCCTGAGTGTATGCGACTGTTAAAAGTAGGTGGAATGCTGGTTGTCGATGATGTATTACAAGGCGGAACGATTTTGTTGCCGAAAGAAGACATACCCAAACGATCTAGAGCCATTCATCGTAAACTCAATTTGTTTCTTGATGTAGTAATGAAGCATCCAGCATTGGAATCCAGCATTGTTCCTTTAGGTGACGGATTATTAATGATCGTAAAGAAAGAAGAATACGATTTTTCTTATTTATTAGAAAAAGAGTGAAACGGTTTAGCAAGAGAACAATCGGTGTTTTAAGGTGGAATGTTCTCTTGCTGTTAAATAAATAGAATAAGCCTATTATTAAAGCTTGACGAATCGTCAAATCCCTGATATATTAGAACACGTTGCTGCATTGCGATGAACGGAAAAAACTGTTTTTGAAAAAAGTTCATTTAACAGTTGACAGTTTAAATAAAGATATGTTATTATAACTGAGTCGTTAAAAGTAATGAAGCGGTTACTTGAATATTTATACAATTAAAATAAATAATTATTCAATAAACGGTTGACAAGCTTTTGAAGAAGTGTTATTATTTAGAAGTTGTCAAAACAGAAGGAAATGACCTTTGAAAACTGAACAAAGCAAAACGAACCAAATGTGTAAGGTGGTTTAACCAAGGGTTAAACCAACAGAAATAAAGTGAAAGAAATTTCGCTAGCAATTCAATTAATGAGCTTCAAGCATCATTAAAAGGGTGAAGTCCTAACGGACAAAGCCAACTTTTATGAGAGTTTGATCCTGGCTCAGGACGAACGCTGGCGGCATGCCTAATACATGCAAGTCGAACGCTTCTTTTCTACCGGGTGCTTGCACCCACCAGAGAAGAAGAGTGGCGGACGGGTGAGTAACACGTGGGTAACCTGCCCATAAGTGGGGGATAACAGCCGGAAACGGCTGCTAATACCGCATAATTCCAGTGATCTCCTGATCGTTGGATGAAAGGTGGCTTCGGCTACCGCTTATGGATGGACCCGCGGCGTATTAGCTAGTTGGTGAGGTAATGGCTCACCAAGGCAATGATACGTAGCCGACCTGAGAGGGTGATCGGCCACACTGGGACTGAGACACGGCCCAGACTCCTACGGGAGGCAGCAGTAGGGAATCTTCCGCAATGGACGAAAGTCTGACGGAGCAATGCCGCGTGAGTGAAGAAGGTTTTCGGATCGTAAAACTCTGTTGTTAGAGAAGAACAAGGATGAGAGTAACTGCTCATCCCCTGACGGTATCTAACCAGAAAGCCACGGCTAACTACGTGCCAGCAGCCGCGGTAATACGTAGGTGGCAAGCGTTGTCCGGATTTATTGGGCGTAAAGCGAGCGCAGGCGGTTCTTTAAGTCTGATGTGAAAGCCCCCAGCTCAACTGGGGAAGGTCATTGGAAACTGGGGAACTTGAGTGCAGAAGAGGAGAGTGGAATTCCACGTGTAGCGGTGAAATGCGTAGATATGTGGAGGAACACCAGTGGCGAAGGCGACTCTCTGGTCTGTAACTGACGCTGAGGCTCGAAAGCGTGGGGAGCAAACAGGATTAGATACCCTGGTAGTCCACGCCGTAAACGATGAGTGCTAAGTGTTGGGGGGTTTCCGCCCCTCAGTGCTGCAGCTAACGCATTAAGCACTCCGCCTGGGGAGTACGGCCGCAAGGCTGAAACTCAAAGGAATTGACGGGGACCCGCACAAGCGGTGGAGCATGTGGTTTAATTCGAAGCAACGCGAAGAACCTTACCAGGTCTTGACATCCTTTGACCACTCTAGAGATAGAGCTTTCCCTTCGGGGACAAAGTGACAGGTGGTGCATGGTTGTCGTCAGCTCGTGTCGTGAGATGTTGGGTTAAGTCCCGCAACGAGCGCAACCCTTATTACTAGTTGCCAGCATTCAGTTGGGCACTCTAGTGAGACTGCCGGTGATAAACCGGAGGAAGGTGGGGATGACGTCAAATCATCATGCCCCTTATGACCTGGGCTACACACGTGCTACAATGGATGGTACAACGAGTCGCAAGACCGCGAGGTCAAGCTAATCTCTTAAAGCCATTCTCAGTTCGGATTGCAGGCTGCAACTCGCCTGCATGAAGCCGGAATCGCTAGTAATCGCGGATCAGAACGCCGCGGTGAATACGTTCCCGGGTCTTGTACACACCGCCCGTCACACCACGAGAGTTTGTAACACCCGAAGTCGGTGAGGTAACCTGCAAAGGAGCCAGCCGCCTAAGGTGGGATAGATAATTGGGGTGAAGTCGTAACAAGGTAGCCGTATCGGAAGGTGCGGCTGGATCACCTCCTTTCTAAGGAATATTACGGAACCTCACACATTCGTTTTAGCTTTGTTCAGTTTTGAGAGGTCAATGGCCTTTTTTTACTTTAATACCTTAATTGGGGCCTTAGCTCAGCTGGGAGAGCGCCTGCCTTGCACGCAGGAGGTCAGCGGTTCGATCCCGCTAGGCTCCATTGCGAAGCAATTCGCAAAATCAAAAATGTTGTTCTTTGAAAACTGGATAGTGTTTAACAATTGTAACAAAGTAAGAAACCAAGTAAAAACCGCGTTTTATTTTTTACGATTCGCATCAATTGATGTTGAATCGCTATTAACAACGACCATAGGTTAAGTTAATAAGGGCGCACGGTGGATGCCTTGGCACTAGGAGCCGATGAAGGACGGGACTAACGCCGATATGCTTTGGGGAGCTGTAAGTAAGCTGTGATCCAGAGATTTCCGAATGGGGAAACCCAGCACCTTTGATAGGGTGTTACTGCTGACTGAATACATAGGTCAGTAGAGGTAGACGCAGAGAACTGAAACATCTAAGTACCTGCAGGAAGAGAAAGAAAATTCGATTCCCTGAGTAGCGGCGAGCGAAACGGGAAAAGCCCAAACCAGAAAGCTTGCTTTCTGGGGTTGTAGGACTGAACACATAGAGTCATAAATGAACGGTGTAAGAGAAGCGACCTGGAAAGGTCCGCCAAAGAGGGTAAAAGCCCCGTAACTGAAACCCCGTTCACTCTGATCAGTATCCTGAGTACGGCGGAACACGAGAAATTCCGTCGGAATCCGGGAGGACCATCTCCCAAGGCTAAATACTCCCTAGTGACCGATAGTGAACCAGTACCGTGAGGGAAAGGTGAAAAGAACCCCGGAAGGGGAGTGAAACAGCACCTGAAACCGTGTGCTTACAAGTAGTTAGAGCCCGTTAATGGGTGATAGCGTGCCTTTTGTAGAATGAACCGGCGAGTTACGATCCCATGCGAGGTTAAGTCGATGAGACGGAGCCGTAGCGAAAGCGAGTCTGAATAGGGCGAATGAGTATGTGGTCGTAGACCCGAAACCAAGTGATCTACCCATGTCCAGGTTGAAGGTGCGGTAATACGCACTGGAGGACCGAACCCACGTATGTTGAAAAATGCGGGGATGAGGTGTGGGTAGCGGAGAAATTCCAATCGAACTTGGAGATAGCTGGTTCTCTCCGAAATAGCTTTAGGGCTAGCCTCGGAATAAGAATCATGGAGGTAGAGCAACTGTTTGGACTAGGGGCCCTTCTCGGGTTACCGAATTCAGATAAACTCCGAATGCCATTGATTTATATCCGGGAGTCAGACTACGAGTGATAAGATCCGTAGTCGAGAGGGAAACAGCCCAGACCACCAGCTAAGGTCCCAAAGTTTATGTTAAGTGGAAAAGGATGTGGGGTTGCTTAGACAACTAGGATGTTGGCTCAGAAGCAGCCATCATTTAAAGAGTGCGTAATAGCTCACTAGTCGAGTGACCCTGCGCCGAAAATTTACCGGGGCTAAACATAACACCGAAGCTGTGGATAGAACTTAGGTTCTATGGTAGGAGAGCGTTCTAAGGGCGTCGAAGCTAGACCGTGAGGACTGGTGGAGCGCTTAGAAGTGAGAATGCCGGTATGAGTAGCGAAAGACGGGTGAGAATCCCGTCCACCGAATGACTAAGGTTTCCTGGGGAAGGCTCGTCCTCCCAGGGTTAGTCGGGACCTAAGTCGAGGCCGATAGGCGTAGACGATGGATAACAGGTTGAGATTCCTGTACCCGTTTGTTTTGTTTGAGCAATGGAGGGACACAGTAGGCTAAGGAATACGCACTGTTGGATATGTGCGTCCAAGCAACAAGTCTTGAAGCGAGTCAAATGCTTGCTTCTTTAAGGACAAGTTGTGATGGGGAGGGAAATTAAGTACCGAAGTTCCTGATGTCACACTGTCAAGAAAAGCTTCTAGTGAGAAACAAACGGCCCGTACCGCAAACCGACACAGGTAGTCGAGGAGAGAATCCTAAGGTGTGCGAGTGAACTCTCGTTAAGGAACTCGGCAAAATGACCCCGTAACTTCGGGAGAAGGGGTGCTGACCATTTGGTCAGCCGCAGTGAATAGGCCCAAGCAACTGTTTATCAAAAACACAGGTCTCTGCTAAATCGAAAGATGACGTATAGGGGCTGACGCCTGCCCGGTGCTGGAAGGTTAAGAGGATGGGTTAGCTTTCGAGCGAAGCTCAGAATTGAAGCCCCAGTAAACGGCGGCCGTAACTATAACGGTCCTAAGGTAGCGAAATTCCTTGTCGGGTAAGTTCCGACCCGCACGAAAGGCGTAATGATTTGGGCACTGTCTCAACGAGAGACTCGGTGAAATTATAGTACCTGTGAAGATGCAGGTTACCCGCGACAGGACGGAAAGACCCCATGGAGCTTTACTGCAGTTTGATATTGAGTGTTTGTACAGCTTGTACAGGATAGGTAGGAGCCGATGAAACCAGGACGCTAGTCTTGGTGGAGGCGTTGGTGGGATACTACCCTTGCTGTATGACCACTCTAACCCACAGCCATGATCTGGCTGGGAGACAGTGTCTGACGGGCAGTTTGACTGGGGCGGTCGCCTCCTAAAGAGTAACGGAGGCGCCCAAAGGTTCCCTCAGAATGGTTGGAAATCATTCGTAGAGTGTAAAGGCAGAAGGGAGCTTGACTGCGAGACCTACAAGTCGAGCAGGGACGAAAGTCGGGCTTAGTGATCCGGTGGTTCCGCATGGAAGGGCCATCGCTCAACGGATAAAAGCTACCCTGGGGATAACAGGCTTATCTCCCCCAAGAGTCCACATCGACGGGGAGGTTTGGCACCTCGATGTCGGCTCATCGCATCCTGGGGCTGTAGTCGGTCCCAAGGGTTGGGCTGTTCGCCCATTAAAGCGGTACGCGAGCTGGGTTCAGAACGTCGTGAGACAGTTCGGTCCCTATCCGTCGCGGGCGCAGGAAATTTGAGAGGAGCTGTCCTTAGTACGAGAGGACCGGGATGGACACACCGCTGGTGTACCAGTTGTTCTGCCAAGAGCATCGCTGGGTAGCTATGTGTGGACGGGATAAACGCTGAAAGCATCTAAGCGTGAAGCCCCCCTCAAGATGAGATTTCCCATCACGTAAGTGAGTAAGACCCCTGAGAGATGATCAGGTAGATAGGTTGGAAGTGGAAGTACAGCGATGTATGGAGCGGACCAATACTAATCGGTCGAGGACTTAACCAATTTTTTAAACGGTGTCTTGATTTCGACACGATGTTGCAAGAGAAAAACACTATCCAGTTTTGAGAGAACACCGTTCTCTTGATGAAACAATGTGCGGTGGTGACGGCAAGAAGGTCACACCTGTTCCCATGCCGAACACAGCAGTTAAGCTTCTTAGCGCCGATGGTAGTGAAGGGTTTCCCTTTGTGAGAGTAGGACGCTGCCGCGCATTGATCATTATTCCGCAATAGCTCAGCTGGTAGAGCGCATGACTGTTAATCATGATGTCGCAGGTTCGAATCCTGCTTGCGGAGTTCTTTTTTTTTGTTTAACGATGTCTATTCTTGCCGCTTTAGCTCAGCTGGTAGAGCGCTTCCATGGTAAGGAAGAGGTCGCCGGTTCGATTCCGGCAAGTGGCTTAAAATAAACACTAAATAAAAGTCACATCTCTTAATGGGATGTGGCTTTTTTTGTGTCTTCAATACGTTAATGATATAAAAGTATATGACCTAAATCCCTTTTGAGTACCTTAAGGGCACTAAACTTCTATTGATATGGTATGCAAACCTCTTTTATGTACCTTAAGGAGCTTAAATCTCCGTACATAAGGTACGCAAACCCTTTTTGAGTATCGTAAGAATGTTTAAATCCACACTTTTGCTAACGAAGTATGAGTTAGAATTCTTTGAAATACCTTTTTATCTGTACGATTATCTCTTCTGAACTTATAAGATCTGAACTTATAAGACTTGGACAAAAAGACAAGCCTCTATAGGCTTTTGTAGCGTTTTTTTGTAACTTCAACAAGTTAACGGTATACTTAGTTTAAACTTAAGGAGAGGTGATCAAATGAAAGCATTAGTGCATAAAAATCAAAAAGGGATGGCAGGTTTGCATTTGGAAGAATGGGAAAGCCGTTCTTTACAATCAAATGAAGTTCGTGTGAAGATGAAAATGGTCGGCTTAAATCATCGCGATTTATTTACAGTTGCGCAACATGAAGCGTCAGCAGCTCCTTTAGTCATTGGGTCTGACGGAACAGGAGTTATTAGCGAAATAAACGCAGATGTACAGCAGTTTAAAGTTGGAGACGAAGTAATAATCAATCCAGGCTTAAACTGGCATGAAGCAACAGATGCTGCTCCTCCTGACTTTAAAATACTTGGCAATCCTGTCCATGGCACCTTCGCTGAAGAAATCATTTTGCCTATTGAAAATATTGCGCTGAAGCCTGAATTTTTATCATGGGAAGAAGCTGGAACATTATCGTTATCTGCATTAACAGCCTATCGAGCTTTATTTACAAAAGGAAATGTTACAGAAGGGACGTCTGTTTTAGTTCCGGGTATCGGTGGCGGAGTAGCAACATTTTTGCTGCAATTTGCTAAAGCGGCTGGTGCGAAGGTTTACGTGACTTCTCGTTCGGCGGAAAAATTAAAGCAAGCAGAAAAACTAGGAGCCGATAAAGGTATTCAAAGCGAGACAAATTGGGATGAGGCATTGGATAACGAAAAAGTTGATGTGGTCATTGAAACTGTGGGAGCAGCTACGTTTCATCAATCGATGAAGCAACTGCGTCAAGGTGGTACAATGGTGCTGATCGGCTCTTCCACAGGAGACACCATTGAATTTAATTTAAGAGAATTTTTCTATGGACAATATACGTTAAAAGGCACAACGATGGGAAGCGCAGAAGAATATCAAGAAATGTTAAACTTCATTGAAACACATCAAATTCACCCTGTCGTCGATAGTATATTTGAATGGGATGAATATGAAAAAGCATTTGATTATTTGGAAAAGGGACAACAAGTAGGGAAAATTGCGCTGCGTATCTGAAGGTTGTTCAATTTTAAAATAATTTGATATACTAAATGCTAGCAAGATATTAATGTTATAATGAGAAGGTAATTTACTAATAAGTCAGGCGAAGGAAGTGAAAAAATGGAATTCGAAAAATCTGGAAATCGTTTTTATAAAAATGACGAAAAAGGAAAAATGTTAGCTGAAGTAACTTATGTGCCATCAGGTGAAGATAAAGTTATTTTAGATCATACGTTTGTAGATCCATCTTTACGAGGACAAGGTATTGCAGCACAATTGGTTGATCGTGTAGTTGAAGAAATGCGCAATGAAAATAAAAAAATCGTGCCTCTTTGTCCGTATGCCAAAACTTTGTTTGAAAGAAAACCAGAAAAATATGCAGATATAGAAGCGAAATAACATCTTTAAGAAACTGCTCTAATTAACCATATTAGAGTAGTTTTTCTTAAAAAAAGAAGGTGAGCTGCAAGGTGAAATATGTAATATACTGCATAAAAATGAAAAAATGATTAAAAATTCTATGAAAAGGCAGTTCTCCCTTTACATTTTATGAAATTCTTTATATAATCAATCTTGTGCTTAAGAATGAAAAGCCTATAGGCCCGTTGGTCAAGTGGTTAAGACACCGCCCTTTCACGGCGGTATCACGGGTTCGAATCCCGTACGGGTCAGTTTTTTTCAACAAACGTTTACTTGAATGGCCTATGCCGGCTTAGCTCAGTTGGTAGAGCATCTGAATCGTAATCAGAGGGTCGAGGGTTCAACTCCTTTAGCCGGCATTAATTCTTTTAAAGGTTTTAATAAAGTATTATTTTTAATATGGAGGGGTAGCGAAGTGGCTAAACGCGGCGGACTGTAAATCCGCTCCTTCGGGTTCGGCAGTTCGAATCTGCCCCCCTCCACCATTATTGGGCTATAGCCAAGCGGTAAGGCAAGGGACTTTGACTCCCTTATGCGTTGGTTCGAATCCAGCTAGCCCAGTTTTAATACCAAATAAAAAAACGGATGACTCTCGTGTAATAACAGCGAGAATCATCCGTTTTTTTGCTTTCACTGACAAGCTAAACGATAAATAGCTTCTGCATAGATATCCATTGAACGATAAATATCATCCAAAGCCATCTTTTCATTTGGCATATGAAAGGTAACTTCTGAATCTGGAAAGACGGCACCGAAAGCTACACAGTTATCCATCGTTCGAGCAAAAGTTGCCCCTCCCGAAACCAGCGGGTCAGATAAATCACCTGTTTTTTCGCGATACACATCTAACAAGGTAGTTACTAAACGGCTGTCTTTAGGGACATATAATGAAGAGAGGTAATCAAATTCTTCATAAACTAAATCGTATTTATTAGCTGTTTTGGTGAGTACATTAACGAGCTGTTCCTTATCGGCAGTAACAGGAATGCGAAGGTCTAATCCAATGACTGTTTCTTCTGGATCGATTTTTAAGGTAGCTAAATTGACCGTCAGCTTTCCTGAATCCTCGTCTTGGATCGTACCGAAAAGAGACTGTCCGTTTGCCTCTTCTTTAAGCATAGCGTTTATAAATGCTATGGCCTTATTCTTAGTATGCGGAGCAAGAGCCGCTGCCAATCTGGCAATAGCATTAATACCTTCTGGAGCATCTTTTGAATGCACAGATTTTCCTTTAACGGATAAGGTGTTTTGATTCATTGTGTAATCAAAGCCTAATAGTTGAAGCTCTTTGATCAAGTTATTGGTCAAAAAACCTTGGTAGTTGGCTGAACCGGGGACAACATTTAAAGCTTCGCCGCAATCTAAAGATAAGCGATCATCTCCAGAGCCATGCAGTTTCACTTGTAAGAGCCCTTTTTCAGCATAAGTTAATGGAAATTCAGCATCTGGCGCAAAGCCCATGGTTGATTTTTCTTCCATTTCATTATAGCGATCTAAGCATCTCCAAAGGGTTTCTTCATCGGTTCCAAAAATAAAGCGAATGCGTTTGTTGAATTTCGCCCCAGAATCAACGACAGCTTTAAAGGCATAGAGAGCAGCCATTGCTGGTCCTTTATCGTCTTGTGAGCCTCGGCCATAAAGCGCTCCGTTCTTGACGACACCTTCAAAAGGATCTGTTGCCCACAAATTTAAATCACCCGGCGGCACAACATCCAAATGACACAGGATAGCTAGCGATTCTTTGCTGCCGCCATAATCTGCATATCCATAATACCCTTCTGGATCAAGATAAGTTTTCATACCTAAATTTTTGCAGATAGAAAGTGTCTCTTCCAAAACGGCTTGAATGTCTTGGCCAAACGGAGTAGGGTTTTTCGATTCTTCTCTCAAATAGGAAGGATAAGCAATAAGCGTTTTGATTGTTTCAAGACAAGCTTGTTGATGGTGTTCTTGGATAAATGTTTTCATAGGATGACCTCTTTCTTTTTTACGTACATTTACAATGAAAATGACTTAGGAAAAGACTGCCGCAATGCCTAAAATGACACAGGTAAGAATAAAAACCAGTGCGATTAATTTTGCCATAAATTTCCACCAGGTGCTAAGATCGATTCGGGCGATAGCTAAAGCTCCCATCACTACGCCAGAAGTAGGTGTGATCAAATTAATGATACCGCTAGCGGATTGATACGCCGTAATGACCAGATGCTGCGGTACACCTGAGAAGCCTCCCAAAGGGCCCATGATTCCCATGGTTGCAGCGGCTAACCCAGAAGTAGAAGGAATCAAGAATGACATAGGAATATAGAAAATATATGTTAGAATAGTAAAAAATACAGGAGACAAACCACTCAATCCTTCTTCTCCCCAATGTAAAACAGTAGCGGTGATCATTCCGTCGTTCATGACTACTTGGATACCACGAGCGATAGCTACCACTAATGCAACGCTTAATAGATCTTTTGCGCCATCCATAAAAGCGTCGACGATTTCTCCTTCAGGTAGACGATACAGTAAACCAATGATTACAGCCATCAAGAAAAACAACATAGTAATTTCTTGGAAATACCATTCTCCTAAAGGCACCATACCTGCCCCGAGCAGCGACCCGACAACTGGAATATCAACCAAGAAAGAATTGAACCGTTCAAAAAAAGTCCAGTTTTGATTTAAAGAGGTCCAAGGAACCAAACCAAGGATCATAATGAAAAAAGTTAATGCAAACAGAATCATGACATTTTTTTGTCGTGCATCTAGCTCTTTTTGCGATTCGTGAATTTTAAAATGATCAATATTTTTTTCTTTTTGTTCTGCTACAAATGATGCATCAGGATCTTTTTCTACTTTGACAGCGTAACGGTAAACGTAAAAAGTGGAAGCGGCATACAAGACAATAAATAAAATGAGACGCCAAATAATACCTTCTCCCGGACTGATGCCTAGTGCTTGTGACGCAACTCCAGTAGCAAAAGGATTGACCGTAGAAGCTAAAACACCTATTTGCGAACCAACTAATACAATAGCCACAGCAACCAAAGTATCAAAACCGACACCGACCATCACTGGCAGTATTAAGGGATAGAAAGCTAATGTTTCTTCTCCCATACCGAAAGTAGTTCCTCCAATAGCGAAAATCAGCATCAATACAGGAATCAGCTTTTTTTCTTTGCCTTTGTAAGCTTTGACGATAGAAGCGATTCCCGCATCTAAAGCTCCAGTCTTGGTTACGACTCCTAAGAACCCGCCCACAACCATAATAAACAACGAAACTTCAATTGCTCCAGGTGTCGTGTCGGTTCCAAGCATCCCTTTTACAGGAGACATGAAAACCTCCCAGATCCCCTGAGGATGGGATTCGACAGTATGATAAGTTCCAGCAATAATATTTCCTGCATCATCAGTGTCATATGAACCTGCTGGAATAAACCAGGTTAAAATAGCGATAGCAACGATAATGAGGAACAACACAGTAAAAGACGACGGCATAGAAAACTTCTTTTTCTTTTGCGTTTGTGTATCCAATCTATTCTCCTCCTTTAAGACAGACAAAAAAGTATCTCTAAAAAATGGATGTTTTCAATAATAGTATATCAAAAAAGGGCTTTTACTGGGGTTTTCAGCATTTAAATCGAAGAGACATACCGTAATCTCAAATAGGTGTATGTTAACTAAAAAAACAGCCTATGCTAAAAGTGTAAAGTGCTTAGGAACTGGAAGCAACTCCTAGGGCTTAGAAACAAAAAAACTTTCAAATTATACTTGATAAAGTGAATGATATGTTATAAGATGTAAAAGGATGTTTTGGGAGGGGTAGCGAAGTGGCTAAACGCGGCGGACTGTAAATCCGCTCCTTCGGGTTCGGCAGTTCGAATCTGCCCCCCTCCACCATTAATTTACTAATTTAATTTTTAGTAAATGCATTTAAAATAACTAAACAAGTCGTCCAAAGTGTGGCGGTGTTGGCAAGAAGGATACACCTGTTCCCATTCCGAACACAGCAGTTAAGTTTCTTAGCGCCGATGGTAGTGAAGGGATTCCCTTTGTGAGAGTAGGACGTTGCCATGCTTAGCAACTTGTTTAGCTTCGAGTCATTAGCTCAGTTGGTAGAGCATCTGACTTTTAATCAGAGGGTCGCAGGTTCGAATCCTGCATGACTCATAAAGACTAGTGACGGAAACGTTGCTAGTTTTTTTTTATATTATTCGAAAAAACAGCAGAATAAAGCAGGTTTTTTCCTTCATACAATGAACGAGTATTTAGGGTAAGTATGGTATAATAAAAAACGAGTGACAATTTAAAAAGTTATTGGAGGTGCACGTATGTCCATAGATTGGTCACACTTATTTACATGGCGAACGTTTATCAATGCAGTCGATATTATGGTGGTAACTTTTTTTATTTACCAGCTGATAAAAATATTGAAAGGCACAAAAGCTGTCCAATTATTAAAAGGGATCGCGGTCATCATGTTGATCAAAATAGGAAGTTTCTTTCTCCAATTGCAAACAGTAGACTGGATCGTGGATTTAGTTATTCAATGGAGTGTTTTGGCGATCATCATTATTTTTCAGCCAGAATTGCGCAGAGGGTTAGAACATTTGGGACGAGGATCGTTTTTCAAAAACAATCAAAGGAAAATAGACCCGGCTAAAAAAATGATTCAACAAATCGATCAGGCCGTTCAGTACATGGCTAAACGAAGAATCGGAGCATTGATTTCGATTCAAATGGAAACAGGTTTGGAAGAATATATTTCGACCGGGATTGCCTTAGACGCAGATATATCGGGAGAATTGTTAATCAATATTTTTATTCCGAATACCCCTTTGCATGACGGTGCTGTCATCATTAAAAACCATAAAATAGCAGCCGCAGCAGGATATTTACCGCTATCCGAAAGTTCCTTGATCCCGAAAGATTTAGGAACACGGCATCGTGCAGCAATCGGATTAAGTGAAGTAACGGATGCAATCACGGTTATCGTTTCAGAAGAAACAGGTGGAGTAAGCATCTCTCACCGCGGTGACTTGTTAAGAGAATTATCCCGCGAAGATTTCGTGAAATTTTTAAGTAAAGAATTGGTTCTCCCAGAAGAAGCTGTCAAAAAAAATCCGCTACAAGAGTTTATCGACAGTTTTAAGAAAGGAGTGTAAAAAATGGAAAAGATTTATAACTCTCCATGGTTTACAAAACTGGTTGCTTTCGGATTCGCTGTCTTGTTATTTACTTATGTAAATTACGAAAATACTAGCAAACTACGAACGACTAATCCGCTAGGCGGCGTTAGCATTACCTCGAGTAAGACGATCACAAATGTGCCGATCGTAGTAGATATTGATCAAGACCAATACTTTGTTTCCGGTTTCCCTGAAACAGCTTCAGTCGAAATTACTGGTCCAACCAATATCGTGGCGCAAACAACAGCCAATAAAGGTTTTGATCTAGTAGCTCAAAACTTAGATCAATTGGGCGTAGGTACTCATACGATACGATTGATTCCGGAAGGGCTTTCCTCCGATTTGAATTATACCGTTACACCATCAGAAGTAACGATTAAAATTGAAGAAAAACGCGTTGAAACGTTTAAAGTTGGCGTCGTATTTGAGGCAACTGATTTGGCAAAAGGTTATGTAGCGGGGCAGCCTACTTTAAATTATGATACCGTTGAAATTTCCGGAGCTGCTTCCACGATCGATAAGGTTCATTCTGTGCAAGCAATCGTTACTGCCACAAAAGGTGCGAAGTCAGATATCAAGCAGACCGTTCCGATAAGTGTCAGCGATGTAGATGGCAATCAGTTGGATGTGAATATCAATCCAAGCGAAGTCACTGTTAGTATTCCAGTAGCCGCTGAAAGCAAAGAAGTGCCTGTCTCTTTGATTCAAACAGGTGAACCAGAAGATGATTATACGTATGAATTAGGCATAGAAAACGAAAAAAATACAACGGTAAGTGTAACCGGGTCACAAGAATTATTAGATGATTTAAGCAGTTTTCCTGTAGAAGTCGATGTCACAGGAATAACTGAAACAACGACTAAAGAAGTGGAATTAGCTTTAGTGGAAGGTGCTTCAGCTGTGACACCAGAAAAAGTCAATGTGAGGGTAACAGTCGTCAAAGAAGATGATTCGACACCAAAAGAGGAAACGCCGAGCAGCTCAATAAAAGATACCAGCAGTAGTTCAACCAGTGGATCTGCCAGCAGCTCAGAAGCAGTTTCTAGTAGTGAAGATGAGTCCTCACTAGAGTCGAGTGCATCTTCAGAAGATAAAATCATTAACCCAGATGTATCAAGCGAAAGCAGCGAATCATCTGCTAGTCAATCTAGTTCAGACTCAAGCACACAATAAAAGATTTTCTAAACAAAACAAGATTCTTAACTTTGAAAAGGGGCATTATGAGAATGGGAAAATATTTTGGAACAGATGGAGTTAGAGGAGTGGCAAACTCAGAGCTAACACCAGAATTAGCGTTTAAATTGGGAAGATTTGGCGGCTACGTATTGTGCCAGCATTCAGCAGGAGAATTGCACCCGCGCGTATTGGTCGGAAGAGACACACGGATTTCCGGAGAAATGTTAGAATCAGCTTTAATTGCCGGACTTTTATCGGTTGGAATCGAAGTCATGAAATTAGGCGTTATTTCAACACCAGGAGTGGCTTATTTAACACGAATCCAAGGAGCTGCTGCGGGAGTCATGATTTCAGCTTCCCATAATCCAGCAGAAGACAACGGTATCAAATTCTTTGGTTCAGATGGCTTTAAATTATCAGACGAAACAGAGTTGGAGATTGAAGCTTTGTTAGACCAAGAGGAAGATACATTGCCTCGTCCAAGTGCAGAAGGTTTAGGCACGGTTGATGATTATCCAGAAGGATCATTAAAATATACTCAATTCTTACAACAAACGATTCCGGATGATTTAAGCGGATTACAAGTTTGTCTAGATGGAGCAAATGGCTCAACAAGCCCATTGCTTAACCGTTTATTTGCAGATTTAGAAACAGAGTTTGATGTGATGGGAGCTTCGCCGAACGGCTTGAATATCAATGATGGCGTTGGTTCGACACATCCTGAAAAACTAGCTGAATTTGTTATCGAAAAAGGAGCAGATGCAGGTCTTGCTTTTGATGGAGATGCTGACCGTGTTATTGCAGTCGATGAATTAGGCAATATCGTTGATGGCGACAAAATCATGTACATTTGCGGAAAGTATTTAATGGAAAAAGGACGTTTGAAAAAAGATACGATCGTTTCAACGGTTATGAGCAATTTAGGGTTCCATAAAGCTGTGGAAGCAGCAGGAATGACTGCTTTGGAAACACAAGTAGGAGACCGTTACGTCATGGAAGAAATGCGTAAAAACGGATATAACTTTGGTGGCGAACAATCGGGTCACATGATCTTTTTAGATTACAATACGACCGGTGACGGAATGTTATCAGGAATTCAATTATTAAATGTAATGAAACAAACAGGTAAAAAATTATCAGAATTAGCAGAAGAAGTTCAAACGTATCCACAACGGTTGGTAAATATCCGTGTCAGCGACAAAAATGGCGCAATGGATATTCCAGCTATCAAGGCGATTATCGATGAAGTAGAAAAAGAAATGAACGGTGATGGCCGGATTTTAGTTCGTGCAAGTGGAACAGAGCCGTTATTACGTGTTATGGCTGAAGCTCCGACGCAAGAAAAAGTTGATTCTTATGTTGAGCGCATTGCCGATGTGGTTAGAGCTGAAATTGGATTAGATTAACATTTTCATACAAAGACAAAAAGCAGATCCTTAAAAGGGTCTGTTTTTTGTTTAAGTACCAGCTAGCTTAATAAAGTTAGTTAAAAAGATATAAGAAAGAATTGAAAGGTTCAGGGGGATAAAAGAAAGTATGCTATACTAAATTGAAATTCGAACCTGTAATGGATGTTACAACTAGAAAAAACGGCTGATAACCAGCGTGGGAAAGGATGAGGGACGCAAAATGGATTACAAAACACTAATGGATATCGCCATATTGGCAGGGAAGATTATGTTGGAAAGCAATGCTGAAACATATCGTGTAGAAGACACAATGAACCATATCCTAAAAACGTCAAAGTTTGAAACGACTGAAGCCTTGGCAATTGCAACTGGATTAGTTGCCACATTAGATGATCCTAGTATTGATGATCCAATCACAATTGTTAAACGGATCAATTCGCGGGATACGAATTTAAATAAAATTGCGGTTGTAAATACTATTTCACGGCAATTGACCAGTGAAGAAATAACCATTCCAGAAGCGTATGCGGCGCTGCAGGATATTGGAAAAGTACAATATAAGCGGCTTTATAAAGATCTTGCGACATCAGCTTTAGCTGCTTCTTTTGCTTTATTGTTAGGCGGTGGTATTTTAGAAATTCTGGCTGCTGGAGTCAATGGCGGTTTGTTGGCATTGGTATTGAAAGGCGAAAAAAAGTTAGACATGGGGTCCTTTGTACGAAACGTCTTATCTTCTGCCGTTATTTCGGTAGGTGCCGGGTTGATGCATGCGTTTCTTTTTCCCACGCTTAATATGCACTTAGTCATAACGGGAACCATTATGCCGCTAGTACCAGGAACAGCCATTACAAATGCGATTCGAGATACTTTACAAGGCGATTACATGTCCGGCGGAGCTAAAGCCTTAGAGGCCTTTGTGGTCGCTCTATCGATTGCTTTAGGAGTTGCGATTGGATTGGTTCTTATTGGAGGTGTCGTATTTTGATTAGTCAAATCATAGGGGCATTTCTAGCAGTCGCAGCGGCGTCCATTATTTTAGAATCCCCCAAAAAGCATATTTTTGCGACAGCTTTTGTGGGAGCTTTAGGTTGGGGAGTTTATTTACTTTGTCTTGAAACCTTAGGAGCTGTTTCGGCTACATATATTTCAGGGTTAGTGATTTCTACTCAATCGCACATTTTCTCGCGGATATTTAAAGTTCCTGTAACGATTTTCTTTTTACCCGGTTTTTTTCCATTGTTTCCAGGATCGGGTATGTATTTAGCGGTTTACGAATTTATCAAAGGTCATACGGCATTAGCACAAGGCCATTTGCAAAGCACTATCCAAATAGCTGGGATGATTGCTTTAGCAATTTTTACCATCGATACGGTATTTAAAGTGATGAAAAGAGCTCAACATATAAAAGCAGAACGAACCTCTTAGATAAGTGCATAGAGTGAGGATTTGCAGCATAAGGAGTAGAGGAGCCAAAGCTCTTTTACGACTGTACTTTCATTTATAAAACCTAAAAACCCTTCAAATCTTTTGATTTGAAGGGTTTTTATTGTGGAAAGGATTGTTTCAGTTGTTTATTCAGAAGTTAGCTTATTTTTAGGAGTTATGTTTTGGTCTTTAGACAAAATATAAGCTGTAAGCCAGGCAGTGATGGGGATAATCAGAATTGCACCTGTGCCAATGCAAAATATAGAGATGATTTCTGAACTAAATACTTTGGAATTAACAACTTCACCAAGAGAGTAAGACAAATCTTTAAACCATAAGATTAAAGCCAGATACCCACCAATAAAGGCAAAGTACAACGTATTTGTCGTTGTTCCTAGAATATCTCTGCCGACGTTCATACCTGATTTGAATAAACCGAATCGATCGATCAGTGGGTTATGGATAGATATTTCATTCATCGCCGAAGAAATAGAAATAGCCGTATCTGTAATAGCACCGATCGTTCCCATGATTATCGTGCAGACTGCAACTTTGGCAAAATCTATCCCTATATACAATGTAAAAGAATTGAGCTCTTCTATCTCTTCTATTCCAAATCCTTGTATCATAGACATTTCAACTAATATAAAAATAACCGATACTAAAAGAACTAAAGTAATCATTGTTGAAATAAATGCGGCAATCGATTTGATCGACACATTATTGATATAAAACAAATTAATGCAACTAATGACCGTACAGGCTATTAAGGTGATGATAATGGGATTATTTTTGGAGCCCATCAAAAGCATGGTCGCAAATGTTACGCCAAAATTTAAAAAAAGAGCAATAAAAGACCTTGTTCCTTTTTCACCGCCGACAAACTTCATTAGGATAAATAAAATGACCGCTAAACACACTAATACACTCATTTTGCTGCACTCTTTTTGCGAATGAAATAAGTCGCTGTATAGATGCTGATCGGAATGGTTAAGACAATACCGATACTTCCAACAAGCGCCCTAGTCAATTCCAAGGATAAATTCATAGATAAGGTGTACCCCAATGCAGAGCCGTTTTTTAAATAGAGAAGGACCATAGGAATACTTCCGCTAACATACGCAAAAAACAAAACATTCGTCATTGTACCCATGATGTCTTTGCCTATTTCCATACCAGATGCCTTTAAGTCTTTTAGCGGAATATCTTTATTTTTATCATACAGTTCATAAAGCGAAGAGGTTATGGTAATTGCAATATCCATTACAGCTCCTAAAGAACCAACTAGAATGCTGGCTAAAAACACTTTTTGCGGCGATCTCGTTATAAACGCCATTTCCTCGTATCTAAGACCTTTTTCAGCCGTCAGAACCATGACTATGTACGCTATAAGCAATGCGGAAAAAGTTCCTGCCAATGTCGCTAGGATAGCAGCATACGTTTTTTCATTGTTTCCGCTGATCAATAACAAAGAAGTAACCGTGAAAAAAACCACTAACCCGCCGCAAATAAGCAGTAAACTGGCACGTTCTGAGTTTACATAGTTATTTAATGCGAGTGACAACACTAAGACGTTGATAATTAAACTGATTAGCGAAAACAATCCGCTTCTTTTGCCAATAAGCAATACCGTTAGGATAAATAACCACGCTGCCACCACAACATACTTATCTCGTTTTGGACCGTCAATAACGCCTCTCAAGCTCTCTCCATTATTAGTTTGGATTGAGACAAATAATTCATCTCCTATTTGATAGTTGTGGTCATATGCCCCCGATGAGGAGTATTTATTTTCTAATGAGATCAGTTGTCCTTTTCGGTCTCCATTTTTTATTTTTCCAACTAAATGTTGATAAAACAAATGATCTTTAGTATTAGGTAAATCAATCGCTTCCTGTTCTTCTTTAAGTGTTGCTTCTACTACTTCAGCTATGGGCTGTTCATATAAGTGAAAATTGTTTTGCACAAACACTATCGATGAGATGAGACACAGCAAAATAAAGCCATATAAAAAAAACGCTTTTTTCCCTAAATTAATTTTCAAAGAAAAACCTCCATTATACAAATTCCCACTCACTTGATTGATTTTATGTATACGAAAAAGGACATTTTCCTACACAAAATACAGCAAGCAAATCTTCACTATTGTAACATATATTTTTTTGCTAACGAGTGAAGCCCAGTTTTCATATCAAATAAGAAAAGAACAGCTAAAAATAATTTAGCTGTTCTCGGGTATTTTAAGCCTATATTTTGATTAAAAAGAGAAGATTATTAGTATACTATTAAAAAAAAGGGGAGAAAACAATGAAGAAACCGAATGCATTAAAAAAAGGAGATAAAGTAGCTATTGTCAGTCTTTCAAGTGGTATCTTGGGAGAAGATTTTTGTTCCCATCAACTTGAGTTAGGGAAAAAGCGTTTAATGACATTAGGATTGGAGCCTGTCTTTATGCGCAATTCTTTAAAAGGGATAGACTATTTAAAACAGCATCCTGAATCGCGTGCTCAAGATTTAAAAGAAGCTTTTCGAAATCCAGCTATCAAAGGAATAATCTGTGCTATTGGAGGCGATGATACATATCGTTTATTGCCATTCTTATTAGAGGACAAGGAATTTATTCAGAATGTGCAAGCGAATCCCAAGTTATTTACAGGATTTTCCGATACCACTATCAATCACTTAATGTTCTACCAGTTGGGGATGGTCTCTTTTTATGGCCCTAATTTTATCAATGATGTAGCGGAACTCGCTGATGATTTGTTGCCATATACGAAAACCACATTGCAATCTTATTTAGAAGGACATGAACTACACGAAATTCTTTCAAGTAAGTTCTGGTATGAAGAACGCACTGATTTCTCTCAAACAGCGGTAGGGACCGAGCGCATCCAGCACCTTGAAAAAAAAGGGTACGAAGTTTTACAAGGATCAGGTTCCTTTTCCGGACCTTTGTTAGGAGGGTGTTTAGAAAGTTTCTATGATTTGCTGGCTGGAGAACGTTATCCAGATGAAGTTGAGATAAGTCAGAAGTACCATTTGTTTCCTTCTATAGAACAATGGGAAGGAAAAATCCTGTTTCTAGAAACCAGTGAGGAAAAACCTTCTCCGGAGGAATTAGAAAAAGAATTAATGACTTTAAAACAAACCGGTATTTTCTCTGTTATCAACGGCATATTAGTTGGAAAACCGCAAGATGAAGTTTATTATGAAGAGTACAAAAAAATCTATAAAAAGGTTGTCTCTGATGACACAATGCCCATATTGTATAACGTTAATTTTGGACATGCTTACCCGCATTGTGCGTTGCCTTATGGGATACATACAACGGTAGATTTAACTGAAAAAACGATTTCTTTTAATGAATCATATTTCCAAACTACTGAGCATAAGGAATGGTGAAGGTTTATTGTAGGAACCTTAAGCGCTGGGCTATAAATAAGCGAAACAATATTGATTCCTGAAACTCAACCAGTCCAATCTTATAGATGCAATAAGCAAATGGAAATTATGGAACAAAATCATTATCGGAAAATAGTTTGTTGAATGCCACTGGTATGAATCCTTATGAAAAAGCAGAGAGGTTTTATACTAGCAATTTTTATTCTATCTCCAGAATACAACTAAAATTTAGAGGTTGAGATAAAAGTCTCAACCTCTTTTCCATTTATTAACTATTTTTTCTTAAACGTGCTCCAGTGTTTCGAGTCTGAACGCTTTTTTCCACTTTCTTTTTTTAGGAAATGTACTCCTTTTTTAACAAAGCCATTAAGTAGGCATTTTTATATTTTCCATTAGTATAGAACTGTTCTCTCAACAAGCCTTCTTTTTTAAAACCTTGAGATTCATAAATGTAGACTGCTTTTTCATTATCAGTGTCAACGTATAAATATATTTTATGCATATTCAAAACATCAAAAGCATAATTTGTTGCCCTTTCAAAAGCAAATTTAGCATAACCTTTACCACTGAATTCTGGTTTGATAATGATTTGAATTTCACAATTACGATGTATGTAATTGATTTCGACTAATTCAACTATGCCCACAATATTTTTATCATCTTCTACAATAAATCTTCTTTCAGACTCATCTAATAGATGTTTATCGAAAAGGTATTGCAATTCAGTAAGTGATTCATAAGGTTCTTCAAACCAGTAAGACATAATAGAATGTTCATTATTTAACTCGTGTACAACAGGTAGATCATTAATTTCTAGTGCTCTAAGTTTCAAAATAATCTCTCCTATTTATAATATATACCTATACTACCTTATTCTATCTCTGGAATACAATCCTTATAAACTACTTGAATAGACTATCTTCATTCAGGAATGTCTGTTCTTTTATATGCGCATGTGTAATACAAAGGGGAGTTGAACCTTTATTATCCTTAACTGTTCAGTGCATTAAGATGTAAGAACAGCAGATCTACTTATGAAAGGTTTGCTATTCTTAATACTTATCTTCGTTACTTTAATGAAATTTTCCATCACTTCGCGACTTTGGTAACAGAGAAATAACTTTAGACCTTAGGTTATTATTTCCCTTTTTTGTCGGTTTTCGCTAAAATTGAAAAAAAGGAGTTGCTATAAATGAATGAAGCAATGAAAGTAGAAAATATTAAAGAATACATGAAACCACTAGATGTTGAGGTATCGCAAAATTTTGTATACGGTTATACAGAACCAGGATTGCTATCTTCTTTTACTTATGGAGCATTAGCATCTTTTGTGGATATGAGTCACTTTTTACTGGTCTTTTCGCCAGAAGAAATTGTTTTGGTTGGTTTAACATTGATGGGTGACTTTGCAGACACCTATGTTCGTATTCCCCGGAAGGATATTGAACTATCTAAAGCAAAAAAAGGCTTGATCCAATATAAAATAGAATTAAAAGTTAAAGGAGATAAAAAGCTGAAGTTTAAGGCGAATAAAATGATAGCGGCTGCGAAATGGCAAAAGGGCAACATAGCTTTCCTTGAATCGAATAACTGGTATCAGCCATAAGAAATTCCATATGGATAAAAAAGAGCGATTGCTGTTACTGAGTGTATATAACTATATAAGTGATATTTTGCGATCTTCTCACTCGTTTTTTATTGAATTCAAAACCCGTTTTTTTAGAATAGATTTCGTTCAATATAATATATAATTGAAGTACATATAAAAGTCTTCATTTTCTAACTAAGGAAAGGGCTGAGTGGTGTGAGTGATCGCGAAAAACAACAAAAATACAATCGAGAAAACAATATATCTGGTTCGATGTACGCAAGAGTAAATGTCGGACAAAATGCGGATAAAAATAAGCTTGATAGTGCAAAAATGTCTCATACTGGCGGCAGTATGAACAATAAAGATGAAAGAGTAATAGATAATAATTCTCTTACTTATACTGTTTTGTATTATGTAATAGGATTTTTAGTTTCTTTTGTGATTGGCTTTATTCTTTTTCGATTATTTCATAACTATTTTTATAATGAAGGAATAAATGAATTGCTGCCATCTTTGTTATTAATCAGTATATCTCTTATAAGCGGGTTCTTGAGTTCAAGACTTGTTCTAAAAAAGATGAAGTAACAGGAATTGTTTTTTTGGATTTATAGTGGAATGACAACAATACTTTTATACGTACTAAAATCGTATATGAAAAAAGCTGGACCAAATTAATTTGGTTCAACTTTTTTTGGTTACAACTATTCGCAGCAATTTTATTGTTACAATTAGTTTTAGAGAATGTAAATTTAAAGAAGCGGGAGTTATGGTAGAAATGACTAGGGATTATGTTTTATTAGCAGTATTAGCTCTAATGGCAGTATTAACAGTAAGTTTTTTAACATTAGGAATTTGGTTGTATTTGAAGGAACGAAGAATTAAGAAAAATAGCATTAACCATATACTAGGGGAAGTGGTTAATTACTCATATAACCAATCACGGGCACCGGTCGTAGAATATGAAGTCAACGGTAAAAATTATAAAACCGCTTTGCGCTATTCAGTAGTCATAACAACTTCATCTACTTTTAAACCTATAAAATCAAAGGTAAAAGGCGATATACTAGACACGAAATTGAGAATTAGAAATAATTCTGCAGCTTCTATCAATATGACCATGCAAGAAGCCTTTCCACTAGGAAGTTATATGAACGTTTATTACAATCCTGATAAGCCAAAAGAGTCTTTTGTTGAGCGTTTTGCACCAAGTTATATAGGGCTGGTATTTATGTTTGCTTCAATTATTCCTCTATGTGGTATTGTTTTGATTACTCTTTTTTCCTGAATAGAGATAAAAAAAGTGCTCAGACTTTTCAAAAGCCTGAGCACTTTTTTAAGCATTTTCTATATTAGTTTGAATGGCAGCTTTTTTATCTTGCGCTGCATGCATTTTAACCATTACGAAACGGGCAAATGGCTGAATAATAACACTCTCGAAAAATAGAGCGAGCAAGAAATTACGAGGCCAAGCGTTGATAAAGTGAGTAAAGCTATCGGCTGATAAACCATTTCCGAAAATATCTCCAATAATCGTCATCGTAAAGGACATTCCCAATACTGTAAAAAGCGTGCGGAACATAATACGAGCAGCAAAGCCGTCTGTTGGTGAAATAAATTTAGAAGATATAAATTCTGCCCAGCGGCCGATTGCTAGTGGCTCAATAATCATAACGATAACCCAAATAATAGGTAGTGCGACTAACATGGTCATTGCAACATCTTTGTTGAATTCTCCAGCTGCAATGATCATGTTGATGGAGCCCATTACTAATACTGATAAAGTTACGATAATTGTGCCATATAAAAAGCCCTCTTTACCGTTTTTTGGTAATCTGTTTTCTTGTTGCATAATTATTTTTCTTCCTTTCGAAATCCATATTTGAGACCGACGCTAAATAGATAAGCAAATACAGCGATGAATAATATGCCAATAATAAATTACGCTATGGAGCGAATAAATGTCAGACATATCCATAAGCTGCATTAAATGCAAGTTGTACTGAAGATGTACCCAGTTTAATAAATGCAATAGTAAAGGGCTGCTTTTACGCAGCCCCAATTTTTATATTAACAAAGTCTATAAATGGGCTCTGTCTAATTTAATTGTTCACTTTTAAGATACTTGGCAATAATGCGGCAACTGTTTTTAAAGGTTTTGCGGATTTTTGCGTTAAACAAAGCATCATTGCGCCTTCGATTGAAGCTGTCAGCAATAGTGCCATAGCAGAAGCTGATTCATCTGAATAACCATTTGTTAACAGCTTCTTGCAGTAAAGGTGTTGAAGATTTTCATATAGAGCATTACAAGCAGTGCGGACCGGTTCACTCATCGTGGCCATTTCACTAACAATGCTGCTAAATGTATAGCCGATAATAGTGCCATTCTGTTCAAAGCTGTGAACCAACTTATCGATCATTGAGAGTATAGCGTCCTCAGCTGATGGGTATCGATTAAAAATAGCTTCGATATCTGTGGTGATGGCTTCATTCAAACCTTGCAAACAAGTAATCAATAATTCTTCTTTTCCATTTGGAAAATGATGATAGAGAGCTCCTTTTGTAACATTACAGGCTTTTAAAATCTCGTTAAGACCGACATTTTTATAGCCTTTTTGCTGAAAAAGGGACGTAGCAGTATCAATTAATAGCGATTTTGTATTCATATTTGATGTATTTCTCCTAACATACCAACGGGTCTGTTTGTTAGTATAGCAAACCTTTGCCCAAAAACATAGCTTTAAATTGAAAAAATTAAAACTAAATGAAAGCTTAACTGGCAAGGCATACGCCTTGTTTTAAAAAATTGGTTCAGAGACTTAGGAGAAATTTTTGTTTAGCCAATGATTAAGAACGCAACCATTTTGTCCATACTTCAGTTGTCTGAGTTCTAATAGAAAAAAATTTAAAAAATTATTCTATTTAAACCAACTTGTTTTGTATTACAAGGGATTATTAGTTTCGTGATGTAGCTTACTCTATTTCGAAAAGATTCACCATCTTAAAAAAATTTAAAAGAACCTTTTATTAGTTAAAAACAAAAGGGTTGACAGTTAACGATTACAGATGTAAACTAAGTATAGAATTAAACGACTACGGATGTAAACGAAAAGAGGGTCTTAAATGACAACGAAAGTAAAAACAACGATTACTGAAGCTGAATGGGAAGTAATGCGGGTTGCATGGACAGCTGAAACGGTTACGAGCAAAGAAATCGTGGCTGTATTAAAAGACAAAATGAATTGGAAACCAGCTACGATCAAAACATTGATAGGAAGACTGGTTGAAAAAGGATTATTAGCCACTGAACCAGTGGGGAATAAATTTATTTACACACCTACTGTTAGTGAAGAAGATAGTGTTAAAAACGTGACACTGGATGTGTTTTCACAAATGTGCAATAAAAAGGTTGGCACAACGCTTGCCAATTTATTGGCAGAAGCAACCTTGAGCCATGAAGACGTGAGATTGTTAGAAGAAGTTTTAGCTCAGAAAAAGAAGGAAGCTGTAGATGAAGTAGCATGTAATTGTGCTCCTGGCCAATGCAATTGCTAGTAGTAAGAAAAAAATAAGGAGGAGAGAGTATGACTCATAAAACATTTACGATTGAAGGCATGACGTGTGCTTCGTGTGCACAAACGGTTGAAAAAGCTGCTAAAAAATTACCAGGCGTTCAAGAAGCCAATGTCAATTTAGCGACTGAAAAGTTGACCATTGATTATGATCAAGCAAACCTGTCTGAAAAAGATATCCAAGCGGCAGTGGCTGATGCTGGCTATCAAACCATGAGCCCCGATGTACAAAAAACATTCAATATTGAAGGAATGACATGTGCTTCGTGTGCACAGACGGTTGAAAAAGCTGTTGGGAAATTGTCTGGAGTTTCAACGGTCAGTGTAAACTTAGCAACTGAAAAGATGCAGATCCATTATGATCCGGCAACCGTTACAGCTTCCAGCATTACCCAAGCAGTAGCGGATGCAGGTTATGAGGCTGTCGAAGAAGTTGATTCTGCAAATGAAGCAGATGAGCACCAAGATAAGAAAGCGGTCTACATTCAAAGCATTTGGAAGAGATTTTGGGTTTCTGCTCTTTTTACAGTTCCGTTATTGTACATTTCAATGGGACATATGTTGGGAGCACCTCTTCCTGAATTCCTGAACCCTGCAATGAATCCTGGTGTATTTGCCATTGCCCAACTTATTTTGACCTTGCCAGTTATCTTTTTAGGGAAAAAATTCTTTACAGTTGGTTTCAGAGCGTTATTTAAAGGCCACCCGAATATGGATTCATTAGTAGCTTTAGGAACCAGTGCAGCATTTATTTATAGTGCAGGAGCAACTGTCGGAGTTTTTATGGGACATCCTGATTACGCGATGGAACTATATTACGAATCAGCTGCAGTTATTTTAACGCTAATCACCTTAGGGAAATACATTGAAGCACTTTCGATGGGGAAAACTTCTGAAGCAATAAAAAAATTAATGGGCCTAGCTCCTAAAACTGCCCGTGTTATCCGCAATGGACAAGAAGTTGAACTGGCGGTTGCAGATGTCCAAGTCGGCGATAGCATCGTTGTTAAACCTGGCGAGAAAATGCCGGTGGATGGAACGGTCACTGAAGGAACAACTTCGGTTGATGAAGCGATGCTGACGGGAGAAAGCATGCCTATCGAAAAAAATAAAGGCGACAATATCATTGGAGGCAGCATTAATACTAATGGGACGATTCAGTACGAAGCGACTAAAGTTGGGAAAGATACGGCTTTAGCACAAATCATCAAATTAGTAGAGGATGCACAAGGTTCAAAAGCGCCGATAGCTAAATTAGCTGACACGATTTCGGGTTACTTTGTTCCAATCGTCATTGGCTTAGCATTGCTTTCCGGTTTAACGTGGTTTGTCGCAGGACAATCTGGCATCTTTGCTTTAACGATCATTATTTCGGTTTTAGTGATTGCTTGTCCATGTGCGCTAGGACTAGCAACGCCTACAGCGATCATGGTAGGAACTGGAAAAGGCGCTGAACATGGCGTCTTGATCAAAAGCGGCGTAGCACTTGAAGCAACTCATCAAGTTCAAACAGTTGTCTTTGATAAAACGGGAACGATCACAGAAGGCAAACCTAAAGTAACGGACATCATCACTACGAATGGATTTCTTAAAGATGACTTGTTGCTGCTAGCTGCTTCAGCTGAAAAAGGATCAGAACATCCGCTTGGCGAAGCCATTGTCAATGCGGCAGAAGAGCAAAAGATGACCTTATTGAAGACGCATGATTTTAGTGCAGTTCCAGGACATGGAATCGAAGGAACGATAAATGATCAGTTTGTTTTATTAGGAAATAAAAAATTAATGGAGGAACGCTCTATCTCATTGGGAACGTTGATCACTGTTTCAGATGAATTGGCGGGCCAAGGAAAAACGCCTATGTATGTGGCGGTTGACGGTCAATTGGCTGGCATCATCGCCGTTGCAGATACGATCAAAGAAAACAGTAGAATGGCCATTGAGAAGTTGCATCGCATGGGATTAGAAGTAGCGATGATTACGGGCGACAATACCCGGACTGCTGATGCGATTGCCAAACAAGTCGGAATCGACCGCGTATTAAGCGAAGTTTTACCAGAAGAAAAAGCAAACGAAGTGAAGAAATTGCAAGCAGAGGGCAAAAAAGTTGCGATGGTAGGAGACGGGATCAATGATGCACCGGCTTTAGCACAAGCTGATATCGGAATTGCTATTGGTTCGGGAACAGATGTTGCCATTGAATCAGCGGATATTGTTTTAATGAGAAGCGATTTGATGGATGTTCCAACGGCAATTGAATTGAGTAAAGCAACAATCAAAAATATCAAAGAAAATCTGTTTTGGGCATTTGCTTACAATACACTGGGCATTCCTGTCGCAATGGGGATCTTGTTCCTGTTTGGTGGTCCTTTATTGAACCCGATGCTTGCCGGAGCAGCGATGAGTTTTAGTTCCATATCGGTTTTATTGAATGCTTTGCGGTTGAAACGATTTAAACCATCTTCAATGTAAATAGAAAAAAGCAAGACCACTAAATTTAAAGGAGACAGATAAAATGAAAAAAGAATTAACGATTGAAGGCATGAAATGTGAAGGCTGTGCCAGTACGGTTGCTGAAAAGTTTCAAGCAGTAGACGGCGTTGAACGCGTGATGATCGATTTAGACAGTAAGACGGCTACGGTAGAAAGCCAAAAAGACATCAATGAATCGGTATTTCAAGAAGCGCTGGCTGATACGAAATATAAAGTTGTAGAAACAGCAAACTAATGTAGTGAAAAAACGAAAAAAAACAGCTGCTGATTAAATTGGCGGCTGTTTTTCTTTTTAATCTATTTTAACCTTTAGTTTCTCTTTTTTTAGTAATGATAGGAGTGAAATCGGCATAAAATAAAAAATATAGGCGCCTGAACCCTTTTGAGTACCTTAAAGCTATTAAATGTCTATTGATAAGGTAGGCAAACTCCTTTTTAGTACCTTAAGTCTTTTAAATTGCTATCGATAAGGTAGGCAAGCACACTATATGCGCTTCTATGGATTTTTGAGATGATTTTTGCATTCTAAGTGTCGCCAGCATAGTAAAAAAAGTTGACTTCCATATCGTTATTCAGTATGCTTTGTTTATCAAATTCAAATTGTGAGGGATCATTATGGAAAAGCAGTCAGCAATCCAGAATCAACTACAATTAAATAATTATTACTTTAGCTATCTTAGATGCTGTTTGTAGAAATGATTACTCATGGATGCAAACAACTAACAACTTTGTTTGTATCTATAATGGCTAGAGCTCTTTGAGTTTGATGAATTATGCCACATAGATGAAATTTAAAATCTAGGTGGTTATCACGTAACTTTTATACTAAAACGTCTTTTTGTTAAGCGAAGACGAAACACCCACCTAGATTTTATACAAAATCTAAGTGGGTGTTTTTTATTGGTTAGAAAAGCAAGTTATTATTAACTGCTTATCCAAAAAAGAAGTGCTGATGGACTTTTAGTTTGGGTAAGCACAAAAATAGGAGGAAGAAGAAATGAAAAATGGAAAAAGAATAAACAATAAGCTGGCTGGTTTAGCTATAGCACTCATTGCCACATTGAGTTTGGCGGCATGCGGCAATTCAGCAGACAGCAAAGAAGATGAAGTAGTACATGTAGGCATATTGCAATTTATGGAACATGGTCCATTAACATCTGCACGAGAAGGGTTTCTAAGCGAACTGGCAGAAGCTGGTTACGTTGAAGGAGAAAATTTAGTGGTTGATTACCAAAATGCCCAAGGAGACCAAGCGAATCTGCAAAGTATGAGCAATCAATTAGCGGGAGAAAATGACGTGATTTTGGCTATCGCAACCCCAGCGGCTCAAACATTAGCTAATCTGACTAGTCAAGATCCTATTTTATTTACGGCTATCACTGATCCTGTCGATGCCGGTTTAGTGGAAAGCAATGACGTTCCAGGTACGAACCTTACAGGAACAAGCGACATGGTGCCTATTGAAGACCAAGTTTCTTTGTTGCTGTCTCTCACACCTGATGCTCAAACGATTGGCATTATTTACAATTCCAGTGAACCCAATTCTAAGATCCAAGCCGATTTAGCACAGAAAGCTCTTGAAGCTGCTGGAGTAAAGGTTAAAGTATCAACCGTTACAACAACGAACGATGTTCAACAAGTTATGACCACGCTTGCTGAAGAAGTTGACGGAGTTTACATTCCAACAGACAACACTTTGACCAGCACGATGCCGACTGTCAGCGAGATTGCAAAAGAATACGACTTGCCAGTAGTTCCAGGTTCAGCTGGAATGGTAGAATCTGGAGGATTGGCAACTTACGGTATCAAATACGAAGATTTAGGACGTCAAACGGCTCGGATGGCATTGGAAATAATTGAGAATGGGAAAAACCCAGCTGAAATGCCAGTAGAAACCTCAGATCATTTAGAATTGTTTATCAATGAAGAAACGGCGGAATCGCTTGGCATCGATCCTTCTAGCATTACCATGCCAGAAACAGCTGATTAAAATAAGCAGCTCACTTTATTATAGGGTAATTTAAAATTCAAATTTTTCTTCTAGTCTAATCCGTTAACTAAAATTAAAACCATATATTAGCGAATATTTTAAACGGATGTTTGAGAACGAGCGATTTTTCCGCGTAGCCGCAAACCAAGGGTGACCGCGATGATAGCTTTGATGATATCCCCGGGAATAAAGACAAACATTCCCATTTGGAAAATCTGGAAAACCGATAAATTAACTCCCAGGTATCCTGTTAAGATGAGGGCCATGTATGGAAGCCCAATGAGATAGAAAATTAATGAGCCTGCCAGAACAGCTAGTGAAACAGTTTTAATAGTAAACCGATACTGTTCTAAAATAAAGGCGATGACGTAAGCTCCAGCTGCAAAACCAAAAACAAAACCGAAACTTGGACTGAGGAAAGACTGAAATCCGCTTGTGATAAGAATCAAAATAATATGCAAACCTTGTGCGACAACAGCATTCCTCTTTGAGAGCAGTAATCCAGTCAATAAAGCAACTAACGTTTGCAACGTTAAAGGGATAGGGCCAAGAGGAATACTGATAAATCCGCTAATAAAGGTTAAGGCAGCCATAATGCTGCAATAGGTGAGATCCCTTGTACTCATTTTCATTTTTGGTTCTCCTTGTTAAACGGACGTTTGATGGTTATTTCACCATAAGACAAAGTACGCTGCTCGCCATTTTCCATCTTAACGATTAGGCCGCCTTGTTGATCAATATCGATTGGAATAGCTTCAAACTCTTGTTTTCCTTGTCTAAAGTCGATTTTTTTCCCAAAGACAAAGCAACGTTCTTTGTAAGCTTCAAGGTACTCTCTTGTTTCAATCTGTTGATAAATATGGTGAAATTGATTTGTGATTTCAGCAATCAATTCATTACGAGTTATTTCCGGGTTTTCTGTGGACAACAAACTCCCTGCAATAGATTGTAATTCAGCTGGGAATCCTTCAAGCGGCATTCTGAAATTTAAACCGATTCCTAGAATAATCGTTTCGATCGTTCCATTTTCAAAATTTGTGACGGCTTCAGTTAAAACACCAGAAATTTTATAACCGTCTAAGTAAATATCGTTCACCCATTTGATTTTTGGTTTCTTTTTGGTTACTTTTTCAATCGCCAAACAAACGGCGACGGCCGCAGCAGTTGTGATCAAAGTTGCATCCATTGTAGTCATCTGTGGTTTTAGAATAAGACTCATGTAAATGCCTGTTTTAGGCGGAGAATAGAAAAATCTTCCTAGTCGTCCTTTTCCTTTTGTCTGCTCTTCGGTTAAGACAATTGCTTCTGTATTTGCTTGTTCAACGATTATTTTCTTTGCTTCATTATTAGTCGATTCGGTGGTTTTAAAAATATGAAAAGGGCGTTCTTTTAGTTCCGGCAGCAAGAAAGGGCGTATCGCTTCAGCAGATAAAAGATCAGAAGATGCCGAAAGACAATACCCTTTATTCGTTATCGCTTCGATTGCATAACCTTCTTCTTTCAATAAATTGATGGCTTTCCAAATGGAAGTCCGGGAAATTTTCAAGGTATCCGCTAATTCTTGTCCAGAAATAGCGGTGCCTTTATTTTTTTCTAAAAAAGCTAATACGCGTTGTTTTGTTGTCATATCATTCACCTCTGTAGTTTCTATAATGAAAGTGTAATAGGTAAAGGGTGCGTTGTCAACCTAATTTTTTGTATGGTTAACAATGAGGGAGGTTCTAGCTGTTGTTGGACTAATAGTCATTAAATTGAAGTTTTTTATACTTTTAAACGAAACCGCGAAACAACTAGCTCAGTATCCATTATTTTTCAAACTCAATATGTTAAAATTAATGTGAAACTGCTAAAATTTAGTTAAACAAGGTATACCAGCTATTTCCTTCAACTATTCGTGCGGCAGGGTAACGAGATTATATAGTGCAATACTGTTAAAACTTTCATTAGTTCTTCCAAACATTCCCGTTGATTCGGATAGTTTAGGGAGTCAAGATACTTGAAAGAGTACGTGTTAAATACGATTAACTGCCTGCCAAAATAAGAAGTATAATAAATGATCAATAAAAAAGAAAGATAGGGGATTTTTTAATGGACATGAAAGAATTTATAGCTTTTTGCAAGAACGGTTACCCAATTCCAGATAAAGACGAAGAATTGGAGGAACTAGCAGCTCAATGCAGTGATGAAGCTCAAAAAATTACCATGGCATTGAATACATCCTATCATTCACAAAAAGAAATCGTAGATATTTTCAGCGAACTGACAGGCAGCAAAGTCGATTCGTCTTTTGTCTGTAATCCGCCGTTTTACACGAATTTTGGTAAGAATATCACTATTGGAAAAAACGTATTTTTCAATATAGGTTGTTCCTTTCAAGATAGAGGCGGAATTAGGATAGGAAATGGCACCTTGATAGGTATGAATGTCACGATTGCTACACTTAACCATGGTTTATCTTTAGAAACAAGGAACACAACTTATCCTTCTCCAGTTGCTATTGGAGAAAATGTTTGGATCGGATCCAACTCAACCATCCTGCCGGGCGTCACAATTGGAAACGGCTCAGTTATTGCTGCAGGAGCAGTTGTTTCTAAAGACGTTCCAGAGAATACGGTTGTTGCAGGAGTACCAGCAAAAGCGATTAAAAAAATCAATAATGAAACAAAGTAAACAAATATATCTAAAGAGGAGGCGGGAAATAATGGAAAACAAAGAAAGACCGCATATTTTTTATGGGCAGCTAGACAACCCTGATTGGCCGCTTTATTTAGCTGCTACAGCAGAAGGGCTCTGTTTTATCGGCTCTTTAGATGAAGGATTTGACGAGTTAACAAAATGGGCTGGAAAATATACCCCTTATGCCTTATTAGAAGAGAACGAAGGCGAGTTAGCAGCATACGCTAAACAATTGCAAGAGTATTTCAAAGGGGAAAGAAGCCAGTTTGAATTGCCGATCGATACAACTGGAACTGCATTTCAACAAGAAGTATGGGCAGCATTAATGGAGTTGCCGTATGGCGCAACGACTTCATATGGAGAAATAGCCAGCAGGATCAATAAGCCTGGTTCTTCTCGGGCTGTCGGAACGGCTATTGGGAAAAACCCTGTTTTAATCGTTGTTCCTTGTCATCGAGTAATCCACAAAAATGGTGGGATTTCAGGGTATAGAGGAAAGCTGCCAATGAAGAAAAAACTATTAGAATTGGAAGCAGTAAGGAGGAATTGATACAGGTCGTCTATTCTTCTTGACTAATTAAAAATAGTCTTTATACTAATAATTAATTGCACAAATCGATTGTTTTCTAGGGTTCCGCAATCAACTGATTGGCCTGGTCCGAGAGAAAACGCACAGTTTTACTGTGTCACGGAGGGACAAAAGCCCGGGAGTAACTGGTAACCAGTTTACTTTCGGGCTTTTTATTTTGCAATAAATGAGGAAGGAGAAGTTTTAATATGAATAAGCAGTGGGGAAAAGTATTGTTAGGCGCTGTTTGTGAAGTGCTATGGGTGATTGGTTTAAACCATGCTGCTAATATTTGGGCATGGCTAGGAACACTTCTTGCAATAATACTTAGTTTTTATTTGATTATTGCAGCAAGCCAATACATTCCAGTCGGAACAGTATATGCTGTCTTCGTTGGTTTAGGAACAGCAGGAACGGTTTTTTCTGAAATCATTTTCTTTAATGAACCTTTAAATATCAGTAAATTACTGCTGATTTTTCTTTTACTGGCAGGCGTTATAGGATTGAAGTTAGTGACCGAACAAAAAACTGAAAAAGGAGAGGTTTCGTAATGGCGTGGCTTTCATTAATTGCAGGCGGATTATTTGAAATAGTGGGTGTCATGATGATCAATCGACTAAACCAACACCGCAATTGGCAATCGTTAGTTTTATTAGCAGCAGGTTTTGGAGTAAGTTTCTTCTTCCTTTCATATGCGATGAAAACCATTCCTATGGGAACAGCTTACGCTATTTGGACAGGGATAGGAGCATCCGGTGGGGCTATACTAGGAATGTTGCTGTATGGCGAATCAAAAGATTGGAAAAGAATTCTTTTTATAGCAATGGTTTTAGTCGCAACGATCGGGTTAAAACTTGTCTCATGATAAAGAAATAATCACAAAAGTTGATTGAGAGAACCCTTCTCAGTCAGCTTTTTTGCTGTTCACGTTATGATCAGACAAGCTGAATTTTTGCTTAATGAAGCTAAATCCTTTAGATTAAAATAGATAAGAGAAACAGATAAAACAAGCAGAACTTCTAAAGGAGGAACGTTTTATGTATAAAGATTTAGAGGGAAAAGTTGCAGTCGTTACTGGAGGCTCTAAGGGAATAGGAAATGCCATTGCTAGGCGTTTATCAGAAGAAAAAATGTCCGTTGTCATCAATTACCACAGCGATAAAGAAGGTGCCGAAGAGACGGTTGCTGATTTGAAAAAATTAGGCGGCGAAGCAGTTGCGGTACAAGCAGATGTGGGAACTGAAGAAGGAGTAGACAGTTTATTGAAAGCAGCTTTGGAAAATTTTGGTGGTTTAGATTTATGGGTCAATAATGCTGGAATGGAGAATCAATCTCCCACCCATGAATTGAAATTGGAGGATTGGAACAAAGTATTGAACGTCAATTTAACAGGAGTATTCTTAGGTTCTAAAGCCGCTTTAAACCACTATTTAGAAAAAAATAAAAAGGGCAACATTATTAACCTATCTTCTGTTCATGAACGGATTCCTTGGCCGACATTTGCGCATTATTCAGCAAGTAAAGGCGGAGTGAAGTTGTTTAATGAAACAATCGCTTTAGAATATGCACATAAAGGCATTCGAGTGAACAGCATTGCACCAGGGGCTATCAACACGCCCATTAATGCTGAAAAATTTGAAGATCCAGAGAAAAAAGAAAGTACTTTAGAGATGATTCCGATGAATACCATCGGAAAACCAGAAGAAGTAGCTGCGGCCGCTGCTTGGTTAGCTTCTGCAGAATCAAGTTACGTAACGGGCACGACATTATTTGTGGATGGTGGAATGTCGCTTTACCCATCATTTGAAGAAGGAAAAGGTTGAGCAGTTAATCAAACGGATAGTGCCAGCCAAAGAACCATTTAAGAAGGAGAAGAACAAATGGATAAATTTATGAAAAGAGCAGTAGAACTTGCAGCAGCAAATGTTCGCAATGGAGGCCAGCCGTTTGGAGCGGTGTTGGTAAAAGAGAATGAAATCGTCGCTGAAGGTGTGAATGAGCTGCATAACACTTATGATATCAGTGGACATGCTGAAATGCTGGCTATTCGTAAAGCTCAGTCAGAGCTTCAAACCCATGATTTATCGGACTATACGATATATGCCAGCGGAGAGCCGTGCCCAATGTGTTTAGCAGCGATGTATTTATCTGGTATGAAGCAAGGATATTATTGCGCATCGGTTGAGACAGCTGCTGAAACTGGCCTAGGCGCCTCTCAAGCAATTTATGCAGATTTTAAAAAACCAAAATCAGAACGAAAACTTTCGATGAAGCAGATACCATTAGAAGAAGGCCAGGAAAACCCAATGGAAATTTGGCAAAATAAACAGTAGGAACCGTTTATTTAAGAATTTTAAACAGATTGAAGAATAAGTACCGTTTAAGTCTATTTTAGATTTAAACGGTACTTTACTGTTGTGTTTTAAATCTTAAAAAAGAGAAAATTAAGTTAAACTAAATAAAAAGGTTGCATTGCAAATAAAATTAAGTTATGCTTTAAAACGTAATCGTTACGATTTGTGACGCAAGTTTTTGGAATTTCCTTGTTTCACTACATAGATTATGGTCCATAAAAATAGAATGGTTTAAGATGGGGAGGAATTAGAACATGAAGAAAAAATTAACTTATTTAGTTTTGACTTTATTTGGGGCGGTCTTATTGATTGCCGGGTGCGGGAAATCAGGAAATTCAGCTAATGAAGAAGATTCTGGCAAATTAAAAGTCGTTACGACTTTTTATCCAATGTATGATTTCACAAAAAATGTAGCGCAAGAGAATGCAGTTGTTTCTTTGCTTGTTCCAGCAGGAACAGAAGTACACGACTTCGAACCGAGTGCCAAAATGATAGCACAAATTGAGAATGCTGATGTTTTTGTTTACAACAGTGATGAAATGGAAACTTGGGTACCCAGTGTACTGAAATCGATTGACACAAGCAAAACAGTTATTGTGAATGCAAGCGAAGGTATTGATTTGATCCATAACGAAGCAGATGCCGATGAGCACGATGAGGAACACGAACATGAAGGAGAAGAACATTCTCATGCTGTCGATCCTCATGTCTGGTTAGACCCAGTATTAGCACAAGCAGAAGTAACAAATATCCAAAAGGGTCTTGCAGAAGCTGACCCTGATAATAGCGATGCTTATGCAGCTAATGCAGAAACTTATCAACAAAAGTTAGAAGATTTAAATCAAGAATTTGTATCGGCTTTTGAAAATGCGACAAAACGTTCTTTTGTGACGCAGCATGCAGCTTTTGCTTACTTAGCAAAACGCTACGACTTAACTCAGATTTCCGTCTCAGGGTTATCCTCTGATGCAGAGCCTAGTCCAGCCAAATTAGCAGAACTATCTGATTTTGTAACTGAAAATAAGGTTGATTACATTTATTTTGAAGATAATGCATCCTCTAAAATTGCAGAAACATTAGCAGATGAAGTTGATGTCGAGTTGCTGGTATTAAGTCCGATTGAAGGCGTTACGCAAAAAGAACAAGATGCAGGAATAGACTACATTCATGTGATGCAAGATAATCTTAATGCCTTAAAGAAAAGTATTCAGTAATAGCAAAACAAGTCGACTATTTTAACACTTCCAAGGTCAACTTGTTTAAAAGGAAAACAGTGAATGCTAAAAATAATAGACGGGAAAAACAACAATAACAAAATGGTCTATATCTAAAAACAAATGATTGGCAACCTATATTAAATAGGAGGTTAATCGTTTGTTTTTTTTCTGTTTTCTGTTTTTTAAAATAACCACTAAATAAATGGTTGATGTCTATTGGTTTTTGCATCCTTTTTAAAATAAACGCTAAATACTATTTTTTTTAAAGGTGTTGAGAAATTTCCCGCAATAAGAGAATTTTATCTATACATGAAAGGTTTATCTATTCATTCAGATAAGATTGTTAAGGTTAAAATAAAGTGGTATATTTCATTCGTGGAAGCGCTTCAAATAAATAAGAGGAGATGAAGTGAAGATGATGCAAAAGTTACAGAGGTTTGGTGGTGCAATGTTTACGCCAGTTTTATTATTTGCTTTTTCAGGAATAATATTGTCCATCGCTATTATGATGCAAAATTCAATGATCGTTGGAGGAATAGCAGCAGATGGAACATTTTGGTCGAATTTGTGGGCTGTAATCGAAAATGGAGCATGGACAGTATTTAATCAAATGGAATTGTTATTTGTAATAGGACTGCCTTTGGGATTAGCTAAGAAAGCTAATGGTAGAGCGGCTCTGGAATCTTTAGTTGTTTATATGACATTCAATAATTTTGTTAGTAAAATCATTGAATTAATGGGAACAACATTTGGCGTAGATTTTAATCAAGAAGTAGGCGGCGCAAGCGGCTTAAAACTAATTGCTGGAATAAAGACATTAGATACTAACCTGATTGGTGCCATTTTGATTGCTGCAATTGTGGTTTGGATACACAATCGATTTTTTGAAACTAAATTACCAGATTGGTTAGGTATTTTCCAAGGGTCTTCCTTAGTCGTTATCATTGGCTTTTTCATAATGTTGCCAGTAGCATTTATGACTGCATGGATTTGGCCAGTAATTCAAAGCGGCATTGTTTCATTGCAAGGGTCTTTAGCAAGTTCTGGAACTCTGGGAGTTGGTATTTATGTCTTCTTGGAAAGACTATTGATTCCTACTGGACTTCATCACTTTATTTATCAACCTTTTATTTATGGGCCGGCAGTATTAGAAGGCGGGATCACAGCAAACTGGTTACAAAATTTAAATGAGATCGCTTCATCTACAGCACCTATTAAAGAGCTGTTTCCAGCTGGAGGGTTTGCTCTTCATAATGCTTCTAAATTGTTTGCGCCACTTGGCATATCGGCCGCTTTTTATGCAACAGCGAAACCAGAAAAAAGAAAGAAAATACTAGCGTTACTGATTCCAACAGCTTTGACAGCAGTGTTGGCAGGGATTACAGAACCGTTTGAATTTACATTCTTGTTCCTTGCTCCTCAATTATTTTTCGTACATGCAGTATTAGCAGGTGCTTTGGGAGCAACACTTTATTCGTTAGGAGTTGTTGGAGATATCGGCAGTGGATTAATAGCGGTGGTAAGCCAATATATTATACCCATGTCTCTAAACCATGTAAGTACTATTATTTTATTAATTGTGGTCGGTTTAATCTTCAGCTTGATTTATTTTGTAGTGTTTCGTTTTGCCATTCTTAAATTCGATATAAAAACGCCCGGCAGAGAAGTGGACGAAGAAGTTAAGATGTACAGCAAAAAAGAATACCGGGATCGTCAAGCTGCGAATAAAGAAAAGAAACCGGCAACAGCTAAAGGCGGTGCCTATGCTTCAAGCGCTGCTCATTATTTAGAAGGATTAGGCGGAGCAAGCAACATCGTTGATGTAAATAACTGTGCAACAAGATTAAGAATAACAGTAAACGATGAAACACTAGTAAAAAGTGATGCTTATTTTAAAGAAGGCGGCGCTCATGGGTTAGTAAGAAAAGGGAAAGCTTTCCAAGTTATTATCGGTTTGGACGTGCCTCAAGTAAGAGAAGCTTTTGAAAATCAGCTTACTATTGAAGGGAGTGATTTAGCCGCTACTGTTGAATAAAGTATGTAATAAATAAAACCAAAACAAAAGAAAAGGGGAAATAAAAATGACATTAAAAAAACAATCACTACTTATAGCAGGCGGAGGAAGTACATTTACGCCAGGAATCATTATGATGTTATTAGAAAACCTAGATAAATTTCCTATTCGTCAAATTAAATTTTTTGATAATGATGAAGAGCGACAAAAAGAAATTGCTGATGCTTGTGAGATCATTTTACAAGAACGTGCTCCGGAAATTACATTTTTAGCTACAACAGATCCAGAAACAGCATTTACAGACGTAGATTTTGTTATGGCACATATTAGAGTAGGAAAATATGCAATGCGTGAACAAGATGAAAAAATTCCATTGAAATATGGAGTCATCGGCCAAGAAACATGCGGTCCTGGCGGAATCTCTTATGGAATGCGCTCAATTGGCGGAGTTCTGGAACTGATAGATTACATGGAGTTATATTCACCTGATGCTTGGATGTTAAATTATTCTAACCCAGCAGCAATAGTAGCTGAAGCTACTCGTAAACTAAGACCGACTGCTAAAATCATTAATATTTGTGATATGCCTGTAGGAATTGAACACCGAATGTCGGAAATATTAGGTTTGCAATCACGAAAAGACATGACAGTACGGTACTATGGCTTAAATCATTTTGGCTGGTGGACGGATATTCGTGACAAAGACGGCAATGACTTGATGCCGAAAATCAAAGAACATGTAGCCGAACATGGCTATGTGACACCAAATGAATTAGTTGGTCGGCCAGGAGAAGAAATTGAGCCAAGCTGGATGCATACTTATGGTAAGGCTAAAGAAGTATATCCTTTAGACCCGAAAACACTGCCAAATACGTATTTAAAATATTACTTTTTCCCTCAAGACGAAGTTGCGCTAGCTGATCCAGAGCACACACGCGCTAATGAAGTAATGGAACATCGTGAGAAGTCCGTATTTTCAGAATGTAATCGCATTGCTAATATTCAAACAGCTGAAGATGCAAAATTAGAAACAGATGACCATGCTTCTTACATCGTTGACTTAGCACGTGCTATTGCTTATAACACGAAAGAAAGAATGCTTTTGATCGTTCCTAATGATGGAGCTCTTTCTAATTTTGACCCTACAGCAATGGTAGAGATTCCATGTATTGTAGGATCAAATGGTCCTGAGCCATTAGCGCAAGGCGAAATTCCACGTTTCCAAAAAGGTCTGATGGAACAGCAAGTAGCTGTTGAGAAACTGGTTGTAGAAGCTTGGGCAGAAGGTTCTTACCAAAAATTGTGGCAAGCTCTTATTCTTTCAAGAACTGTTCCAAACGCAAGAGTTGCAAAACAACTCTTAGATGATTTAATTGAAGCAAACCAAGGTTACTGGCCTGAGCTAAAAGATTCCGTGAAGGTAACGGTGCCTATGGTATAATCATAATAAGATGTAAAAAATAGAGAAATTTTGATTTCTCTATTTTTTTCGCTTTATTATTTTTATAAGGAGAGATCAATAGTGGATTTAGAAGCTTTAATTAACCAGCATTATCGTGAATTGAATGAAAGCGATTTACAGATACTGTCTTACATCATTCAAAATAAAGAGAAGTGCAAAGGAATGACCATTATTGCCTTAGCTCAAGAAACCTTAACCTCTAAATCTACCATTTCCAGACTCGTAAAAAAAATTGGGTTCTCTGGGTATAGCGAGTTTAAATATAGTTTGAAAAATGAAACAAAAAAAGAATTGGATCAAACTGTTTCAAACTTTAGCGATACACAAAAAGAAGATATCACCAATACACTAAAGTTGTTCAACCAAACAAATTGTGAACCGATAATCAAAAAGATTCACCAGGCTGAAAGGATTTTTTGTTACGGTACTGGCTGGGGGCAAAGAGATGTTCTTTCGGATTTAAGAAGAAGTTTGATCGTAGTAGAAAAATTTCCCATTGTTCTTTCTTCGAAAAAAGAATTAGAGATAGCTTCAAAAGTAACATTTACTAAAGGTGATTTGCTGATTGTGGTGTCTTTAAGCGGAGACATTCAAGAAGTGAAAAATGAAATGAATGTTTTGACTCTTAATGGTATTGATATTCTATCCATCACTAGTCTGAAGAACAATAGTTTAGCTTCATTAGCTACCTATAATTTATATTTTCAAAGCACGCCTGCTTTATTAAATGGAATAGAAATTTTTTCATTTTTACCAGTTTTTATTTTAACCGATTCCTTGATTAGAGAATACATCAAATTTTATCAAACGGGTAAGTTATAAATGAAGGAGACGATTACTTTCTCCGAATCAGATAGGCTGAAAAAGTAAGCTCCATTGATAAAAAAAGGAGGAGATCATTTTTTATATGCTAGCGTTAAAAAAGAAAAACATAACATTGTGGATATTGTGTTCAATTGTATTGGTTTTTTTACTGCTCAGTTGTTTATATGAACCGCTAGTATCAAAACTTCTCACGATTCGGGTAGATAAGACAATGATAAATGGAGCATTAAGCTATCCGCCTTTTACCCCTCTTGAAGTTCCGCCATTTGGTACGGACATTCTAGGATTTACGATCTTCGCTAAAGTCATTCAGGGATTTAAATACACTTTTTTTATTGGTTTGTTGTTAAGTAGCGCTCAAATATTAATCAGTTTATTTTTAAGTATTCTGACCCTTTATAAGTTAGGATCAGCGTTGTTGCCTATCTTTTCGTATTTGGATAAGCTGTTTACATTGATTCCTAAGCCCTTTTTATTACTGCTTTTAATTGGACCCTATTACCATGCCTTACTATTTAGTGCAGAGGACGTTCAACCGGCAGCTAACCTGGAGTTTATGCTGATTCAACTGCTTATTTTATTTCTTGTCGGGCTTCCAAATTTAGTTAAACTTTACCATGCTGAATTAACCTTTCTTTTCAAACAAGATTTTGCCCTTGCCAGTCAAACGCTAGGCAGTTCTAAACTTAGATCGGTTAGGTATTCTTTTAAACCACAATTAATAGAACTTACATTAAATTTGTTTTTCAAAGTCCTAACGCAAAATTTATCTCTTTTTATCTACTTAGCTTATTTTCAATTGTATCTAGGCGGTTCATTGGTAACGCAGTTAGACGCAAGCACCAACTACACTGTAACCATATCTAACGAATGGAGCGGATTGATTGGGCAGAATATTAATCGACTAGCCAGTACTCCTTGGACAGTCCTCGTTCCGTTAGCTTTTTATATTGGTCTAGTTTTCTTGCTTAATGGAATCAAACGAGCTTTAATTGGAGGGATGCAAAATCATTCTATTTAGAAAGATTATAAAGCAATCCATTTCACTCATTACACTACCTGCTGGTATTGTTTTACTGGTTTGTTTAAGTTATTCATTGCCTTTCAGTATGAGAAAACCAGGTTTATTTCTGGATACAGTTAAAGAAACCGTTGCGCAAATCTTTACATATCGTAATTTTTCCGAGTTATCCACAAGTTATCAACAGGTCAATGGCAACTACACATTGAAATTGGTCAGTGCAAGTCTGGGGATAACCTTATTTTCATTAATTGTGTATAGTTATTATTTTCCGAGGCTGAAGAATAAATCGATTATGAGACTCATAAGGTATTTGGAAGATATTGAGAGTTTGCCCGTTGTTGGCATAGTGCTTTTTGTCCATTGGTTCAGTGTGATCATCTATAAAGCAACTTCCATCTATCTATTTAAAACAGTTGGCACGCCTAGAGAGCCAGCGATAGTCGTCCCATTAATTATATTGAGTATTTTCCCCATTGTATTTTTAATCAAATATATGACTCCATATATCAAAGATGTTTACCGTTCCAATTATTTTATTTTCGCAAAATCACTGGGATATCCTAAATGCAAATTATTTTTTTCCTATGTTATCCCCAACTTATTAACATTTTTAGAAAGCATTATGAAATTTATTTATTTAGAAATGATCTCAGTGATGCTTTTTATTGAGATTCAATTCAATACAGGCGGACTATTGACCGGTCTAAGAAATACGCAAATCATACCTTCTGATCACAGCCCGCAAATAATGGTCATTAACTATTTGTTTTTATTGTTGATTCCATATCTTTTTATGAGTATTTTATTTAAAATGGTCAAGATTTTTAGCCAGCCGATTAAACAAGATTGAGGAGAGGTGTTCAAATGCAAAGAATAGTTATTGTAGGACCATCAGGATCTGGCAAATCTACCCTTGGTAAAACTTTGTCGGATAAATTAGATATTCCAGTCACACATTTAGACTCGCTCTTTTTTAAAGCTGGTTGGGTCGAAATCGAAAAAAAGGAATTAGTAGAAAAAGTCACACATCTTATTTCAACTAATGAAAAGTGGATCATTGAAGGCAATTATTCCTCTACATTTCCCATACGGTTACAACATTGTGATCAAGTTATTTTTCTTGATTATCCTCGCTCTCTTTATTTGTTCAGAGCGATTAAACGTTCTTTTAAATACTATGGGCGTACTCGTCCTGATATGGCAGAAGGGTGCTTTGAACGTTTCGATTTTTCTTTTTTTAAATATGTTTGGAATTTTCCTAAAAGGCGAAAAAATTTGCTGGCTATTTTGAATGAACACAGCAAAGACAAAAATAATATAGTGATCTTAAAGAATACCAAAGAACTAAACCAGTATCTTGATACAATTAATTAATGAATTTGAATGTAAAAATTGATTTAGAGATACTAACTGTATTGAACTTTGTTGGATCATACGGAAACTTGTTAACAATATGTGGATAAACCAGCTTACTTATCCACATATTGGGGATAAGTATTAAATTTTAGTTTGGGATAAAGGTTCTTTTCTGCATTATTTCTGTCTTTAGGGCAGGGCAAGTTTGTCCCAAAAAGTGAAAATGAGACAAACTATCGCAAAAATATGTCGGTTTTGTCCTAACAGAGTCAAAATGGGACGAGCTACCGCAAAAATATATATTTATTTTAAATAAAGGTGCCAGCTATCGATCTTCCATTGTAATCATTAATAATTCAGTTTTTTTAGAAAACCAGAAAAAACTCGTTTTTCTTTAAAAAGCAGCTATTTTGACGTAATATGAACTAGACTAGTTACTTATAAAAAATCAGGAGGCTAACAATGAATTCGAATTACAATAAATTATTTGAACCTTTCACATTTGCATCAGGTGTAACTATAGATAACCGTGTCATGATGGCGCCGATGACTACCAATTCAGCTTTTGAAAACGGTATGGTGACGACCGATGAATTGTTGTATTACAAACGCAGATCAGCTGGCTTAGGTGCAGTGATCACTTCTTGTGCACAAGTGATGGAAAACGGGAAATTTGCCGGGTCATTTAGTGCAGCTTCTGACAATCGAATTGAAAGTCTTTCGAAATTAGCCAAGACGATACAGAGTACAGGGGCTAAAGCGATTTTACAAATTTTCCATGTCGGACGGATGGGCACAAGCAGCACACTTAGAGGAGAACAACCGGTAAGTGCTAGTGCGGTACCGGCGCTTAGAGATTTTGCAGAAACACCAAGAGCGTTATCGGATCAAGAAGTCCGTGAGCTAATAAAAGCATATGGCGAAGCAACGAGAAGAGCTATTCAAGCTGGTTTTGATGGTGTTGAACTTCATGGAGCAAATACCTATCTCATACAACAATTTTTCTCTCCGCATTCGAACCGCAGAGACGACCATTGGGGAGGCACACGTGAAAAACGGATGAATTTTCCGCTTGCAGTTGTACAAGCAGCAAAAGAAGCTGTTAAAACCTATGCTGAAAAACCTTTTATTTTAGGGTACCGGATATCCCCAGAAGAAATGGAAGAACCAGGTATTACGCTTGCGGATACGTTGGAATTGCTGGAAAAACTTAAAACGCAAGGGCTGGACTATTTCCATGTTTCAGTTGGCAACGTAATGCAAGGACCCATGCGCGATAAAAAGAATAAGAAACCGGTCATTCAAATCATTCAAGAAAAAGTTGGAAAGGATATTCCAATCATTGGTGTTGGGTTGATCCAAACCCCGGATGAGGCAATTGATGCGTTGGCATTAGGTATTCCGCTTATCGCCATTGGGCGTGAAGCAATTGTAGAGCCGGATTGGATCAAAAAAGTCAGAGAAGGAAATGAAAAATTTATTCGTACTGAAATTCGTCCCCAAGATAGAGCAGATTTAATGCTGCCGGATGCTATGTGGGAATACGTAGAAAGCAGACCGGGTTGGCTTCCGATTGTTGAAGACTAGTGCCGTGGGTGTCTTTCCTTTAGGGCTTTCCAGTTTCTTTATGCTAAAATAACATTAAGAGTTAAATACAATTTTTAAAAGGGGGATAACTGTGATCAAAGCTGTAATATTTGATATGGATGGTGTCATAGTAGACACAGAGCCGGTTTATTATGAAAGGCTCCATGAGTTTTTTAAACACAACAATATACACCCGGAGATTGAAGAGCTAGACAACATCGTAGGGTCTAGTTCTGTCGATACTTGGGATGCCATTCAGCGTATCTGGGGCAAAGAACTGGATAAAAACCAGTACGAAGAAGAATACAACGAGTTTCATGAAAATAAGCCGGTTGACTTTAAAGAAATAGTCGATCAAGATATTACAGTAGTCTTGGAATGGTTGACCAAAGAAAAGTATAAAATAGGATTAGCCTCTTCTTCATCTTATGATGATATCCAAGAAGTCTTGGAACAATGCAACATTAAACATTATTTTCATTCTGTATTAAGTGGAGAGATGTTTGAACAATCAAAACCAAATCCTGAAATTTATTTAAAAACTGCCGAGGCGCTAGAGGTTCAGCCGGACGAATGTCTTGTGATCGAAGATTCTACTTACGGTATTATGGCAGGCAAAGCAGCAGGAATGTATGTTTTGGCTAAAGAAGATAACCGATTTAATTTTAACCAAGGGCTTGCCGATGGGAAAATCCAGCGATTAAAACAAGTGATTACTGAATTAAAAAACTAAATCAGAAAAATTACCGCCCCCCTTTAAGGAAAGTGAGGCGGTATTTTGTTAGTTGCCAATTTGCTAATGACGACAAAAAAGCCTCTGCTAATCAAAGCAAAGGCTAAAAAGGGGGTGAAGCTAAAAATTCAATTTGGGGAATTGAATAAATAAAAAGGTTGGTTTAGTTTCTTTCTGTGGTATAAACATGAAATGTGAAGAAAAGAAGACGGAAAATGTAAAAAAAGATGAAAAAAGTATAGAGTTGCAACAGTCAGTTTTAGTTGTCTCTCTATAGAACAATGCACAAAAGGAGAGTGTGTAGCAGTATGAAAAAGACTAAATTCTTTATTGCAATAGGATTTTTCAGCTTAATCTCAATTCTGGTCTCAGGGTGTTCCAGCGGTGCAAAAAATGATGAAGCAGTAGTCCAGGATCAAACGGTCCAAGCGATTGAAAGAGTGCTCCAACAAACTTTAAACGCTCCAGATGAAGAACTTCTTGCAGAATACTATTACCTGGTTAATTCTGAGGCAGCCTCTGATGAACGGGAAGAACCAGAAACGGGGACATTAGATACTCTGTTAGAAGAAAGATTTGGCGATTATTTTACAGAGCAAGGTTACGAGAAGTTTATTGATGAGCTTGCGTTCAACTATTCTATCGGGGCGGAGGCTTCAGAGTACCAATTAATTATCGATAAAATTGATGTCACACAAGATGAAGATCATCCACATCATTATACATTTGATGTTCAGTTAATTTGTATAACGGATGACGGTGAAGAAAAAATTGTTCTTATTACAGGGCAAGCCGAAAGCCAAGAAAAGGGAAAACTAGCTTCGCTAGAAATTAATGATGACGAAGGAATAGAACAAGAAATGGCTGACAAGAGTCAAGAACACCACTAAGACACAAGAGAATAAGGTTGTATGTACTACTACAACTACTACAGGCTATGCAGGAAAAATAAAGAGCTTTAAGGTAGTTTAGAAAGGGAAAAAACATGACTAAACAAATCTCGTTAACGTTAAAATACGCCGGATTACAGAGTCTATATTGGATGAGCTTTTGCGCTGTTTATGGATTTGCATCGGTGTATTTGCTAGCCCAAAACTTTGAAAACCAGCAAATCGGTCTGATATTAGCATTAGTAAATATCTTTTCGGTTATTTTACAGCCGGCTTTTGGGTTTCTGATTGATAAGCTCATCAACCTAACTCTAAAGAGGGTTATTTCTTCTATAGCAGTAATCAACATTATTTTATTGATTGGCTTAATCGCTGAACCCGGTAACCTTCTGCTAAGCACAGTGTTGTACATTGGCGTAGTGTCATTAACCTTAACGGTGCAACCGCTGCTTAATTCGCTGATTTTCGAACACATCAACGAGGGGCTAGAAATAAATTATGGGTTGGCACGGGGAATCGGTTCTCTTTCTTTTGCATTTATTTCCTTTTTTTTAGGAAGAGCTCTTAACGACTACAGTGCAGCTATTATCCCAATACTTTGCATTGTGCTATATTCGCTTTTTTTGCTTCTCGTATTAACTTTTCCAACAACTGAAGCGCAATTAACTAAAGAAACTGTTTCTCTTCAACAAAGTGAAGCAAAACATCAAGAAAGTTCTGTGTATTTTTTCAGAAAATACGACCGCTTTATCCTTTTTTTAATGGCTATTGTATTTCTTTTTGTTTTTCATACCATTATTAACAGTTACCTTATTCAAATTATGACTAGTCTTGGTGGAAAAGATAGTGATTTCGGCTTATCTTTGACAATAGCGGCTTCAGTAGAACTGCCAGCTATGTTAGGGTTCAGTTATTTAGCCACTAAATATAAAAGCAGTCGATTACTAAAAATCTCAAGCGTTTTCTTTGTTATCCGCAGTCTGTTGTTTTTGGGTTCCAGCACAGTTTGGATGATCAACTTTGCTCAGCTGTTTCAAGCCCTCTCTTTCGCTATTTACGTTCCCGCTTCTGCTTACTATGTTAACCAGCTGATGCAGACAGAGGATAAAGTGAAAGGACAAGCGTTAGTTATCGGCGCCACGACTTTAGGAAGTGTATTTGGCAATGGCTTAGGAGGGTGGCTGTTGGATCATACGAATGTCACTATGATGTTAATAGCTGGAGTACTGGGTGCTGCAATGGGCTGTCTGCTGTTATTCTATTCTGTCGAAACAGAAATTTAAATTTAAAATACGAAAGAGTGAGTGAAACAATGGCAAATTATCAAACGTTATTATTCGATGTAGACGATACGCTGCTTGATTTTGGCGCAACAGAAAAACAAGCTTTGGCTTTGCTTTTTGAAGAACAGCAATTAGCGTTAACGGCAGAAATGGAAAAACGGTATACCCTTATCAACCAAAGCCTATGGGCATCTTTTGAGGAAGGCAAAATTGAACGCGATGAAGTCGTGAATACTCGATTCTCTACGTTGTTTAAAGAATTTGAAAAAGAGGTTGATGGAATTTTATTTGAACAAAAATACCGCAATTATTTAAATGAAGGACACGATTTGATCGTAGGAGCACTTGATTTAATTCACGAATTGAAAAAAGATTACAATCTATACATCGTAACCAATGGTGTTTCCAAGACACAATACAGGCGGTTACGAGATTCTGGTCTTTATCCGCTATTTAAAGATATTTTCGTATCGGAGGATACCGGCTACCAAAAACCAATGAAAGCTTATTTTGATTATGTTTTTGCCCGCATCCCCAACTTTTCAAAAGAAAATGCGTTGATCATAGGAGATTCTCTAACGTCAGATATCAAGGGTGGCCAATTAGCTGGAATCGATACGTGCTGGTTCAATCCTGAAAAGAAAGCGAATAAGACAGGAATCCATCCTAATTACGAGATTCATAAAATTGAAGACCTCTATCAAATTTTATAAAATACTTATTTAACTGGAACAGAGATAGGTAGGGAGACATGAAATCCGCTTAAAGCCTTTCGGTTCATTTTTCGAGGAAAAATGGTAAACTAATAAATAGATAGGGATTTCCTTATGGATTTCTTAATCAGCCTAAAGTAGGATGATAGAATAAAAAAGATACGATAAGATGAGAATACAAAAAAGTACCAACGGAGGGACATATGAATAAACTAAAGAAAATCGGGTTAGCAGCAGTAGTGATGGTGGGTTTAGTTGGGAGCGGAACTTTAACCAACTCGGCCAGCGTAGATGCAGCCAGTAATGGAATCGATACAACAGTTGTCAATGAAAAATGGGGCAAGCCGACTTTTGTCTACGGCGGCGGGTTATCAGAAGCTCAAATCAAAGAAACCGAACAATTATTGAATATCAAGGATTTGGATAATGTGGCAAGTGTCGCAGTTACCGGAAAAGATTTGCAACATTACTTAAACACTGGTTCCGGCAATACCGCTAATATGATTTCATCCGTACTTGTGCAGAAAGAAGATGAAGGAACGGGCGTCAAAGTAACCATTGAAACGCCAGAAAACATCTCAGAGATCACTCAAGAACAATACGCCAATGCAGCAATCACTGCTGGGGTAAACGATGCTAAGATCATGGTAGCCAGCGTGCGTCCAGTAACAGGTGAAAGTGCATTGACTGGAATTTATAAAGCCTTTGATGTCAATGGTGAAGAGTTGGATCAAGATAGAATGGAAGTTGCCCAAGAAGAATTGGAGACAACGAATGAAATCGCCCAAGAGAATGCAGAAAACTCAGATTTTGATTCAGCTAAACTCGACAAAGCGATTATTGAAATCAAACAAGCATTGGCTGACTTGAAAGAGCAGCAAGGTCAATTGGCAACGAAAGAAGACATCAAACAAATTATTGATGAAGCTTTAGCCAACAACCAACTTGAAAATGTAGTGACTCAACAACAAATCGATCAGTTGATGGCTTTATTCGAAAAATACCAAAAAACTTCTGCCATTGATTCACAACAAGTAAAAGAACAATTACAAAATTTATCAGAAACGGTCAAAGATAAAATTGGAAATGTCGTTCAACAAGCAGAAGATAGCGGATTAACCGATAAAATCGGAAACTTCTTCAAACAAATCTGGGATGCTATTGTTGGGCTTTTTAATTAAATTTTTGAAGATCTTCATAAATGTTAATAAGCTCCGTTTAAGGAAACAAAGTCTGTTTCTTTAGGCGGAGCTTTACTTTACCTTCAATTAATGGAGTTGAAAGTAAAATGAACGTTGCCAACCTAGCAAGGGTATGCCACTATATAAGTAGCAATAGTAATTGGAGGAAATGATACATGTTTAATTTGCCAAATTGTCCAAAATGCAATTCAGAATACACTTATGAAGACGGCAGCCTTTTAGTATGCCCAGAATGCGGCCATGAATGGGCTTTAGATACAGTTGTTGAAACAGACGAAAGTGAAAAAGAGTTCAAAGATGCACATGGAAACAAACTAATGGATGGAGATTCAGTGATCGTTATTAAAGATCTTAAAGCAAAAGGCACTTCATTCGTTGTAAAAAAAGGAACCAAAGTAAAGAATATTCGTTTGGTTGACGGCGACCATGATATTGATTGTAAAGTCGAGGGTATTGGAGCCATGCAATTGAAAACGGAATTTGTAAAAAAAGCTTAGTGTCAAAAGGAAACCCATTAAATGCAGTCTAACCCAACTACTTAATATCAGTGAAGCAGCAAAAACCGAAGCCATTTCGTTTAACTTAAACGGCTTTGGTTTTTTTGTTTTTCTTTCAAAAAATCTGCTGAGATTTATGCAAGAAAAATTTAAAATAGACATTTATATGTTAAAATGGGAACTGTCTGTTTTTTTAAAACAAGATAAGAAAACCTGACGAATGCAGGAGGACAATCATGAAAAAAAATGTATTTAATAGAATCACACCATTGGCTTTAGCTATTATACTAGGTATCGGAATAGGCTTCTTTTTTATACAAGGCCGTGTTAATGTGGAAGAAAAGGAAATCGACATCACACTGTTGGCGACTTCTGATATTCATGGACGTTTTATGCCTTGGGACTATGCAAGCGACGAACCTAATTTAGAAGGCAGTTTAACGCAACTACAAACACTAATCAAAGAAGTTCGAGAAGAAAACCCGCATACTATTTTATTAGATGCCGGAGATACGATTCAAGATAATTACGCTGAAGTATTCAATGATCAATCTCTATCACCTCTGATGGTGGCTATGAATGAAATGAGATACGATGCTTGGGCATTGGGAAACCATGAATTTAATTTTGGATTGGATGAATTAGAAAAAATTACTAGCCAATATAAGGGGCCTAAACTAGCGGGAAATAGTTACAAAGAAAACGGAGAACGGTTTTTACCCGCGTACACCATTATAGAACGAGAAGGAATCAAAATTGGTATCATCGGAATGGTCACACCAATGGTTACTGAATATGAAAAAGATACGGACCATTTGGATGGTGTAGTCATCAAAAATGTGATCGAAGAAACTAAAAAAGCTGTTGCAGAATTAGATGGAAAAGTGGATGCTATCATCGGTTTAGTTCATATGGGATTGGAAAATGAATTGGGAGTTCCAGAAACAGGCGTCAAAGATATTGCAAACGCAGTCCCTGAATTAGATGCGGTCTTCGCAGGACATGATCATGTGCTGATTGAAAAAGAAGAAGTGAACGGTGTACTTGTGACCGAGCCTAACCGCTACGGGACACATCTTTCTCGGATTGATTTAACGTTTCAGCACCAAGGTGATCACTGGGTATTACAAGCGAAGGACGCAACGGTGATTCCCGTTGTAGCTGCGGATGGAAGCATTGCTGAATCGGATAAAGAGTTGGAAACCTTACTAAAACCTTATCATGACATTGCTCGTGCAGAATCCAATAAAGTCATAGCGGAATTAAAAGGAACGGATTTAGTCCCTAAAGATGTGATTAAAGGCATCCCAACCGTACAGATCCAAGAAACTCCTTTAACCGATTTTCTGCATGAAGTGATGCTTTACTATAGTGAAGCAGACGTTGTTGCCCATCAAATCGATAATGATCAAGCTTCTTTAGATCGAGGCCCAATCAGAAAAAAAGATATTGGGTACAATTACCAATTTGCAGATGGGGATGTTTCGGTTTACCGAGTTACCGGTAAAGAATTGAAAGAGTATATGGAATGGGCCGCTGGTTATTTCAATACAGCTCGCTCAGGAGATGTCACTATTAGTTTCGATAAATCGCGCCGTTCAGCTGAAGAAGGGACAAATGACATTTTCGGAAACGTTAAATATGAAATTGACTTAAGAGAACAACCTGGACACAGGATCAAACACTTGCGGAAGTTAGACGGAACACCAATTAAATCAGATGATCAGCTAACCTTAGGTATGAACTCAGATCGAATGGAATTTCTTCGCTCAAAAGGAGAACTATTTGAAGGGAAAAAATTTAAAAAGATTTGGGCTTCGCAAGATGAAAGTGCTTATGGAGCAACAGAAGGTTCCATTCGTAATTTAGCCATTCACTATTTGCAGGAAGTCCAAAAAGGCGAGTATAAACCGGACTTGCAAACCAACTGGAGAATAGTCGGAATCGACACAGAATCAGCTGCCTATTCAGCAGTAGTTTACTTAGCTAACAAAGGAATTATAGAAATACCGAGTACAAAAGATGGAAAAGGGACCAATATTGAATCCATTAATGTAACGGATCCTATTTCAAAACCAATGGTAAAAAAATTAGCTTTAAAAGCAAATGTAAGCGAAGAACCATTTTCTGAAGTGAAAACGACAGGAGATTTTTATCAAAAATTAGCGCAGGTACTAAAAGAGTCAGAATCTGTAAAAAAATAAATCGCGTTTACTGAGAAGCATAACCTTTTTTCAGCAAATCGTTCACTATCCTGAGTTAAGAAAGGGCAACGCTACACTATGAGAAAAATAAAAATTAACCGGTTGGCAATCTTGCTGACATTTTTAGCTGTTTTTAGTATTTCTGGTCCGGTTGTTTGGGGCCAAGAACCTACTCAGTTTAACGCTGAGTCTGAAAAAACAGTGGAAGAATCCATCTTTCTTCCCGCTATCCATGAGAATACTAAAATTTACAATGGAAAGAGTGCAGTCGGAACAACTGTTTATTATCAAATTAGCGACCGAGAAGAAACACGAACAGCAGTGCCTGTAAACGAAACAGGCAAGTTTGCCATCGATTTTGGAACGATTAACTTTACTATTGGTGAGACCATTCGTTTTTATATTTTAGATGAGTCGACGGACTGGACAACAGAATTAGAACAAAGCATTTTGCCAGCAGCAACCGGTTCAGAAATCATGGGCATGAACCAAACCCCTTCAGAAGAAGAAACAGCTCTTCAAGAAGCGTCGTCGTTACCAGCCCTCTATCCTTATACAAAAGAATATACAGGACGCACTGTTCCGGGCAGCACCATTCGTTTATTGATAGACGGTGTGTTGAGCGAGTCATTTGTGAAATCAGATTCCTCTTCCGGAGGATTTCAGTGGTCTTTTATTGATGAAACCCTTCAAATTGGGCAAGCTATTCAATTTGTGATCGTATCTAAAGGAACGACCAGCATACTGGATCAGATAGTTTCAGAACCCACAGAAGAATGGAAAGCTGCAAGCGATAAAATAAAAAAAGAAACAATTTTACCTGATATTTATTCTACGACAACATCCTATACTGGAAAAACCATTTCAAATGCCCTTATTGCTGTTGAAAACCGTCAATCGCCTAAAGATCTTATCCTTGAAGTTAGGTCTGATGAAAAAGGAAATTTTTCAGCTGATTTCAGCAGCTTAGGAAAACTAACAGAAAACGACACGATTCTTTTTACAATAACGGATGCGAAAGGCAGTTATGCTAGTTTTGAGCAGTTTGTATTGTTAGAAGAACCTGCTGAACTTGAGAAAACAGAACCGGCGAATGAACCAGAAATCGAATCAGAAAATGAGCCCATCATTGATTCTTCAAAAATAGAAAAAAAAGCAGATTTAGAGGTTGGTAGCAGCTCAGTTATCGACAAGCCGCTAAGGGCAAAGGCAGCGACAGAACTCATGAGTAATCAAATCGAGGAGAGTACTCCAAAAGCGCCAGTGAAAGAATCTGATGGGGATAATGAGATGCTTGAATCTGATAAGCTGGGAACTGTGTTTTCATCTCAAAGCAGCATTGAAGAGCAAATAGAACAAACAGATCCAGAAACGGATAATGAATCAGTAGATAAAGGTTCTTCTATTTTTAGTTCTCTGCCCTTACCTATCCTTGTTTTGCTAGGAGCTATTAGCATGGGAGGATTTTTATACAAACATTAGACTAGCTTAGTTTACATCGTCTCTAAGCTAGTTGGAAAACCATCTCTTAAATTAGAGTTGGTTTTTTTAAAATAAACTACTAAGCTTTTTATTAAAAACATAAAGAAATAATGAACGTTAAAATTAACAACGAGGTGAGACAGTGGTAAAAGGATGATTTGTTATGGATAAAAAAATGATTGATCAAGTTTACCTTAAACCTATAAAAAAAGAGTGGGAAGAATTAGAAGGCTTGCCATTAAACGAAGGGAAAATAGAATGGAAGAAGCACATTAAAACAATTGACCAAGTCGATTATGCTAATCGCATCACTGCCGGTGAAGCGAAACAACCAGCTCGATATTTCATGTTGGAATTCGTTCAAGAGGATGATGACGGTCAGTTTTTTGAAGATGCTAAAACTTTAATAAGTTTATTGGAAGAAAAAAATAATTAAAGACAAGAACCCTAAAAGCTCCTAAACTAAAGCGGTCATCTGCTAAATTTAGGAGCTTTTTATTGTTTTTTTAAAACTTTAAAAGCTAATAGCCAAATGGAACTAGCGATTACTGAGTATAAATAAAAGCAGAATACTTTCGAGAACGTTTGTTTGCTTTTTTTGTTCACATTTGTGAATGCCCATGCTACTATGGAGTAAGAAATTATGCTGCAAAATTAACGACAGGAGTAAGGTTATGCAACTATTCAAAGGAAAGAAAAATAAACGTCGTGTGTTCATCTTTTTAATGCTCATCAGTTTTCTCGTGATAAATTGGTTTTACCAAACCATCATTCAACAGAAATTGGCCTTATATTTAAAGCCGATTTACATCTTGCCAGATAGCCTCATTATTTCATTAATGGTATCTTTGTGTTTGGCTTTTCTTTTAGCAAGAACCCTTTATCGCATCATTTACCGTACAAAGAGTCTAAAGAACATAAAACTTTCTTCACTCGTGTATTTGATAGCCTTGATCGGCTTTTTGTTTTTCAACAGTTCAAGCCGTCAAGGAACGACGTTAAACCCTTTAGCTTTTGTTGGAGAATTGTTAAGCGGCAGTGGCGTGGATCCGTTCTTTAACCTAGCTTGTTTTGTTCCCTTAGGTTCTTATTTGAAGCGATTCAACCTTAAGAAAATAGTGGCAAAAGCATTTGTTCCTTTATTCTCAGTAGAACTTGTTCAATACATAGTAGGCATAGGGTCTTTTAATGTGAGTGACCTATTTTTAAATTATATGGGATTATTCGTAGGGTACCAACTTATGAATGCTCGTTTTGTTAAGCGAATGATGACTAAATAGGTAGAATTTTAAAACTTGTCAAAAAAGCTCTCTTTAATTTCCATTAAACAGTTGGAAATAAAGAGAGCTTTTCAGCATGGCGGTCGTTTTTCTACCTTGGTTTTTTTATTTCTTTGGCAGCTGTTCGAGTGTCCTTAATATAGACGATAATTGTTTTAATCACTGCGAAAGCTGGGACTCCGAAGATGATTCCAACGATCCCAAACATTTTTCCTGCTACTAATAAAATAAAAATAATGGTTAACGGATGAATCGCTAGAGATTTTCCGACAAATTTTGGAGTTAAAAAGTTAGCGTCTACTTGCTGAACGATAAAAACGACTAAAGCAACAAAAAAAGCGGTCCCAGGAGAAATCGTTAATCCGATAATAAAAGCAGGGGCTGCACCAATGAAAGGACCGATGTAAGGGATAAGATTGGTTGCGCCATTAATGATAGCCAATAGCAAAGTGTAGGGTATACCGACCATTAAAAAACCGAAATACATCAAGATAGCCACTACAATACTAGCTAATCCTTTGCCGCTGATATAAGAAGAGATGACGTCGTTTATCTGGGGGAGCAATTCAAACACATGCTTTTGAAAGTTTTTAGGGAAAATCGCTGCAACAGCAGGTTTAAATTTCTCGCCATCATGAAACATGTAGAATAATATGATTGGAACAGTGATCAAGGCAATGGCTACACTAGTGATGGTAGAAATAATAGAACTGATGCTCGTTGTAAAGCTAGACAAAATCGTTTTTGAAATGGTATCAAGAGAAAGATTCAAACGAGTCAATGTTTCATCGACATTTATGTTCGTAAGTCCTGGAAGCAATTTTAAATCTTCAGCATGAATTTCGATATTCTCAATTAAAACTGGAATATTAATAACCAATTCGGTCAGTTGTTCCATTAAGGCAGGTGCAATTTTAATGATAAAAGAGATCATTCCGCCAATAAATAAAATCATCATCAAAACAATGGCGTAAGGGCGTTTGATTCTCATTTTTTGCATAAGTTTGACTAAGGGATTTAGTAAATAAAATAAAAAGCCTGCGCTTAAGATAGGTATAAAAAGCGTAGAAAACAAGATAAAGATAGGGTGGAAAATAAAACTGATTTGAGAAGCTATATAAATAATAGCAGCTACTGCTAATAGCCATAGAGTCCAAAATAATAATGATGATTTTTTAAAATAATTCATGCCAGTCTCCTTTTTAAATCAGCTCTGATCGAACTGACCGTTTATCGTCTCATCTCCTTCCATAGTAACATTATTTAGCAGTTTGTTCTGCATTAATTAGCAATTGAAAACAATCAATAAACCATAAATCGTTCTCTTGTTTGCTTATTTCTTTGTTTTAGAAATCCAAGTATGACGGAAAATTTTAAGGAGAGGGCGTATGGTTAAGAAGATACTGGCTAGTAAATAAATAACATTGCCATAAATAGCAGGAGCTCCAAAAAGGTTCAATAAGCTCCCAGCAATAAACATTAACCCAGTAATAACATCGTTCGTTAAGGAAATAACTTGGTATTTCTTCTGGAAATAAATTTTGAAACGCTTAGATACAATTTCAACGTCGTTTTCTTTACGCTTGATTTTTGGCATAATGCTCATCCTTTCATTCACTTTTCTTTCTTTAGGTTCTTTGGCAGTCACACACCTAGGTTGCGGCGATAGAGGTAACATTAGTTTAACAGATTCTTAAAATAAACTCGGGTTATTTCGCTCTGTTCATTCGAATAGAGCAGCTCATTGGTTAATAAAGCTGTTGAGCTGACCGGGTCAGCAAACACCTCAGTCGCTTCGATAGTACTTTTCTAGTAGAAAGGTTAGAATAAAGAAGGGAGAATACCGTTTGAAAAATATTGGCTTAAAGAGAGGATTATCTGCTATGTATGGGAGTATTGTGTTAAAGGTTGCTTTTGGGTTAGTTGGACTGTTGCTTTTTACCCGTTTATTAGGTAAAAAAAGTATGTCCGATATCACGCCATTCGATTTGATTTATACTCTAGTGTTAGGCGGTCTTTTAGAAGAAACGATTTATGATGAAAAGATCAAGTTAAGTCATTTTTTTCTGGCATTGACAGTATGGGGAGTGATGATTTATATTATCGAGGCCCTTGTTCAAAAAAATTCTACCATCAATAAATGGATCAAAGGCCAACCGTGTATATTAGTACAAGACGGGCAACTGAATATAAAAGGATTAAATAGCAACCATGTAGAAATGGAACAGTTGAGAACGATGATGCGGCAACAAAATTGTTTTTCTTTGAAAGAAGCAAAATACGTGATTCTTGAAACAGGAGGAACGATCAGTGTGATGAGAAATGAAGAAGAAGACGCGGTGCTCACTATCCTTTTAATAGATGAAGGAGCAATCAATGAGAAAGCTCTTCTAAGTATCCATCAAACTAAAGATTGGTTATTAGACATTTTAAAAGAAGAAGGCCAATCTCAGGTAACTGAAATTGCATACGCAGAATGGTCAAGGGAACACGGTTTATACTGGAAGACTTATGCAGAGTCAGTGAAAGAGCCCTATAAAATTGATGGTTAATAAAAAAACTCCTATCCTTGATTCGTTTAGAAAAGGATAGGAACTTATGTTAGTCAAATGCGACAGCAATCATGAGGGCATCTATTGGATTAACCACTTGATCAATAGTATAAACGGTCATTTCATCTTGCCAAAGAATACGGTTGTCTCCTTGTTCAACATCAAGATGAGCAAACCCATGCGGATCAGGAATGGGAAGCAGGTTATTTTCTAAAAATTCTACAGCTTCTTTTGCCAATGCAACTCCTTGTTCGCTATTTTCGGTCCTCGCATGAGAAGCTAGCGCCCACTGTCCTTCATTCCAACCTGTATAAACAGAACCGGCCCCTGCGTCTTGGTAACCAGTGATGTCATAGCCTAGATCAACTTCTTGTCCGCCTTGCTCGCTGAATGTTTGGTAGGCTATTTGCTCATCGGCTTCTTTTTGTGAAGGGTACTGTTGAACGGTTAATCGAGCGATTTGTTCAGCTGAACTGGTACCATCTGTTAATTGTTGGTTATTGATAGGAATAGGTTCATCGCTTTCATAGAAAACAATCGCATACATACCGGATTTAGAAGAAGTGGTTGCACTCAAATGTTTTCCTTCTTTCATTGGAAGTTGTTTGGGCAATTTAATAGGCGCATCAGTATACAGTTCATTTCCAATGGCTTCAAGCACTTCTTGTTGAGTCAAGTCAGTCGCTTGTTCGCCCGGATTTTCTGCAGCGCTGTCACTGGACTGACTGGTCATTTCGCTGCTGGATTTTTCTTCGATAGAGCTTTCCGATTGACTGCTTTGGCTAGCTGTTTCTTGCGAACTTAGTTGAGAAGAAGCACTGCTTGCTTGCTGTTCCGTAGCGTTATTGTTCATTGAACATCCTGCTAACACAGCCAGTGTCATAAATGCAGGCAAAAATACTTTCTTATTTTTCATAAAGAACTCTTCCTTTCTTAGCTTAGAATGTACGGTCAGTGAATCAATTACAGGGACGAATCTTAAAGAAACTGCCTTACACCCTATTATAGAAGTTGAAAATAAGGATATCCAACCATCTGTTTTTTAGAACACCAATGAAGAGAGCAGCGGTAAACGAATAAAGAAAGTTTATTTTCAACGCCTTCTTTAGTTTAAAATAGTTTAGTGTTCTTTAAGTTTGTGGACAATTTCCGTTAAGGACTCTTGCAATGTGATCGCAGGGCGATTGAGCAGTTGCGGCAAATCTTCACTCTCGACATCCAAGTCTCCTTGGCGTATCGCTTGTTGGATTTCTACATAGAAATCGAGATACCCTTCTGGAGTGTTGTGATCAATCAAAGTTTGACGATAAGCGTCATCCTCTACTTGTAAAACAGGAACTTCTTTATCTGCTAAACTTGATAAAATCTGTGCCATATCAGCATACGTTTGGGGAGTGCCCGTTAATTCATAAATGTTATTTTCATGGCCGTCGGCAGCTAAAACAACCGCAGCAGCTTCGGCGTAATCAACTCGCGGGACCCAGCCGACGCGTCCATTGCCAGCGGAAGTAACTAACGGTTCGCCAGCTAAGATGGTTTCTACAAGACCTATTTCATTTTCGATGTACCAGTTGTTTCGTAAAAACGCATAAGGAATCCCTGTTTCATGAATGAGTTGTTCTGTTACACGATGAACATGGGAGATGCTTAAATGACTGTTTTCAGGTTTGCTGATACTGGTGTACGCAATAAAGTTTATACCGGCCGCTTTGGCAGCGAAAACAGCATTTTTGTGGTGCAAAATACGTTGATCATCATCGCCTTGAGAAGAAATCAATAATAAACGGTGAATTCCAGTAAAAGCTTGTTCTAAAGAAAGCGGATCTTCATAATCAGCTTGACGAACATCGATTCCTTGTAAAATGAAATTTTCAGCTTTTTCAGGGTTACGTACAGCAACTGCAATAGATTCGGGCGGGACTCCTTTTTTTAACAAAGCTTCTACTACTTTACTACCCAGCATACCAGTGGCGCCTGTGACTAAGATTTTCATTATTGTATCCTCCTTATTTAAACAGAAAGCGTTTACTGATCTATAAATAGTCTACGCTTGATTAAAAAGTTAATCAACTTAAAGGCAAAATTGCAAAGGGAACAAAATGATTCTCTAACAAAAAAAAGATTAGAATTTGATGTGCATCCATATAGAATTAATGCCAAATCTTAAGAACTATCGTATAGTAGAAAGGTAGCTTTTTAAAAACAAATTAATTAAAGTAAAGATAGAGGCGCGATTTTTAAGAGTACAACTATTGAGAGGGCACAATGAAGTAGTTGGAAAGGGGAAATCGCCGAAGTGTTCGACAGAGCCAAACTGTTGATTGCTGGGGTTGAGCAGAATATGCTCAGCACTGTCACAAAATTTCAGGTATGAATTTGTGGAGGACTATCAACAAAGGGTATTGAAGTGTATGAATGAATACATAAAGTACGCCTTGAGTTGAATAGAACTCAAGGCGTTTTTTGCGTTCAAATAGGAAAGGGAGTAAGGAAATGAAGAAGAAAGTTGGTTTGGTTTTAGTCGTAGCGGTTTTTATGGTATTCGCCGCTAGTATGAATTTTTCAAATGGTGACGGTGCTGCCGTCAATTATGGTTGGTTTACATTAGTCCCGCCAGTTGTCTCGATATTATTAGCATTTGTGACTAAAAACGTCATTATTTCGTTGTTTATTGGTGTTTTTTCAGGAGCTTATGTGCTCCATTTGGCAAATGGTTCGCTCTTTTTTGCGATAATGCAAGCTTTCTTAAGTGTAGTGAATTACGCGTTGACTTCTTTGGCTGATCCTTGGAATGCCGGAATCATTTTGCAAGTTTTGACGATAGGCGGGTTGATTGCGCTAATGACTAAAATGGGAGGTGCAAAAGCTGTTGCGGCTGTCTTATCGAATAAAGCTAAAGGACCTAGAAGTGCACAAGTCATTACATGGATTCTAGGGATTTTAATGTTTTTTGATGATTATGCCAACTCGCTGATCGTTGGGCCAGTAATGCGTCCCGTAACAGACGAGAAAAGAATCTCCAGAGAAAAACTAGCTTTTATTGTTGATGCCACAGCTGCCCCTATTGCTGGAATAGCTTTAATTTCAACATGGGTAGGCTATGAAGTAGGATTGATCAAAGATGGATATGAAGCAATTGGGGAAACAGTCAATGCCTATAGCATTTTTATTCAAACGTTGCCTTATCGTTTTTATAACTTTTTAATGCTGGCTTTTGTATTGGCGACGGCTCTCTTATTAAAAGAATTTGGTCCAATGTTAAACGCTGAAAAGAGAGCGCGTAAACGCAACGCTCAAGATGCGGAAGACCTTAGTGTCGTTACAGCAACTGAACTGGATGAAATGGAACCTGTTGAAGGAATTAAATTGAGTGTTTGGAACATGGTGATTCCAATTGGAACGTTGATCATAGCAGCATTTGTCGGTTTCTATTTCAATGGGTATGCTGCCATTATGGAAAGCGGCGAAGCTGCGGCTATAGAAGTTCTAAAAACAAGCCCTGTTTCGCTTTTAGCTATACAAGAAGCCTTTGGTGCTTCAGATGCGAGTATCGTTTTGTTCCAGGCAGCTTTGTTGGCAAGTATCGTAGCGATGACGATGGGCGTGTCGAAAAAAATCTTTACTTGGGGTGAAGCAGTTGATACTTGGATCAACGGAATGAAGTCATTGATCGTTACTGGAGCTATTTTGTTATTGGCTTGGTCCTTAAGTGCCGTTATTGGAGAATTGGGTACAGCTGAATTTTTAGTTTCGTTATTATCAGATTCAATGCCTGCTTTCTTATTGCCTTCTGTCATTTTTATTCTTGGTTCGATTATTTCATTTGCAACAGGGACTTCTTATGGAGCGATGGGAATTTTGATGCCACTGGCAATACCGTTATCTGCTGCATTGTCTAATGATCCAGAATTTATTGTTATGACTACCGGTGCTGTCTTGACGGGAGCTATTTTCGGGGATCATTGTTCACCGATTTCCGATACAACTATTTTATCGTCGATGGGAGCTGGAGCAGATCATTTAGAACATGTGAAGACCCAATTGTTGTATGCAATTGTGGTTGCTACTATCGCTGTTGTTTTCGGATTTATTCCTGTTGGACTAGGGATATCCATTTGGATCGTGATGCCGATTGCGATGATCGTGACAGTTGCCACTGTTTATTTCTTCGGCAAACACGTTGAGGAACCTGTTACGGATAGCAGCAAATAATGGAAAAAGAAGGGAGTGAGACAAAAAGCGTTTAGACCCGAATCACTGGAACGAATAAGCGCAGTATGGTCACAGACCATCGAGCATTATTCGTGAAGTGGACGTCGGGTCTGCTTTTTGGAACACGTTCTAGAATAAATATTCGGATATGCAAAAGAGGTTGGGACTTTTGTCCCAACCTCTTCTTTTCTTATTTACATTGCTGAAGCTGGATCTTGCCGGTCTGAGTTTATTAAAGAATCAGAGACCGGTCTATTCTGAAATTGATTGATCCGCTCGTCAATGATATATCCTCGCTCAATAATCAAAGCATTCTCTAGAATTTCATTAGGCTGATTTTCAACCAAGTCATCGATATACTTAGCGGTCTCGTTTGAAATAGCGCTTGAAGAAGAACGATAAAAGATAGTTGGAGTATGATCAACGGTATAGTGGACAACACCATCTATTTCATAAATCGGGTCTTCTAAAGAAGTGGGAACAGTCGTTTCGATGGCGCCATGTTCATCACAGCTGACATCAATGATCATCGTACCAGGTTTAAGATGTTTTAAATCTGTTTGATAAACAAGATGGTCTTTACGAGAAGTATCCCATAAAACAGCATTAACGATCACATCAAATTCAGTCATTTCTTTTCGGAACAGTTTTTCTTGGCGACGGTCGTAAACTCGAACATCTGCTCCTAAACCGGTTAAAATACGTTGTGCGCCTCGTGCAGTATTGCCGCGACCTAAAAGGGCAACTTTGGTATCGTAAGGCATAACGCCATTTAATTGATAGGCGTGCATGACGGCTGCTTCGCCGGCCAGTTCATTGTTGCGCCAGTAAGAATGCCGATTATCTTCATACATGTCTTCCCAAGCGTATGCTGAAAGCTCATTAGCTAATAATGTATCGGTTACTTCTTTGTTCTGGACAGCATGGATCCAACCGAATAATGTTTGTCCTGGGTGTAAATCCTTTAAAAAGGTAGCGTCTCCAATTTTAGGATCGCAGATGATATCTTGCGCTAAAGCAATTTCTCTCGAAACAATCTGACAACCTAAAGCCGCATATTCAGTATCAGAAATGTTTAAACCGCTTCCATAGTTTTCTTCAAAAAATAAAGCTTCTCGATGTTGTAACTGTGCAATGTCTCTAGGCAGCAAGGCGATCCGCTTCTCACCAGCTTTGTGACTGTTGACAAATCCGATAGTTTTCAGTTGTTTGTGCAGCATATTCCTAACCTCCTATATGTGATCATTATGTACGAGAAAGCCGGACATAGTACCTTATTATCGCATTAATAACAGCTAGTTACAAATCAAGGCGAAAAAAGGAGATAAGAGTTCGCCTCAACTGCACAGTATTTAAAACATTATGTTTAAAGTTTATTATCGTTTTGCATAAGTAAAAACAATCCTTTACGAATATAATATTTGTAAAGGATTGTTTTTAGCAAATTTTAGTATAAACTTTCAACCTTTAATTTTAAATTCTTAAAAGATACATAAATAGAGTAGTTCTATTCAACCGTCACACTTTTTGCTAAGTTTCTTGGTTTGTCGACATCGTTTCCACGGTGCAAACTAGTATAATATGCTAGTAATTGAGTAGGCACAACACTTACTAAAGGTGAAAGCAGCGGGTTGACTTTCGGTAAGATGAATTGATCTCCAGCTTGCTCCAATCCTTCCATAACGATAACAATGGTATGTGCACCACGGGCATGGACTTCTTGAACGTTTCCACGGGTATGTCCGGCAATGCGTTCATCAGTAATGACAGCAATGACAGGAGTGCCTTCTTCGATTAGCGCGATGGTGCCGTGTTTCAGTTCCCCAGCTGCAAATCCTTCTGTTTGTACATAAGAGACTTCTTTCAATTTCAAAGAAGCTTCCATAGCTACATAATAATCAATTCCTCGCCCAATATAAAAAGCATTTCGGGTAGTGCTAAGATAATCAGTAGCTAGTTTCTCGATTTGTTCTTTTTCAGAAAGAATGCTTTCCATGCTGCTTGCGACAATGCCTAAATCATGAATTATGTTGTTCTCTTCTGATAAGCCTACTGTTTTGCCGACTACTTCAGCCAAAATAGCTAAAACAGCAATTTGAGCAGTATAAGCTTTGGTTGAAGCAACAGCTATTTCTGGACCAGCATGTAACAATAAGGTGAATTCTGCTTCACGAGAAAGCGTTGAACCGGCTACATTAGTCAGTGTTAAAGCAGGATAGTTCATATCGTTGACTTTAACCAAGACTTGGCGGCTATCCGCTGTTTCTCCGCTTTGGGATAAGAAAATAAAGAATGGTTTTTTAGTCAGCAATGGCATGTTGTGGCCAAATTCGCTGGCTAAATGAACTTCGGTTGGGATATGCGTTAAGGTTTCAAGCAATTGTTTGCCGACCCAGCCGGCATTATAACTCGTTCCGCAAGCAACAATGTAGATTCGGTCGCTGGCAGTCAGTTTAGCTACGATTGCTTGATCTATCTCGAGGTTTCCTGCTTCATTTTGATAACTTTGGATGATTTTGCGTATCACAGCAGGTTGTTCATCCATCTCTTTCGCCATATAGTAAGGGTACGTTCCTTTATCTAAATCGTTTAGATTGATTTCGGCAGTATAGGCATCACGTTCCATTACTTCGCCAACGGCATTTTCAATTTTGATGGCTTCTTGTGTTAAGGTCACGACTTCGCCGTCCATTAATTCAACGAATTGGTTGGTTTCTTGGATCATAGCCATGGCATCGCTGCAAATAACGTTAAAACCGTCGCCTTTCCCTACCAGTAACGGGCTTTTATTTTTTGCCGCAAAAACGACATCGGGCTGTTCGTTGTCAATCAAAGCTAAAGCATAAGATCCTTTTAAACAGCTAAGCGCTTTTTTGAAAGCATCAATCGTTGAAAAGTGCTCTTTTTCGACAAACTGGGCGATTAATTGAACGATGATCTCAGTGTCGGTATCACTATGTAGGTCAACGTCACTTAAATAGACAGCATAAACTTCTTTATAATTTTCAATAACTCCGTTATGAACAATAGTGAAGCGTCCGCTGTTTGATTGATGAGGATGAGCGTTTTCCACGCTAGGAACACCATGAGTTGCCCAACGTGTGTGGCCAATTCCGACGTTAGCTGCTATTGAAGAGTCGACTATATTTCGTAAGGCGGCAATTCGGCCTTTTTCTTTGAACAGGTGGCCCGTAGCAGTTTCGTCCATAACGTAAATACCGGCAGAATCATAGCCTCGGTACTCTAATTTCTCTAGTCCTTGCAATAAACTATCTTTTGCATCTTGATAACCAATATATCCAACAATTCCACACATTTCCTTGTCCTTCTTTCTGTAGTAAAACAAATACGAGTCTGTTTATTCTAATGACGAATCGTCAACGGTAGAAAATGACCGAGTGACGCATCAGCATTCGTCTAACAATTGATAACGGACTATACCAAATAACGTGTTTGTTTGTATTGGTATAGACTGGTTTTTATATTTGAATAATCGCGATACGGTAATAATAAGCTTGAATAAAGATAAAGTCAAGAATTTAATTGCATTTAATTTCATTGGTATACCTTGTTCGTTTGTTTCTTTCTATGTAGACCAATCGAGTTAGAGGCACCTATGGCAGTGAACCGTTTGCCAAAAATGGCGGTACCAATTATTGTAATCGTATTCATAAGGAGTTAAGCTTACTTATAGGTAGAAAGTACAAAGTGAAACTTGAGGAGGAAGTATTGTGGAACAAACCAATAGTGGAAAAAAAGGGGCAAAAGCATTTGTTCAACGAATGGGCAGCTATTTAAGCGGTATGGTCATGCCGAACATTGGGGCATTTATTGCATGGGGAATTATAACCGCTTTATTTATTGAAGATGGGTATTGGCCGAATGCCGACTTAGCATCTATGGTTGGTCCGATGTTGTCCTATTTGTTACCTTTATTGATAGGGTATACGGGCGGAAGTATGGTTTATGGCCAACGAGGAGCGGTCGTGGGATCAATCGCAACATTTGGAGTTATCATGGGGTCAGAGGTTCCAATGTTTATTGGAGCGATGGCGTTAGGGCCATTAGGCGGTTATTGTGTCAAATGGTTTGATGACATTTTTAAAGACAAGATCAAAGCAGGATTTGAAATGTTGGTCAACAACTTTTCTAGTGGGATCATTGGATTTCTATTAGCGATCGTTGCTTATTATGGAGTAGGTCCATTTGTAACGATTTTAACTGGAGCTTTGGCTAGCGGAGTAGCATGGATCGTTAGCGCAGGCTTATTGCCACTAGCAAATATTTTTATTGAACCGGCAAAAATTCTCTTTTTGAACAATGCTATCAATCATGGTATTTTAACACCATTGGGTATTGAACAAGCTGCAGAAACAGGGAAATCAATTCTTTTCTTACTAGAAGCTAATCCAGGACCAGGTTTAGGACTCTTATTAGCGTATACATTCTTTGGTAAAGGAGCAGCTAAATCTTCTGCACCTGGAGCTGCATTGATTCAATTTATTGGAGGGATTCATGAAATCTACTTCCCTTATGTTTTAATGAAACCATTGCTGTTCTTAGCTGTTATCGCTGGAGGGATGGCTGGAACGTTGACAAACACAATCATGAACTCTGGTCTAGTCGCTGCAGCATCTCCAGGTTCCATTATTGCTATTCTAGCAATGGCGCCTAAAGGAGGATATCTAGGAGTTATTTTAGGAGTAGTTGCTGGAGCAGTTGTTTCTTTCTTAGTGGCAATGGTCATTTTGAAAGCCGATAAATCTGATCCAGAATCCGAAAAATTTGAAACTAAACTTAAAGAAACACAAGCTATGAAAGCTCAGTCAAAAGGAACAAGCAAATCTGCATCTGCAGTAACTTCAACAGACGATGTAGCACAAGTTAAACAAGCGCAAGTTTCCAAAATCATCTTTGCGTGTGATGCCGGTATGGGTTCTAGTGCAATGGGAGCTTCTATCTTACGCAAAAAAGTGAAAGATGCAGGCTTAGATATTTCGGTGACAAACTCATCGATCAATAACCTGAAAGATGAAGATGGTTTGCTGGTTATCACGCAAGAAGAATTAACAGCTCGTGCAAAACAAAAAACACCTCGGGCAACACAAGTTTCTGTTGAAAACTTCTTAAACAGTCCTAAATACGAGGAAATCATTGATAACTTAAAAAATACTGGCTCAACGGCTACTGAAGCGGCGGCAGAAGTGTCTGCTAATACAGGAACAACATCAAGTGAAGTTCCTAAAAATGTTTCTAAGATCATCTTTGCGTGTGATGCTGGTATGGGTTCTAGTGCAATGGGAGCTTCTATCTTACGCAAAAAAGTAAAAGAAGCTGGTTTGGATATCTCGGTGACAAACTCATCGATCAATAACCTAACAGATGAAGACGGTTTGTTGGTCATTACGCAAGAAGAATTAACCGTTCGTGCACAACAAAAAACGCCTCATGCAACACAAGTTTCGGTGGGAAATTTCTTGAATAGTCCGAAATACGATGAAATTATTGATGATTTAAAAAAATCTATTAACGAATAGTTCACTGGAAGGCTTATTGCTTTAGCAACTTGATCGTCTAGGATAAGATAAGTAATGTAAACAACATACTTTTCTTATATAGAATAAGAGTTTTGGGATTCAACTGCAACCAGTGTGTAGCGGTATGCTTTCCCCAAAATTTAAAATAAGGAGAGTAAACACAGTGAAGAGTAGTCACTGTGTTTACTCATTTTGATTTTTTTGGAAAGGAGGAAATCCCGATTAACATTTCTAAAAGAGAAAAGAAAATTATCGAGCTGCTCTTGGAACAAAAAAACGGAGTGACATTAGACTTTTTGACCGAGGCTCTTCGTGTTAGTGACCGGACGATTTACCGTGAAATGTCGAGTCTGGAAAGCACATTAGCCAAAAGCCAAATCAAATTAGTTCGAGAACCGGATAAGGGGTATCGTTTAATTGGCAATGCTATTGCACTCCAGGAATTGCAAGAAAATCTGCATGACTCCTCTAAAGAATTGTCGGTTCAACAACGCCAGAGCATCTTAGTTATCCAATTGTTGCTAAATGAAGAAGAAGTTAAAATGGAAGCTTTAGCCCTTGAACTTCAAGTGAGCGTGGGGACGATCCAATCAGATCTACAATCGATAGAAGAAATTTTTAAAGACTATAAAATTGAAATTCAAAGAAAAAAATCCAAAGGCATCAAAGCCGTTGCTGAAGAAAGCAATCGCAGGTTGATTATTAGCGGATTGATCAGCAGCGAAATCAACGAATACGATTTTTCTCGATTGCTCGAGAGCTTCTCAAAGAAAAATAAAGAGAGCCAATGGGTAAAAAGAGAGAACTTGTTTTTAAATCTATTGGATGAACAAGTGTTGACCAATGTGTACTATGTTCTAAAAGAGTTTGATCAAGATTTCTTTAAACAAGTGACCGATACTCAATTTCAAAAACTCATTATTTTGTTGACCTTTTCCATTATGCGCATCAAGCAAGGCTATACTTTGGAATCCTTCCATACGCCGTTAACGACGGTTGAAGACTCCACAAGTGTCAGCATCGCGAAAGGAATTTTTCAAGCTACCCAGAAGAGGGATGCTATTGAAGTAAACTTGGCAGAAACTTATTTTCTGGCTCTTCAGATAGAAGGCTTGAATGTCCACATACGAAAAGAGTTCTTTTCAGAAGGTTATGATGCAGATTTGAGTTTTAAGGTGAGCGAATTGATTCGTAGAGTTTCTTATCAAATGGATTGGGATTTCAATCAAGACGAAACCTTGTACAATGATTTGCTGGCTCATATCTCTGCTGCGGTTAAGCGAGCGATGGCGCCGATGCCAGGCAATGTAAGTTCACTACTACAAAAGATACATTCACAGTATCAACAATTGAGTCTTGTAGTGGAGGAAAACTTAAAAGAAGTCTTTACAGACATTGAGTTTTTACCTGATGAAATCATCTATATCGTGATTCATTTTGCCTCCACCTATGAGAAGTTGATTGCTAGACAGCATGTTTCTGTATTGGTTATTTGTTCAAGTGGTGTCGGCATGGCTAAAATAGTGCAAAACCGTTTAAAGAAAAATATTCCAGAAATATCTGATATCGCGACCTCGCGTATTTCTCAATTGGATCAACTAGAATTGGAAGACTACGATTTGATTCTCTCCACGATTTTCTTGCAAGGGTTTGAATCAGAATACAAAGTTGTTACGCCATTGCTGATGGATGATGAAATCAAAAGCATCCGGATGTCTATTAAACAATTGCTATCCGAAAAATTGAAAAAACAGCCTTCTGATACTAAAAATCTAGTGACATCGCCGATAGAAGAAAATGAATTTAAAACCTTTTATCATAAAATGACGATCGTAAATCAGTTATTCGAACGGTTCGATTTGAAGAAATGGCAGAATCACCGCAATATAGAAGAACTGATTGAATCTATTTGTTTGTATTTGGAAGAAGAAGCCGTTCTTTCGAATCCCGAAAAAATCAAATGGAAGCTGCTGGAGCGCATGACTATAGCTCCTATTGGTTTACCTGGAACGAACATGGCTTTATTCCATTGTATTGATTCAGAAGTGACCGTGCCGTACTTTGCTATTTATGACATTCCGGCATCTTTTGTGATGGATTCGATTGATAAAGGGACCATTGAGATGAAACGAGTGTTAATGATGCTTGGTCCTGAACCTTTAAGCGAGGCGGCTCAAGAAGTATTGGGATTGATCAGTTCTGCTATTGTTGAAAGTGACTTGAATTTAGAAATCTTTAATGCTGGTTCGAAAAAATTGCTCACCAATTATTTAAATGCCTTATTTTTAGAAAAATACCAAAAACAATAATGAACAAGAAAGAGGATGAATAAAATGGACATTTTAAAAAAAGAAAACATTCGTTTAAACCAAGCTTTTGTAGATAAAGAGGAAGCTATCCGTTACGCTGGTCAAATTTTAGTTGATGGAGGATATGTAGAAGAAGGCTACATTAAAGAAATGATTCAACGCGAAGAGAATTTAACCACTTATATGGGCAACTTTATTGCTATTCCGCATGGTACAGAAAATTCAAAAGATATGATCAAAAAATCAGGACTTTCTGTTGTCCAAATTCCAGGCGGCGTTAACTTTGGAACAGAGGAAGATGAAAAAATGGTCAGCATTGTTTTCGGAATCGCTGGAGTCGGCAATGAGCATTTGGACATTCTTTCAAAAATCGCTATTTATTGCTCAGAGATCGATAACGTTGTTAAATTAGCAGATGCAACTACAGCAGAAGAAGTTTTATCTGCATTGGAAGGGGTCGAATAATATGCAAGCTATTCATTTTGGCGGAGGCAATATTGGCAGAGGGTTTATTGGAGAAGTTCTATCTGAAAATGGATTCGACATTGCATTTATCGATGTCAATAAAGACATCATTGATGCCTTGAACCAGTACAAAGAATATACGATCGAATTAGCTGAAGAAAATAAAAAACACATTACGGTCAAAAATGTTTCCGGCATCAACAATGGTACCCATCCTGAAGAAGTCGTGGAAGCTTTTAAACAGGCAGCCATTGTTACGACTGCCATTGGCCCGAAAATATTGCCGTTTATTGCACCATTGATAGCTGAAGGAATTCAAAAACGTAAAGAAATGAACTCTACTCAACCAGTAGATGTGATTGCTTGTGAAAATATGATTGGCGGAAGTGATTTCCTTAAAAGCGAAGTTATCAAGCATTTATCGGATGAAGAAATTCAATACGTTGAACAATACATTGGATTTCCTAATGCAGCTGTTGACCGGATCGTTCCTCTGCAAACGCATGAAGATAAATTATTTGTTTCAGTTGAACCTTATAAAGAATGGGTCATTGACGAAAGAGCTTTGAAAAATAAAGACCTTAAGTTAACCGGCGCCCATTATGCAGAAGATTTAGAACCGTATATCGAAAGAAAATTATTCACTGTGAATACCGGACATGCGACTACAGCTTATACCGGAAAATATGCGGGTTACAAAACCATAGATGAAGCTTTAAAAGATGAAGAAGTAAAAGCGCAAGTTGAACACGTTTTAGGCGAAACAGGTGCTTTAATGATTGAGAAGTGGGATTTCGATGCAGCTGAGCACCAAGCTTATATTGAAAAAATATTGTCACGTTTCATGAACCCTTATATCTCAGATGATATTACACGTGTAGCAAGAACACCGATGAGAAAATTAGGCTACGATGAACGGTTTATCCGACCTATTCGGGAAGCAAATGAAAGAGGATTGTCTACTGAACATTTAATCAAAACAGTAGCCAAAATATTGGTTTATCGTGATGCTGCTGATGAAGAAAGTCAAAAGCTAGCTGAATTATTAGCAGGAAAACCAGTTGAAGAAGTTATTAAGGAAGTAACAGGTTTGAAAGACAAAACCTTAATTGATAAAATCGCGGACGAATACACTAAAGTAGTCTAGTATCTAATCAAAACGATTCAAGGAACCACCAACATTCAGCAAAAAGCTGCTAATGTTGGTGGTTTTTTTGTCATTAAACGATTTCAAGCAACTATTTGGACATCGCTGAATGAAAAAACGGAAGCCGGTATTAGCCTTTCAGCTGTTCACTGAAAGGTTAATAAATGTAAGCGGTACAGTTAGGTGATATAATAAGAAGAAAAAGAAGGTTTTTTTGAAAATAGTGCAATTGGAAGGAGAAAAAAATATGATCTACACCATTACATTGAATCCAGCCATTGACCGTTTGTTATTCCTTGAAAAAACATTGGTCAAAGAAAAAAACAACCGGCTTAGTAAAGTCGAGTATGATTTAGGCGGAAAAGGTCACCATGGTTCTTTTGCGATGAGTACACTAGGCGTAGAAAACCAAGCATTGGGTTTTTGCGGTACAACGAACAAAAGTAAATTGGAAAAAATTTTAAAGGAAAAAGAACTCAATTATGATTTGGTAGAGGTTTATGGAAAGCCGACTCGAGAAAGCTATGTTATTTTGGAAGCGAACGTTAGCGGTAGTATCTTGATCACTGAAAAAGGTTTTAGAGTCTCCAGTTATGATATAGAATTGTTGACTGAAAAAATTGAAGAAAAGATTCAAGAAAAGGATATCGTTTTGATTGCCGGCTCGATGCCGCCGGGATTCGAACTGAGAGATTTGGAAGAGTTGCTGCATGTATTGAAAAAGAAAAACTGTTTTATCGCATGCGATCTTTCGGGAACAGCATTGACTAAAGCAGTTGAAGTAGGAGTAAACTTTATCAAACCGAATGCCTTTGAAATACAAGAAATTGTTTCCGCAGAAAATCCTTTACTAGAGAACTTAAAAGAACTGTCTAAAAAAATCGATTATGTCGTTGTTTCGCAAGGAAGTGAAGGCAGCATTTGCAGCCATGATGGTGAGTTTTACCAAATCACGGTTCCTAAAGTCGTTGCAGTGAATGATACGGGTGCCGGTGATTGCTTTGTCGGGGCTTTCTTAGCAAATTTATCTTTAGGAAAGCCATTGACTGAGACGTTAGCCTTTGCGAGCGGTTGTGCTGCAAGCAAAGTGCAATACACGAACAGCACAACATTTAGTGTGAAAGAAGCTAAGTTGTTACAAAAGAAAGTACGAGTTGAAAAATTACAAATGGACTAAAAATAAACAAATTATTAACAAGTCACCATCAGATTTGCCTTGGAAAGAAAAGGCATTTGCTTGATGGTGTCTTTTTTAAGACCATCATTATTAAATAACTGTATATATTGTGCATAAAGCCAGAATAAGGATTGACACTCATTAGAATACAATGGTAAGATATGCCCATTGCATTAGATTTTGATTAGTTTATTTTCTTTCATCTTAATCAAATCGACTAAAAAAGCACGATTTATAGGGGAGGAATTTTTATGCAGGATATCTTGACAGCTTTCACAAGTGGAAGCTACTTTTATTTTTTGATTGTAGTTGGTATTTTTGCGATTGGGGACTTCTTTGGGATTCTTTCCAAAGCTAAAGTTTCATCTGTATTTGTGGCATTATTTTTATTTCTTATCGGTTTTTTGACGAATGTCTTACCCGCTAATATTATCGAATTAGCTGGTTTATCGGAATTTGGCAGTTTATCGGCCGGTTTATTGATTTTTCATATGGGTACGATGATCAATTTAAAGCAATTGGCTGAAGAATGGCGAACCGTTTTGACAGCCGTTGTATCCATGTTGGTTGTCATGTTGGCTTGTTTAGCGGTCGCTCCAATCGTCGGAATTAAGAGTGCTATTGTAGCAATTCCAGTGTTAAACGGCGGGATCGTGTCGACACAAATCATGAGTGGTGCAGCTTCTGAAATAGGTTTAGCTATTCCTGCTGCTTTAGGAGTAGTGCTATACGCTATTAAGAAGTTTGCCGGTTCTTATCCAGCTTCCTTTTTTGGAGTAAGAGAGGCAAAGGACGTTTTGGCTGATTACCGCAGCAAGCAAAAAAAGGTATTAACGCCAAGTGAAGAAGAATCTATGCAAGCAGACTTACAAAAAAACATCGGCTTCGCTGATAGAAACAACAAGTATTTTACTGATTTTGTCTGTGTAGCAATTGCTGTTTTCTTTGCTTGGATTGCAGTTTCACTAGGAACAGTCACTCCTATCAACTATTCGATTTGGGCTTTGTTATTTGGAGCAGTGATGAGTTATACCAAGTTGGTTCCCAACAAAATCTTAGAAAAAGGGAAAGCCTCTGGATTGCTGTCCATGTTAGTCTTTGCGACAATCGTTCCTTCGCTGGCTAACATTAGTGTGGCTGACTTGCTTTCATTAGGTCTCTCGACTATTTTGCTGATCGGGGTGTCTTTGATAGCTTTATACATTGTTTTCTATTTACTGCCAGGTTGGAAACTGACAAAAACTAAAAATTTAGCTATGGGAATTGCCATGGGACAATTTTTAGGCTTCCCAGCAACTTTTTTGATTTCAAACGAAATTGCTAAAGCCGTAACGGATGATCCTGAAGAACAAGAAATAATTCTAGAACACATTATGCCAGCTTATGTAGTAGCCGGATTGTCGACAGTTACGACGTTATCCATTGTGATCGCTGGAGTTTTCGTTAACTTTTTATAAACCATTAAAATGCAAAGGGGAATACCTATGAAATTTGATCCAAATTTATTTCATTACGCATCAAGACGTAATTTAGTTTACGGCCATAAAGGAATGATTGGCAGCGCAAGTCCGCTGGCGTCGCAAGCAGGACTAGAAATACTGAAAAAAGGCGGAAATGCCATTGATGCAGCAATTGCTACTTCAGCGGCATTAACAGTGGTTGAACCTTCAGGGAATGGGATTGGAGGCGACGCATTTGTTTTGGTTTGGTTTGAAGGGCAAATGTATGGCTTGAATGCCAGCGGAGCAGCACCCGATTTGATGACTTCGGAATCTATTGTAAAAAAAGGTTACCAAGAAATCAGCAAATTTGGATTAGATCCTGTTTCTGTTCCAGGGCTGCCTAGCGGTTGGGTAGCTTTATCTGAAAAGTTTGGCAATTTGCCTTTAACAGAAGTGTTGGAACCAGCAGCTAAAATTGCTGAAGAAGGCTTCCCAGTTGCCAGTAATGTTGCGCGTTTATGGAAACGATACTATAAAATTTACTCAGCTGCTTTAAAAGATTACCCTGTTTTGAAAACGTGGTTCGATGTTTTTTGCCCAGATGACCGTCCGGTGGAAGCCGGCGAAATGTGGTCTTCTGAAGGTCACGCTAAAGCCCTGCGAGAAATTGCCAACACAAATGGAGAATCGTTTTACCGCGGGAAAATTGCGGATGAGATCGATGCATTTTCACGGGAGCATGGCGGCTACATACGCAAAGAAGATTTGGAAAAGCACCAAGTAGAATGGGTCGACCCTATTTCCACGAATTACCGTGGTTATGATGTTTGGGAACTGCCGCCGAATGGGATTGGTGTAATTGTCTTAATGGCTCTCAATATCCTAGAGAACTTAGAGTTAAAAGGGAAAGACGATATTGAAACGTATCATAAGCAAATTGAAGCCATCAAACTGGCATTCAGCGATGGTTTAGAGCATATCGCTGATCCCAAAGCGATGAAAGTTGAATTAGAAGCGATGTTATCAAAAGAGTATGCAAAAGAACGCAGCGAGTTGATTGGTGAAGAAGCGTTAACGCCAGCTCCTGGTGAGTTGGATAAGTCAGGGACCGTTTATTTTGCAACAGCCGATAAAGACGGCAACATGGTTTCTTATATCCAAAGCAACTACACAGGTTTTGGCTCCGGAACGGTTTTACCTGGATGGGGAATCAGTCTGCATAATCGCGGTTGTCAATTTACTTTGGAGAAAGGTCATCCAAATTATTTAGTACCGGGTATGCGTCCTTACCATACCATCATTCCTGGATTTCTAACGCAAGGCGATACCGCTATTGGACCGTTTGGTGTGATGGGCGGACCATTGCAGCCTCAAGGGCATATGCAGCTGGTCAGCAGTATGATTGACTTTCATTTGAATCCGCAAGATGCACTAGATGCTCCCAGATGGCAATGGATCAAAGGAAAACACATTCAAGTTGAACCGAGCATGCCTTTCCATGTGACCGAAGCGCTGATGCGAAAAGGACATGAAGTGGAAGTGGTCAATGAAACGATTATGTTCGGACGCGGCCAAATCATTTTGCGTGATAAGAATGGTGTTTTAGTCGGTGGAACAGAACCAAGATCAGACGGGTATTTATCTGTCTGGTAAACTAACAAAGACAAGTCTTCCCATTTTTGTGGTGACTTGTCTTTTTTTTTATTGGCGGCTAGATTTGATCCAAAAGGATAAACTTCATTAAACAAGCTGAAACTTATATAATAACAGTAAAGCCATTCAGACGATAACGTGTAAATGGTTCATATGAGGAGAGTGAGTGTCCAAATGAAAATTGTCATTGCACCAGACTCGTTTAAAGAAAGTTTAACCGCATTAGAAACAGCCAATGCTATTGAAGAAGGATTTAAAAAAGTATTTCCTGATGCAGAATATGTAAAAATTCCGATGGCTGATGGAGGCGAAGGAACAGTGCAGTCTTTAGTTGATGCTACAAAAGGAAGGCTAGAAACGCTTAGTGTTCAAGGACCATTAGGGGAACCAGTAGAAGGATTTTACGGTATTTCAGGAGATGGTACTGTCGCCATTATTGAAATGGCGGCAGCTTCAGGATTGCACTTAGTTCCCCCTTCGGAACGGAATCCATTGATTACCTCTACATGGGGTACTGGAGAATTGATTCAAGAAGCTTTAAATAAAGGGGTCAAAGAAATTTTAATTGGCATCGGAGGCAGTGCAACCAATGATGGTGGTGCTGGAATGATTCAATGTCTAGGCGGGGAACTGCTGGATAAAAAAGGACAACAAATCATCCCTGGCGGAATCGGCTTAGCTGATTTAGTTTCAATCGATCTTGCCAAATTAAACCCAAAATTAAAAGAAGTTGAAATCAAAGTAGCGTGTGATGTGGACAATCCTTTAACCGGACCTAAAGGAGCTTCTTATGTTTATGGATTCCAAAAAGGCGGTACAGCGGAACAAATAGAACAACTCGACCAAAATTTAGCACACTTTGCCCGTTTGATTCGTCAGGATTTGAATCAGGACATTGAATTTGTTGCTGGAGCAGGAGCAGCTGGCGGTTTAGGTGGTACTTTGATGGCTTTTCTAGAAGCGAAGTTGCAAAATGGCGGTGAATTGGTTAGCGGGTTGGTCGGTTTAGCAGATGAAGTCCGCAATGCCGATTTAGTTATCACGGGCGAAGGAGGGATCAACCATCAAACGATTTATGGAAAAACGCCTATTTGTGTGGCTAAAATTGCTCAAAGGTATCAAGTGCCGATCATCGCTATTGCCGGACGATTATCTGGTGATTATGAGGCGATTTATGAACATGGAGTGACGGCCGTCTTCAGCATTCTTTCTGAAATTACTTCTTTAGAGACCGCATTGGAAACGGGATATGAAAATATAAAACAAACTACACAAAACATTGCGGCAGTTATTAAGATTGGAAAGAAATAATAAAGAGGAATTATAGTAGTCGATAGGTTACTTGTTACACAAGTTATAGATGTAAGCAAAAATAAAAGAGTTTTTTCTTTTTTTATGAAAGCCGAAACGATATTATCCGTTAAAAAATGATAATGTAGGAAGAATTAAAGAAAACTACAGAATTAAATCACTAACGTTTGATATATAAAGAGCAGTTTTGGTATGATTAAGTTTAGACAATGGCTTATCTGCAAAAACAAGCACAATGGAAGGAACGATTAGATTGGAAAATTATAAAAGAAGAATTGAATTGAAACAAGATGTTAAAGATCTCTTTCGTGGGAGATGGAAAGACGCGATTTTACTAAATTTAGTACCAACATTATTGATGTTAACAATTGGCGTAATAGGTGCAATTGTTATAGTTGGAATAATGAATCAACCTATGTATGTCGCAGCTGATTATATGCCGAATTATGAAACGAGTTTTTCTGATAACGCTGGAACTGCTGGTGGCATTATTTCTACATTGATAACTGTCGGGATTTCTTATACATTTTTAGATTGGTTTAGAAATCCAGAATTGACTATCCATCCATTTAAGAATGCTTTTCAAGTTTTTACTAAAAAGTATTTTCTAAGATCCGTATTAATTTATATTATCATTTCAATATTCACCTTTTTTTGGACACTGTTATTTATTGTTCCAGGAATTATTAAATCATTAGCTTATTCCCAAGCTTATTTTATTTATAAAGACCGTACAAATCATTCTGAAAATGAAAAACCATCTGCATTAGATTGCATTACTGAAAGCAGAAGAATGATGGATGGACACAAGTGGGAATATTTTAAATTACAACTAAGTTTCATTGGTTGGGGACTGCTTAGCATCTTGACTTTCGGAATTGGATTCTTATGGTTAAATCCTTATATGAATGCTACTATGGCCGCTTTTTATGATGACTTATCTGCAAATTATTATAGAACCGAACAAGTAGAAATAATCTAAAAAGAAACATAAAAAAGTTCCCATCAGTCTAAATGATGGGAACTTTTTTTGTTCAGAACAGAGAGGAGCTTTTATCCTTGAGAAATTTCTTGGCTTAATTTATATAAATTAAGAGGATCGGTTATATGCTTTTTATTCTTTAGAGTGTCAAGAAGGTCATTTTCTACGTATTTATTTTCTACGTTTCCTAAGCTTAGACCGCCTTTACCGGCCATCAGCAACTCAACAGCTTTTGCTCCGAAAACACTTGCAAGCACACGGTCGCGGGCTGTAGGAGAACCGCCTCGTTGAACATGTCCTAATACAGTGAAACGTGTTTGGAAGTCTCCATATTTGCTAAGTTCAGCAGCAAATTTATCTGCTTTCATTACGCCCTCAGCAACAACGATAATACTATGTTTTTTATCGCGTTCTCTTCCGATGCGAATCGTGTTTGCAATTTCTTCCATATCAAATTCTTTTTCAGGAATAATGATTTGTTCCGCTCCGCCAGCAATGCCTGACCAAAGCGCAATATCGCCAGCATCTCTGCCCATAACTTCGATAACCAGCGTCCGGATGTGGCTGGTAGCTGTATCTCTGATTTTATCAATAGATTCTAAAACAGTGTTGATAGCTGTATCAAAACCAATACAGAAATCAGTTCCAGCAATATCATTATCAATCGTAGCAGGTATGCCAATGGTCGGATAACCGTGCTTTGTTAAAGCAAGGGCTCCTTTATAAGAACCATCTCCACCAATAACCACTAAACCTTCAATACCGAATTTTTTCAGCTGCTCAATACCTTTTAATTGTCCTTCTTCAGATGCAAATTCGGGATAACGAGCAGAATACAGGAACGTTCCTCCTTTGTAAATCTTTTCACCAACATCAGAAACGGTTAATTTTCGGATGTCTCCAGCCACTAGTCCAGCAAATCCGTAGTTGATTCCAAAAACTTCGATGCCTTCGTAAACCCCTTTACGAACAACAGCTCTAACAGCTGCGTTCATACCAGGAGCGTCTCCTCCACTTGTTAAAACAGCAATACGTTTCATGTTTTTCACCTCATAAATGTATTTGATCTCATTACTATCTACAACAACCTTTATCTATTATAGATAGTCTAAGCGGTCAAGTCTAGAACCTTATCTGAAAGTTAGAATTGGGTTTCAGATAATGATGCTTATTTTTTCATTTTAACATTTAACTCTAATGGAATATACTAATTAGGACTATTCCTTATAGTTGAGATTTTTTAAAATATTTACTAAACTTTACTTGACCTTTTTTACTGGAAGAAATAGAATAAGAGTAACACTACGAATCAAAGGAGAATGATGATGGAATTGACAGAATTAAAACAAAAATTTCAAGATTTTTTTGGCGACAAAGAAATGAAAGCGTTTTTTGCTCCGGGTCGGATTAATTTAATCGGTGAACACACAGATTATAATGGCGGGAATGTTTTTCCGTGTGCGATCACACTTGGGACTTTTGGCTTGGCTGCTAAAAGAGAAGATACGACAATCAATTTGTATTCTGAAAATTTTCCTGAGTTAGGCATTATCTCATTTGATGTAACGGATTTAGAGTATCGTAAGGAAGATAAATGGACAAACTATCCTAAAGGCGTCATTAAGTACTTGAAAGAAGCAGGGTATGAGATTGATACGGGAATGGATGTTGTGATTTACGGAAATATTCCTAATGGTGCCGGATTGTCTTCCTCTGCTTCGCTTGAGATGCTGACAGGTGTTATGCTGGAAGAGTTGTTTAACCTAAATGTAACTCGTTTGGATTTGATAAAAATCGGGAAGAAAGTAGAAAATAAATTTATCGGTGTCAGTTCTGGTATTATGGACCAATTTGCAGTAGGAATGGGCGAAAAAGATAAAGCTATCTTATTGGATTGCAATACGCTTGAATATGAAATGGTTCCTGTCGAATTAGGCGACAACAAAATTGTCATTATGAATACGAAAAAACGTCGAGAATTAGCAGAATCAGGCTACAATACACGTCATAGCGAATGTGAACAAGCATTGGAAGAGCTACAAAAATTTGTTTCTATTCCATCATTGGGTGCTTTGGATGAAGCGACCTTTGAAACGTATCAAGATCAATTGTCAAATCAAATGATCAAAAAACGAGCGCGTCATGCTGTAAGTGAAAACCAACGGACATTAAAAGCAGCACAAGCATTGAAAGCTGGGAATTTAAAAGAATTCGGATTATTGATGAACGCTTCGCATATTTCTTTGCGGGATGATTATGAAGTAACGGGTATAGAATTGGATACGTTAGTACAGGCGGCTTGGGATCAACCTGGTGTGATCGGGGCACGCATGACCGGTGCAGGATTTGGCGGATGTGCGATTGCATTGGTTGCTGACGATCAAATTGAGACCTTTATTGAAAAGGTTGGGAAAGTGTATGAAGCTGAAATCGGTTATCCAGCTGAATTTTATATTGCCAGTATCAGCGACGGCGCAAAAATGCTAGAGGAGGCGTAACATTATGACAGTAGTAGTACTAGGCGGGGCAGGATATATTGGGTCGCATGCCGTTGACCAATTGATTGAACGCGGGTATGAGGTAGCGGTGGTCGATAACCTGCAAACGGGTCATCAAGAAGCCATTCCAGCGCAAGCACGCTTTTATCAAGGCGATATTCGCGACAAAGTTTTTTTGAGCAGTGTTTTCGAGAAAGAAACGGTTGAAGGAGTGCTGCATTTTGCTGCCAATTCGCTGGTCGGCGAATCTATGCAAGAACCGTTGCAGTATTTCAATAACAATGTCTATGGTACACAAGTGACTTTAGAGGTAATGCAGCAATTTGGCGTTAAGCCGATCGTTTTTTCTTCATCGGCTGCTACTTACGGCGAACCGAAAGCCATTCCTATTAAAGAAACAGCTGAAACCAATCCAGAAAGTCCTTATGGCGAATCGAAATTGATGATGGAAAAGATGTTGAAATGGTGCAGTAAAGCTTATGATATGCAATTTGTTGCCCTACGGTATTTCAATGTGGCTGGAGCAAAATGGGATGGCAGTATCGGGGAAGACCATTCGCCAGAAACTCATTTGGTTCCCATCATTTTAGAAACGGCTTTAGGACAACGTGAACAAGTAGCTATTTTTGGCGAAGACTACGATACGCCAGATGGCACATGTATTCGCGACTATATTCATGTGGTCGATTTGATCGAAGCACATATTCTAGCTTTAGAGTATTTGAAAGCAGGCAACCCAAGTTCTATTTTTAACCTAGGCAGCAGTGTAGGTTTTTCAGTCAAAGAAATTTTACAAACCGCACGACAAGTGACGGGAAAAGAAATTCCGGCTAAAATTGAAGCACGCCGAATGGGCGACCCAAGTACCTTGATCGCTTCAAGTGAAAAAGCTAAAACTGTTTTAGGGTGGAATCCAAAACAAACGGATGTGAGAGACATTATCGCTTCTGCTTGGCGCTGGCATGAGCTGCATCCAGAAGGTTACCAATCCAAAAAATAAAAAAGGGGCTTTTTACTTTTATGGGTAAGCAAAAGACTATCAATCAACTTATTACTGATTTTATTGAATTAGGGGTTTTCCAGCAAGAGATCGATCCACTGGATAAAATTCTAAAAACAAATGAATTGTTGCGCTTATTGAAAAAAGAAGATTTTCAACAAAACTTAGCAGCGTCTGATCCGCTGCCGGAACGGTTAGCCGTCTTGGATCAGCTTATCGAATATGCAGTGCAGGAAAAAGTCATTGAAGATATCCAAGCTGCGCATGAGATACTAGGCGCAGAGATCATGAGTTTGATCACCCCGCTGACCTCTGAAGTAAATCGCCAGTTTTGGGAGCGTTACGTTTTCGGACCGCAAGCGGCGACGGATTATTTTTATCAATTAAGTCAGTCAAATGATTACATTAAAACACGCAGCATTGCGAAAAATATCCAATTTTATTTTCCTTGTGAGTTCGGCAAACTGGAGATAACGATCAATCTGTCTAAACCAGAAAAAGATCCCAAACAAATAGCATTGGAGAAGCATGCGGGGAGTTCCGGTTATCCAATCTGTTTGCTGTGTATGGAAAATGAAGGCTATGCCGGACGCGTTAATCACCCGGCCAGAAGCAACCATCGCATTGTCCGAATGTTGGTGAATAAGGAATGCTGGGGTTTACAGTACTCGCCATACGCTTATTACAATGAGCATTGTATTTTTTTATCGGAAGTTCATAAACCCATGAAAGTGGAAAAAGCTACTTTCAGTAAACTGCTGGGGATCGTTGAACAGTTTCCTCATTACTTCGTAGGGTCTAATGCCGATTTGCCGATTGTTGGGGGATCAATTTTATCGCATGATCATTATCAAGGAGGTCGCCATACTTTTGCAATGGCTGAAGCGGAGGTAAACTTTTCATTTCCGTTAGATGCTTTTCCAATGATTGAAGCAGGAGTTGTTAACTGGCCGATGTCCGTAATCCGGCTGAAGAGCGCCGATAAAGAAGCGATGATTGAAGCGGCTGCCTTTATTCTAGAGCAGTGGCGCGGATATTCTGATAAAGAAGCGGCTATTTTAGCTTATACGGGTGAAGTGCCGCATAATACGATCACGCCCATCGCACGTCGCAAAGGAACTGATTTTGAATTGGATCTGGTTTTACGAAATAACCGGACGTCAGAAGAATTTCCGGATGGTATTTTCCATCCGCATCCTGATGTACAGCACATCAAGAAAGAAAATATCGGCTTGATCGAAGTTATGGGTCTAGCAATTTTGCCGCCGCGATTAAAAACAGAGCTGCAAGAAGTTGAACAGTATTTATTGGATAAACCTAATGACCTAGCGGACTCTCATAAAGAATGGGCAAATGTGTTGAAAGCAGAAAAACAGCCGACTGCAGCAACTGTTCACCACATTGTAGAAGAAGCTGTAGGAGAAGTTTTCTTACGTGTATTGGAAGATGCGGGAGTTTACAAACAAACGCTGGCAGGACAAACGGCCTTTAAACGATTTATCAAAACGTTACAGTAGGAGAATAGGAGGAGCATTTAAATGAAAGTAAGCAAACGTCCTTTTGGAAAAGTGGATGGCGAACCAGTTTACGAGTATACTTTGGAAAATACCAAAGGGATGCAATTATCGGCGATGAATTACGGAGCTGCTGTGACGTCTATCCTGATGCCGGATAAGTTCGGCAAAAGTAAAAATATTGTATTGGGCTTTGATTCAGTAGATAAATATGTTGAACACCGCCCATTTTACGGTGCAACGATTGGCCGTGTTGCTGGTCGGATCGAGGGCGGGAAATTTAAGTTAAAAGATAAAACGGTTCAGGTGATGGTCAATGAAGGTGAAAACCACCATCATGGTGGAAACCCAGCTTTTGAATCACGATTTTGGACAGTCGAAACAAAAGCAGCAGCAGATGGCGATGAAGGCACGTTGACGTTTACTTATGTAAGCCCGGACGGTGAAAATGGTTATCCAGGTAATTTGACGGTGCAAGTGGTTTATACATTAACGGAACAAAACGAGTGGAAAATCCATTATACAGCCACTACAGATGAGACAACCTTATTTAATCCGACGAATCATGTTTATTTTAATTTGACAGGCGATCATACGAAAGGTGTTTTAGAGCATGAACTTCAACTGAACAGTGATCGTTATGCTCCTTTGCGAGAAGACTCTATTCCAACTGGCGAATTAGCGGATGTAACCGACACGGATTTTGATTTTAGACGATCAAAACTATTGAAAACGGGTGTAGATAGCGACCATCCACAGCTGCAGTTAAATCGAGGATACGATCATCCTTTTGTGCTGAACCATTCATTGAACCAACACCAAACAGACGGTCAAATCAGCGATCCGGTCAGCGGTCGACGTGTGTGGTTTACGACCGATCGTGAGGCCGTCGTTGTGTATCTAAACAATTGGGCGGATGGGGCTTATGACATCGACAGTCAACCTGTATTAGCTTATTCAGGAGTGGCATTAGAGACACAGACCTTACCTGATGCGATCAACCACAAAAATTTCGGCAATAGTATTTTGAACCCGGGTGAAACTTTTCAGTCAGAAACGGTTTACCACTTTGATTTAATTTGATAAAAAATAGACTGAAAAGAAAGTAGGAAAAGCATGGCAACGATTAAAGACATCGCTGAAAAAGCCGGTGTTTCAAGTGCAACGGTTTCGCGAGTGTTGAATTATGATGAAACGTTATCGGTAGGCGACGATACAAAGAAGCGTATTTTTGAAGCAGCTGAAGCTTTGGACTATACCAAATACCAGAAAAAGAGAGCTAAAAAAAAGGGCAAGCTGGCAATCGTGCAGTGGTATACTGAAAAAGAAGAACTGGATGATTTATATTATTTATCCATCCGGCTGGGTGTTGAGAAACGCGCGGAAGAAGAAGGGTATGAAGTCATTCGTTTTTTTCAAGATACAGATATTGACACAACTGCAGATATTGAAGGCATCGTAGCGATTGGGAAATTCAGTGATTCTCAAGTTGAACGGTTAACAGGGTGGACAAGCAGCATTTGCTTTGTGGATTTCGATTTATTGGACCGTAAGCTGGATTCGGTGGTCGTTGATTTTGAGCAGGCCGTTCATTCCGTAATGGATTATTTAACAAAAAAAGGCCATCAGAAAATTGGATTTATCGGAGGACAGGAAAATTACGGAGACCGATCCAACACGCCTGTGGATAAGCGATCTATTCTAGTGGAAAACTATCTTCATCGTTTGAACTTGTATCAAGAAAAGTATCGGTTTATCGGTTCTTTCAATGTGACATCAGGTTATCACTTAATGAAGCAAGCAATGGAAGAGTTAGGCGATGATTTGCCAGCAGCTTTTTTTATGGCCAATGATGCATTAGCTATTGGTGCTTTACGAGCGTTGCAAGAAGCGGGAATTTCTGTTCCAGAACAAGTTGAAGTGATTGGTTTCAATGACATCAGTGTGGCTAAGTATGTTTACCCAACATTGAGTACCGTTAAAGTTTATACGGAAATGATGGGAGAAGCCGGTTTTGATCTGTTAATGGATCAGCTTGAATCGAATCGGCGAGTAGCGAAGAAAATAACGTTATCCACAGATTTGATTTTACGTGAAAGTACCACATAAAAAACAATCAAAATAGAAAGAAGAGTTCACCTGATAGCTAAAATTGCTGTTTAGAAGCAATTTTAGTTTTCGGGTTATTTATTTTTGGGTTTTTCCGTTATACTGCAAGTGTAGGATAACAGTCAGAGGAGTAGCTTGAAGGCTTTTCTAGGTCTAAAAACAACTATTTGGTATGATTAGAAATGAGAGTGAGGTTTTTTTATGAAAAAGAATTCCAGACAGCCAGCAAGAAAACGAAAAGAAACAACGAAACAACCGAGCAATGCTAAAACAACTAATTATGTAGTAAAAGAGCCGACTGAGTTACTAGCATTTTTGCTGCAAGAAAAAGTGAAAAACAGCCGAAATTCAATAAAATCCGTTTTGAGCCGTGGACAAGTGATAGTAGATGGAAAATCTATCACACAGCATAATTATTCATTGCTACCTGGACAAACAGTAGGCATTATCGCTAATAAAGTCGCCATCAAAGAGAATGCATTAGTTGGGGTCAGCATTTTACATGAAGATGAAGACATTATTGTGATCAACAAAGAAGCCGGCATGTTGTCTATGGCTTCTAAAAATGAAAATGATTTGACAGCTTATCGACAATTAACGACTTATGTTAAAGAAGACAATCAAAAAAACCGCATTTATATCGTTCACCGTTTGGATAGAGATACGTCAGGCGTGATGTTGTTTGCGAAAAGCGAAGCCGTAAAAACAGCGCTGCAAGAAAAATGGAGCGATGTTGTGAAAGAAAGAATTTATACGGCTTTAGTTGAAGGCGTAGTTCGCAAGGAAGAAGGAACCATCAGTTCTTGGTTAACAGAAAATAAAGCCATGCGCGTCTTTTCAAGCCCAGTTGATAATGGCGGGAAACATGCGGTCACTCATTACAAAAAAATCCGATCAAACGAACAGTTTTCGCTATTAGAAATTCAATTGGAAACAGGCCGTAAAAACCAAATTCGTGTCCACATGGAAGAGATGGGCCATCCAGTTGCAGGCGATAAAAAATACGGATCAAGAATCAATCCTTTAAAACGTCTGGGTCTGCATGCATCCACTTTAGCTTTAGTACACCCTAGAACAGGAGAAGTTGTCCGTTTTCAAGCTAAAGTACCAAAAATATTTTTACAAAATTCTAAATAACAGAAAGAACAACAGCCAAGCGTTCCCAAATAATGGGAGAACTTGGCTGTTTTACTATTCAGTTAATTTTGCTGATTCCAAATCTTATTGAGTTGAAAAGCATCATCTTGCGGTTGATAACCCAAAGCAACGCGTGCTTGATCGATATCCAACCGTGGAAAAGTATTGTTAGAAATCCCGTTGACCAATAAAAACGGCTCTTGGAGTTCAGCGGATAATGTGCAATCGATCAAATGGCAAAAGTCTCTGGCGGATAAAAAATTGGCCATCCCTTCAGGACCGGAACTTGGATCAAGTTCGCCTTCTTTTTTAAAGTCGCCGATTCGAATACCGATGATCTCCTGATTCGTTGTATAAGCATAGTAACTAGCTAAAGCTTCTGCATAAGCTTTAGAGACGCCATATAAGTCAGCAGGGCGAACCGGTTGATTGGTGTGCACTTGAACATTTTGCGGGTAAGCATCGACTGCATGAATGGAAGAAGCAAAAATGATGCGTTTTACATTAACGCCCTCTTGAGTAGCTTGATGGAACAGATTATAAGGGATTTTATAGTTCAGATCTAATAACGTGTCGTAGAATTCAGCATCTGGGCTAGGATCGCCGGCTAAATGCAAAACATATTCAATGCCGTCTAATAATCCGACCCAATTTTTTTCAATGGATAGATCCAAATCTTTTGTTTCGGTTCCAGCTAGAAGTTCGGGATCGATATCAGAAAAATGAATATCAACTAACGTTAATTCGTGGCTGCTTTTTAAATGCTTTGTAATGACTTGTCCAATCGTTCCGGTTGCGCCTGTAATTAAAATTCGTGCCATTCAGTGATTCCTCCTTGTCAATAAAATAAAAAAAGAGAAAAAAGGCACTACAACTGCAGTGCCTTTTAAAAGTAAAATTAGTTATTGTTGCGATCAGCACGTTCATCCGCGCGATCTTTCATCTCGTCTTTTGTTTCGCCGACTTTTTTCTCTACTTCGCCTTTAGCTTTTTGAGCTTTTCCTTCGGCTTGTTTGCCTGTGTTATCGGTAGCATCGCCATAAGCGTCTTTAGCTGAACCGACCGCTTTGTCTTTCATACCTTTTAATTTGTCTTTCATGCTGTTATCTTTGTCTGCCATGTTGTTTTCCTCCTAATAAGTATATTATTAAAAAAACAATTCTCACTGCTGTACAAGTTGTGCTGGTAAAGAGTTCAAAAACAACTTGTGACAAAAGTGTGAACCTCTCTTACAACTAAAGTCTAACGTGTTTATTTTAAAAAATCAAACGATAACCCTTTCAAGTTAGTATCAAGATATCCTAGGGAAAGGCATAAAAAAGGCAAAACCTCTTCTAATCCCTGACACTTAGAGCGTTTGCTGATTTTTCGGTTGGTTTTTCTTATAGCAAAATGTTCGGATCCGAACATTTTCCAAACAACCAACAACCTACTACATCATATAAACTCATTTTTGAGCACAGTGATGAGATAGGGCTCATCAAATTACAAATAGATGGCCGTTTCTCGTACCTTTTACGAGCTAGACAGGCTCTAGCTCTAACCATTCACTCCGAATCTAAGGAAACGGGACAAATAAGCCCTGAACCGAGAGAAGTTTGTCTCGGATCGTGAAAAGCACACCTCTACTGCACGAGTCACACTGATTAGCTGGCAACCCCTTATAGTTAGATCATAAAAGGAAGCCTGTTAAAATGGCATATGAAAGAAGGGTTTCTCTATCACGACGACTATTTTAAAAATTAGCTGGCAACCATTGATCAAATGAATTGTTCTTTTGATTTATAGTCATGAACGGTACAAGTGGTTCGTCTGCTTAATCTTTCGTCTATTATGTGCTAAAATATAAAGATAAACGAAACAATAGGAATTTATTTAGAACTGAGGCGTTTTACAATGAAATTATTAGCAATCGATGCATCCAATCAAGTGATGAGTGTCGCAGTTTTGGAAGATCAAAAAATTATCGGAGAAGTAACGACAAACGTGAAAGGTAATCACAGCCAACGATTAATGCCAGCGATTCATACGTTAATGAAAGAAGTTAATTGGGAACCGTCTGCATTGGACCGAATCGTTGTTGCAAAAGGTCCTGGATCATATACAGGCTTGCGAATTGGAGTGACGATCGCAAAAACACTAGCTTGGACATTAGATAAGGAAATAGTCGGCGTTTCTAGCTTAGCTGTATTAGCAGGCAACTGTGAAGAGTCGCCGAACTATTTAGTGCCGTTATTTGACGCTCGACGCGGCAATATTTATACAGGTTTGTATCAATGGCAAAAAAGGGAATTAGTCCAAATTGAAGCAGATACTCATATTTCAGCGGAGAAATGGGCTGTTTTTTTAAGTGGTTTACCTGGAACATTTGAATTGATTGGTGAAGATCGTTTATTACACCAAGAGATTTTTGAACAACATTTATCTGGACGGATAACTGAAGCGCCTTTGAAAGATCATTTGCCCAAAGCCGGTGTTTTAGGATTATTAGGGATAACGAAAGTGCCGGAAGATGCCCATACCTTAGTCCCAGATTATTTAAAGCTGGCAGAAGCGGAGGAAAATTGGCGTAAAGAGCATCCAGATCAGCTGGAGGAAACGTATGTTGAAAAAATTTAGAGAGTGGTTCGCGATGAACCGAGCAGCACTGAATAAAGCAGAAGGACAATCTTGGCCGACGACATTAGCAAACCGAGTTCATCTATCAACGGCTGTGATGCGGTTGGAAGACGACCAAGCTTTTCAATGGTTCGTAGCAACAGATGAAGATATTCCAGATATTGTCCGTATCCAAGAACTCAGCTACAACGGAAGTGCTCCTTGGAATAAAAAGGCATTGGAGCATGAAATCAATCACAATACACGTGCGCTGTATTTGATTGTAAGAGACCAAGAACGCCCGCTAGCCTTTATTGGCGCTTGGTTTGTTGAAGAAGAAGCTCATATCACCAATATTGCAGTAGTACCTGCTGAACGAAACAAGGGAATTGCACTGCGTTTAATGAAAGAAATGATGCAATTGGCACAAAAAGAAGACATGGTGAAAGTCAGTTTAGAAGTACGAGTTTCAAATGTTGCGGCTCAGCACTTATATCGAAAATTAGGCTTCAAAGACGGAAAAGTAAAAAAAGAGTATTATGCTGGAGATCATGAAGATGCTTTAGAAATGAGTTTATTGTTAAGAAAGAGGGATAGTTATGAACCGCATTAAAACTGAATCTCGGGAAATTCAGTTTGTTTTCCCAGAAGAAGTGCTATTGTCTAGTGAACAAATTCATCAACTGGCTGAAGCTAGTTACTCTAATGGTTCGCCTTGGACAGCAGAAAACTTCTCGACAGATTTAGAAGCTCCGTTTGTTGGGTATGGTTTTGCAATCAAACATCAAAAAGCGATAGGCTTTATTGGTTACCACCATTTTTTAGGCGAAGCAGAGATTACGAATTTTGGGGTGGATCATGCCTATAAAAACCAAGGAATCGGCAGCCAATTTTTAGGTGCCTGTTTAAATCATTTAAGCGAAAATGGAATGGAACAACTTTTTTTAGAAGTACGTTCCAGCAATAAAGCAGCCATTGCCGTTTATCAAAAATTAGACTTTGAAAAAGTAGCTGTACGCAAAGCTTATTACAGGAATCCCGTAGAAGATGCGCAAGTGATGCGCTATAGCAAGTTAGTGAACGGCGACTAAAAATGTCAGGTAGAAGAGAGTGAAAGCATGGAAACCAAACGAAATTTAATTTTAGCAATTGAAACAAGTTGTGATGAAACTAGTGTGGCAGTAGTCGAAAATGGGCATCGCTTGTTGTCGAATATAGTCGCTTCACAAATCAAGAGCCATATGCGTTTCGGCGGAGTAGTCCCAGAAATTGCAAGCCGGCATCACGTTGAACAGATTACGCAATGCATTGAAGAAGCATTGGAAGAAGCCTCAGTTGCTTACCAAGAATTATCGGCAGTTGCCGTAACAAATGGTCCTGGATTAGTGGGAGCATTACTGATCGGCGTTAATGCAGCTAAAGCGATTGCGTATGCTTATAACTTGCCTTTAATTGCCGTTAATCATATGGCAGGACACATTTATGCCAATCGATTGATCCAGCCGCTGGTTTTCCCGTTATTGGCTTTAGTGGTCAGCGGAGGACATACTGAATTAGTGTATATGGAAGAAGATGGAAAATTTGAAATCATCGGCGAGACTCGAGACGATGCAGCCGGAGAAGCCTATGATAAAATTGGCCGGGTCTTAGGACTGCCTTATCCGGGCGGCAAACGCATTGATGAGATGGCACAAATCGGCAAAGATACGTATCATTTCCCGCGAGCGATGTTGAAAGATGATAATTATGATTTTAGTTTTAGTGGGTTAAAAAGTTCTTTTATCAACTTAGTCCACAATGCTAAACAAAAAGGCGAGGAACTAGATGCTGATAATTTAGCGGCTAGTTTTCAAGCAAGTGTTGTGGAAGTGCTCGTAACAAAAACAATCCGGGCCGCTAAGGAATTGGGAGTTAAGCAGCTAGTCTTAGCTGGCGGTGTCGCTGCAAATCAAGGCTTACGAAACGGATTATCAAAAGCGATGGCTCAAGAGTTGCCGGAAGTGGAGTTCTTGATCCCGCCTTTGGCACTGTGTGGAGACAATGCCGCCATGATTGGCGCTGCAGCCTATATAGAATACAACCAACAACAATTTGCAGATTATGATTTGAATGCACAACCAGGTTTAACCTTTGATAGTTATGAAGGCACATTGTCTTGATGATTAAAATAATATTGAAGCAAAAAAGATTAAGTTCAATTGGACTTAATCTTTTTTGGCTTTATCTAATACATTTTTTAACAGCAGTGTCTGCAATTCAACCAATTCAGAAAGCAAAATAGCAGTATAAAACTATGGTAAAATTGAAAAGTATAGAAGTTTAGAAAAGAGTATCAATAAGTTTCTTACAATTCAACAGGTATTAAGATTCAGGAAGGAAGTACAAAAAAATGGATTTTGAAACAGTTATGCAGGAGCTTGAAGCTTTGGGCAAGGAAAGAATGAAGAAAATGTACCTATCTAATGGAGCCCACGAGCCGCTTTTTGGTACGGCTACAGGCGCTATGAAACCCATCGCAAAGAAAATAAAAATAAACCAACCGTTAGCTGAAGAGCTTTATGCTACAGGGAATTATGATGCCATGTACTTTGCAGGTATTATTGCCGATCCAAAAGCCATGACAGAGTCGGACTTTGAGCGCTGGATTGATGCAGCCTATTTTTATATGCTGTCCGATTACGTGGTGGCCGTAACATTATCTGAGTCAGACCATGCACAAGATATTGCCGATAAATGGATTGCAAGCGGTCAAGAGCTGAAAATGTCAGCAGGCTGGAGTTGTTACTGTTGGCTTTTAGGAAACCGTCCAGACAATGAATTTTCTGAAAGTAAGATGTCTAATATGCTTGATATCGTGAAAAATACGATTCATGATTCGCCAGAGCGGACGAAAGCTGCTATGAATAATTTTCTATACACTGTGGGAGTATCATTTTCACCACTAAACGAAAAGGCTAGTGAGACTGCAGCAGAAGTAGGCATCGTAGAAGTCAAGCGGGAAAAGAAACAAAACAGTTTTCTAAACGCTTATGAAAGTATTCAAAAAGAGATGGATAAAGGAAAGTTAGGTTTCAAACGCAAATATGTAAGGTGTTAACATTAGCTTCGTATGAGAAGTTGAAGTTAGTGATTAGACGAGGCGGATAAGTGAGAGAAATTTTTTCGGAAACTTCATTCCCTTAAGAACTATGAATACGATTGACAAAGAATTATTTAACCTCAGTTGTTTGTAGAAAAAAGGACATAGCCTATTAGTCTCATAAAATAGGCTATGTCCTTTTAAATTTAGTTAATTGTTTTCAGTTTAGATCTTTTGAAGCAAGGTTTGCTTCAAAAGATGTCGATCAATCACTGAGCTCTTCTAATTCAATGCTTTTTTCTTCCCACTCTGCTAAAATACCGTCAAGCTGGGAGTGTAGAGCAGTTAATTCTTGATTGATTTCTTGTACTTTTACATGATCGCCAAACACTTCAGGTTCGGTCAACTGCAATTCAAAAGTTTCGATATTTTGTTCGATAGCGGACATGTCGGTTTCCAGTGTGTCGACTCGGCGTTTCAATTGTCGGACCAGTTTTTGGGCATCTTTATCGATTTCGCGTTTGTTTTTTCCGGTGGAGTTAGTGGGCTTGGATGGAATGCCTTTTTGTTCTAGCTCTTCTGCTTCAGCAAGTTGGCGGAGTTCTTCTTGCTGGGCTTTTTTCTCCAGATAATAGTCATAATCTCCCAGATAAAGGGTACTGCCTTCTGCCGATAATTCTACCACTGAAGTCGCTAACCGATTAATAAAGTAACGGTCATGCGAAACAAATAAAAGTGTGCCGTCGAAATCGATCAAAGCATTCTCTAACACTTCTTTGCTGTCAATATCTAAATGGTTGGTCGGCTCATCCAAAATCAAAAAATTATCGCGGTGCATAGACAGTTTAGCTAAAGCTAGACGAGCTTTTTCTCCACCGCTTAGACTAGTGACCGCTTTTTCAACATCTTCGCCTGTAAACAAAAAGCTGCCCAAAATGCTGCGGATATCTTTTTCAGGAGTTGTTGGGTGACTGTCCCATAATTCGCTTAAAACAGTTTTGTTGGAATTCAAATTAGCTTGTTCTTGATCGTAATACCCTAAATCAACATTAACCCCTAATTGCTCACTGCCTTGAATCAATGGCAACTGGCCAATCAAAGACTTTAATAAGGTAGATTTTCCGATCCCGTTCGGTCCGACTAAGGCAATTGAATCGTATTTGCGAACTTCTAAATCAATCGGAGCAGATAGGATTTGGCGTTCATACCCAATAGCTCCATCGGCTAAGGTCAACACCATATTGCCGCTTTCTTTTCCGGATTGAAAACGAAAATGAGCTGATTTTTCATCGCCTTGCGGTCGATCGATTCGCTCCATTTTCTCTAGTTGTTTCCGGCGGCTTTGTGCTCGTTTGGTTGTAGAAGCCCGAACCAAGTTGCGGTTAACAAAGTCTTCTAATTTAGCGATTTCTGTTTGCTGCTTTTCAAATTCTTTCCATTCGCGTTCTAATTGAGCTGCTTTTAAATCTAGGTACTTGGAGTAATTTCCTTTATAATGAGTGATTTTTTGACGGCTGATCTCGTAAACTTCGTTGACGACTTTGTCTAAAAAGTAACGGTCATGTGAAACGATCAATAATGCCCCGCGATACATTTGCAAATAGTTCTCTAACCAATCCAATGTTTCGATATCCAGGTGATTAGTCGGCTCATCCAAAATCAATAAATCTCTTTTTTCTAATAACAGTTTAGCTAGCGCTAAACGTGTTTTTTGGCCACCTGATAATTGATGGATCTTTTTTTGATAGTCTTCTTCGTAAAAACGGAAGCCATGCAAAACAGAACGGATCTCGGCTTCGTAACCGAATCCGTTAGCTGCTCGAAAGTCGTGTTGCAATTGATCGTAGCGTTCTAAGGTTTTTTGATAAGCCTCTTTATCGGCTAACAGTCCTGGGTCGCCCAATTGAACTTCAATGGCACGCATATTTTTCTCGATTTGGATCACAGGTTCGAAAACGACCAGCATTTCATCCCAAATGGTTTTCTCGGATTGCAAGCCGGTATTCTGTGCTAAATAACCAATCGTAATATTTTTACTCTTAACGATCCGTCCAGCATCAGGTTGTTCAATTTCTGCAATCATTTTTAATAAGGTCGATTTTCCGGCACCGTTTCGACCCACTAAAGCAACACGTGCATTTTCTTGGATTTCTAAGTAAATATTTTCAAACAACACATCTGCTCCAAAATAACGAGCTACATGTTGGACTTGTAGTAAAATCATGTCATTTCCTCATTTCATAGTTCTCTTTTATAGTTTAGCATAGAACGAAACATTCTGATATTATTCGAACAGATTTTTTTGGGTCAGAAACCCTTGATTCACAAGCGAAGTTTGTGAATGTTCACAAGCAGAAAAGTGCCTCTATCATTTTTTTTGGAAAAATAACGTCCTAAATACTAGTAATATCATAAAACTATGCTATAATTGCTTAGTTGAAACAAAAAAACGCTTGTGAAGTTTCGTTTAAATCGGAATAATTGTGAAAAAGTATTTGATTAATTAACTGACTGAAAATAATAAAGTGGAGGAAAAGAAATGTCCAATTTAAAAGTACCAAAAGCAACGGCAAAAAGATTGCCGATTTATTACCGTTATTTGCGTTTTTTGCATGATGCAGGCAAAGAACGTGTTTCTTCGACTGAATTAAGTGCAGCAGTAAAAGTTGATAGTGCTACTATACGCCGTGACTTTTCTTATTTTGGAGCTTTAGGAAAAAGAGGTTATGGTTATGATGTTGAAGACTTGATGAATTTTTTCAGCAAAACATTGAAACAAGATCGTTTGACTAACGTAGCTTTAATTGGTGTAGGGAATTTAGGCCATGCTTTATTGAATTACAATTTTCACCAAAGCAATAATATGCGGATCAGCGCTGCCTTTGATATCAATAAAGAAATCGTTGGAACTATCCTAAGCGGAGTACCTGTTTATCCGATGAGCGAAATGGTTGAACAACTTCGCTTACAGCAAATCGAAGTGGTCATTTTAACGGTACCTACGGAAGTAGCCCAAGAAACCACAAATGATTTAGCAGAAGCAGGAGTTAAAGGTATCATGAACTTTACGCCTATCCGGATTTCTGTACCAAAGAGTATACGTGTTCAAAATGTTGACTTAACAAATGAATTGCAAACGTTGATTTATTTCTTAGATCATTACAATACGGATAAAGATAAAGACAAGAAAGACGAAGAATAAAAAAGCGGCAACCTTATTTAGGTTTGCCGCCTTTTTTTATCTTCAAATAAATTTCAAGAATTTTAGACCCTCGGATAAAATCATTGGTTGCGAAGATAACAAACAAAATTGGGAAAATACCCCAACCATCTGAGGATACGGAGTTGATGGTAAACCAAACAAAAAGAACAGCCATCAAGTAATTAAAAACAATTTGCATGATAAAATTTTTATTATTCATATAGTAAAAAAATTCCTTTCTCTATTAACAAGCCTTATAAGAATAAGTTGAGTAAAACCACTACTGTATTCATCAGTACATGTGCGATAATCGGAGTGGCGATGTTTTTAGTTTTTACGTACAGATAAGAGAACACAAAACCGATCGTTGAATAAAGCAGAATGTGACTGTCAAAATGCATGAAAGCAAACAGTAGTGAGCTAATGACCGCTGCTCCAACTCCACCTGTGATATCATAGAAGAACCCAAAAATAACTTTTCGGAAAACAAATTCTTCCATAATCGGTGCCATAATAGAAACAATGATCAGGTATAAAGGGTATTTGTCGATGGACAATAAAATTTGTTGTGTGTTTTCTGAGCCCATGGGTAAGCCTAGTAAAAAAATTTCAATCAAGGTAGCCGCATATTGAGCAGCTAAGGCCATAAAAATACCCAGTATTCCCCAAAGAATAACGGTAGACCGTGGTGCTGAAGGACTCAATGTAATGCTGTTCCGGATATTCGATTTTCGGTTAAGCAGAAGCATAACGAAGGCGCCTGCAGTAAAAGAAAAAATATTACCATAAATCAAAGCTTCTGTTTGGTAACTTTGAGGAGCTAAGACAATGATCAAAACCGGTAAAAACTGTGCCAGAATGTAAACCAGCGTCATAACAATAGCGGTGTGACTTAGTGCTTTTTTCATATGTGTTTACGAACCTTCTTTTTTAGAAGTAATGGTACTTCTTTATTTAATTTCTCGTTGAACCAAAAGCTTCATTATGCAAAGAAAAATGAAGCATAATCTTATTATAATGAAATAAGTTTCATTTTTCAGTATAACATAAGATGTTCAGCAATGTTTAAACTTTTGTATCCTTTTAAGCTGTACAAGCGAAGGATAAGAATCAAAAAAACAGTTTTTTCGGTTCTTATTTTCGTCAAAAGACTTGCAATTGAAAGCGAATTTGATTATGATAAAAGAGTGGTTTAGCACTCGGTATTAAAGAGTGCTAAATAGAGATGAATCAGATAAGAAAGATGGAGGGATTTACGTGTTAAAACCATTAGGAGAGCGTGTCATTATTGAAGTCGCCAAAGAAGAAGAGAAGACTGTCAGCGGGATTGTTTTACCAGGTTCAGCGCAAGAAAAACCCCAAACTGGATCGATCATTGCAGTCGGCGAAGGTCGCATACTGGAAAACGGTTCAAAAGTTGAATTGTCTGTCAAAGTTGGCGATACGGTATTGTTTGAAAAGTATACTGGGACAGAAGTCAAATATGAAGGCAAAGAATATCTTGTATTAAGAGAACAAGATATCGTTGCAATTGTTGAATAACAACTAAACAAATAAACGAATAAAAATAAAAGTTAACGAAGCAACACAAATCTATCGATGAGGTGAAGTAAAAATGGCAAAAGATATTAAATTTTCAGAAGACGCCCGTGCAGCAATGTTACGCGGAGTGGATATTTTAGCAGATACAGTCAAAGTTACATTAGGACCCAAAGGAAGAAACGTTGTTTTAGAAAAATCTTTCGGTTCTCCTTTGATCACCAATGATGGTGTAACGATCGCCAAAGAAATCGAATTAGAAGATCATTTTGAAAATATGGGAGCTAAACTAGTTGTTGAAGTAGCTTCAAAAACCAATGATATTGCTGGTGACGGTACTACAACAGCTACTGTTTTAACACAAGCCATCGTTCGTGAAGGATTAAAAAACGTAACTGCTGGAGCTAACCCGGTCGGTATTCGCCGCGGAATCGAATTGGCAACTAAAGTAGCCGTTGAAGAATTATTGAATATTTCTAAAAAAATCGAAACAAAAGAATCGATTGCACAAATTGCTGCTATTTCATCAGGCGATGAAGAAACAGGTCACTTGGTTGCAGATGCAATGGAAAAAGTTGGCAACGACGGAGTCATTACGATTGAAGAATCTAAAGGAATTGAAACAGAATTAGATGTTGTCGAAGGAATGCAATTTGATCGTGGTTACTTATCACAATACATGGTAACAGATAACGATAAGATGGAAGCCGTTCTAGAAAACCCGTATCTATTGATCACAGACAAAAAGATTTCGAATATCCAAGATGTTTTGCCTTTATTAGAACAAATATTGCAACAAGGTCGCCCATTATTGATTATTGCAGATGATGTTGACGGAGAAGCACTGCCAACTTTAGTTTTAAATAAATTACGCGGAACATTCAATGTTGTAGCCGTTAAAGCTCCTGGGTTTGGAGATCGCCGTAAAGCAATGTTGGAAGATATCGCTATTTTGACTGGCGGAACAGTGATTACAGAAGATTTAGGCTTAGAATTAAAAGATACAAGTATTGCTGAATTAGGACATGCAGCTAAAGTAGTTGTGACAAAAGAGTCGACGACTATCGTTGAAGGTGCTGGTTCTTCAGATAACATCATGCAACGTGTAGCGTTGTTGAAATCACAAGCTGCTGAAACAACTTCTGAATTTGACCGCGAAAAATTGCAAGAGCGTTTAGCAAAACTTTCTGGCGGAGTGGCTGTGATCAAAGTTGGTGCAGCTACTGAAACAGAATTGAAAGACCGCAAGCTTCGTATTGAAGATGCTTTGAATGCAGCACGTGCAGCTGTTGAAGAAGGAATTGTTTCCGGTGGAGGAACCGCCTTGATCAATGTTCAAGCCAAAGTTGCTGAAATCGTTGCTGAAGGCGATGTGGAAACTGGCGTGAAAATCGTTTTACGTGCTTTAGAAGAACCTATCCGTCAAATCGTTGCCAATGCTGGTCTTGAAGGATCCGTTATTGTTGAAAAACTGAAACATGTCGAAATGGGGATGGGCTTCAATGCAGCTACTAACGAGTGGGTCAATATGATTGATGCAGGTATTGTTGATCCAACAAAAGTTACACGTTCAGCACTTCAAAACGCTGCAAGTGTTGCGGCATTGTTGTTGACAACTGAAGCAGTAGTAGCAGACCAACCAACGCCAGATGCGCCAATGGGTGGCGGCATGATGGATCCCGGTATGGGCGGTATGATGTAAGAAGGATTTGTAGAGTAATTCTTAGTGAAATATCAACATTTTGCTAACTTTTGATTTTAAAACAATTAAATTTGATTGATTAGAGAAGACCTTTTGTGAGTTCACTGAACTTATAAAAGGTCTTTTTTTGATTTTAAAAGCCTATGAGAGATAGTTTCAAACCGTAGCTTTTACCGGTATACTAAGCTTTAAAAAGTAAAAGAAGCGGCGTGAAAAAATGAAGGGAATGAGGGACAGAAAATGATCAGAAAGTATTTGAAAAGAATTTTTATTAGGGACTACGATCCCTTTGCGATAAAATTAGGTTATCAAAAATGGAAAGAGGCTAAAGAAAATACGTTTGCCATTTTTTATTCTGAACGGGATGCTTGGTGGTTTGCTACCGAACTCCCAGATAATAAGTGGGCAGTTTGGAATGATGAAGGCCAAATGCCACACCCTTTTACCGTGTTTTCTACCTGGGGAGAAGCTATTGGTTATCTTCGTGAAGTATTTGAACAAGAAGGATTCCCTGAACAAAATTGGAAACCCGAAGGTTACAATGAAGGAGAGGATGTCTTTCTAAAAAGGCCAGATAAAAAAATGTGCGAAGAGGTTAGATTATTTGTAATGGAACGGTCTTTCGAATAACATGTTAATATTTATCATTTGGAAGGTGAAGAAGATTAGCGCTATGCACTCAGCTAACTGATGCAAAACCGATTGTATGGAAGGGTTATTCTGGGGAACCGACTTGTCCTTTTACTTCTTTCAAGCTTAGTCTTATCGCTTTACTCTATTTTCCGTTTTGATATACTTGTGATACTATTCGCTGCATCTTTTATTAATGAAGAGAATATGGTTTAGCGAATAAGAACTGGCTGATAACAGTACTCTAAAACAGGCGGTGTCAAATGAAAAAAACAACTGGAACTATCTTATTAATGATCAGCAATATTTTATCTACAGGAACGCTGATAGTTATTTCCTATGGATTGGTTAGGCTCAGCACCATAGAAATCGCAGGGGCGCCTCCTTCCTATACAGAGGCGATTCAAATCATATTCATAGCTTTAATGTTCGAAGCGGTGAAGTGGTTTAGTTTTTACCAAGTTGTTTATAAAAACAAAACTTTCTATCTGGTCCCTTATCTTTTATTGAGTATTTTATTAGCTACTGCAGGGTTCAGACAATTGTTAGCATTACTTTTGGGAATTCTTTATTTTATTTCAACGGTGCTGCTGTTTTTCGCAACTAAAGACATTCAAACTAAAAGCGAACCGCTTTTAACGGATAATAGCGAAACAGGAAAAACTCTCAAAACGAGATTAGAGAAAACAGGATTTTTTTTATTGACTGCCGCTACCATTTATAATGGAGTCGGTTTGGTGCATTCGTTGGTGACAATGGAACCGTACTTAAGAAACCAACCAACGGTTTTAGTGCAAGTCATTCTCATACCGTTAATGGTGATGCTAGTGTCTTTTTATGCGTTGGTTAAATTATGGGAAAACCGTTATTCTCTTTGGAAATACTTATTTCTGGTATTAGCGATTTCTTATGGGTTCTCAAGTTTAAAGCTGTGGTTTATTGGAAAACAAGCCGGTATTTCATTTATGGCATTTGACTCTAATCCGATTGCGATTTTTATAGCAACACAAGCAACGCTTGTTGGAATTTATTTAATTGGTTTTACGCTATTAACTAGAGAAGCACACCGTAAATGAGAAAAGAGGTTGGGACAAAAGTCCCAACCTCTTTTGCATATCCGAATATTTATTCTAGAACGTGTTCCAAAAAGCAGACCCGACGTCCACTTCACGAATAATGCTCGATGGTCTGTGACCATACAGCGCTTATCCGTTCCAGTTTCCTTAGCCCTTGCAGCTTTAGCTGCTTAGGGATACGGTATGTGAAGTAGAAGATTCGGGTCTAAACGCTTTTTGTCTCACTCCCTTTTTTTATTTTTTAGAAACTAGAATTTTCAAAATACTATTACCAGGGATTTGCGGCGGCAACGACCGGGTGGTGATTGGTTCAGGAATTAAAAAAACAGTGACAGAAGTTCCAGCCTTGATATCTTCAACATTCACTTTTTCATGAGTTTCAGCATTTAGAAGGGGAACTTCTTTTGTTAAAAGAATGACTTCATCAAAAGAAAGGGAGCGTTCATTTGCTTCAACCGGTTTTAAGTTGCTTACTGTAAGCTGCTGCTCATTGGTTATGCCGTCTTCTTTTACAGTTCCGTTGTATTCCACACTTTCTGTTGGTGAAGAGCCAGAAAAGGAATGTGCGGAGTCGGATGTGCTGTCTTTTTTTACAAGTCTGCAGCCACTAAGAAATAAAATGATTGTTAACACAACAGTTAGTCTGAGATTCTTTTTCACTTTGAATTAGCTCCTTATTTTAGCTTATTTAGTCTCTGCTTTCAATCTATACTGAATGTATTCAAAAGTAAACTGGAGAGCCTTTTGGCCAAATGATATGTCGCTTGTTTTTTATTTCAAGAGCTCTTTTCTTCTATTCGGCAAGCGAATGGAGTAAACTAAGAGGATAGAAAGGTTATTTTTTAAGGAGGGAAATCAATGAGTTTTTTATCTATTATTATCCAATTGGTCTTAGGGATCTTATTTTTAGCGTTTGGTTTTGTTAAATTCAGCTCTAAACAAAGAGCGGAGGCATTTGATCGCTATGGTTACCCTCAGTGGTTCAGGCCGGTTTCTGGAGTCATTGAAATTATTGCAGCTATTTTAGTTCTTTATGGTATTGTCAACCAAACTTCAGCAGCGTGGGGTGGGGCACTAATTACGATCATTATGATCGGAGCTATTTTTACTCAAATTAAAATTAGAGATCCTTTACAAAAAATCTTGGTGCCAGTTGCAGTCTTGATTTTAGGGGTACTGATCATGGTTTTGAATTGGCCCTTTATTCTAGGACAATAAAATTAAATAAAACAAAAAAACGGTTCTCTTTGAGAACGTTTTTTTTGTGATTACTCAAGGAAAAACAAGTGGTCTTTTCTCTGTTATAAAAGGAAGAATCTCTTAAAAAAACAGAGTGATAAAGTTGTTTTTGGAGTTTTTATGGTATGATATTAAGCAAGAAAGCAAATTAGTAGTTGGGAGAGAATCACATGAATAAGGTCTATCCAGATGATAGTTGGGCGTTACATACCGATCTGTATCAAATCAATATGATGAAAACCTATTGGGAATTGGGGAAAGCAGATAATCATGCGGTATTCGAATGCTATTTTAGAAGCAATCCATTTGAAAGCGGCTATGCTATTTTTGCAGGTTTAGAACGCGTCATATCCTATATTAATCAATTAAAATTTTCTGAAACAGATATCGAGTATTTAAGAGATGTTGGCGATTATCCAGAGTCGTTTTTGGAGTATTTAGCTGAGTTCAAATTTAGAGCCACGATTCGTTCTATGGTGGAAGGCGAGGTTGTCTTTGCCAACGAACCTATTATTCAAGTTGAAGGACCTCTGGTAGATTGCCAATTTGTTGAAACAGCAATTTTAAATATTGTTAATTATCAAACGCTGATTGCGACAAAAGCTTCACAAATCAAAACGGTCGTCGGAAATGAGCCTGTTTTAGAGTTTGGATCAAGAAGAGCTCAAGAAATGGACGCTGCTATTTGGGGAACGAGAGCTTCTTATATCGGAGGCTGCGATGCTACAAGCAACGTGCGAGCTGCAAAAATATTCGGTATCCCAGCCAGCGGAACACATGCACACTCTCTAGTCCAAGTTTATCGGAATGACTATGAGGCTTTTAAAGCTTATGCACTGACGCATAAAGATTGTGTTTTTTTAGTGGACACATATGATACGCTAAAATCAGGCGTTCCAACAGCTATTAAAGTTGCCAAAGAAATGGGAGACAGCATCAACTTTTTAGGTGTTCGATTAGACAGCGGAGATATGGCCTATATTTCTAAAAAAGTCCGCCAACAATTAGATGCCGCTGGTTTTCCGGAAGCTAAAATTTATGCTTCGAATGATTTAGATGAAAAAACTATTTTAAATTTAAAAATGCAAGGAGCCAAGATCGATGTCTGGGGTGTGGGGACAAAATTAATTACGGCTTATGACCAACCAGCACTAGGAGCCGTATATAAGCTGGTTTCCATTGAAGATGAAAATGGCCAAATGGTCGATACATTAAAAATTTCCAGCAATGCGGAAAAAGTTTCGACCCCCGGTAAAAAACAAGTTTGGCGAATCACTGGTAACGACGACGGAAAATCAGAAGGCGACTACATCACTTTGTGGGAAGAAAAGCCAGATGAAGCAAAAGAATTATTTATGTTTCATCCAGTCCATACGTACATCAATAAAACAGTGACCAATTATACAGCTCGTCCATTGTTGCAAGAGATCTTTGTAGATGGTGAACAAACTTATGTACTGCCATGCTTAGGCGAAATCAAAGACTATGCGACAGCGAGTTTAGATGCTCTATGGGAAGAATACAAACGGAGCTTAAATCCAGAGCCTTATCCGGTAGACTTGTCTCAGGACGCATGGGATCATAAGATGAACTACATTGCGGCTATTCGAAAAAAAATCAATGAACAAGAGTTGTAAGACAAAATGCAGAGCAGCAAGCCCAAAAGAACCGTTTTTTAGCGGTTCTTTTTTGTTTGGCGGTTTGAAAAAATAGAGAGCTCGCCTGAATTGTGCTATACTAAACAGCAGAAAACAACATAGAAAGAGGTTGGAAAGATGACAAACTTACAAGAAAAAATCATTAAAGAATTGCATGTTTTGCCTGAAATAGATGTTCAGCAAGAAATTCGGAAAAGTGTGGATTTTTTAAAAGCTTATCTTCATAAACACCCTTTTTTAAAGACTTTAGTATTGGGCATCAGCGGCGGACAAGATTCAACATTGGGCGGGAAATTAAGCCAAATCGCATTAACGGAAATGCGAGAAGAGACCGGCGATACTGAATACGGTTTTATTGCTGTTCGCTTACCCTATGGGGAACAAACGGATGAACAAGATGCAATCGATGCGATTGATTTTATTGGGGCTGATGAAAGCGTACGGGTCAATATCAAATCTGCTACGGATGGAATCGTTATAGCATTGGAAGAAACCGGTGTGGAAATAAACGATTTTGTCAAAGGAAACATCAAAGCGCGGCAACGAATGATCGCTCAATACGCTATTGCTGGAATGTATCAAGGGGCAGTCGTCGGCAGCGATCATGCAGCTGAATCAGTGACGGGTTTCTACACTAAGTACGGGGATGGCGGTTCAGATATTAATCCACTCGTGCGTTTAAACAAACGTCAAGGAAGGGCCATGCTTCAGGCTTTAGGTGCTCCTGAACATTTGTACCTGAAAATTCCGACGGCTGACTTAGAAGACAACAAACCTGGATTGGCTGATGAAGTGGCTTTAGGGGTAACTTACGATGAAATTGATGATTACCTTGAAGGGAAAGCGATCGATCCGGCAGCCGCTAGACAAATTGAAAGTTGGTACCTTAAAACAGAACACAAGCGGCACTTGCCGATTACCATTTTTGACGATTTTTGGAAATAATGTCATCGATTAAAGAACTAATTAAAAAGGCTGTTCTTAGGTTGAGAAGAACGGTCTTTTTCTTTAGGCAGAAAAGATTCAGGATTTGTTAGAAAGAGAGGGAAAGCAGTGAATACAGAATGGATTTCGATTGTTGTTCCATGTTTTAATGAAGAACAAGCTTTGCCATTATTCTATTCTGAATTGGAAGCTGTGCGTAAGAAACTCATAAACGCTGACATTGAATATATTTTTGTCAATGACGGTTCTAAAGATCGTACGTTAAAAGTCATTAAAGAATTTGCTAGTCAAAATCCAATCCGTGTAAGGTACTTATCTTTTTCTAGAAATTTTGGAAAAGAAGCAGCTTTAGCTGCCGGACTGCAACATGCTAAGGGCGATTATGTGGCTGTAATGGATGCCGACTTGCAAGATCCGCCAGAGTTGCTGCCAGAAATGCTGGCGTTGTTAAGAACTAAAGCCTATGACTGTATCGGAACTTGCCGCATTACGCGTAAGGGGGAACCACCCATTCGTTCATTTTTTGCCAAACGTTTTTACCAGCTAATGAATCGAATTTCAGATACTGAATTTGTTGATGGTGCTAGAGACTATCGCTTGATGACCAGGCAAATGGTTGACGCTGTTCTTTCTGTTAGTGAAGTGAATCGTTTTTCAAAAGGCATTTTCAGCTGGGTCGGTTTTGAAACCTATTATTTGCCTTACGAAAATAAAGAACGTGTGGCTGGAAAATCTTCATGGTCTTTTTGGAATTTGTTTAAGTACTCATTAGATGCGATTGTCAATTTTTCTGAGATACCGCTGACGATTGCTTCATTTGTCGGATTATTCTCTTTTGTTTTAGCTATCTTCTTCTTAGGAGTTATCATTATCCGCACATTGATTTTTGATGATCCAACAGCCGGCTGGCCTTCATTAGTAACAATCATCTTAGCGATTGGCGGCCTTCAACTTTTTTGTTTAGGAATTGTAGGGAAATATTTAGGGAAAACTTACTTAGAGACAAAAAAACGGCCATTGTATATTTTAAAAGAAACGGACCAAAATCAAAAAGAAAAAAACTGAAGTAAACCGTTTTGCTGAGGTAAAAGGGAGGTTAAAGAGATGTTGAAAACTTCTCGTTGGCAACAACAAAAACGTCATGCAGCCGAACAACCGTTAATGAGCCAACTATTAAAAGAGTTGGGGCTAACTTTAATCAGCGGCTTTTTAGTTGCAAGTGTTTCAAATTTTATACTGCAAGTGTTTCAAAACCAATTTAGTACAGAATTGGCGTTCAAATTTATCTTTGAATGGCATACAGAATTATTTTTATTGGGAACCAGTGTGCTTCTTATTCTTTACTTGTGGCTGGTCAGTTTGATCGGCAGTCGACGTATAGGGGCCTTAGTATTGCTAGTATTGGCTTTAGGAATGGGAATCGCCACACAACAGAAGATGGCCTTTCGTGAAGAGCCGATGTATCCTTCAGACTTTGCGATGGTCACGAATCTGCCTTTTTTACTTAAAATGATGGATGCTAGAGTTTTATGGTTGAGCGTAGCTGGAATAGGCATCCTTCTTGTAGGAGGATATTCTTTAATCAAATACTTCCGGAAACGAAATAAAACAACTGGTTATCAGAGAAAACCATTAAACAAAGGTTTGCGAGCAGGCTTACTCGTTTTATCCAGTATGGCTTTAGTTTACATCAATGCTTTTAATGATCCGGGGAATAGGGTCAAAGCAGCTTACAATGATTATGCTTATTGGATTCCGTACAGCCAAGAAATGAATTATTACAATAATGGTTTTGTTGGCGGTTTTTTATACAATTTAAATGTGTCCCCAATGGAGAAACCAGTGGGCTATTCAAAAAAACGTATCGAGCAATTAGTGGAAAAGTACGAAAAACAAGCTCAAACGATCAATAAGACAAGGACAGCTGTCTTAGACGATGTAAATATAATTTATGTGATGAATGAAAGCTTTTCAGACCCCACTGCATTAGCCCATGTTGGAGTATCACAAGATCCGATACCGAAAATCAGAACTTTAATGGAGCAGCACACAAGCGGCAATATGTTGTCGCAAGGCTATGGCGGAGGCACGGCGAATATTGAGTTCGAAGCTCTGACCGGGTTATCAATGGAACCTTTTGTTTCTAACTTAAGCACTCCTTATACCCAAATGCCTTCTCGCTTAAACCAGGTGCCATCGGTCGTTTCGTACTTACAGCAGTTAGGACATGCGACAACCGCGATCCATCCCTATAACACCTCGATGTACAAGCGCAAACAAGTCTATGAGGAAATGGGATTTGATACCTTTATTCATGAAGGCACGATGACATATGATGACAAACTTGAAAACAATCCGTATATTTCTGATTATGCAGCGTATCAAGAAATTCTCGCTAAACTGCAAGAAACAGATCGAGCGGATTTTGTTCATCTGGTAACCATGCAAAACCATATGCCTTATGCAACGAATTATCCGTCTACAGCATTCAAAGGCAGTCACACAGCTGATGATTCGGAAGCGGCTAATTATTATCAAGGCTTAGCCTATAGCGACGATGCTTTAAAAAATTTCTTGGACCAATTGCAGGATTTAGCAGAAGACACGATCGTTGTTTTTTGGGGTGATCATTTGCCAGGTTTTTATGGAGACGAAGTGGTAGCGGCCAATGATGAATTAACGATGCACCAGACGCCGGTCTTGATTGCTTCAACTAAAAAGAGTGAAAACGAAACATTGGATACCATTAGCCCCATCTATTTCATGAACCATGTTTTAAAAGCAGCAGGTGCGCCGGTTACTCCTTACTACGCGCTGCTGATGGAATTGGAAGACGTTTTACCGGCTTTTGAAAAAGGGATTTACCTCGAAAAAGGGTCGCAGACTGCAAAACAGTCAAGGGAAGAATTGACCGCGCCAACGCTGGAGATTCTACAGGATTATGACTTATTGCAATACGACACGACTGTTGGAGAGAACTACAGCAAAACAGCACACTTTTATTCAGAATAAGTGTGCTGGTTTTTCTTGACTTATGGTCTATACCATTTATAATAGAGAGTGACAAAGCGAAGGAGGAGAAAAAATGACAACAACTGTATGGATAAATGCTACCATTTATACAGGCAAAGAGAAAATCGAAGATGGGTTTATCCGTTACCAAGAAACCATTACAGACATCGGTAAAATGGCTGATTTCAAGAAAACTGAAAGCGATGCCGTTATTGATGCAGCTGGAAAAATATTAGTTCCAGGTTTTATTGATGTACACAGCCATGGTGGTTATAATTGGGACAGTATGGATGCTGATCCAGATGAAATCAACCAAATGATCCATGAAATGCAGAAAGAAGGAATAACATCTTACTTTCCAACGACCATGACGCAGTCTTATGAGAATATTGAAAAAGCCATGGTAGCCATTAAAGAAGCGGCAAAGACCAACCCGGTGATTCAAGGCATTCATCTTGAAGGACCTTTTGTATCTGCGGTATTTAAGGGAGCACAACCCGAAGAATATATTGCCATTCCTGATGCTGCTATGATGGACAAATGGAATGAGCTAAGCGGCGGATTGATCCGCTTAGTGACCTATGCTCCTGAAACAAGTGATGCTGCTGAATTTGAGCAATATTGTGTGGACCATAATATCGTCCTTTCAGTCGGTCACAGCAATGCGACGCGTGCTCAATTAATGGATTCAAAGGCTTCTCATATCACTCACTTATACAATGCTCAAAGAGGGTTGCATCATCGTGAACCTGGTGTTACGGGGCATGCATTCTTAGAAAAAGATATTTACTCGGAAATGATCGTTGACGGTTACCATATTACTCCTGATATGGTTAAAATTGCTTATCAAGCCATTGGACCAGATCATATCGAATTGATCACCGACTCTATGCGCGCTAAAGGCTTGTCAGACGGTGAAAGCGAATTGGGCGGACAAAAAGTATTTGTTAAAGACAAGCAAGCTAGATTGGCAGACGGTACATTAGCGGGAAGCGTATTGGAATTTCAAGATGCTTTTAGAAATATGCTGGCTTTCACAAGTTGCGGTATCGAAAATGCCGTTAAGATGAGTTCAGTCAACCAAGCAAGAGAATTCGGATTGTCTCAAAAAGGCACACTCGAAGTTGGAAAAGATGCAGATATGGTCGTTTTCGATCATGGATTAGCACTGGAACAAACCATTAGCTTAGGGAAAATGATTTTATAAAAACTACTACAAAAAGGATGGGGAAATAATGGAAACGATTATTGTAAAAGACAACATTGAAGGCGGAAAAAAAGCATTTGAATTGATTAAATCAGGGATGGCAGAAGGCGCAAAAGTTTTGGGCTTAGCAACAGGCAGCACACCCGTTCCAATGTACAAAGCGATGGTTGAGAGTGATTTAGACTTTTCAGATATGGTAGCTCTTAACTTAGATGAATATTTTGGATTGGCAGCTGACAATCCGCAAAGCTACCACTATTTTATGGAAGAACAATTATTTTCACACAAACCGTTTAAAGAAACGTACATTCCAAATGGATTGGGAGAAGAAAAAAGCGAATGTGCTCGCTACGATCAAGTGATCGTCGATCATCCAATTGATATTCAAATTTTAGGAATCGGGACAAATGCACATATCGGTTTTAATGAACCCGGCACATCATTTGATACGACTACTCGTAAAGTTGCTTTAACAGAATCAACCATTGAATCAAATAAACGTAATTTTGATACGGTTGAAGAAGTTCCGCGTTATGCTTATTCAATGGGTATCCAAAGCATTCTTTCAGCTAAGAAAATCATTCTGATGGCCTTTGGCGAAGAAAAAGCGGAAGCCATCAAAAAAACACTTGAAGGACCTGTTACAGAAGAGGTTCCAGCAAGCGTCTTGCAACAACATGGAAATGTTATTTTGATCGTAGACGAAGCAGCTGCAAAATTGATCCAACAGTAGGGGGATAAACATGGGTAAGGAAACACCGATTTATATTCAAATTCATAATCAAATGCGTAAGGATATTGAAAATGGCATTTGGAAAGTTGGCGACCGTATCCCTTCTGAAAGAGACTTGGCTGTTCAGTTTAAAGTCAGTCGGATGACCTTAAGACAAGCCGTCCAAACCTTAGTAGATGAAGGCATCTTAGAGAGAAAAGTTGGTTCTGGAACATATGTGTCCAGTAAAAAAGTTCAGGAAATTATGGTGGGAATTGCTAGTTTTACAGACATCATGCTGTCACAAGGACGAACACCGACAAGCAAAACGATTTCGTATCATGTCAAACCAGCTAGTGTGAGTGAAGCTGAAAATTTAAAATTGGCTGAAGAAACAATGGTTTTACGGATGGAACGAATTCGGTATGCCGATGATATTCCGATCTGTTTTGAAGTAGCTACGATTCCATTTAGTCTCGTTGAAAACCTGAGCAAGCAAGAAATCACTCGTTCACTTTATCGAGCATTAGAAGAAGAAAAAGGGTTACATGTGGGGCATGCGGAACAAACGATTTCAGCTATGCTGGCTTCTGAAAAAATTGCTGATTATTTAGCTATCAAACGCGGACAAGCTATTTTGCGGTTGAAACAAATCAGTTATTCCAAGACCGGTTTGCCTTTTGAATACGTTCGTACTCAATATGTTGGCGAACGATTTGAGTTCTTTCTTGAAAAAAATAGCTGAAAAATAGAATACAAAAAGAAAGGCTGACTGCAACAAACCCGTTGCAGTCAGCCTTTCTTTTTAATTTAAGTACAGCAGCGAATGAAGAAGCTGCTTAAGGAAGTTCTCCAGAACCGAAAGGCATACTAGAACTAGAATCATCTATTGTATCTTGTTGTTCCAAACCTAAGTGTTGTCGAAGTTCTTCTTTCAACGCAACCAATTTCACTTCATCCGGCAGCCAGACAAAAACATCTTGTCCATAAGAAGGAAAGTATTCGTAAGCTTCTTCACCCTCTAATTGGAGGGTTTCGATGTGCTGTGAAGCACTAGTATAATTCGTTGCAATGGCCCACAAATCGCGACCTTTGAAGCTTGTTTCAACATTTGGACCAACAGCGTTAAAGATTTTGCTGAAGTTGGTTAAGCTTTTAATGGAGATGGTTTCGTTAATAATTTCAGTCACGACCTCTCGTTGGCGTTCTTGACGTCCCCAGTCGCCAGCAGGATCATCATAACGCATACGAGCATATCCTAAAGCTTGATCGCCGTTTAAATGCTGGATGCCCTTGTCGATATGGATTTCGCCTTCTTTGTCTTCAATATCCTGCACATCAAATTCTAAAGGCGAGTCGACCGTGATGCCGCCAAGAGCATCGACCAAAACGACTAGGCCTTGCATATTGATTTGAGCATAATAATGAATAGGGATATTCAAGAAGTTTTCTATTGTTTCTACAGTCATTGGAATGCCGCCATAAGCATAACTAGCATTGATTTTGTCTATTCGGCCATCCGGCAAGGTCACACGTGTATCTCTCGGAATAGAAAGCAAGCGGACATCTTCCGTTTCAGGATTGATAGTCGCGATGATAATGGAGTCCGCTCGTCCGACATCTCCTGGTCGCTTGTCAACTCCCAGCAATAAAACGGAAAAGGGATCTTTGTTGGTTAAGACAATTTTTTCATCCGCATTCATTGATGTTTCAGGTAGATCAGATCCTTGAATGGAATCCAGAAAATGATTGGCAGAAAGTACTAGGTAAGTAGCATAAACGGATCCAGCCAAGATGATGATAGCGAGAGTAATTAAAAGCGTATGCATTCGTTTCTTTTTTCGTTTTTCTTTTATTCGATTTAAGCGCATCATTTTTCTCCTATATCTGTATGGTTTCTTATTAGTGTAGTGGATTACTTATCAGATTGCAATTGTATTATTCTTGTTGAGTTTGTATAATGAGGTTAAATAGGAATTAAAGGTAGGTTATTTTTGTATGTATGATATGTTTTTAGTTATCGTGACCTGTGTAGTGACGGCCATATTATCACTCGCACTGACACCTTTGATTCGTAAATTTGCGTTCAAGATCGGAGCAACAGATAAACCGGACACAAGGCGAATCAATCTTAAGGAGATTCCAACGTTAGGTGGGTTGGGTGTTTATCTCTCTTTCTTTTTCGCATTGTTTTTCTTGCTGCCCATTCCGATCCGACAAATCTTGCCGATTTTTTTAGGGGCAACAATTGTCATTATTACAGGCATCATTGATGATATAAAAGAACTCTCGCCAAAAATGAAAATGGTTGGCATAACGTTAGCCGCATTAGTGATTTACTTTGTTGCTGATATACAAATGGATAGTGTCAGTTTGCCGGTTATCGGTTCTATTTCATTAGGGTGGTTAAGCTTGCCGATTACAGTCATTTGGATTCTAGCAATTACGAATGCCGTTAATTTAATTGACGGATTAGATGGTTTAGCTACTGGAGTATCAATGATTGCACTGACGACCATGGGGGTGATCGGCTATTTCTTTTTGACCGTTGAAGACGCAGTCGTATCGATCATGATATTTGTTTTAGTGGGAGCCTTAGCAGGTTTTCTGCCTTACAATTTTTTCCCGGCTCGAATCTTTCTTGGTGACACAGGCGCCTTGTTTTTAGGCTTTATGATTGCAGTGATGTCTCTGCAAGGGCTGAAAAATGCTACCTTGATTACCTTGATCATCCCTGTTGTGATTCTGGGCATTCCGATCACCGATACGATTTACGCCATGTTAAGGCGCTATCTGAATAAAAAACCCATTTCAAGTGCAGATAAAATGCATTTGCATCATCAATTAATGGCACTGGGCTTAACACATCGGCAAACCGTTTTAGCGATTTATTGCTTAGCTGCTATTTTTTCAGTAATCGCTTTATTGTATCCCATCTCAACATTATGGGGATCTGTTTTTTTAACACTTGGTTTATTATTTGGGCTGGAACTATTTGTTGAGACAATCGGTTTAGTTGGGAAAGATAGTCAGCCGCTATTAGCGCGGTTGCGAAAATTTGCAAAGAATTTAAACAAAAAAGAATAAAAAAATAAAACCACCGAGTCCTCATGTATGTGAGAACTTGGTGGTTTTTTTATCGATTGATCAATAGTTATCGCCATAGTACGTTGCGATACCGTTGGTTTGAAACGTATAATCTTCTGTATCGCGTTCGTCAGCGACATCCAGTCCCAAAGACACACGCAACCGATGGCTGATAAAGTCTACACTATCTGAATAAAGTTCAACCATGCTGGCACCGTTTAAAGTGAAATCTGTCCAGTCAAAGACATAAGAATTGAACGTATAGCCGCTGTCTAAACCGGTTTGAGCAATGCCAAGCATATCATTAAAGCGCAAGTCAGTACGCATATTGTTGCCGACAGCATTAATAGCATCAGAGTATTTGGTGATTGAACCCACCGACAATGCTTTGTCAACAATAGCTTGAATCAGCAACTGCTGTCTTTCGCCGCGTTTGACATCATCATCAATTTTTCTAGTTCGTGCTAACGCTAATGCTTGCTCTCCGTTTAACGTTTGCAAGCCTTTTTCTAGATGGATTTGATCTAATGTACCAGCGGCGTTTTGTTCAGAGAAAGTGATCGGAACATCTACTTCGATCCCTCCTAGAGCGTCGATGATTTCAAGAAAGGCATCGAAGTTAAAGGTCACGTAATAATGGATCGGAACATCTAATAGATTTTCAACAGACTCAACAGTCGCTTGTTCTTCTCCTTGGCTATAAGCAGCATTGATTTTATCTTTATTCAACGCCACACCGTTGTACATAATGTCTGTATAAGAATCGCGAGGGATACTGACCATATTGACTTCATGTTTGTTGGGATCAATAGTCAAATAGATCAGTGAATCGGTTCGTGCACTGCCTAAATTACGGCTTTCAGTATCATCGATTCCCATCAATAAAATAGACGTAGTTTCTGTCAAAGGGTCTACTGCGATGGCGTTTTCGCGTTCAAGAGTATGGTAAGACGTGTCCACAGCTTGTTGTGCAGTGACATAAAGCTTTGTGAAGTAAACAGCCCCGGCCAGGATAAGAACCATTACCGGCAGCAATAAGCACAACACAAGAACCGTTTTTTTCTTTTTTTGTTTTGGCCGATGATTGCCTAAACGTGTAGTATAGTTTTGTTTTTTCAAAATCATTCTCCTCTATATAGAGTGTTCAATACAAAATAGTCTTAATCATTTTATCACAACCGCATCTGATGTGGAAGGTGTGTCCGATAAAATAGAAAAAACTTAATGATTTCCTGAAAAAGTGAGTTCACGGTAACTTTGCGGACCTTTTTTAAAAGCGACTTGACCATTTAGCCAATCGGTTAATTCAGCTTGAAAAGCAGCAATGTCTGGTTCATCGACAAAACAAACAAACGTGACTTCATCGGTATAGAGAATTTCCTTGATAGCGTACGTCGATTCTATTAAGTCGTTTTCTAATTTGCCAGAAGCAGAATAGTGAACGGTTGCGCTGATTTCGGTTTGCAATTTTCGTTCTACGACACCAATTTCTTTTAAAGCGGTGCTGACTGCTTTTCCATAAGCACGAATCAAACCGCCAGCACCTAATTTAGTGCCTCCAAAATACCGAGTAACAACAGCGACAACGTATTTCAGTTCTTGCTTTTTTAAGACTTCTAACATCGGTACACCAGCAGTTCCGCTAGGTTCGCCATCATCATAAGCCCGCTGGATTTCATTTTGGTCGCCAATTAAATACGCCACACAATTGTGGTTGGCTTTCCAATGCTCTTTTTTTAAGCTTTGTATGTAGTCTTGAGCTTCAGCTTCGGTGGCCACACGTTTTAAATGACAAATAAAACGAGATTTTTTGATTTCAATTTCGAATGACCCATCTTTTGCGATGGTATAGTAATTTTTCAGCAAACGAACCGCTCCTTTTTAGTTTGGTTTTTTTATTTTCTTTTTTTACTGAATCAGTGTTTTTCTTTTAGTTTACCTTGGGAAGCTTAAATGAACAAGGGACTCGTTCACAACTAATCAGTCGCCAAGCCTTAATAGAGAAGAAAAAGGGCATAAGAATCTGGTTATGAAAACTAGTTATTATGAACATTCTTTTAAGAATTGCATCCTCTGTATTTCTAGACATTGTTATATGGTATAATCTTCCTTTGTATCAGGCATCAAAAGAAAATCATGAGGTGGAAATGTGAAGATAGCAGTAGTTACCGATAGTACGGCTTATTTAACAAAAGAGCAGTATGAACAATATTCGATTTATAAATTGCCTCTTTCTGTCATAATGACTAACGAAGTTTATTTAGAAGAAGTAGACATTCGAAGTACAGATTTTTTTGAAAAAGTGAGAGGAATCGAAGCTTTACCAACCAGTTCTCAACCGACTACTGGACAAATTTTGTCATTATTTAATGAACTTGCGAAAGATTATGATGCGATTATCAGTGTGCATTTATCCAGTGGAATTAGCGGTACTTACCAAAACGTTGTCAGTGTTGCTGGTATGATGGGAAATATTGCTGTTTACCCTTATGATTCAGAACTCAGTTGTGCGGCACAAGGGTATTACGCGTTGGAAGCTGCACGTATGGCACAAGCAGGTGCAAGTGTCGAAGAGATTTTTCAAACATTTTCAGAAATGCGTCAAACATTAAAAGCTTATTTTTTAGTGGATGACTTAAATCATTTAGTACGAGGCGGTCGTCTTTCAAACGGTTCGGCAATCATCGGTTCATTACTAAAAATAAAACCGTTGCTGCATTTTGAAAACAAAAAAATAGTCGTATTTGAAAAAATCAGAACAACTAAGAAAGCTTTAAAACGAATTGAACATTTATTGGCAGAAGATATTGCCGAAGGGTACCCCATCGTTTCAACCGTTATTCATGGAAATGCTGAAGCTGAAGCATTAGTTTGGAAAGAACATCTAGAAGCAACTTATCCTACGGTTCGATTTGAATTAAGTTACTTTGGCCCGGTAATTGGCACGCATTTAGGCGAAGGTTCATTGGGAATGACTTGGGTAGAAGATCGCTCAAGGTCTCTGTGAAGACTTCTAAAAAAAGTGGATTGGATTAAACCAATCTGCTTTTTTTTGCGTACTTTTTAATAAAGAGGTGTTGTCAGTGTTGACATTGATCGGCAGAGAGCTGTTGTTTAGCGAGTTAAGGGAACCTTTAGAAGAGATAGCAGGAATCATTCAGATGGAAGGATTTTGTGAAAAAAACGGACAAATAAAATGCAATCGCTGCGGAGCGAGCGAGTCGTCTGACCGGCAATCAGCGCCATGTGCTTGTGGACCGGTATGCTATTACTGTAGACGTTGTTTGCAGATGGGGAAAGTCAAGCGGTGCAGTCTATTGTATTCTTTACCAGAAAGCAATCAGTTCCTGCCTTTACAGGAGCCCATATTGACATGGAAAGGAGACTTATCTCAGCAGCAGCAAGAAGCTTCCCAAGACATTATTCAATCGATTGAGTCTGGAGAAACTCGTTTGATCTGGGCGGTAGCAGGTGCGGGAAAGACCGAGATGATTTTCAAAGGAATCGAAGTGGCGTTAAGAAATAAAAAACGAGTCTGTATTGCTTCGCCACGTGTGGATGTTTGTTTGGAATTGGCTCCTAGATTAAAAAAGGCTTTTCAAGAAGTAGAGCAAGTCGTTTTGTATGGCGGAGCAGAAGATCCTTACCAGTACACTCAGCTGGTTATTGCCACAACTCATCAGCTGCTGCGATTCAGTCAAGCTTTTGATGTATTGATCATCGATGAGATCGATGCGTTCCCGTTTCCTGTTGACCAATCGCTGCAATTTGCGGCTCAAAAAGCTAAGAAAACGGATGGAACGCTCATCTATTTATCAGCTACTCCTAGCAAGAAAATGCAGCAAGCTATCCAACGGAAAACAGTAGCAGCTTCTATCTTGCCGGCTCGTTACCATGGGTTTCCTTTGCCTGAACCACAGTTAAAGTGGAGCGGGGACTGGAAAAAAGCCATTAGACAAGAAAAACGAAAAGGAGCCTTTTTTAAACAAGTAGAAGAGCTGCTGATCCGGAAAAGACGTTTTTTAGTTTTTCTGCCTAATATTGTTTTAATGCAGCAATTAGCTCTGCTCTTAGAAAAAGAATATCCTGCCAGACAATTTGCTACAGTATATGCCGAAGATCCGGAACGCAAAGAAAAAGTCCTGCAGATGCGGCAAGAAGCATATGATTTCCTTTTGACTACGACGATCTTAGAGCGGGGAGTGACTTTTCGAGATATCGATGTGCTGGTTTTGGGAGCAGAAGATCCGTCTTTTACTGAATCGGCTCTAGTACAAATTGCTGGCCGAGCAGGCAGACACCGCGAATTTCCAAGGGGATTAGTATTGTTTTACCATTATGGCCAAACGAGAGCCATCAAAGGAGCGGTCAAGCAAATCAAACGGATGAACCGCCTGGCTCGTGAAAGAGGGTTGGTGAAATCGTGATAAACTGTTTATGGTGTGGTAAAAAAGAGACGGAAAAATTGCGGTTAGGAGATTTGATTTTATTTAAAAAAATCGAATCGACGGTCTGTTGCCAAGAATGTCGTCAAAAACTAGTGAAATTAGCTGGACGTTCCGTTTGTCCTGGGTGTTGCCGAGAATGGCTTGAAGCTGGGTTATGCTCGGATTGCTTGAGGTGGCAGGCTGATTATCCTGATTATGTTTTTAAACAAATTGCACTTTACCAGTACAATGCTTTTTTAAAAGAATGGATCGAAGCCTTTAAATACAAAGGGGATCACCGTTTAGCGCAATTGTTCAAACAAGAAGTGCGAGAGTACTTCAATCAGCCGGTTCACAAAAATAAAATCTGCATACCGATTCCGATTAGCCAAACGAGTTTAGAATTACGCGGCTTTAACCAAGTAGAAGCCATTTTGCAAGCTGCGGAAATCGCGTACTTGCCTGTGCTGCATCATATCGGAACCGGAAAGAAACAATCGAGCAAAGACCGTAAAGGCCGTATGCTGTCGCCGCAGCCGTTTCAACTAGATGAACGATACCGAGAACAGTTAAAAGATAGAGACGTTATTTTAGTAGACGATGTGTATACGACTGGCCGAACGTTGTTTCATGCAGCTGAACTGCTGCGGACAACGGAGCTGAAAACGATCGAAACCTTTACGATTGCCAGATAAAAACACTCGCTTGTTGATTTTGTTTGTCAATTAAAGCGCTATCCTATATAATTGGTTTAAGCAAACCATCAGTTGAGTGGTCCAACTGATGTTGCTGATTCTGATACACAATCAGATGAAAGGGGAGAGTGTTTATGTTTAAATATAATATCCGTGGCGAAAATATTGAGGTGACTGCAGCAATTCGTAGTTATGTTGAAAAAAAAGTCAGTAAAATTGAACGTTATTTTACTGATGTGCCAGAATCGACAGCACATGTAAACCTAAAAACATATTCTGACAAAACTGCGAAAGTGGAGGTAACCATCCCACTTCCTTATTTAGTTTTACGTGCGGAAGAAACCTCACCTGATTTATATGGAAGTGTAGATCTTGTAGTTGATAAACTAGAAAGACAAATGCGCAAATACAAAACCAAAATCAATCGTAAATCACGAGAAAAAGGTTTTGCCATGCAAGTTCCTGTGGAAGAAGGATACGATGAAGACCTTGAGCATGATGTAGACATTGTCAGAACAAAACGCTTGTCATTGAAACCGATGGATAGCGAAGAAGCTGTTTTGCAAATGAATATGTTAGGTCATAACTTTTTTATCTTTGAAGATGCTGAAACAAATGGAACAAGCATAGTCTATAGTCGTAAAGACGGAAAATACGGTTTAATCGAAACAGATTAAAGATTGGAATCAATACGGTTAGAAAAGAAAGTTTGGAAAAAGCCTATCGGGCTTTTTCCAAGCTTCTTTTTTTTTGCTTCATTGGTTGCTTTATTGGCTTTGAGTATGCTGTTGACTGCTAGATTTCCCTACAAAAGGGTTTCAATTGGAGATAAGTAATGATAGAATTAAAAAGAATGTTGACGATTGTCAATAAAAAAATTAAAAAAATTAAAAACTTTGGCAAAAAATGACAATACTAGATTACGATCACAATTGATAATGAAGCAAAAAAATAAATCCCAATAGAATAAGCAACACATAGAGGAGAAAATTGAATGGCAAATTTTTTACGTAATTTAATTGAGAACGATAAAAAAGAAATCAAAAGTTTAGGAAAAGTCGCAGACCAAATCGAAGCTTTTGCTGATCGTATGGCTGCCTTGTCTGATGAAGAGCTGCAAGCGAAAACGCCAGAATTAAAACAACGTTATCAAGCAGGAGAAACACTAGATGCCTTGTTGCCTGAGGCTTTTGCTGTGGTTCGTGAGGCTGCTAAGCGGGTATTAGGCTTGTATCCTTACCGCGTACAATTAATGGGTGGCGTGACTCTTCACAGAGGAAACATTCCTGAGATGAAGACAGGTGAGGGTAAAACATTAACGGCTACAATGCCTGTTTATTTGAATGCCTTAACCGGCGAAGGCGTTCATGTTGTAACAGTCAATGAATATCTGGCCAGCCGTGATGCTGTTGAAATGGGAGAATTGTATCAATGGTTAGGATTAACGGTTGGTTTAAATTTGAATTCAAAATCAGCTGAAGAAAAGCGCGAAGCTTATTTATCAGATGTTATGTACAGCACGAACAATGAAATGGGATTCGATTATTTAAGAGACAATATGGTCGTTTACAGAGAACAAATGGTTCAACGCCCATTAAACTATGCGATCGTCGATGAAGTAGACTCCATTTTAATTGATGAAGCGAGAACACCTTTGATCATTTCAGGGCAAGCAGAAAAATCAACGACTCTTTATACCCGTGCGGATTTTTTCGTTAAAGGCCTAAAAGAAGAAGAAGACTACACGATCGATGTGCAATCGAAAACCGTTGTCTTGACAGAAGTAGGAATGGAAAAAGCCGAGAAAGCTTTCCGGGTCGAAAATTTATATGATGTGGAAAACCAAGGGTTGACGCATCACCTAGACCAAGCTTTACGCGCCAACTACATTATGATGTTCGACATTGATTATGTTGTTCAAGACGATAAAATCATGATTGTTGACCAATTTACTGGTCGAATCATGGAAGGCCGCCGTTACTCTGACGGACTTCACCAAGCGATCGAAGCGAAAGAAGGCGTCACGATTCAAAATGAATCAAAAACGATGGCGAATATCACTTTCCAGAACTTCTTTAGAATGTATAAAAAACTAGCCGGAATGACCGGAACAGCTAAGACGGAAGAAGAAGAGTTCCGTGAAATCTACAACATCAGTGTGGTAGCTATCCCGACGAATAAACCTTTAATTCGGGATGACCGTCCTGATTTGCTGTATCCGTCATTGATCAGCAAATTCGAAGCTGTTGTGGAGGAAATCAAAGAACGTCATGCTACCGGACAACCGATTTTGGTTGGTACAGTGGCAGTTGAAACGTCTGAATTATTGTCTGGCTTGTTGAAGCAAGCCCGTATTCCACATGAAGTGTTAAATGCTAAGAATCACTTTAAAGAAGCGGAAATCATTACTAATGCAGGGCAAAAAGGTTCAATCACTATTGCTACTAATATGGCAGGACGTGGAACAGATATCAAATTAGGAGCCGGTGTTCGAGAAGTAGGCGGCCTTTGTGTTATTGGTACCGAACGTCACGAATCCCGACGGATCGATAACCAATTGCGTGGACGTGCTGGTCGACAAGGCGATCCAGGTGTGACACAATTTTACCTTTCATTGGAAGACGATTTAATGAGACGTTTTGGTTCTGAACGCATTCAAGCGGTATTAGAACGTTTAAAAGTTCAAGATGAAGATGCTGTTATTCAAAGCAAAATGATTTCGCGTCAAGTGGAATCTGCACAAAAACGAGTTGAAGGAAACAACTACGACACACGTAAAAATGTTTTGCAATACGATGACGTGATGCGTGAACAACGGGAAATTATGTACAATCAAAGATTAGAAGTCATTATGGCACAAGATTCATTGAAACATGTAACGGTACCGATGATTCAACGCTCAATCGAACGAATGGTACAATTGCATACGCAAGGACCGAAAGAAGAATGGAATCTACAAAATATTTTAGATTTTGCTCATTCTGCTGTAGTGCACCCGGATGACTTAACATTAGCTGATTTAGAAAATAAAACGCCTGAAGAAATCCAAACGAATTTATTGGAAGCAGCTAAAAAGATTTATGCGGAGAAAGAACAGCAATTGAACGGTACAGAGCAAGTGTTAGAATTTGAAAAAGTGGTTATTTTGCGAGTAGTCGACAGCAAATGGACAGATCACATTGATACAATGGATCAATTGCGTCAAGGAATTGGTTTGGTAGCTTATGGACAAGCTAATCCACTAGTTGAATACCAAACAGAAGGATTCAGACTTTTCGAAGAAATGATTGCAGCGATTGATTATGATGTAACTCGTTTGTTGATGAAGTCGCAAATTCGTCAAAACTTGCAACGTGAACAAGTGGCTAAAGGAACAACAGCGCGTTCTGCCGGTGACGGTGAAGTTGTGAAAGAAGCAAAGAAAAAACCAATTAAAATTGACGGTTCAAAAATAGGCCGCAATGACCCTTGTCCGTGCGGCAGCGGGAAAAAGTATAAAAACTGTCATGGTAAAGTTTAAATAGCCAGATTAAAAAGAGGAAAACACGATTTGTGAATCAAATCGTGTTTTTCTCACTAATCAATTAGAGGAGCGGATACAATGGAAATAAGCGACGTTAGAAATAAACTAGAAACTGCAGCAGGAAAGATTGCCGGTTTCAGGAGGTCTCTTTGACTTAGAGGCGATGGAACAAACGATTGCGGCTTACGATGATCAAATGACGGAACCGACATTTTGGGACGATGCTCAAAAAGCACAAGATTTGATCAATGAAGCCAATATAGTGAAAGAAAAGTACACGAGCTTCAAACAATTGGAAGAAAAGCAAGAAGAGCTAGAAGTATTACTGGAAATGGTTAAGGAAGAAACGGATTTAGAATTAGAGAAAGAATTAAATGATGAATTAACAACATTTCTTGCAGTGCTGGATCAATATGAGCTGGATATGCTGCTAAGCGGCCCCTATGATAAAAATAATGCGATCATGGAGCTGCATCCTGGAGCAGGCGGAACAGAATCACAAGACTGGGGCAGCATGTTGCTGCGGATGTACACGCGCTGGGCTGAGAAAAAAGGGTTCAAAGTGGAAACATTGGATTATCAAGATGGAGATGAAGCAGGTATTAAAAGTGTAACGTTGCTGATTAAAGGCCATAACGCTTATGGCTATTTAAAAGCCGAAAAAGGCGTTCACCGTTTAGTGCGGATATCTCCGTTTGATTCAGCTGGTCGTAGACATACATCATTTGTTTCCATAGATGTGATTCCTGAACTGGCAGGCAATGTCGACATTGATATCAATCCTGAAGATTTAAAAGTGGACACTTATCGGGCTAGCGGAGCCGGCGGACAGCACATCAATAAAACTGATTCAGCTGTTCGGATCACTCATATTCCAAGCGGGGTCGTAGTGGCTAGTCAAGCTCAACGCTCACAGTTGAAAAATAGAGATCAAGCCATGAATATGCTGAAAGCAAAGCTGCATCAAATCGAAGTGGAAGAAAAAGAACGAGAAATGGCTGAAATCCGCGGAGAACAAAAAGAAATCGGCTGGGGCTCTCAAATACGTTCTTATGTTTTCCACCCTTATACAATGGTGAAAGATCATCGGACCAATTATGAAACTGGGAATGTTACAAATGTTATGGATGGAGATATCGACCCATTTATTAATGCTTATTTAAGAAGTAGAATGACTCAAAAAGATTAAAAAGTAATTAGATTAGGAGAAGAACTGTCAAATGTAATGATTTGACAGTTCTTCTGTTTTTAAACCACAATAAATTGTTGGTTTCTGTTCCCAAAATAACGAGTCATAATTAAAAGATAAGGTGAATGAGGACTTGAAAATGAGGTTTTTATTCTAATAAAGTGGGGGATAGAAAAAATAACGTCAAAAAACCTTTGAATAATACAGTTCGTTACAGGAATACGTCACAATGAAATGTATTTGTAAACAAACTACAACAGACATTGTTTTTTATAATGCTATAATGGGTAAGGATTGAGAGCGAAGAGGAAAAAAACTCTCTAGATACTGATCCCACTTAAGAAAACAATAGAAATTCAAAAAAAGTTAGGTGATATGATGATTGAAATGCTAAATGTCTACAAGAAATATCCTAATGGCATTACAGCAATTAACGGTTTAACTGTTCGTATTGAACAAGGCGAATTCGTTTATGTAGTTGGCCCAAGTGGAGCAGGTAAATCGACGTTTATTAAAATGATGTATAGAGAAGAAAAAGCAACCAAAGGAACGATTAAAGTTGGGGATTTCGATTTAGTAACAATGAAAGATAAAGATATCCCTTATTTAAGACGTCATGTTGGAGTAGTATTCCAAGACTTTAAATTATTACCGAGATTAACCGTTTATGAAAACATTGCTTATGCAATGGAAGTGGTTGAAAAAAACCCTAAGATCATTAAAAAACGTGTCTTGGAAGTTCTGGAATTAGTAGGATTAAAACACAAAGTAAGAATGTTTCCGAATGAACTATCCGGTGGAGAACAACAACGGATCGCCATTGCTAGAGCTATTGCGAACATGCCGCGAGTATTGATTGCGGATGAGCCGACAGGGAACCTTGACCCAGATACTTCATGGGAAATCATGAATATCTTGGAAGAAATCAACAATCAAGGAACGACCGTCATCATGGCCACGCATAATAGCCAAATCGTAAATGTCGTTAAACACCGTGTACTTGCGGTTGAGAATGGACGCATTGTCCGAGATCAATTGGAAGGAGACTACGGATATGAAGTTTAGAACGATTAAAAGACATTTGATTGAAAGTCTGAAAAGTCTAAAACGAAATGGTTGGATGTCGATTGCTGCCATCAGTGCAGTAGCGGTAACCTTACTTTTAGTTGGATCATTTATTGCAATGCTGATGAATGTGAATAAACTAGCGACCGATATCGAAAATGACGTAAGCGTCAGAGTGTATATCGATTTAGCAGCCGACGAAGGGCAACAGGAACAATTAGAAAAAGACCTGGCTGCTATTGATCATGTTGATACAGTGGAGTTTTCCAGTCGTGAAGATGAACTGAAACAAGTTGTTGGAAGCTATGGAAATGAATTCAATTTGTTCCAAGGGGATGACAATCCGCTTTATGACGTTTATATCGTAAACACGGACACGCCAGAGCACACATCAACCGTTGCTAAGCAATCTGAAGCTTTGGATTATGTAGCCAAAGTAAATTACGGCGGAGCAACCGCAGATAACTTATTTAAAACAATGAAAACTGTTCGGAATGTTGGAGCGGTCATTATCATCGCGCTTGTGTTGACAGCGGTGTTCTTGATATCCAATACTATTCGAATCACTATTATGTCTCGTAGAACAGAAATCGAAATCATGAAGTTAGTTGGAGCAACAAACTGGTTTATCAGATGGCCATTCCTAATTGAAGGCGCAATGATCGGTCTAATCGGTTCACTGATTCCAACAGCACTGCTTAGCTTTATTTATGTCGCAGCTTATGATTTAGGAACACAGTACCTAACAGGTACGTATTTCGCGTTATTAACGCCTGTTCCCTTTTTATACCAAATCGGTGGTTTGATGATCGCGATTGGCGTTTTGATTGGATCAATAGGATCGTCTATTTCAATTAGAAGATTCTTAAAAGTTTAACAACTAAAAATAATAAAAAAAAATGAACAAAAAAAAGCATTTAGGGAAAGCGGAGGAAAGAAAACGTGAATAAGAAACTTATAACTCTTGTTTTATTAGCATCTATGGGAGTAACAACCTATTTAGCACCATTAACAGCAGAAGCAGCGATTGATGACAACATCAAACAAACGACTGAAAAAATCAACAAGCTTGAAGATGAAAAAAAATCTGTCGCTAACGAATTAGCTGCTATTACAGATAGCATGGCTAAAAATGAATCAAAAGCTGCTTCATTGATGACTGAAATGACAGAAACACAAGAAACATTGAAAGAACTAAACAGCCAAATCGATACATTAAATGAAGGCATTGCAGCTCGTGAAGCAAAACTAGCTGAACAAGCGCGTACAGTTCAAGTAAATGGAGATACACAAAATTATGTTGATTTTATTTTGGAATCTGAATCTTTTGCAGATGTTTTAGGTCGTGCAGATGTTGTTTCGAAATTGGTTTCAGCTAATCAAGAGTTAGTAAAAGCTCAAGCTGCTGACAAAGAATTAGTCGCAGCGAAACAAACAGAAACTGAAAAAACATTGGAAAACCAAACACTTGTAGCTGCTAAGTTAGAAGCTGCAAAAACAGATCTAGAGCAACAAGGTTTAGAAAAAGAAGCAGTGGTAGCTTCACTTGCAGCTGAAAAAGCTGATGCAGAAACTGAAAAAGAACAGTTTTTAGCAACGAAAACCGCAGCTGAAAAAGCCGCACAAGAGTTGCAAGCAGCTAAAACAGCTACTGTAGCTGTAGCGACTTCTGACGAAACAGAAACTGAAGCTGTAGCAACAAATACAGTAGCGACAGCTGCTGAAAAAACAGCAACACCAATTGCGACTGAAACAAAAACAACTGAAACAAAAGCTAAAGCTGTTGAAAGCAAACCAGCAGCTACAACAACACCTGTTGCAGGCGGATCTTGGGGTGCAGTCCAAAGCGCAGCCTTTGGCGTGCAAGGAACTCCTTACCTATACGGTGGAACAACTACTGCAGGATTTGACTGTTCTGGTTTTACTCAGTACGCTTTTAATGCAGCTGGAATCAGCCTTCCACGGACAGCAAGTGCACAATATGCCGCTTCTACAAAGATTTCTCAATCTGAAGCTAAAGCTGGAGACTTAGTATTCTTTAACCAAACAGGTAGTATTGACCATGTTGGTATTTACTTAGGAAACGGTAGTTTCATTGGAGCTCAATCTTCTTCAGGCGTAGCCGTAGCACAAATTAACCAATATTACTGGGCTCAATATGTAGTTGGATATGGACGAGTAAACTAATTTTAAAAGATTTCTGATACGCAAAAATGAACCTTCGTACCCTAAATGCGATGCAAAAAGTCTGGGAAAAAACCACTATAAGTGATTTTATCTCAGGCTTTTTGTTTTTAAGAGAGTAAAAGAAATTCATCTTTTAAAAGTTTTTTTAATTTAAGTTTTACATTTCAGCTAAAAATAGGTACGCTATAAGAGAGATGAGAATAGTTGCAGCTGTCATTCTCTAGTAAAAATAATAAAGAACTAGTAACCAATGGTTTCTTAGTGGTTGAAATAAAAGTTGTTCAATGAATAGTGAAAGTAGAAGGGGTGTAGGTCTATATGCAAATCGCGTCAAATTTTTTTATGGCGGTACTTATTTTTTTGATCCAACCAACTTTTTTGGTTGGCTTAATTATTGCAATCGGAACGAGTTATCAAAGAATCAAAACAGAAAGAAGCAATCATCGAGTCGCTATTTACAAAGCGTTTTATGAAGTCAAAAACTATTTGCTGTTAGGATTGGTCACTGGCCTGATCGGTTCCTTGTTATCAATAGGAATCGGATTTCCCATTACATTAGACTGGATTATTGTCTATCAAGTTGTAACGATTTTACTGATGATCGTCGGTTATCGTTTCGTGCACCCGTTATTTGCTTTTTCTCTGACGACTTTGGTTTTAATCGGGGGAGCTATGGTAGGTACTCAAGATACCTTTAATTTTTTACCCGCTGGCTGGTATCGACCATTGACACAAATGCAGTGGGTCAACACTAGTTTGATCACCAACGTATTATTTATAACGGTCTTTTTGTTAGCAATGACATTAGTGACATTAAGCAAACACGCGACCAAACAACTTTCGCCTCGTTTTTTGAATACAAAGCGCGGGAAAAAAATTGCTCGTTATCAAATAAAACCTTTTTGGGTAGTTCCTTTATTATTGATCATCCCCGGAGAAAGTTTTGGAGCCTTTTTTGACTGGTGGCCTGTATTTGCAATCGGAAACCAAACGTATTCCTTTTTCTGGCTACCTATTTTAATGGGATTCCGTTTTACGGTACAGTCGCAAATGCCTAAAGCGGCTACTGAACTAATTGTGAAAGACTTAGCTGTTTTAACGGTTGTGGCAGGATTGACAGCTATTGGTTCAATTTGGACGAGTTATTCAGGATTTGCCGGATTGATTTTATTAATCGTCGGAGGAGCGGTAGTCCTTTACCGTCACCGTCAACGTGAGAAAAAATGGACCTTTTTATTTGGCCCATCAGACAGCGGTATTAAAGTCATCGGCGTTCGTCCGGACACACCTGCTGAAAAAATGGAATTAACTGTCGGAGATACCCTTATTTCTTGTAATGACCACCCGCTTGCAACGGAAGAAGATTTTCATCAAGCATTATCTAGCAACAGTGTTTATTGTCGCTTGAAAGTAAAAGGACCAGATGGAGAACTTCGGTTAACTGAAACGGCTTTATATGCAGATTCACCGCATGAAATCGGCTTAGTTTTGCTGCACAACTAGCTAAGAATACCTAAAGAAAGAATGAACATAATGGGGGAAGAAAATGAAAAAAGTCTTGATTGTCGATGATGAGCAGTCGATTTTGACGTTACTGGCCTTTAATTTAGAAAAAGAAGGCTATCAAGTACAAACAGCGTTGGATGGATTAGCGGGATATTCGCTAGCAATAGCTAATCGATACGATTTTATTATATTGGATTTAATGTTGCCTACAATGGACGGAATTGAAATCTGTAAAAAATTACGTCAAGAAAAAATAGATACACCGATTATGATTTTAACTGCAAAAGATGATGAACTTGATAAAATTATCGGCTTAGAATTAGGTGCAGACGATTATATGACCAAACCCTTCAGCCCGCGTGAAGTATTAGCTAGAATGAAAGCCATTATGCGACGAGTTACTAAGCAGCAGCAGAAAGCTGAAACATCTAGTGAAAGCGAAGAGGCTCCCAAAATTGAAGTAGGAGAAATCCAAATTTTTCCTAGCCAATATAAAGTCTTGGTACGGGGAGAACAAATTGATGTAACACCTAAAGAATTTGAGCTGCTTTTATATATGGCTAAAAGAATCAATCGGATTTTAAGCCGAGAACAGTTGCTGAATGCTATTTGGAATTTTGATTATACAGGTGAAACGCGAATCGTAGATGTTCATATTAGCCACTTAAGAGAAAAAATTGAAAAAGATACTAAAAAACCGGTTTATATCCGAACGGTTAGAGGTTTTGGATATAAATTTGAGGTTCCTAAAGCATGAAAAAATTGCAATTTCGAATTATTTCAATTCTCATGACGGTATTTGTTATCTTTAGCATTTGTATCGGATTTTTTTCTACTCAGCTGCTGCAAGACTATGCGGTTGAAAGTCAGGAAGAAGGCTTGGTCGAACAAGCGATTATGGCTGGAAGCAGTTTGGATGGTGTGGCCAAAGATCCGTCAGATTTTTTGAATTTAAAACAAGAGGCATCTGTTTTGAAGCAACATACAAAACATCGGGTCACTTTAATTGCTCTCGATGGTACAGTTGTTTACGATTCAGCGAAACAAAGCCCAGCGTTAGAAAATCATCGCAACCGCGAAGAGGTCCAAGCAGTCTTAACTGGAAAGCCTCAAGGAACGGATTTAAGAAAAAGCAATAGTACAAATGAGACGTTATTTTATGTAGCACGACCTGTTCTAGATCAAGCAGGAGAAGCAATCGGAGTGTTTCGTTTAGCGAAGCCATTGGCAGAAATGAAACAGTTGAACAGCCAAATCCGAAATTCTATCCTCACTTTTAGTGTGTTGGCCTTAGTATTGGCAACCGGTATTACCTTTTTGATAACCAAACGAATCGCAAACCCGATCGAAGAAGTGATGGATGTAGCGAAAAACTTATCTGATAAGCAATACAGCTCCCGCTACAGCGGCAAAGGTTATGGTGAAGTAGCCAAGTTAGGGGCTACGATCAATGGTTTAGCAGAAAGCTTGCAAGAACAAATGCAAGAAATCGATCAAAATGAAGAACGGCTCAATGAATTAATCAATCATTTAGTCATTGGCGTTATGTTATTAGATGAACAGCGCAACATTCAAAGAGTCAACCCAGTGATGTGTCGGATTTTGGGAATGGACAGCAACGAATTATTGGGACAATCTTATGCCGATGTAACGAAAAGTTATGGCCTTAGTCATCTAATTGAAAAAACGTATCGTAAAAAAGAAATGCAAAATAAAGAGATTTACTTTTATTACCCGGCGGAACGAATTGTTGATGCAAATATTGTTCCAATAGCTGGAAAAAATAAAGGCGACATGAATTTGATCGTCTTGCTGTACGACATCACTGAGATTCGGCGGCTAGAAAAAGTTAGAACGGATTTTGTGACCAATGCTTCTCATGAATTGAAAACTCCAGTAACAGCATTGAAAGGTTTTTCCGAAACGCTGCTTGATGGCGCAATGGAGGATAAAGACGTTTTAAAACAATTTTTAGAAATCATGTTAGCGGAAAGCAGCCGCTTAGACTTGCTGGTGAACGATATTTTAGAACTATCTAAATTAGAACAGAAACAAGTTCCGATTGCTTATGAAGAAGTTAGAGTTAAAGACGCTGTCTTATCCACTTTTAAACTTGTTAAACAAAAAGCGGAACAAAAACAAATCACAATGGAGTTTATTGAGGAAGAAGAGGTTAACATTGAAGCCGATAGCGGCCGGTTGAAACAAATATTAGCCAATTTAATTGATAATGCTGTCATTTATACGCAAGCTGGCGGCAACATAGTAGTGACGCTCAAGAAGAAGGAAGAACATGCGATCATTTCAATCAGCGACAATGGAATGGGCATTCCAGAAGACGAATTGAACCGCATATTTGAACGTTTTTATCGTGTAGATAAAGCTAGAAGCCGTAATTCAGGCGGTACGGGATTGGGTTTATCGATCGTGAAATACTTGGTTGAAAACTTTAACGGCACCATCGCGGTCCAAAGCAAAGCAGGATTAGGAACAACCTTTACATTAACTTTTCCGATCCGTCATTTTTAACCATTAAGTATAAAGAGCAAAGGCAGAGAACAAGCGGATAGTTTGCTTGTTCTCTGCCTTTTTTTCGTTTGTTTACAATTTTTCAGTTTCTTTACAATCGACTACATAAACAATACACAAAGCCGGTCAGAAATTAACAGACGACCTTTAAGATAAGAGATGTGGACAAGGAAAACAAGTCCAACGTTATAAAAAAGGATGGGGAAAACAATGAATTTAAAAAAAGCAATGAAATTTGGGATAACTTTAGGATTAGGCTTAACGTTAGCGGCCTGTGGAAATTCGACTTCGAATGCAACGGATACGGGCTCGGCTGAAGGGGGATTCGATGCTGCACAAGACATTCATGTTATTTCTCGTGAAGATGGTTCTGGAACACGAGGGGCATTCACAGAAATCACGACAATATTAGAAGAAGATGCTGAAGGCAACGAAGTAGACGGTACTTATATGGAAGCGACGATACAAAATAGTACAGATGGTGTAATGACTTCTGTATCTGGCGATGAAACAGCGATTGGTTATATTTCATTAGGTTCATTAAATGATACTGTCAAGGCTGTTAATATCGAAGGAGTCGAAGCAACAGCTGAGACGATTGCAGACGGTTCATATGCGATCGCACGTCCTTTCAATGTAGTTTATAAAGATAACTTAGGTGAAGCAGCTCAAGATTTTTGGGACTTCATGTTCAGTCAACAAGGACAAGAAATTGTTGAGTCTGAAGGCTATGTAACAGCAACTGAAGACGCTTCTGAGTATACTGCTCCAACAGATCTATCAGGAAAAGTCAGCGTTGTCGGTTCAACATCGGTTACACCAGTCATGGAAATGCTAGCTGAAGAGTACCAAACATTAAACCCAGAAGTTACGATCGACATTACTTCTAATGGTTCTTCTGCTGGGATCACTGCAGCGGTAGATGGAACAGCTGATATTGGAATGGCTTCCCGCGAACTGAAAGAAGAAGAGCAAGCTGATTTAACAGCAGGAGTTCTCGCAATGGATGGCATCGCAGTTATCGTCAACGAAAACAATACGATTGATGAATTAACGATGGATCAAGTCAAACAAATCTTTACAGGTGAGTTGACTACGTGGGAAGAACTGACTAAATAAACCATTTATGATATAAAAAACAAACAAAAAGAACTAAAAAACAGATCAGAACATACGGGTCTGTTTTTGTTCTGTTCAAGGAAATAAACGGCAACAGCAAAAAAGCGGATCAAATCAAACCTTAAACTGAAGCGGTCCTGCTGAAAAATAAGAAGGTGAACGAAATGAAAACAAAAAAAATAGAAGGCTTTATGCAAGGGGTTTTTCTTGTTTCAGCTTTAACGTCTGTATTGGCCATCGTCTTAATCTGTGTCTTTATCGTTGCAGGCGGCTTGCCTTTCGTTATGGAATATGGCTTTGGCAATTTTTTATTAGGAAAAAATTGGACCCCCTCTAATACTCCAGCAGCTTACGGGATTCTTCCAATGATCTTTGGCTCAGTTTCCGTTACGTTAGGAGCAGTAGTGATAGGTGTTCCGATTGGGGTGTTGACAGCGGTATTTATGGCACGATTTTGCCCGCCTAAACTCTATAAGGTTTTAAAACCAGCGGTCAATTTAATGGCTGCAATTCCCTCTATTGTATATGGATTTTTTGCCTTGCAGCTAATCGTGCCGTTGATGCGCCAATTTGTTGGCGGGACTGGAATGAACATGTTGACGGTTATGCTGTTGTTAGGAATCATGATTTTGCCGACAATTATCGGAATGTCGGAAGCGGCAATTCGGTCCGTTCCAGAAAGCTATTACAGCGGCAGCCTTGCTTTAGGAGCAACGCATGAACGTTCAGTGATGCGTGTTATCTTGCCAGCAGCGAAATCAGGGATTCTTTCTTCTGTCGTCTTAGGAATCGGGCGAGCAATCGGCGAAACGATGGCCGTCGTCTTAGTAGCTGGAAATCAACCGCGAATCCCAGATTCATTGACTCAAGGAGTTCGGACGATGACAACCAATATCGTTCTGGAAATGGCTTACGCTAGCGGTCAGCACCGCGAAGCACTGATTGCAACAGCTATGATGCTGTTTGGGTTTATTTTATTGATCAATGGGATCTTTATGTTGATCAAAAGAAAAGAGGCCATCAGATGAGTAGTAAACTAATACGGACCTTTATTTATCTTGCTGCTTTCATTACTTTCGGCTCTTTGTTTTTTATTATAGGTTTTATTTTATACAACGGTTTGCCGCATTTGACTCCGGCTCTTTTTTCTTGGAACTATACAACAACCAACGTTTCTTTGCTGCCGGCATTGCTGACGACCTTTATGGTTGTTGGATTAACCTTGCTGATAGCTACCCCGCTTGGAGTATTTACGGGTTTTTATTTGGTCGAGTACGCTAAAAAGAACAATAAAGCAGTCGGGCTGATTCGGATTGCAACAGATACATTAGCGGCTATTCCATCTATTGTTTACGGATTGTTTGGAATGCTCTTTTTTGTCACATTTTTGAATTTTCAATATTCGCTTTTAGCCGGTGTCTTAACGGCGGTCATGATGGTCTTGCCGCTGATTATTCGCTCAACTGAAGAAGCTTTGCTCGCTGTTAACGATTCATTAAGACAAGCGAGTTTTGGTTTAGGGGCGGGAAAATTAAGAACTATTTTTAGAGTCGTATTGCCAGTTGCAATGCCGGGGATTTTATCAGGCATCATTTTAGCCAGTGGGCGAGTAGTCGGGGAAACGGCGGCTTTGATGTACACTATGGGAACTTCAACCAATTTACCGGATGGCTTGTTTGCTTCCGGAAGAACGTTGGCTCTTCATATGTATGTGTTGTCTAGCGAAGGACAGCATGTCAATGAATCTTACGCTACTGGGGTCGTGCTGCTGGTAGTTGTTCTGATTATTAACGGACTGTCAACGTACCTTAGCAATTTGCTGACAAAGGAGAAAAAATAATGGATAAATTGATGATAAAAAACATGGACCTCTTTTATGGCGATTTTCAAGCTCTCCATAATATCGATTTAACGATTGCAAAAAACGAGATCACAGCTTTTATAGGCCCTTCAGGATGTGGGAAATCCACCTTGATCAAAAGTCTAAATCGGATGAACGATTTAATTGAAGGCTGTACGATCACGGGTGAAATAAAAATGGATGGTCAAGACATTTATGCCAAAGAGACGGATCCTAATTTGCTGCGCAAACGAGTGGGGATGGTCTTTCAGCAACCCAATCCTTTTCCGATGAGCATTTACGATAATGTCGCTTATGGGCCAAGAACCCATGGCATCAAAAATAAACAAACGTTAGATGCATTAGTTGAAAAGAGTTTGCGGGAAGCGGCTATCTGGGATGAAGTAAAAAATGATTTGAAAAAAAGCGCGTTATCTTTATCTGGCGGACAACAGCAACGAATCTGTATTGCTCGTGCATTAGCGGTTGAACCAGAAGTTTTGCTGATGGATGAACCGACGAGTGCATTGGATCCGATTTCCACAGCAAAAATTGAAGAACTGGTAACTGTGCTGAAAAAAGATTATACTCTTGTTATGGTAACGCACAATATGCAACAAGCTTCACGAATATCAGACAAAACAGCTTTCTTTTTAAATGGACGGATTGTTGAAATGGGTGAGACAAGAAAAATCTTTACTCAGCCAATACAAAAAGAAACAGAAGATTATATTTCAGGACGTTTTGGGTAAGAATCATTTTATTTTTAGTAAAGAGGAGTTGATAATATGAGACAATTATTTGAAGAAGAATTAACTAAACTGCATCTTCATTTTTCGGAAATGGGGATGATGGTCAATGAAGCGATTTACAAATCCGTTAAAGCCTTTATCAACCATGACAAAGAATTGGCACAGGAAGTTATCGATCAGGATCATCATATTAATGAACTCGAGTTATCCTTAGAGAAGAAATGTTTTGAATTGATTGCTTTACAACAACCCGTGACCAGCGATTTGCGTAGAATTGTAACTGTCATGAAAGCTTGCGCTGATTTAGAACGAATGGGAGACCATGCTGTTAGTATTGCTAAATCGACTATTCGTGTCAAAGGAACGAAACGCGTCCTTCAAATCGAAGCAGAAATCGGCGAACTTTCTGGTAAGGTAAAAGAGATGGTGAGAACCGTATTAGAAGCCTATCTTAAACAAGATGTAGAGGAAGCACGGAAAATTGCAGCTAGTGATACAGCTGTCGATGCGCTGGCCGAAGTAATTCACCAACAATGTATTGAAGAAATGAAAGCCGACCCGGAATTAGTTCTAGGCGGTACAGATTATCTTTTAGTTTCGGGATATTTAGAGCGAATCGGCGATTATGTGACCAATATTTGCGAATGGATCGTTTATCTTGAAACTGGAACCATTACAGAATTGAATCCGCACCATAGTATTTAATTATCTTTGACTAGCTGGTTTGCTGCAACAAACCAGCTAGTCTTTTTTTCTGTACAAAAGATGAGAAAGAGCAATGAAAAATAAGGGGACTCTCATTTTTATGAAAATTAATTCTGATACCCAATCGAGCGAAAAAAACGATTATTTGCCTAGAGAAATGCAATGATTTCAATCTTTTTCTTTGCTCTTTGAAGACAAAAACGATAAGATAAAACAAAAAAGTAATGTTCATTTACATAAAATTTACAATTACACTGATGAACCTTTACAATAGTAAGTTATGATAAGGCAGTATGCGATTTGTGTAAACACTTAGGAGGTAAACAATGAAACTAAAAAGTTTTTATACTATGGTAGTTTTGACTTTGGGCGTCGTTTTAACGGCTTGTGGGCCGGTTGTAGGAGAAGAATCCATTACAGCTGTAGGATCATCAGCATTGCAGCCGCTTGTTGAAGCTGCTGGGGAACAATATGGTGCTGAAAATTTAGGGAAGTTTATTAATGTACAAGGCGGCGGTAGCGGAACGGGTTTAGGTCAAATTGCTGCTGATGCTGTAGAAATTGGCAATTCAGATATTTTTGCAGAAGAAAAAGAAGGTATAGATGCTTCTAAATTAGTGGACCATCGAGTAGCGGTCGTTGGAATCGCGCCTATTGTCACTCCAGGTGTTGGAGTAACCGATATTCAATTAGAAGATTTAGAAAAAATATTTACTGGTGAAATCACGAATTGGAAAGAATTAGGTGGAAAAGACTTGCCGATCACGGTATTAAACCGTTCTTCTGGGAGCGGAACACGGACAACTTTTGACCGATGGGTATTATCGGAAGGCAAAAAAAGTATGATTACACAAGAACAAGAATCAAGCGGAACGGTGCGCCAAATTGTAGCCAGTACACCGGGGACTATCAGTTATGTAGCTTTTTCTTACATTGACGATTCAGTTGAATCACTGTCTATTAATGGGATTGAACCGACTGACGAAAATGTTAAAACAAACGACTGGATTATTTGGTCTTATGAACACATGTATACAAACGGTGAGCCAACAGGTTTAACAAAAGACTTTCTAGAGTATATATTATCAGATGATATTCAAGGAACTTTAATTGAAGCGCTTGGCTATATTCCGACCAATACAATGCAAGTCGAACGTGATGCTGCTGGAAATACAACTGATGTGGCACAACCTGAATAAAATACAAATAGATAATAGAAAAAAGATGGCAAAGACGTCCAATCATTAAGGTTTGACGTCTTTCATTCAGAAGTTAACAGCAGAAGAAGAAGAGGAGGGTTTCTTTTGGAGGACATTCAAGGAAAACTAGTAGGTCACTCGGGCAAAGGAAGACTTGAAAAAATCGGTAAAGCAGTCAGTTTTATCTGTATTGCATTTATTGTTTTTGTAGTAGTGTCTATTTTATATTTTGTAGCAAGTAAAGGGATTTCTACTTTTACTAAAGACGGCGTTTCGTTAAGCAGCTTTCTAACCGGTTCTGTCTGGAACCCAGGAAACGTCGGAGAAGACGGTCAACCATTGGCAGGAGCATTGCCGATGATTGCTGGTTCGTTTATTGTAACGTTGTTATCAGCTCTTGTTGCGACGCCATTTGCCATTGGAGCCGCTATTTTTATGACAGAGATTTCGCCGACTGTCGGAAAACGCATTTTGCAGCCCGTTATTGAATTATTAGTTGGAATTCCTTCTGTCGTTTATGGATTCATCGGCTTAACGGTTATTGTTCCGTTTATACGGGGAATTTTTGGCGGCAGTGGTTTTGGAGTATTATCTGCTGCGGTAGTCTTATTTGTTATGATTTTACCAACGGTAACAAGTATGGCAGTAGACACGTTAAATGCTGTTCCGCGCCATTACCGAGAAGCTTCTTTAGCAATGGGGGCCACTAGATGGCAGACCATCTATAAAGTCGTTCTAAGAAGCGCTACACCGGGATTATTAACAGCAGTTGTGTTTGGAATGGCTCGTGCTTTTGGCGAAGCTTTGGCAGTGCAAATGGTTATCGGAAATGCTGCGCTAATGCCAACCAACTTAATCACTCCAGCTTCAACATTGACCAGTATTTTGACCATGAATATGGGGAATACGGTTATGGGGACACTTGAAAACAACGTTCTTTGGTCATTGGCTCTAATCTTATTGCTGATGGCATTATTCTTTAATATTTTAACCCGTTGGATTGGGAAGAAAGGGGCTATGAAGTAAAATGAATGCAAAAAAAGCAGATAAAATAGCGATTGGCGTATTGTATGCCATTGCTGGAATCATTGTCTTGATCTTATTCAGTTTGTTAGCTTTTATTTTATGGCGCGGAATTCCTCAAATCTCTTGGGAGTTTTTAACAACACCATCGAAGTCGTTTCAAACGGGTGGCGGAATTGCGATTCAGTTGTATAATTCATTCTACTTATTGATTTTAACGATGGTGATCAGCACACCTATTTCGTTAGGTGCAGCTATTTATTTATCTGAGTATGCCAAGAAAAACTGGCTGACAGATTTAGTCCGAACAGCCATTGAAGTCTTAAGTTCATTGCCGTCAGTTGTGGTAGGGCTTTTTGGTTTCTTGATTTTTGTATTACAATGGGGCTTAGGATTCTCGATTCTTTCAGGAGCAATGGCTTTGACATTGTTTAACTTGCCGCTGCTAACGAGAACCATTGAAGATTCGTTAACCGCTATTCCTGCAACTCAAAGAGAAGCAGGCTTGGCGCTAGGGTTGTCGCGTTGGGAAACAGTGACTCGGATCATTTTACCAGCAGCTTTACCGGGGATTCTGACCGGGATGATCTTAGCTGCAGGGCGTATTTTTGGTGAAGCTGCTGCTTTGATTTATACAGCTGGACAAAGTGCGCCGGCATTAGATTTTACAAATTGGAACCCAATGTCTATTTCGAGCCCTTTAAATATTATGCGTCCGGCCGAAACATTAGCCGTGCATATTTGGAAAATCAACAGTGAAGGTGTCATGCCTGATGGGGCACAAGTATCGGCCGGAGCTTCAGCGGTGCTGATTATTGCTGTCTTGTTGTTTAACTTTGGTGCTCGTTTCTTAGGCAAGAAACTACACAAAAAAGCTACTTCGGGTTAAAAAAACGAATGATCAAGCCACTCAAGGAGGAAGAAAAAATGCCGGAACAAGCAAACCTTGAAACAAATATACTAAAAATGAGTGCTGATAAGCACATCGACCTGTCTACGAAAGATTTACATGTTTGGTATGGACAAAATGAAGCCATCAAAGGGGTATCCTTAGAATTCGAAGAAAATAAAATCACATCATTGATTGGTCCGAGCGGCTGTGGAAAATCGACGTATTTACGTTCGCTGAACCGTATGAATGATGAAATTCAAATAGCTAAAGTAACCGGCGAGATCATTTATAAAGGCGAGGACATCAATGCGTCTGATGTTGATGTCTACGAAATGCGTAAAAACATCGGTATGGTGTTCCAACGTCCGAATCCTTTCAGCAAATCTATTTACGACAATATCAGTTTTGCTTTAAAACGCCATGGAATCAAAGACAAAGCAACATTGGATGAAGCCGTTGAAACGAGCTTAAAACAAGCGGCGCTATGGGAACAGGTCAAAGATGATCTACACAAAAGTGCATTAGCTTTATCTGGCGGACAACAACAACGATTGTGTATTGCCCGTGCAATTGCCTTAAAACCAGATATTTTATTGTTAGACGAACCAGCAAGTGCACTTGATCCGATTTCAACCAGTCAAGTAGAAGAAACATTGCTGCAGTTGCGTGAAGACTATTCGATCATTATTGTGACACATAATATGCAGCAAGCATCGCGGATCAGCGATTATACAGCTTACTTTTATATGGGAAATGTTATTGAATACGATGAAACCAGAAAAGTCTTTACACGTCCGAAAATACAGTCAACTGAAGACTATGTCTCAGGTCACTTTGGTTAGGGGGAAACAACGTGAGTAAGGAAAAATACATTATTGAATCCAAAGATGTTCATTTGTATTATGGGAAAAACGAAGCTTTAAAAGGAGTTTCCTTGGACTTTAAACCAAAAGAAATCACAGCTTTGATTGGTCCGAGCGGTTGTGGGAAATCGACGTATTTAAGAACATTGAACCGGATGAACGATTTGATTCCTGATGTAACGATTACGGGGAATATCACTTTTGAAAATCAAGACATCTACAGCCCGAAAATGGACACAGTTGAATTGAGAAAAAAAGTCGGAATGGTGTTTCAACAACCGAATCCCTTTCCGTTTTCGGTTTTTGAAAACGTAGCTTACGGCTTAAGAATTGCCGGTATGAAAGACAAAAAGAAAATTGAAGAAATCGTTGAAATAAGCCTGAAAAAAGCAGCTGTCTGGGAAGATGTCAAAGATAAGCTGCATAAAAATGCCTTGTCGCTTTCAGGTGGACAACAACAACGGGTATGTATTGCTCGTGTTTTGGCAATCGAACCTGCAGTGATTCTCTTGGACGAACCAACAAGTGCACTGGATCCTGTCTCAAGCGGGAAAATCGAACGCATGTTGATGGATTTAAAAGAAGATTATACAATGATCATGGTTACGCATAATATGCAGCAAGCTTCTCGGATTTCTGATAACACCGCTTTTTTCTTAAATGGAAAGTTAATTGAGTTTGGCGAAACAAGACAAATTTTTACGAATCCACGTAAAAAAGAAACAGAAGATTATATTTCTGGACGTTTCGGGTAATTCATAGGATAATAGAGGAAAGATGGTTAAATAGGAGTGGTAGCAAATGAGACGTGTATTCGAAGAAGAATTAAATGATTTACACAACCATTTTTTTCAAATGGGGAAAATCGTAAACGAAGCAGTATATAAATCGGTCAAAGCTTTTGTCAACCATGATAAAGGATTGGCCCAAGAAGTTATTGATGGAGATATCATCATCAATAAACATGAAGTAGATTTAGAGAAAAGGTGCTTTGAAATGATTGCTTTACAACAGCCGGTCACAACGGACTTGCGTAAAATCGTAACGATCATGAAAGCAAGTGCTGACTTAGAGCGAATGGGCGACCATGCTGTCAGCATCGCCAAATCAACGATTCGTGTTAAAGGCAATAAACGCGATTACGCTATTGAAGCTCAAATCGCAGAAATGTCTGAAAAAGTTAAAGTAATGGTTCAAGGAGTATTAGATGCATATGTAGTCTCGGATGCTGATAAAGCTAAAGATGTCGCGTTAAGCGATGTAGCAGTCGACAATGACTTCAAAAAAATCTATAAAGCTTGTATCAAACAAATGAAATCTGACCCTGATATTATTTTAGGTGCGACGGATTACATGCTGGTTGCTGGTTATATTGAACGAATCGGCGATTACGTTACTAATATCTGTGAATGGATCATTTATTTAAACACAGGTAAAGTAACGGAATTAAACACGCATAATAAAAATGATCACTTTTTAAATAGTTGATTTAAACGAATTTATGAAAGAATGCCAATCAAGCAGCTGTTTGATTGGCATTCTTTTTCCTATCTGCAGCAGACTAAAATCATTACTTTACAGCAGTTCTATGGTAGGATAAACACATGAGTGGATACACATGTATAGAAAAGGGAGATCGCGATGGATCAAGACAAAACACCGTTATTGGATGATAAAACGATTCAAAAAGTGAGCAAATTATTTAAAGTAATCAGTGATCCGACACGCATTGCTATTTTATATCTATTAGAAAATCAGGAATTGAATGTCGGAACAATCGCAAAATTAATGGAAATGGAGCAATCTGCTGTTTCTCACCAACTAAAAATTCTGAAAACTGCTCGTTTGGTTAAATCACGCAGCGCAGGTAAAAGCCGCTTGTACAGTCAAATGGACGACCATGTTTACAGCATTCTAAATCAAGGATTGGTTCATACTGAAGAAGAAAAAAATGAAACAAACACTGAGACACCCACTGTAAAAGAAAAAACAAAGAAGACCGCGTATGCAAAGCCATAAAGATGTTTTTTGCATTTAAATAAGTTCTATGTTAGGATTATAAAAATTTAGCTGCGAAAGGATGAGGAGATATGGGGATGCATCAGTACATTAAAAGCTTGAGTGACTTGGAGAGCATTTTTCGGTGTCCAGGGAAATTCAAGTATGAAGAACATTCAGTTGCCGCACATTCTTTTAAAGTGACTAAAATTGCTCAATTTCTAGGAACCGTAGAAGAACAACGGGGAAAAGAGGTCAATTGGCGTTCGCTTTATGAAAAAGCCCTCAATCATGATTATTCAGAATTGTTTATTGGGGATATCAAAACACCGGTTAAATACGCAACTCCTCAATTAAGAGAGATGTTGGCAGATGTCGAAGAGTCGATGACCGAAAACTTTATTCGAAATGAGATTCCTAAAGAGTTCCAAGCGGTGTATTCAGAACGGTTGAAAGAAGGCAAAGATAGTACGCTTGAAGGCCAAATTTTATCGGTTGCGGATAAAGTTGATTTGCTTTACGAGTCTTTTGGAGAAATTCAAAAAGGAAACCCTGAAAGTATTTTTACAGAAATCTATGAAGAATCGTTAAAAACCATTTTACAATTTAAGCACTTAAATAGTGTTCAGTACTTTTTAAACGAAATTTTGCCGGACTTATTAAGCGGCAATTTTACTAATCAGGCTCAATTGCAAAACATATCGCAACGAATTTTAGCAGATTAAAACAGGAACAAACGTTCGCTAAACAAAAGAAATGTGTTATAATAAAATAACTAGAAGGAAAATAGGATGCACTTCGTTATCCTATTTTTTGTGTTTTGCGTTAAACTAGAACTAATAAAACAAAAGTTGAAAAATCAAAGTTTACCATAAAAGGAGAAAACACATGCGAAATGATAAAATAGTGATTCATGGAGCCCGCTCGCATAATCTGAAAAATGTAGATGTAACGATTCCCAGAGACCAATTAGTAGTTTTGACCGGTTTGTCGGGTTCGGGTAAAAGCTCGTTAGCTTTTGATACGTTATATGCTGAAGGCCAAAGACGGTATGTTGAAAGTTTATCAGCCTATGCCCGTCAATTTCTTGGGCAGATGGATAAACCAGACGTTGATAGCATTGACGGGTTAAGTCCGGCGATTTCTATTGATCAAAAAACAACCAGTAAAAATCCTCGTTCTACCGTTGGAACAGTGACCGAAATCAATGACTACTTACGGTTGTTGTATGCCCGTGTAGGACACCCGATTTGTCCAAATGACGGGACTGAAATCACTAGTCAATCTGTCGAACAAATGGTAGATCGTGTATTGGAGTATCCAGAAGGAACACGGGTACAAATATTGGCTCCTATTGTCGTTGGAAAAAAGGGGCAGCATAAAAAAGTTTTTGATAAGATCAAAAGCGAAGGTTACGTTCGCTTGCGTGTCAATAAAGAAATGTACGATATTTCAGATGATATCGTACTGGAAAAAAATAAGAAACACGATATCGATATTATCATTGACCGAATCGTAGTCAAAGACGGTATCCGCTCGCGGTTATTTGATTCTTTTGAAGCAGCTTTGCGATTGGCAGAAGGTTACGCCATTGCCGATATTATGGGAAAAGAAGAGGTTTTGTTCAGCGAGCATTACGCTTGTCCATACTGTGGGTTCACAGTCGGCGAATTAGAACCGCGATTGTTTTCTTTCAATGCTCCGTTTGGTGCTTGTAACGATTGTGACGGTTTAGGGGTCAAATTGGAAGTCGATACCGATTTAGTCATACCTGAAAAATCGATGACATTAAGAGAAGGGGCCATTGCACCTTGGAAACCGATCAGTTCCAATTACTACCCGCAACTGTTGGAACAAGCCTGTAAAAGCTTTAACATTGATATGGATACCCCTTTTGAAGAATTAACGGAAAAAGAACAAAACTTTGTCTTAAAAGGTTCGAACGGAGAGTTGTTTCATTTTCATTATAAAAATGATTTTGGAGGCATAAGAGACGTAGATTTGCCTTTCGAAGGCGTGCTCCATAATATTTCAAGACGGTACAAAGATACCAACAGTGACTACACCAGAGACCAAATGCGTCTCTATATGACCGAGTTGACTTGTCAAACATGCGGAGGAAAACGGCTGAATCGCCAAGCGTTATCGGTTAAAGTAGCCGGCAAAGATATTGGGGACATCAGTGAGTATCCGATTGAAGAAGCTATTGGATTCTTTAGCGAGCTGACGTTAACTGAACATGAAAGTATGATTGCTAAGCCGATTTTAAAAGAGGTTGACGACCGATTGAATTTTCTGAGCAACGTTGGGCTTAATTATCTGACCTTAAGCCGGACAGCTGGGACATTATCTGGCGGAGAAGCGCAGCGGATTCGGTTAGCCACACAAATTGGTTCTAATTTGTCAGGTGTTTTGTATATTTTGGATGAACCCTCAATTGGATTGCACCAACGAGACAACAATCGTTTGATTGATTCATTGAAAAAAATGCGTGATTTAGGCAATACACTGATCGTTGTCGAGCACGATGAAGACACGATGTTAGCAGCCGACTATTTGATTGATATTGGACCTGGAGCTGGTGAAAAAGGCGGAGAAATCGTTGCTTATGGCACTCCTAAAGAGGTTTCACAGAATCCTAAATCCTTAACAGGCGCCTATTTATCTGGCAAAAAGTTTATCCCTGTGCCAAAAACCCGTCGAGATGAAGACAAAGGAGCTATCCGTATTACAGGAGCAGCAGAAAATAACTTAAAAAATATTTCTGTTGATTTTCCATTAGGACGTTTCGTAGCTGTTACCGGCGTTTCTGGATCGGGTAAAAGTACGTTAGTAAACGGTATTTTGAAAAAAGCTTTATCTAGAGAATTAAACCGTTCAAAACAAAAACCAGGTAAATTCAAAAAAATGACTGGGCATGAAGGTTTAGAAAAAATCATTGATATTGATCAAAGCCCAATTGGTCGGACTCCACGAAGCAACCCGGCCACTTACACCAGTGTTTTTGATGATATCCGTGATTTATTCGCTTCGACCAATGAAGCAAAAATCAGAGGGTACAAAAAAGGCCGTTTTAGTTTCAACGTCAAAGGCGGTCGGTGTGAAGCTTGTAGAGGTGACGGTATACTAAAAATAGAAATGCACTTTTTACCTGATGTTTATGTTCCATGCGAAATTTGTCATGGCACCCGTTACAACTCTGAAACGTTGGAAGTACGCTACAAAGGTAAAAATATTTCGGATGTTTTGAATATGACCGTCGAAGAAGCTGTTTCCTTTTTCGAACACATTCCAAAAATTCACCGGAAAATGCAGACGATTATTGATGTGGGTCTAGGGTATGTTACTTTAGGACAGCCAGCAACTACATTGTCAGGTGGAGAAGCACAACGGATGAAACTGGCAAGTGAATTGCACAAACGGTCAGATGGAAAAAACTTCTATATCTTAGATGAACCGACAACAGGTCTGCATACAGAAGACATTGCTCGATTATTAGAAGTATTAAATCGATTGGTCGAAGCTGGAAACACGGTTTTGGTGATCGAACACAATTTAGATGTGATCAAAACAGCTGATTACGTTATTGACTTAGGCCCCGAAGGCGGAGCTGGCGGCGGTACTGTTTTAGTGACCGGAACTCCAGAAAAAGTGGCGAAGACTAAAAAAAGTTATACAGGTCGCTATTTAAAAGAGATTCTTAAACGAGATACCGAACGTGGGAAAGCTCTAACGAATTAAAATTAAGTGAAACGTATATTAGAATAGGTGAAGGAGCTGAGAAAGCATCAAACTCAGCTCCTTTTTTTGGATAAGCTTTTAATAGCTATAGTTTTCGAATTCATGGTAAAATAAAGCTAGAAGCCGGGAATCACAAGGTTCAGACTAAGTAAGGATACGAAAATCGTTCTAAAGTCCTATGACAAAAAGTCCCTAGTCAAGCATAATAGAGACAGAACAAAGAAACCCTATCGAATATGTCACTTAAAAAATTGCTAGCAGATGGAATATCATAAGGAGGAATATCACCATGAAAGAAAGAGAAAGAATCCTAGATTTAGTTAAACAAGGAATCATTTCGACTGAAGAAGCATTGACCTTGCTTGAAAACATTGCCAAAAAAGAAGGTAAAGAAGCTGTCAAAAAAGATCAGTCAAATGTTCAAAAACCGATTCCGCCAAAAGAACCTGTGATTGAACCTGAAGCGCCTGAAGCGGAAGAAGATTTTCAAGCAGGTGAAGAACAATATGAAGCGGAACAAGAAAAAGACCGTATTCGTTTAGAAGCTATTTTGGAAGAACTGGCTAATGAAGCCTCTCGTTATTCTGCTCAATTAGATGTGAAAAACGCAGAGATTACCGACCTTGACCTTCAATTGAAGCGAGCAGAAGAAAAACTGATGGTGCTGGAAACAATGGAAGATTTAGATGAATTGGATTCAGAAAAAGAACCGGAATTAAAAAAATTAAGCCAAGAAATCGAAGAACTTGAAGCACAATTGAACGATCTTAAAGAAGACAAAGCAGCGTTAAATGAAAAGCTGCGCACCGTTAGACAAAAACAATGGGGAACTCAAAAGAAACAAATCACAGATAAATTTGAAATTCCAGACGATTGGAAAGATGCCGCTAACGAAACGCTTAATCAAGTAGGCGGGAAGATGTCCGAAGTCGGGAACCAATTTGGCAAATTAATGAAAAATACTTTTTCAACAGTGATGGACAATATGGATTGGAAAGATGTGAACATTCGTGTACCAGGTCTAGCTGCTACAAAACTGACACACGAATTCAATTACCCGGCTAGCACAGCGACGATTCTTGATGTCAAAGTGGCCAATGGCGACGTTCTTTTTAAAAACTGGGACAGCGAAGACATTAAAATTGAAACAGATATCAAGATTTATGGCAAAATCGATTCTGACAGCCCATTTGAAGCTTTCTTAAAACGCAGTACAGTAGAAGTTTCAGAAGAAAAAGTCTTGTTCCATGTGCCGAACAAACGCATTCGTTGCGATGTTGTTTTCTATCTTCCTGAAAGAATGTATGATCATTCGGCTATTAAGTTATTGAATGGAAATGTGAAGTTCGAAGCGTTCGAAGGCAAAGACATTTATGTCAAATGCACGAATGGCAATATGTTTTTTGAGAAAGTAACGGCAACGATGCTGGAAACAGAAGGTGTAAATGGTACGGTTACAGTTATCGATAGCAAAATCCGTGATCTTGTGGTCAACAGCATCAATGGCGGAATCGTCACACGAGGCGATATCCAAGGAGCGAATTTATCAACGGTTAACGGCACTGTAAAAGTAACGATTTCGGGAGAAGAATTGAAACGCTTAGAGGCTACATCAGTCAACGGTACTGTAAAAGTTTCATTGCCAAAAGAGTTGAGTGTAGAAGGAAATGCCAAAAGCAATTTAGGCACGATTCAAAACCGGATGGAAAATATCGAAATCGTGAAAGAAAAGAAAGACCGCACAAACCAATTGTCTGAATTCAGACGTTATTTAGAAAGTGCACCGGTTACCTTGATCGTTAGTACAACAACCGGAAATATCTTATTGAAAGATACTGAATAAAAAAGCAAAAAGTGATGGAGAAATGTTGACGTAAGCCGCATTTCTCAGTAAACTAATACCAATATAAAGAGGTGAAAAGAGATGAAAAAATTAACAAAATCAAGAGAAAATAAAATGGTCAGCGGTGTCTTAGCAGGAATAGCTGAATATTTTGGCTTTGATCCAAGTATTTTGCGTATCCTTTACGCGATTGCTATCTTTTTCGGGTTTGGTTCGCCGATTATTTTGTATATCCTTTTAGCGATAGTCATTCCGGAAGCACCGGGATCAGGAAAATTTAAAGATTTCCATACACCAAACAAAAGACCCCGTAAAGAAGCTGAAAAAGTTAAAGAAGCCGAAAAAGTGACCGATGATGATTGGAGTGACTTTTAATGAAACTGTGGCAAGGAGTTATCGTTAATGCTCTATTATTTCTAGCGTTATCAGGCTTTTTCCAAAACTCCTTTTATGTGGAGAACATTTGGATTGCTTTAGGTGCTAGTTTAGTACTGGCATTACTGAATATGGCAGTAAAGCCTATCTTAGTTTTACTGTCCTTGCCGATAACGATCCTTACGTTAGGATTGTTTAGCATCATTATCAATGCGGGAATGTTAAGTTTGACGGCAGCGATCGTTGGTTCAGGTTTCCAGTTCAGAACATTTGGAACAGCGATTTGGGTAGCCATTTTAATGTCGCTGGCTAATACACTGATCAGCAGTCGCATTACGTCAGACAATCGAAGATAGGCAAGCAACAATTAAAGAGCAGTAAGGCGTGGGTATAAAGCCGCGCCTTTTTTTATTAGGATAGATAAAACGTACTTCTGAAAAGGCATTCAGCCAGAAACAGAGGTATTTTCTTTTTTTAATTGGAATTGCAGCGATATCCTTTATTCATGCCACCTAAAATGGTAAACTGGAGAGCATAAGCAATGAACTTAGAAAGCTGAAAAGAAGGTATTCAAAGAAATAAAAGCACAACCAATTCGTTGAATGCAGAGGAGAATAGAAGATGACTAATAGTGTAACCGTAAAGGAATTAGTGGATGCTCTTGATTTAAAAGTACATAATGGAGAGGAATTCTTAGGACGTTCGATCGTAACCAATGATCTTTCAAGACCAGGGTTAGAATTGACGGGTTACTTTAATTATTACCCGCAAGAACGAATCCAATTATTTGGAAGAACGGAAATTTCATTTTCCGAACGCATGTCAAGCGATGAACGATTGATGGTCTTTCGGCGGATGTGCCAACCGAATACTCCTGCGTTTTTAGTTTCACGTAATTTAACGTTGCCAGATGAGTTGATTCAAGCTACTGTGGAAAAAGAAATTCCATTGCTGTCTTCATCACATTCAACGACTCGTTTAGCCAGTAATGTGACAAATTTTCTAGAAGAACGCTTAGCTGAACGCATGTCCGTTCATGGGGTTTTGATCGATATTTATGGAATGGGCGTTATGATCACAGGCGACAGCGGTGTCGGGAAAAGTGAAACAGCACTCGAATTGATTCAAAGAGGTCACCGTTTAGTAGCTGATGATCGGGTAGAATTGCATATGCTGGATGAAAATCGAATCGTAGGAGAACCGCCGGAAATATTGCGGCATTTACTTGAAATACGCGGCATCGGAATTATTGATGTTGTAAACTTATTTGGAGTAGGCTCCATTCGTTTGAGCAAGACCGTTAATTTAATTGTCAATTTAGAATTATGGGATAAAAATACTAAATTTGATCGTTTGGGCAGCGGCGACGGCAAGAGACGAATCTTTAATGTTGACGTTCCATTAGTTTCGATCCCCGTAAAAACAGGGCGTAATTTAGCAGTGATCATTGAAGCCGCAGCTATGAACTACAGAGCGAAAAAAATGGGGTATAATGCAACCGAAACATTCGAAAAAAATCTTGAAAAATTGATCAAAAATAATTCTGAACAAGTTTAATAGAAATGGAGATTAGAAAATGAACTTTTTATTCAGTGCAATCAACCCGATTGCATTTTCATTAGGACCGCTTGAAGTTCATTGGTATGGGGTGATTATTGCTTCTGCTATTTTTGTGGCCATTTTTTTAAGCATGCGAGAAGCGGAAAAGCGCGGACTTGAAGGCGACAGTATTATTGATATAGCATTATGGGCTTTGCCGATTGCTTTTATAGGCGCCCGGCTTTATTACGTCTTATTCGAACTGGGGTATTACCTGCAAAATCCTGATCAAATCTTAGCGATTTGGAATGGCGGGATTGCTATCTATGGCGGTTTGATTGCCGGCGGATTGACCGTTTATTGGTTTGCTAAGAAAAAAGGTATTCCCATTTGGTTGTTGTTGGACATTTTAGCGCCAAATGTGTTGTTAGCACAAGCCATTGGCCGCTGGGGCAACTTCATCAACCAAGAAGCTCATGGCGGAGAAGTTTCTCTTAGCTTTTTAGAAAAGCTTCATTTACCTGAATTTATCATCAATCAAATGAACATCAGCGGTGTCTATTACCATCCAACCTTCTTATATGAATCGCTATGGAGTCTCTTAGGTTTTTTTGTTATCCTCGTTTTGAGACAACGCAAACACTTGTTGCGACGCGGAGAGGTAGCGTTGACGTATGTTTTATGGTATTCGTTGGGACGCTTCTTTATCGAAGGATTAAGAACCGATAGCTTATGGTTGTTAGATTGGCTGCGTGTGTCACAAGCCTTGTCGGTCATTTTATTTATTGGAGGAATCGTTGTCTGGTTTATCCGGCGCCAAGATTACCCACCGAAGCCTTATTACTTAGAGGGCATGGAACCAATTGAAAAAGAAAAACTAACTGAAAAATAGAGTTGAAAAAACAGCAAGGAGTTTTAGTAGTGAAAATTGAAACAGTGTTATTTGATTTTGATGGAACATTAGCCGATACGAACGAATTGATCAGACGTTCTCATTTAGAGGTTTTAGAAGAATATTATCCTGGAGAATACGATGCAGAAAAAGTCCGGGCTTTTAATGGTCCGCCTTTGGATTTGATTTACAGCAACATCAATTTTGCTGAAAAAGAAACTATGATAGCTAAATACCGGGCATTTAACGAACTGTACCATGATGAATTGGTAACGTTGTTCGACGGCGTACAAAATAGTTTGAGATTACTGAAACAAAACAGGATCCAGTTGGGTGTTGTTTCAACAAAACGAAACGATACCTTGTTAAAAGGCATCAAATTGTTGGGATTAGATGGATTATTCGATACCGTTGTAGGTGGAATGGATTACACTCATCCTAAACCAGACCCGGAGCCGATTCTTGTAGCGATGTCACGGCTCAATTGCCGTAAAGAAACCACGATTATGGTCGGCGATAACTTCCATGATATTCTGTCCGCAAAGAACGCTGGAATTCCAGGTGTTTTTGTTGGCTGGTCGGAAAAAACGTTGGAAGAAATAGCACCATATGCTCCGTCTTTTATTGTGCACACAATGGAAGAATTAACGGAACTGGTTTTGACTCATCAGCTCGTTGGTAATGAAAAGAGCTGAAGGTAAAGGAGATAGGAAAACAATGGCAAAAAAAATTGCTGTGCTCGGGGCAGGTTCTTGGGGAACGGCCTTAGCGATGGTTCTTGAAGAAAATGGACATGAGGTTCGTTTGTGGAGCCATAAAGCGAGCCAAGTAGCAGAAATCAATCAGCAACACACGAATAAAGCGTACTTACCTAAAACGATCCTTTCGAAACGAATCAAAGCGTATCAAGATCTGGCATCGGTGCTTGAAGAAGCAGATGCAGTGTTGTTTGTTGTTCCCACAAAAGCGATACGTGAAGTAGCACGAAATGTAGCGGCTTATTTAACAAAACCGACCATCATCATTCATGCTAGTAAAGGATTAGAACAAGAAACGCACAAACGGATTTCCATTATTTTAGAAGAAGAAATTCCGACTGATAAGCGCACAGCTGTTGTAGCTTTATCTGGTCCCAGTCATGCTGAAGAAGTAGCTGTCAAAGATTTGACCACTATTACAGCCGCTTCAACCCATCAAGAATCGGCTGAATTTGTACAAGATCTCTTTATGAATGATTATTTTAGAGTGTACACCAATCAAGATATTGTTGGAGTGGAACTAGGGGCAGCATTAAAAAACATTATTGCTGTGGGAGCTGGGGCACTTCACGGTTTAGGCTATGGAGACAATGCTAAGGCCGCTTTGATGACACGAGGGCTAGCTGAAATCAGCCGATTAGGAGTAGCTTTTGGGGCAGACCCCATTACATTCTTAGGGCTCAGCGGGGTTGGAGATTTGATCGTCACTTGCACCAGTATCCATTCAAGAAACTGGCAAGCTGGCAATTTGCTAGGGCAAGGAAAAACAGTAGCAGAAGTTCTAGATAAGATGGAAATGGTTGTTGAAGGAATCTCAACCACTAAAGCCGCTTATGAATTGGCTCAAGAAAAAGGTATCGAGATGCCGATTACTGCAGCAATTTATAAAGTGTTGTATAATGAAGCAGATGTAAAAGAAGCTGTAGTGTCTTTGATGACACGAGGCGGAAAATCGGAAGGTCACTAAAGACCAAAAGCTATTATCGTATTGGAGGAATTAAAAATATGCAAAAAGTACGTAAAGCAGTCATCCCGGCTGCAGGTTTAGGAACACGATTTTTACCAGCAACAAAAGCAATGGCAAAAGAAATGCTGCCGATCGTAGACAAACCAACGATTCAATTTATTGTAGAAGAAGCCATCAATTCAGGAATTGAAGATATTTTGATCGTTACCGGAAAAAGCAAACGACCGATCGAAGACCACTTTGACTCGAATCCTGAATTAGAAGAAAACCTTAAAGCAAAAGATAAATTAGCTTTATTGGAATTGGTTGAAGAAACGACCGGCTTAAACTTGTTCTTTGTTCGTCAGTCTTATCCAAAAGGATTGGGACATGCTGTCTTACAAGCAAAAGCTTTTGTAGGAAATGAACCTTTTGTAGTCATGCTGGGCGATGACTTGATGGAAGATGAAGTGCCTTTGACAAAACAATTGATCAACGGTTATGACAAAACCCACGCTTCAAACATTGCCGTGATGAAAGTGCCTCATGAAGATACTTCTAAATACGGAATCATTGATCCAGAAGCTCAAGTCGATGAAACGACTTATAATGTACGCCGTTTTGTGGAAAAACCAAACCCGGAAGACGCACCAAGCGATTTAGCCATTATTGGTCGTTACTTGCTGACTCCAGAAATATTTGAAATTTTAGAAAAGCAAGAACCAGGCGCTGGCGGAGAAATCCAACTAACCGATGCCATTGATACATTGAATAAAACTCAACGTGTATTTGCGCATGAGTTTAAAGGAACGCGGTACGATGTCGGCGATAAATTTGGTTTCTTGAAAACCAGCATTCAATATGGTTTGAAACACAATGAAGTTAAAGATGCTTTACGTGAGTACATTATTGAATTAGGACAAAAACTTGAAGACGATGATGCTAAGTCTGCTGATGTAAAAACAGAAGCAATAAATTAACCGCAAGAAAGCAAAAAAGATGGTTTAAAGAAACAGAGCTGCCGGCTTCTGGCGGTGCTCTGTTTCTTTTTTTTGGCTATCAAAAAAGAGCGGGTTATGGTATACTTATTTATCAAAATTAGTTGCTAGAAAGCGGGGAAAGCACATGGCAAATAGGCGAAACAAAACTGCTACGATTATTCAATTTAATCCAACCAGTGATTTTTATTTTCAACGTGGAATCAAAGCTTTTCAGAAAAATGATATGTCTCGTGCTAAAACTTACCTCTTACGTGCAGCTACATTAAGCAAAAACGAGGAAGAAAAAGTTTTTGCTCTTTGCCAGTTAGCCATCTGCCATCAACATACAGGTGAATTCACTGAATCTATCGACATATTAGAAGAATTGATTGAAAAAAGCGGCGATATTTTTCCAGAAGCTTATTACTTTCAATCAAATAACTACGCTTTTCTTGATGAATTAGAAACGGCACTGGAACTTGTTGTATTGTATTTAGAACTTGAACCAGATGGCGATTTTTTAGAAGAAGCAGAGGATTTAAAAGAGACGATTGAACTAGAACTGAACGGTTTTTAAATTTCGTTCAAATACTTTTATTTAGTAAGCAAATAAGTAGAAAAAAAGACGTTTTTGATATAAAGTAGACAGTAAGAAATGAATTTAAGGAGATTTAACATGCAAACAGAAGAAAAAATATATGATGTTATGATTATTGGAGCAGGTCCAGCCGGATTGACGGCAGCTCTCTATGCTTCTCGATCCAATTTAAGCACATTAATGCTGGAGCGCGGTGTTCCGGGAGGACAAATGATCAATACAGCTGAAATTGAAAACTATCCAGGATTCAACAGCATCACAGGTCCGGATCTTTCTGAAAAAATGTATGAAGGTTCAAAACAATTTGGAGCTGAACATGTTTATGGCGATGTAAAAGAGATTATCGATGGACGGGAGTATAAAACCGTCATTGCCGGTAAAAAAGAATACAAAGCTAAAACTGTCATTATTGCTACTGGGGCTGAGCACCGCAAATTAGATGTGGCTGGCGAGAGTGAATACAATGGACGCGGCGTTTCTTACTGTGCTGTTTGTGATGGAGCATTCTTCCGCAATAAAAACTTAGTGGTCGTCGGAGGCGGAGATTCAGCAGTTGAAGAAGGAACTTATTTAACTCAATTCGCTGAGAAAGTCACGATCATTCACCGCCGTGATGAATTAAGAGCTCAAAAAATCTTACAAGATCGAGCATTTAACAATGAAAAAGTTGATTTTATTTGGAACGCTGTGGTTGAAGAGATTTATGGCGATGACATGTCTGTGAAAGGTGTAAAAATCAAAGACACTTTAACAGGAGAAGAACGCGAAGTTGAAACAGCTGGAACGTTCATTTATGTAGGGATTTTGCCGAATACAGCTAATTTCAGAAATTTAGGCATCACAGATGATGAAGGTTGGATCATCACAGATGGCCGCATGGAAACTGCGGTACCAGGAATTTTCGCTGTTGGAGATGTTCGTTTGACGCCTTTGCGTCAAGTAGCGACTGCAGTAGGCGACGGCAGTATAGCCGGAGACAACGCTTTTCACTATATTGAACGGTTAAATGAAACGTTAGCAGCAGAAAAAGCAATTAAATAAAGTCTGAAAAGCCAGGAAGCCCTTTGCTATACAAAGGACTTCTTGGCTTTTTGATTGCGATTTGATGAAAGAAAATAAAAAAAATGGTATACTCTAAAAGAGCAACTAAGAAAACGAAATCATTAAACGTAAAGGATGATCTAAAATGACATGGAAACAAACATACGAAATTTGGAAAACATATGAACCGTTAGAACCAACATTAAAAGCTGAGCTGGAAGCTTTGAAGGATGACTCCGATACGTTAGAAGATGCTTTTTATGCGCCGCTTGAATTTGGCACAGCAGGAATGCGGGGAATCATTGGCGTAGGAATCAACCGAATGAATCAATACACTGTTCGACAAGCTACAGAAGGATTAGCTTTATTTATGGATAGTTTAGGAGAAGAAGCAAAGAAACGCGGAGTAGCTATTGCTTATGATTCAAGACACCAATCGCCAGAATTTGCTATGGAAGCAGCAAAAACTTTAGGAGCGCACGGCATTCCAGCATTCGTTTTTGAAAGCTTGCGTCCGACACCGGAATTATCTTTTGCGGTACGTCACTTAAATGCTTACGCGGGCATCATGATCACTGCCAGCCATAACCCAGCAGCTTATAATGGCTACAAAGTATATGGAGAAGATGGCGGTCAAATGCCGCCTAAAGAAGCGGATGCGTTAACTGAGTACGTCCGTAGTGTCGAAAACAGTTTAACCATCAAAGTGCTTTCTGAAGAAGAACTGAAAGCCTCAGGATTATTGACAATGATCGGGGAAAACATCGATCAATTGTATCTGGACCAAGTCAAAGAAGTGACCGTCAACCCAGAGCTGGTTAAACGGATGAGTACAAAAATGAAACTTGTCTTTACACCGCTTCATGGAACAGGACAAATGCTTGGAGAACGGGCATTAAAAAATGCTGGATTTGAAGCCATTACAGTTGTGCCGGAACAAGCTGTTGCTGATCCGAATTTCTCAACCGTTAAATCGCCGAACCCTGAAGAACCCGGTGCTTTTGAGTACGCGCTGCGTTTAGGAAAAGAAATCGATGCCGACGTTTTAGTCGCGACTGATCCTGATGCAGACCGTTTAGGCATTGCTGTTAAAACAAGCGTTGGCAATTATGAAGTATTGACCGGAAATCAAATCGCCAGCTTGATGTTGTATTACTTACTGAAAGCTAAGAAAGAAGCAGGAAGGCTGACAGCTAATGGTGTTGTTTTGAAATCGATTGTTTCCAGTGAGCTGCCGACAGCCATCGCCGAACATTTTGGAATTGGTATGGTTGATGTATTGACTGGCTTTAAATTCATTGCAGAAAAAATAAAACAATACGAAACAGACAATAGCCATACCTTTTTATTTGGGTTTGAAGAGAGTTACGGCTATTTGATCAAACCTTTTGTCCGCGACAAAGATGCTATTCAAGCATTGGTGCTGATTGCTGAAGTCGCTGCTTATTATAAAGAACAAGGCAAGACTTTGTACGACGGCTTGCAAGATATTTTCCACGAATTTGGACATTATAAAGAAAAAACGATTTCTATTACAATGGAAGGAATCGAAGGAGCTGGAAAAATCAAAGCATTGATGGCGAAATTCCGCGAAAATGCTCCTAAAGAATTCGCTGGTATTGGCGTAGAAACGGTAGAAGATTTTGAAACGAGCGAACGGACCAATCAAGATGGTGTAGTTGAAACGATTGCTATGCCGGCTGCAAATGTTTTGAAATATAAAATGGTGGATGGCAGTTGGATTGCAATTCGTCCATCTGGTACAGAACCGAAAATCAAATTTTATATCGGAACTCAGGCCGACTCAGCTTTAGAAACAGACCGGAAGTTGCTTGATTTTGAAGCAGACATCAAGGAACTCTTGGCAGACTAAAAGCTGCTTAAATAGAAATGAGCGAAAGTGAATCAAAAGTTAATTCTTTTGGTTCACTTTTTTTAGATGGCAAAATAGGAAGAAAGCCAAACTTCACTATACACGACACGCCCGGAATGTTATAATAAGAAGATGGCTTAAGAGATAGAAACCTCAAAGGGGAGTGCCAAAAATGGTAGAAAATTTACAATTGGTGATTATTACAGGAATGAGCGGCGCTGGAAAAACAGTTGCGATGCAAAGTTTTGAAGATATGGGCTATTTTTGTGTGGACAACATGCCGCCAAGCTTATTGCCGAAATTTTGGGAATTAGTCAGAGAATCTGGAAAACTAACAAAAATCGCGTTAGTGATCGATTTACGCGCACGCGCTTTTTTTGATGAAATTATGACTGCATTAGAAAGTATGGACAATACAACTCTTATTACAACAAAAATTTTATTTTTAGAAGCAAACGATGAAGAACTGGTTTCTCGGTACAAAGAAACTCGTCGGACACATCCATTAGCAATGAACGATCGTGTTTTAGAAGGTATCAAAAAAGAACGCGAACTATTGAAAGACATTAAAGGACGTGCCCAAAAAGTAATCAATACTACTGATCTTTCACCACGTCAATTGAGAGAAGAAATACATGCAACGTTCAAAAAAGGCGATGCTGAACTTTTCCGAGTAGAATTGATTTCATTTGGTTTTAAATACGGATTGCCAATTGACGCAGATGTGGTAATGGACGTTCGCTTTTTACCAAATCCGCATTATGTGGATGATTTGCGGCCTTTAACCGGCATAGACGAACCTGTTTATGATTACGTCATGAAACAGCCGGAAACAGAAGTGTTTTACCGCAAATTTACAGATTTGCTGGATTGTATTTTGCCTGGTTATAAAAAAGAAGGAAAAAACAATGTGACGATTGCCATCGGCTGTACAGGTGGAAAACACCGTTCAGTAGCTTTATCAGAACGGATTGGTCACAAAATTGAATCAGATGGGTACCCGGTCCATATTACCCACCGAGACAAAGATAAAACGAAAGAAACGGTCAATCGCTCATGATGAACGAAAAAAAAGGCAGAAGACCTAAGATCGTGGTGATTGGGGGAGGGACCGGCCTTCCCGTTATCTTACAAGGGTTAAAAGCGAAACACGCAGAAGTAACAGCGATCGTGACTGTAGCGGACGACGGAGGCAGCAGCGGTTCATTGCGTAATTACGCCAACGTGGTGCCGCCGGGCGATATTCGTAACGTATTGCTCTCTTTGTCTAATATTCCTCACCTGCAGAAAGACATTTTTCAATATCGTTTTGATACGAATGACCACTTTTTAGCTGGGCATTCTATCGGCAATTTAATCATTGCAGCGATGGCAGAAATGCGCGGCAGTATTTTTGAAGCGATTCAGTTGTTGTCTAAAATGATGGGGGTTGACGGACACGTTTATCCTGCTGCTGAAGAAGCGTTGATTTTGCATGCTATTTTTGAAGATGGAACACAAGTTTCAGGCGAATCGAAAATCGCGAAAGAAAGCAAAAAAATTGAACGTGTCTTTGTAACACCGATCAATGAAGATCATGAAGTCAAAGCCTCTCGTAAAGTGCTTTCGGCCATTCGCGATGCTGATTTAGTAGTTTTAGGACCAGGAAGCTTATTCACCAGCATTTTGCCCAATTTAATGATTGGGGATTTAGGTAAGGCTGTAACGGAAACAAGTGCTGAAGTAGTTTATATTTGTAATATCATGACTCAACTGGGCGAAACTGAAAACTTTAGTGATGCTGATCACGTATCCGTTTTACACAAACACTTAGAAAAAAAATTCATTGATACGGTACTTGTCAATACGGAGCACGTACCGGAAGACTACATGAACCGCGAACGGTACGATGAATACTTAGTACAAGTAGCTCATGATTTTAAGGGGTTAAGTGAAGAAGTACCTCGTGTTATCTCGAATGGCTTCCTCAAATTGAGAGACGAAGGAGTCTTTCATAATGGAGATAAAGTTGTAGAAGAGCTCTTCAAGTTGGCTTACGAAAGCAACCGAGTTCGTTTTGCAAAAATTTAAGATTATTTGACTCGGAGGGAACCTAGGGTGATCAAAGGGAAGAAGGGGGGGCGGTAAAGTTGTCTTATGCTTCAGAAGTAAAAAAAGAATTGACTCAATTAGAAGTGCACCGTGAACATGCGCGGGCAGAACTAGCAGCATTGATTCGAATGAATGGCACAGTCAACTTAGTTAATAAAAAGTTTGTTCTTAACGTGCAAACAGAAAACGCAGCTATTGCGAGAAGGATCTATGTACTATTGAAAGATCATTTTGACGTTGAAAGTGAATTATTAGTGCGTCGGAAAATGAAGTTGAAAAAAAACAATGTCTATATCGTGCGGTTAAAGAAAGGCACACAAAAAGTTTTATCTGATCTTTCCATTATGGATGGCATGACGTTGCATAGTCATGTTCCAGAAGAAATTATGATGAGTTCGCAAAAAATGCGTTCGTATTTAAGAGGAGCTTTTTTAGCAGGCGGGTCAGTCAACAATCCTGAAACCAGCCGTTACCATTTAGAAATTTATTCTAACTATGCGGAACACAATGACGATATTTGCCAAATGATGAATTATTTTGAAATGAATGCACGAACGTTAGAGAGGCGCAACGGGTACATTACTTATTTGAAAGAGGGCGAAAAAATCGCTGACTTTTTAGCTTTGACAGGCGCCACAAGCGGTATGCTGAAATTTGAAGATGTTCGGATCGTCCGAGATATGCGCAATTCAGTCAATCGCCTAGTGAACTGTGAAAATGCAAATCTAAATAAAACAATTGATGCAGCCGGTAAACAAATTGAGAGTATTCAATACATCGAAGAAACGATGGGTTTAGATAAATTGCCGGATAAGTTACAAGAAATTGCTTTGATTCGGTTGAAATCACCAGAAGTTACCCTGAAAGAATTAGGGGAAATGATTCCTAGCGGACAAATCAGCAAATCGGGTATCAATCATCGACTGCGGAAAATAAATGAAATCGCGGAAAAATTGCGTACTCAGAATGCAATGACCGCCAATCAAAAGTAATTCATTTAAAAGCATATGAAAAACGCCAGACACTTTTAAAAGTATCTGGCGTTTTTTGCTCGATTTATTCGAATCGTTTGCGTTTAGAAGAGGGTGGGATAAATAGAGCATCGCGGTATTTAGCGATGGTTCTTCGAGAAATCTCAACACCTTCTGCTGTTAAAAGGTCCACTAGCTTTTGATCGGATAGTGGTTTTTGTTTGTTTTCTGTTTCAATCAGCTCAGTCAGTTTTTGCTTGACTTGTTCAGCAGAAACCGTTGCTGGATCTTCAGTTGTCGGCGATTGATTTGTTTTTGTTAGATTTAAAGCATTTGTAAAAAAGTGCTTTAATTCAAAGACACCGAAAGCCGTTTCTAAATATTTTCCATTGACCGATCGACTGACAGTTGATTCGTGAATATCCAATTCTAATGCGATATCTTTTAAAGTCAGAGGCTGAATCGGGTGTTCCGGCATCAAGAAAAAGCTCTTTTGTTTTTCGACAATGGCCGTTCCGACTCGCAAAATCGTGTCGCCGCGCTGTACTAGACTGCGTTTGAGCCATTCATATTCAGCGTACTTGTCTTTCATAAATTTAGTGACGTCTTGGTCTTTTACTTGCATCATATCGTGGTAGTAATCTTTTTGAAAAGAAATAACGGGCAAACCTGTCTTAATAGAGATAACTTTTAAATCATCGGATTCGATTTTGACAAATAAATCCGGTTTAAGGTACTGTTCAGTTTCACCATTGAACAAAGCGCCTGGATAAGGCGACAAGGTTTGAACAAAATCTGAGATGATTTGAATTTCATTTAATGAGATGTCCAGTTTACGAGTGATCTCCTTCCATTTACGAGTGGCGAAGAGTTCAAATTCTTCTTCAAGGAGGAGGTAAGCCATATTAGGAGCTGTTTCATCACGCTCTATTTGAAGCAGCAAACATTCCTGTAAGTTTCTGGCGCCTACGCCTGCTGGCTCCAATTGTTGAAGCAAAGTCAAGGCGTCTAAGAGCTGCAATTCTTGTGCTTGCGTTAACTGAGCAGCTTCTTCTAATGAAATCGTCAAGTAACCATTGGTATCTAAGTATTCTGTTAACCACAACACCAATTCTCTTAGATAAGTTTCTCTCATCGTTAAATGGATTTGTTCAGTCAGGTATTCGAATAAAGATAAATAAGTATCCGGAATTTGATTCATAAAGTTTAATTCTTCATCGTCTCGGTTATGGGGTATCGTACTCGCATAATCAGCAGCTGACAATTTCTCAGCTGGGCGCTCTTGTGGAAAAGTAATTTCAATTAAAGGATTTCCCAAAGCTTTCTGGTTTAAAAAAGTTAATAAATCTTCTTGATTGTATTGCAGCATTTGAATGGATTGTTGGAGTTGTTGAGTCATAGCCATTTTTTGAACTTGGTTTTGTTGCTGTGTAAAGGATTGTTCGAAATTCATGCGGTGACCTCCTTGTTAAAAACCTTTTTTTCTGACTTTATTATAACATAAAGGGCTAGTCGAATCTTATGACCCGTAAAAATGCCTTGTTTTTTTACCAGTTATCAGATACACTGTAATAGTTGGTAATTTTAAGAAGTCCCCTTAGTGTAATGGATATCACGTAAGATTCCGATTCTTGAAATGGGGGTTCGATTCCCTCAGGGGGCATATAGCACGTTCTGTTACGTCCGATTAAATTTGTCGGATGGTTTGAAAGGCTTTAGAAAAACCAGCCGCTAACTAAAATAAACAGGCACCGTTCAGACCCGGATTTCGTAAAAACACTTACGATTTTCGGATCTTTTTTATTAAGTTCTATCATAGTGGTCTTGGTAAGTGAAAAGATTGCCTCTTATAGACTAGCACTATCTTATTATCGTCTTTAAAGAGGAGGGCACGTTGTTAGATAGGAAGGTTCTCTCTGACAACCCATTTTTTGCTTAAGAGTTGTCAACACGATTTGACCAAGCATTTTTTATTAAGACAAGTCTTGAAAGAAGCGGAAATAAAAGGTAGAGCAACTAGATAAATCGAAGTGGACTGATTTCACAAATAGAGGTATAATTCCAGATGTTGAAAAATTACCATTGAGATGTTAAACAGTTTATGCAGTTTTAATTTGGGATGAAGGTATGACCTGGTATCCCGTTACGGAAGGATCGGTTATTGAAGATGAAAGAGAATTTTTGGCAAGATTTGCCGCGGCCGTTTTTTATATTGGCACCAATGGAAGATGTGACGGATGTTGTGTTTCGGCATGTAGTGAGTGAAGCTGGCAGACCGGATGTGTTTTTTACAGAGTTTACAAATACCGTTAGCTATTGTCATCCCGAAGGACGTAATAGTGTTCGTGGACGGTTAACGTTTACGGAAGATGAACAGCCCATGGTCGCTCATATATGGGGAGATGAAGCCGAATATTTCCGGAAAATGAGTATCGGTATGGCCGAAGAAGGTTTCAGCGGAATCGATATCAATATGGGTTGTCCAGTACCCAATGTAGCAGGAAAAGGGAAAGGCAGCGGCCTTATCCGCCGTTCCCAAGTTGCTGCAGATTTAATCCAAGCAGCAAAAGCAGGAGGATTGCCGGTAAGTGTCAAGACTCGGCTTGGATATATAAACATCGATGAATGGCGCGATTGGCTGACACATGTTTTGGAACAAGATATTGCCAATCTTTCTATCCATTTGCGCACACGAAAAGAAATGAGTAAAGGGAATGCTCATTGGGAACTGATTTCAGAGATCAAAAAATTGCGTGACGAGATTGCACCGCAGACCCTTTTGACGATTAATGGAGACATTCCAGATCGTGAAACAGGTTTGAAACTAGTTGAGGAATATGGTGTGGATGGAGTTATGATCGGAAGAGGTGTTTTTCACAACCCTTATGCATTTGAAAAAGAGCCGAAAGAACATAGCAGCAAAGAATTGCTGGACTTATTCAGATTGCATTTGGATCTTTTTGATCATTATTCTGCTAAGGAAGAAGAACCACGTTCGTTTAGACCTCTTCGTCGCTTTTTTAAGATATATGTGCGCGGTATTCGCGGAGCGAGTGATTTAAGAGTGCAGTTAATGGAAACAGAAACAACAAATGAAGCGCGGGCCTTACTAGATGCTTTTGAAGAAAAAAATAAGGATATTGTAGGGAAATAGCAGAAAATTCTCCAGTCGTTTAAAGCACTCAACCGAAAATGGACTATTGGAATTAAAGTCCTCAAGGGACATTCTTGTGACGATTAGATGAAAAATCTAATCGTTTTTTTTTTTTTAAAAATGAAACAAACTATTTGACCTTTGTTGACCAAAGGGGTAAACTATAACATAGTAAGATTTAAAAAGTTTATGTTACAATAAAAAAGAAGTAAAGATTTGAGGAGGAAACAACATATGAATTTAGTACCTACAGTAATTGAACAATCCCCAAGAGGCGAACGTGCTTATGATATTTATTCTCGTTTATTGAAAGACCGCATCATTATGCTGAGTGGCCAAATCGATGATAATGTAGCAAACTCTGTTATCGCTCAATTATTATTCTTGGATGCTCAAGATTCTGAAAAAGATATTTTTATTTACGTTAACTCACCAGGTGGAAGCGTAACAGCAGGACTAGCGATTTTTGACACCATGAACTTCATTAAAGCAGATGTTCAAACCATTGCAATGGGAATGGCTGCTTCAATGGGAAGTTTCTTGTTGACTGCTGGTGCAAAAGGCAAACGGTTTGCTTTGCCAAATGCTGAAATTATGATTCACCAACCTCTTGGAGGAGCACAAGGACAAGCGACTGAAATCGAAATCGCTGCTCGTCATATTTTAAAAACGCGTGAACGCCTAAACAAAATTTTATCTGAACGCACCGGACAACCAATTGAAGTGATTGAACGCGATACGGATCGTGATAACTTCATGTCTGCAGAAGATGCAAAAGCGTATGGTTTGATCGATGAAATTATGGAAAATAGCGCAGAATTAAAACAATAAAAATGAAAGCCGGAAGCCTTAGGGCTTTTGGCTTTTTTTATTAGATGAAAAATGATAGAACCAAAAAAAGAGCAAACAGGAAAATAACATTTCATGGGTTTTACATGTATACTATTGGTTACAAATGGTAAGGGGGAAGTTTTGATGGATATCAGCAATATCATAGCAAGCGAAGTGGGCACCACTTATGGATTTAAAATTGGAAATCCTGATGCACCAGTAAAAGTTATTGAATTTATTAATTTACGTTGTCCATTCTGTAAAAAATGGTATGAAGATTCAAAAGATGTTCTAGCATATTATGTAGCAGCTGGAAAAGTCCAACGGATCATTAAGCACTTTGATAAAGAAAAACCAAGCTTGGCAAAAGGAAACGTTGTTCATCATTATTTGGATTATTCGAATCCAGAGAAAGCTTTGGAAGAAATGGATTATTTCTATGACAAGCAAGATGAATGGGGCGATCTAGAAGAATTAAAAGAAGTTGCCGCATATGTAGAAGAGAAACGGGGATTGACACATCAACCCAATACAGAAGAAATCAACGGCATCATTGAAGAAGCTGGCCGGGCTAATGTTGTGCTTGTTCCTTCTGTTTTTATCGGAGAAGCTATTTTTGATGAACACATCACATCAGATGAATTGACTGATTTAATTGAAACAGCTTTAAACGAAACAACCAAATAAAAAGTAAAAAATAATAATCAGAAAAGAAACTGGCTATGTATTTTTTGTTCAGAAATAGGAACGAACAGCGGAAGTAAAAGATAAACTTTCGCTGTTTTCAGCTTTTAAGAGCTAAATTAACTCTAAAAAGACAAAAAAACGTCATATATAGAAAGAATCGGATGTTTCATAAGGATTTAACCTTTATAGTTGAAAGTTAGATTGTGAAATGGTAAAATAGAGGATGTAAGAGATGAATGCAGGATGTTTTTACATGCTGTTAAGGATAACAAGAATAAAACATACAGTTAACTGAATGTCTTGTTTTGCTTAGATCTCTTGTTTTTTTAGGTAGTAAGGGTCGCTAAACGACTTACGTGGTCGTTAAACGTCCAGCTAGGAAGAGGTTGCTCATGCAAGATGTATTGTCTATTATCGAAAAAGTAGCACCGGATATCATGGACACGCTGAGAGAACGATATCAAATTTTACGCAACATTTATTTAGCAGGTCCAGTGGGCCGCAGAGTGTTGGCCGGTAAATTGAATATTACTGAGCGTGTATTGAGAACGGAAGTAGATGCTTTAAAAAAGCAAAACTTGATTCAAACATCCAAGCTGGGTATGCAGCTAACCGCGAACGGTGAATTAGTATACCGGGAACTGGACCAAATGATGGGGCAACTATTAGGGATGCGAGAAAAAGAAAATCAATTAGCTATTTATTTTCAAATAGAACATTGCATCATCGTCTCAGGAGACGTAGATGAGCAAGCCAAGGTTCAAGAAGAACTAGGACGAGCAACAATGGATTCATTGAAATTCTTGCTACCTGAAGGGGACAACATCATAGCAGTCATGGGCGGTACAACTATGGCTGAAGTTGCTAACCATATGAATGAGAGTCTTTCTTATCATCGCGAACTAATATTTGTGCCAGCCAGAGGCGGTCTGGGCGAATCGGTCAACATTCAAGCGAATGCTGTCAGCGCCCAAATGGCTAAAAAAGCGGGAGGCGCAAATCGTGTTCTTTATGTACCGGAACAGGTGAGCGAAGAAACATACAAACCGCTATTGCAAGAACCAGAGATCAAAAAAACATTGGATCTGGTCGAACGTGCTAATTGTGTGCTTTATGGTATCGGAGATGCCATGCACATGGCAGAACGCAGAGGAATGAGCCAAGAAGCTCTAGCTCTGATTAAAGAAAAAGCAGCAGTTGGTGAAGCTTTTGGAGAGTTCTACAACCAAGCGGGAGAAGTAGTTTATAAAATTCCTCGTATTGGCATGCAGTCAAAAGATCTTTCGCACGTTTCAAGTGTGATCGCGATTGCCGGTGGACGATCTAAGGCCAACGCAATTGAAGCTTATATGAAAAAAGCACCTGCTCAGACGTGGTTGATCACAGATGAAGGTGCCGCCAATCAGATTTTAAAAGGGATAACCCTTTAAAATAAAAATTTTCACGATTCCTAAAGGAGGAAATTTATTTATGACAGTTAAAGTAGGTATTAATGGTTTTGGACGTATTGGACGTCTTGCTTTCCGCCGTATCCAAGAAGTAGAAGGTATTGAAGTAGTAGCAATCAACGACTTAACAGATGCTAACATGTTAGCTCACTTGTTGAAATACGATACAACTCAAGGACGTTTCAACGGAGAAGTAGAAGTTAAAGACGATGCATTCACAGTTAACGGCAAAGACGTAAAAATCTTAAGCAACCGTAACCCAGAAGAACTTCCATGGGGAGAGCTTGGCGTAGAAATCGTTCTAGAATGTACTGGTTTCTTCACAACTCAAGAAAAAGCTGAATTGCACTTGAAAGCTGGAGCTAAGAAAGTTGTTATCTCTGCACCTGCAACTGGCGACATGAAAACAATCGTTTACAACGTAAACCACGAAACTCTTGATGGTTCTGAAACAGTTATCTCTGGAGCTTCATGTACAACTAACTGTTTAGCTCCTATGGCTAAAGTGTTAAACGACAAATATGGTATCGTTCAAGGATTGATGACAACTATTCACGCTTACACTGGTGACCAAAACACATTAGATGCTCCACATCCAAAAGGCGACTTCCGTCGTGCACGTGCTGCAGCAGAAAACATCATTCCTAACACAACTGGTGCTGCTAAAGCAATCGGTGAAGTTATCCCTGAATTAAAAGGTAAATTAGATGGAGCAGCACAACGTGTGCCTGTACCAGCTGGTTCATTAACTGAATTAGTAACTGTTTTAGACAAAACAGTTACTGTTGAAGAAGTAGATGCAGCAATGAAAGCAGCTGCTGACGAATCTTACGGTTACACTGAAGACCCAATCGTTTCTTCTGATATTTTAGGTATGACTTTTGGATCATTATATGATGCAACTCAAACTAAAGTTCTTACAATTGGCGACAAACAATTAGTTAAAACTGTTGCTTGGTATGACAACGAAATGTCATACACTGCACAATTAGTTCGTACTTTAGAATATTTTGCTAAATTAAGCCACTAATAGCTAAAGAACAGAACAGCTAATTTAGAATCTTGTGTTAAGCGGGGAGCAGCGCGCTTCCCCGCTTTTCTTTTTTGATTAGAAAATTGAAATTGAGGAGGATCTCTCAATGGTAAAAAAAGTAGTAACTGATTTAGAGTTGAAAGATAAAAAAGTTTTAGTTCGTGCCGACTTTAATGTTCCGATGAAAGACGGAAAAATCACGAACGACAACCGTATCCAAGCTGCGTTACCGACCATTCAATACATTATTGAACAAGGCGGAAAAGTGATTCTTTTCTCTCACTTGGGTAAAGTGAAAACAGAAGAAGACAAAGAGGGCAAAAGTTTGCGTCCGGTTGCAGAACGTCTAAGCGAATTGCTTGGCAAAGACGTTACTTTCGTACCTGAAACGCGAGGAAAAGAATTAGAAGATGCCATCGCTAACTTAAATGCTGGAGATGTATTAGTCTTTGAAAACACTCGTTTTGAAGATGTCGACGGGAAGAAAGAAAGCAAAAATGATGCTGAACTTGGCAAGTACTGGGCTAGCTTAGGCGATGTATTTGTAAACGATGCTTTTGGTACGGCTCACCGTGCTCATGCTTCAAACGTAGGCATCGCTTCAAATCTTGAATCAGCTGCTGGCTTCTTGATGGAAAAAGAAATTAAATTCATCGGCGGTGCAGTTGACGAACCAAAACGTCCTTTTGTAGCTATCTTAGGTGGCGCAAAAGTAAGCGACAAAATCGGTGTTATTGAAAACTTGTTAGATAAAGCTGATAAAGTTCTAATCGGCGGCGGAATGACCTACACATTCTATGCAGCTAAAGGAATTGAAATTGGTAAATCATTAGTTGAAGAAGATAAAATCGAATTAGCTAAGAGCTTAATTGAAAAAGGCGGCGATAAATTAATTTTGCCAGTCGATTCAGTAACAGCTCAAGAGTTTAGCAATGACGTACCAAATGAAATCCATGAAGGTGCCGTTCCAAGCGACCAAATGGGGCTTGACATCGGACCGAAAACAATTGAATTATTCACCAACGAATTAAAAGGTGCTAAAACAGTTGTATGGAACGGACCAATGGGTGTATTCGAAATGTCGAACTACGCTAAAGGCACAATCGGTGTTTGTGAAGCAATCGCTAGCTTAACCGATGCAACAACCATCATCGGCGGCGGAGATTCTGCAGCAGCAGCTATGGAATTAGGATTTGCAGATCAATTCACTCATATTTCAACTGGTGGCGGAGCTTCTCTAGAATACCTAGAAGGCAAAGAACTACCAGGAGTAGCATCAATTTCTGAAAAATAAGTTTATTTTGAGTCAATGAAAGGAAGTTATTCTTTATGCGTAAACCAATTATTGCAGGTAACTGGAAAATGAACAAAACTGCTTCAGAAGCATTGGCTTTTGTTGAAGCAGTCAAAGCAAATATCCCTTCACCAGATGTGGTGGATTCAGTTGTGGGAGCACCAACTTTATTCTTACAAGAGTTAGTGAACGCAGCAAAAGGAACAGATTTAAAAATCGCTGCTCAAAACAGCTACTTTGAAAATTCCGGAGCATTCACTGGGGAAACTAGTCCAGCAGCTTTAAACGATATCGGAGTAGATTACGTTATTATTGGACACTCTGAACGCCGTGAATATTTCCATGAAACAGACGAAGACATCAACAAAAAAGCTCATGCTATCTTTAACAACGGAATGACTCCAATCATTTGTTGTGGCGAAACGTTAGAACAGCGTGAAGCTGGACAAACAAATGAATGGGTAAGCGGACAAATCAAAGCTGCAATCAAAGGATTGACTGAAGAACAAGTAGCTCAATCAGTTCTTGCTTATGAACCTATTTGGGCAATTGGAACTGGAAAATCATCTACGTCTAAAGACGCCAATGATACTTGTGCTGTTGTTCGTCAAACGATCGCTGAAGAAGTTTCTCAAGAAGCTGCTGACGCAGTTCGTATCCAATATGGCGGTAGTGTCAAACCTGAAAACATCGCGGAATACATGGCTCAATCGGATATTGATGGAGCTTTAGTAGGAGGCGCAAGCTTAGAAACAGAATCATTCTTAGCATTATTGGAGGCTATTAAATAATGAGCAAAACACCAGTAGCCATCGTTATTCTTGACGGATTTGGATGGCGCAATGAAGTAATGGGCAATGCTGTAGCACAAGCTAAAAAGCCTAATTTTGACCGCTACATGGCAACTTATCCACATAGTCAATTAAAAGCTTCTGGTTTGGATGTTGGTCTTCCAGCAGGTCAAATGGGGAACTCTGAAGTTGGACACACAAACATTGGAGCAGGCCGTATCGTCTACCAAAGTTTGACTCGTATTGATAAAGCCATTGAAGAAGGCGAATTTCAATCGAATCCAGCTTTGAGCGACGCAATGAATCAAGCGATTGAAAATCATGCAAACCTACATTTGTTTGGTCTTTTATCGGATGGGGGCGTACACAGCCATTTAAACCATTTGATTTCATTGTTAAAAACAGCCAAAGAAAAAGGAGTCGCAAATGTCTATATCCATGCTTTTCTTGATGGACGAGACGTAGCCCCTAATTCAGGAGCAGGGTACATTGAGCAGTTAGAAAAGGCTATAAAAGAAATCGGAATTGGCGAAATCGCTACGGTTTCTGGTCGATTCTATGCAATGGACCGTGATAAACGTTGGGAACGAGTTGAAAAAGCTTATAACGCAATTGTCCATGGCGAAGGCGTAAAAGCAACAGATGCATTGGAAGCTGTTAAAGCTAGCTATGCATCAGAAAAATTTGACGAGTTTGTCTTGCCAACGGTAATCGAAAAAGATGGCAAAGCAGTCGGAACAGTTGAAGACAATGACTCTATCATCTTCTTTAACTTCCGTCCTGACCGTGCTATTCAATTATCGAATGCATTTACAGACGACGAATGGGAACACTTTGACCGCGGAACACGCGCTAAAAATGTGAAATTTGTGACGATGACGCTTTATAACCCAAGCATTAAAGCAGCTGTGGCTTTTGAACCGATCGAAATGAAAAATGTGATTGGTGAAGTTCTTTCAGATAAAGGGTTAACTCAACTTCGGATTGCAGAAACTGAAAAGTATCCGCATGTCACTTTCTTTATGAATGGTGGCCGGAACGAAGAGTTTCCTGGAGAAAATCGTATTCTAATTCCATCACCAAAAGTGGAAACATACGATTTGCAACCAGAAATGAGCGCTTATGAAGTAACGGATGCATTAGTTGCAGATATTGAAGCAGATAAATCTGATGCCATTATCTTGAACTTTGCAAACCCGGATATGGTTGGGCATTCTGGCATGTTGGAACCTACAATAAAAGCTATTGAAGCAGTTGATGAAAACTTAGGACGTGTAGTGGATGCGATTATTGCCAAAGGCGGCTATGCAATCATTTTCGCTGACCATGGAAACGCGGATACAATGATCACACCTGAAGGAAATCCTCATACTGCTCATACAACTGTTCCGGTTCCTGTAATTGTAACGAAAAAAGACGTTACCTTACGTGAAGGCGGACGTTTAGCAGATATTGCACCAACAATGTTAGATTTATTAAATGTTGAAAAACCAGCAGAAATGACCGGCGAAAGCCTCATCCAAAAGTAAAGGATGTGGAGCGGCTCTGGTAGACACACAGCAATTTTAGGGATTTACGAGCAAGAGCATACTGTGCATTGCTGGAAATCATCTAAATTGCCAAGTGTCTGAGCCGCGCAGCTCAACTAAAGGATGCGGAGAACGCTGTACAGGCATGACAGAAAAATAGGGGAATTCCCGCAAAAGGCTAAAAGCCTTGAGGATAATTTCATCTTTTTTCCGAATGCCTAGCGTTCGCAGCTCAACTAAAGGATGCGAAGAACGCTGAACATCCTAAAGGTCTTGAAATAAAAGTAATGGAATTTACCTGTTTTAACGTTAATTCATCCATTTTCGGCTAACTTATTTGCGCAAATAAGTTTTTATGAAACGTATCATTCACGGTAGACTGTATTAAAAAACTAATCGAATAAGCTGCAGTTTATTGATGGGTTGTTTTTAATAGAGTTGAATGAACATTTTATAAGAAGATGGGGAATAAATGTGAATGGGTAGAAAAACATTGCATCTCAGAAAAAACTTGACTAGAATAAGCCTATGGGCAATTACGCTCTAGGTAAAAATTATTGAAACTCAAAGGAGAGAAATAAAAATGCCATTTATTACAGATATTTTAGCACGTGAAGTTTTAGACTCACGCGGAAACCCAACAATCGAAGTAGAAGTTTATACAGAAAGCGGAGCATTTGGTCGCGGAATGGTTCCATCAGGAGCTTCAACTGGTGAACACGAAGCTATCGAATTACGTGACGGAGACAAAGATCGTTACCTTGGAAAAGGTGTTTTAAAAGCTGTTGACAACGTAAACAAGGTAATTGCAGAAGCTATCCTTGGTTTTGACGTACGTGATCAAATGGCGATCGACAGAACGATGATCGAATTAGACGGTACTCCAAACAAAGCTAAATTGGGAGCAAACGCAATTTTAGGTGTTTCTATCGCTGTTGCACGTGCAGCTGCTGATTATTTAGATCTTCCTTTATACCAATACTTAGGCGGATTCAATGCTAAAGTATTGCCAACTCCAATGATGAACATCATCAATGGCGGATCACATGCTGACAACAGTATCGATTTCCAAGAATTCATGATTATGCCTGTTGGAGCTCCAACATTTAAAGAAGGCCTACGTATGGGAACAGAAATATTCCATGCATTAGCTGGTATCTTGAAATCTAAAGGCTTAACAACTTCTGTTGGTGATGAAGGTGGATTCGCTCCTAACCTAGGATCAAACGAAGAAGGCTTCGAAGTTATCATTGAAGCAATCAAAAAAGCTGGCTACAAACCTGGTGAAGATGTTCTTCTTGCTATGGATGCTGCTTCTTCTGAATTCTACAATAAAGAAAAAGGTGTTTATGACCTAGCTGATTCAGGCGAAGGCGAAAAAACAGCTGAAGAAATGATTAAAATTTATGAAGACTTAGTTGCAAAATACCCAATCGTGTCTATTGAAGATGCTTTAGACGAAAATGACTGGGAAGGTACTAAAAAATTAACTGATGTTTTAGGTGATAAAGTTCAAATCGTTGGTGATGACTTGTTCGTTACAAACACTGAAAAATTAGCTAAAGCAATTGATATGGGAGTAGCTAACTCAATCCTAATCAAAGTTAACCAAATTGGTACATTGACTGAAACTTTTGACGCTATTGAAATGGCTAAAAAAGCTGGTTATACAGCTGTTATTTCTCACCGTTCTGGTGAAACAGAAGATTCAACAATTTCTGATATCTCTGTTGCAACAAATGCTGGACAAATCAAAACTGGTTCTCTATCACGTACGGACCGTATTGCTAAATACAACCAATTGTTACGTATTGAAGACCAATTAGGCGACTTAGCTGTATACGAAGGCAAAAAAGCTTTCTACAACTTAAAAAACAAATAAGCAACTAATGTAAAAAATAGAATCAAACTGCACTGCTACTCGGACCCATTCCGAGTAGCAGTGTATTTTTTATTGATACACTTATTAAATAAAAAAGAGTGTATCAATGAATAAGTATGGTAAAATGAAAGCGATAACTAGTTGAAGGTGGGATTAGATGAAACGTAAAGACCTTATTTATCAATACGTTAAAAAGAATACAGAAAATCTGTCTCAAGAAGAAATCAATTTTGGCGGCGGACTGACCACGATAGAGATTTCTGAAGACTTAGATATTATCCGTAACAATGTCAGTAAAGAATTGAATATCTTAGTGAGAGAAGAAAAAATCGTCAAACTTGAAGGACGACCTGTCCGTTATTTGGATGCAAGTTGCTTGAAATGGAAGCCGCTTTCCAAAAAGGTTAACTCTTATAAAGAAAACACATTACTAAATAAAAAAGAATCGCCAACAAGAGAAACATCAGAAAAAAAATTAAAGCGAGATTTATTTGACTATATGATTGGATCAAATGGCAGTTTAAGAAGCCAAATGGAACAAGCTAAAGCCGCTATTTTTTATCCCCCTAAAGGGTTAAACAGCTTGATTATTGGACCGACCGGATCGGGGAAAACATTTTTTGCTAATGCTATGTACCAATACTCTCAAGCAAAAGACGTAATCGACCAAGAAAAAACGATGATTATTTTTAATTGTGCCGATTATTCTCAAAATCCGCAATTACTGATGTCGCATTTATTCGGTCATGCAAAAGGGGCCTATACGGGTGCCACAGAAGCTAAAGACGGCTTGCTGATCAAAGCCCATGATAATATGTTGTTTCTAGATGAGATCCACCGTCTGCCTCCTGAAGGTCAAGAGATGTTGTTTTATTTTATGGACACGGGGACATTTCAACGAATGGGAGAAACTGAAGAACGAGTGTCAGCAAATGTCCGAATCATTTGTGCTACGACAGAAGATCCTGATTCAGCACTTTTAAAAACCTTTGTTCGTCGCATACCGGTTTCGATCCAGTTGCCGGCATTTAACGATCGTCCGGCAAAAGAACGGGTACAGCTGCTGAGAATGCTTTTGTCGATTGAAGCTAAGCGAATCAACAAACGCATCGTAGTCGATGAAAATGTGGTCAAAGCGCTGCTCGGCAGTGTAACTTATGGAAACATCGGTCAGTTGAAATCCAATATCCAATTGGCTTGTGCCAAAGGTTTTTTAAACAGCATGGACAATCAAGATGAAGTTTGTATCACAATGGAAGAGCTCACACCTGAGCTACAAGATGGCTTGATCAATCTGGCAAAACAACGCAATGAATTGAATGAAGTCTCTCAGTATTTAGAACCGCGTTTGACGTTATACCCAGATGATTCGGTATATATCTTAGAAGAGGATACCTATGAACTGCCTTTTAACCTATATGAAATCATCGGTGATAAAGCGGCGTTATTGAAGTCAGAAGGTGTCGATGCAGAAAGCATTGAAAATTTTATCACTACAGATATTAATTTGCACTTAAAATCCTTTTACAAAACCAATAAGTTAGATTTTGATAATGAACAAAATCTAAAAGATATTGTGGACCAAGAAGTGATTACGTTGACCAAAGAAATTTGGAAGATGGCGGAGGAACATTTAGAATATCGATTCAAACAAAACTTTTTATATGCTATGAGTTTGCATTTAAGCTCCTTTATCAAACGCTCAAGAGAAGGCGTGGTGCTGACGAAGACTAATAAAGAGCTTGAGAATTTGATTCTTAATTATCAAGCAGAATACGAAGTGGCGCTTATGATCAAGGAACATATTCAAGCCAAATACCAAATTGCGGTGCCTGAAGTCGAATGCTGGTATTTGACGATGTTATTGGTTTCCTTGAAAGAGCAAAACTTGATCGGACATGTCGGCATTATCGTAGCAGCACACGGGAAAAGCACAGCAACCAGTATGGTTCAAGTAGTGACGAAATTGTTGGATGTGAAAAACGTTGTCGCAGTCGATATGCCGTTGGAAATGAATCCAAATAGAGCCTATAGTTTAATTAGCGATGCTGTCAAAAAAGTAAATGAAGGCAAAGGTGTCTTGCTGTTAGTCGATATGGGCTCGCTAACGACATTTGGTCCGAAGCTGATGAGAGAGACAGAAATTCCTGTTAAAACCATTGATATGGTCACAACGCCTGTAGTATTGGAAGCTGCTAGGAAAACATCCTTGATGGACAACCAATTAGAAGAAATTTATGATTCATTGAAAAGTTTCAGAGGATACAGCAATTTTTTGAATTACCAACCAGTCTCTCCCGCTGATGAAATCAATGGAGAAATGCAGCGAAGGAAAGCCATCGTGACCATCTGTTCTACGGGAGAAGGCACGGCCATTAAAATCAAAGAACGGGTACAAGATTTGCTTTCTAGTTTTATCGATGAAGACGTTGAAGTGTTTTCTATTTCATTAGTCAATATGGAAAAACGGGTTGCAGAGATTGCAGAAGATTACCATATTTTAGCAACAGCAGGTGTCAGTAAGCCAACTCTGGCGGTTCCGCATTTGACTTTAGAAGAATTGTTTCAGTCAACTGGCACGGAACGAATCAAGCAAGTGATGCTGGAAAGCCAAAGCGATGAATCTAATTTTGTCCGCTCTATTGATACAAAAGAATTGTGCGAAGAGTATTTAGGAACCTATTTCACTTTTTTAAACCCGCATAAATTGATCGATGTTCTTTGGGAATATTGTACGATCATCGAAACTCAGGTCAACGAAACATTTAGCAATAGTTTGAGAATCGGCTTGATCATGCATGTGGCGGGAGTTCTTGAACGAGTTCTTTTGAATGATGTACTCTCTGCTGAGGAGGATACAGCAGAAAAAGATTCAGTCTATTACGAAGCAGTTATTAAAGCAAATCAATCGATAAAAACGAAATTGAATTTAACGATTCCTGAATCTGAAATTTTTTACATCTTAAATATCTTTGATACACAAGCACAAGAATAAGCAGCGACACTCCGAGAGAAGAAGCATCTGATTTATTGGGTTGGAATTCGCTGCTTGAAAATACGGTGCATTAGAAGAAAAGGAAAAGGATGATTTATTATGACAATGGATATTCGCTTAGTGCGAATTGACGACCGTTTGATTCATGGTCAAGTGGCCACTGTGTGGGCAAAAGTCACAAAAGTAAACCGTATCTTGGTGGTAAGTGATGAAGTAGCTAAAGATACATTGAGAAAAACACTACTAAAACAAGCAGCACCTCCAGGGGTAGCTGTTAATGTCATCGCCATTGATAAAATGATTTCTATTGCTGATGATCCTAAATTTAGCAGCTTTAAAGCATTGCTGCTGTTTACAAATCCGCAAGATGTCAGAAGAGTAGTAGAGGGAGGAATCTCATTGCGTTCAGTCAACATTGGAGGAATGAGTTTTTCAGATGGCAAAAAAATGATCACGAATGCCGTCGCAGTAAACGACAAAGATGTAGAAGATTTAAAATTTTTAAACGAACAAGGAATTGAATTGGAAATCCGCAAAGTTGTTGCGGATAATAAAGTAAATATGATGGATTTATTGAAAAAAGAAAATTTGTTATGACTGTCGAAAACTGAGTAATTAGACAGGATCGTTGGGGTTTCTGCTAGCATAAAACTGCGAGGATACGTAAAGAAAGAGAAGACTGTCGAAAAAGCTTTTTCCCATCATCAGGAGAAGAAGCTTTTTTGTTTTTTATCCACGAGACAAGAAAACTTAGAAATAAAGTGAATTTATCTCTTTCATAATGTCGATTTATTGTTATAATAGGAAGCACTATACAAATTAGAATTCAACTAGTTTTTAATAACAAATAAATGATAAATGAGTAGACCAGGGGGATACAAGTGTGAAACGTGTGTATAATTTTTCGGCTGGACCGGCAGTTTTACCAGAGTCAGTATTAAAAAAAGTTCAAGAAGAACTGCTTTCTTATCAAGGAAGCGGTATGTCAGTCATGGAATTGAGCCATCGCTCATCCTTGTTCCAGTCTATTATTGACGATGCGGAAGCTTTGTTGCGTGAATTGATGGAGATACCTTCCAATTACAAAGTTCTTTTCTTGCAAGGAGGAGCCAGTTTACAATTCAGCATGGTTCCGATGAATCTAGGCAAACAAAAAGCAGCTTATGTCAATACAGGAAGTTGGTCAAAAAAGGCTATTTCTGAAGCAAAAAAAATCAAAGGGCTGGAAATTGAAGAGATTGCCAGTGCTGCGGAAACAAACTTTACAACCGTTCCTACTGTACCGATGGTTTCACAAGATATGGATTATTTACATATCACGACCAATAACACTATCGAAGGCACGACTTTCTTTGTGCCGCCGGCTGCTGGAAAAGTACCGCTGGTTGCAGACATGTCATCGAATATTTTGTCCAGTCAGTATACTGTATCAGATTTTGGGTTGATTTATGCGGGAGCACAAAAAAACATTGGACCTGCGGGATTAACGATCGTCATTATCCGAGAAGATTTGATTGGATTAAATGAAACATCATCTGCTATGTTGGATTACAAAATTCAAGCGGACAACCATTCTCTTTACAATACGCCGCCGACATTTAGCATTTATGTTGCCAAATTAGTTTTTGAGTGGTTGAAAGATTTGGGTGGAGTAGCCAAAATGGAAAAAATGAACCGTAAAAAGGCTGAATTACTGTATTCGACCATTGATGCCTCATCTCTATATGCCTCGCCTGTTGAAAAAAGTGCTCGTTCGCTGACCAATATTCCTTTCATTACTGGAAAAAGCGAGCTAGACAAGCAATTTATCGAGGAAGCTGAAGCAGCAGGGTTTCTGAATTTAAAAGGGCATCGTTCAGTAGGAGGAATGCGGGCTAGCTTATACAATGCTTTTCCGTTTGAAGGTGTACAAGCATTGGTTGCATTTATGCAAGCATTTGAAGAAAAAGTAAGAGGAGACGATTAAGATGCTGAATATCAAGACCTATAATGCTATTGCTGAAGAAGGAATCAATAAATTTGAGCCGGACCAGTACCGCTTGAATGAAACGGACAATCCTGATGCTTATTTACTGAGAAGTCAAAATTTACATTCCATGACATTTCCCAGCAATTTAAAGGCGATTGCTAGAGCAGGTGCAGGAACCAATAATATTCCGGTGGCAGCTTGTTCCGATCAAGGAGTCGTTGTTTTTAATACACCAGGAGCGAATGCGAACGCAGTCAAAGAGTTGGTACTGGCCAGCTTGATCTTAGCTTCTCGTCCCATCATTGAAGGAGCTATCTGGACAAAAACAGTAAAAGGCCCGGAAATCGAACAACAAGTGGAAGCTGAAAAAAAACAGTTTGTTGGTACCGAAATTGCTGGAAAGCAATTAGGTGTGATTGGACTAGGAGCGATTGGGGCAATGGTTGCAAACGATGCGTATCGTTTAGGGATGAACGTCGTCGGCTACGATCCTTATGTCTCAGTAGATACTGCTTGGACTATTTCCAGAAGAGTCAAGCGTGCCCATTCAATTGAAGAAGTTTTAGCAACATCGGATTTTATTACTGTCCACGTTCCTTTAATGGAAGAAACTAAAGAACTGCTTAACGCAGAAAAACTCTCTTTGGTAAAAGACAATGCTGTTTTATTAAACTTCTCGCGTGGCGAACTCGTGGATATAGATGCAGTAGTCAACGCTTTGGAAAACGGCGAGTTGAAACAGTACTTAACCGATTTTGCAGATGAACGGTTGATGGGCGTTGAAAAAGCGTTGGTTTTACCACACTTAGGAGCTTCTACAGCAGAAGCAGAAATCAATTGTGCTGAAATGGCCGCTAAAACGTTGAAATACTTTTTGGAAACCGGCAATATCATTCATTCCGTCAATTTTCCAACAGTAGAAATGGCTTTTACATCTCCTATACGGATAGCCATCGTGAATCGAAATGTAACCAATATGATTGGACAAATGTCGTCTGGATTGGCTTTAAGCGGCATCAATATCGTGAATATTATCAACCGAAGCCGCGAAGACTATGCTTATACATTGATCGATATCGAAGAAATCGCAGACGATCAGATACAAACAGTTGTTAAACGCATCGAAGAAGTTGAAGGCATTTTAACTGTTCGCGTCATAAAAAATCCAACTAAAGAGTAAAGGAAGATCAAAATGGTACAAATAAAACCTTTTAAAGCTATTCGACCAAATGAAACAGTTGTTAAAGAAGTGGCCTCATTGCCTTATGACGTTTTAGATTCCAACGAAGCGCGTCTGATTGGGGATCAAAATCCCCAGTCTTTTTTACATATCGATAAAGCAGAAATCGATTTAGCCAAAGACTACTCCCCATATGCAAAAGAAGTGTATCAAAAAGCTGCCGAAAATTTAAAAGCTTTTATTGAAAAAGGCTGGCTTAAACAAGATAAGACCGAGAACTTCTATATCTACCAGTTAACAATGAACGGCCGTCCACAAACGGGTTTAGTGGTTTGTACAGCGGTGGAAGATTATTTGAATAAAAAGATTAAAAAGCATGAATTTACTCGTGCTGAAAAAGAATTGGATCGGATCAATCATGTCGATACGACGGACGCCAATACTAGTCCTATTTTTTTAACCTATCGTGAAAACCAAACGGTTAATGAACTGCTCACAAGTTGGATGAATCAACAAGAAGCAATGTATGACTTTACTAGTTTCCATGAGGTTAGACACCAAGTTTGGGCAATTGACCAAAAAGAAACGATTGAACAATTGGTTGTTCTCTTTGCTGAACAGATTGATTCTTTGTATATTGCCGATGGACACCACCGGACAGAATCAGCTGTTAAGGTAGCCTTAAAGCGCCGTGCACAATTTCCAACTGTTCCAGCTAATACAGAATTCAACTACTTTTTATCGGTTTTATTTCCAGAAGAACAATTGGCGATCATGGATTACAATCGTGTAGTGGATGTTCCAATCGAAGAAGATTATTTAGACCAAGTAGCCAAGAAGTTTGATATACAAGAAGTTGGGATGGAACCATTTAAGCCTCAGGAACCTAAAACAATGGGCATGTATTTAAACGGTCAGTGGTATAAATTAACCGCAAAACCTGAAATCCGTTCGACAGATGCAGTAAATGGGCTAGATGTTGCGATTTTGCAGGATCAAATCTTAAGACCAATTTTTGATATTCAAGATATTCGAACAGACGAACGGATTGACTTTATTGGCGGTATTCGTGGATTGGGAGAATTAGTTGAAGCCGTTGACAGCGGAAAATTTACCGTTGCTTTTGCTATGTATCCCACAACGATGGATGAATTGTTGAAAGTAGCGGACAGCGGAGAAGTAATGCCGCCGAAATCTACGTGGTTTGAACCGAAATTGTTAAGCGGCTTATTTGTACACGATTTAGAGAGTGATGCTGGATTCTGATAGTGAGAATGAAACTTATCTAGTAATTTACCGTTAATTATGTTAAAGTTAACTGCAGAAGAAAAGTTAGACGGGAGGGCAATGAAATTGTATAATACCTTTTTAATTGCTGAACTAATCATATCAGTTTTACTTATTATTGTGGTTGTGATGCAGCCATCAAAAACCAACAATGCAGCTAGTGCGCTCACAGGTGGCGCAGAACAATTATTTGGAAAACAAAAGGCCCGTGGATTTGAAGCAGTTTTGCAACGAACAACGGTAGTATTGGGTATTGCTTTCTTTGCAGTCGCTCTAATTTTAGCCTATTTATCAGCAAATTAATCAAACATGTAAAGCTACCTGAGAAGTTTCAGGTAGTTTTTTTTCATGAACTTAAAAATCCGAAAAATGAATTGAAATCGCTCTAGATGAAAAACAAGTCTGAATTTGAACCAATTTGGGATTCGCTAGTGTATGGGTATGAAAATCAACGATTTTAAAGTAAAATAGATATTAACAGGAATTGTCACAGGAGGAGAGTTAAGAATGGTAAAAAAAACGCTGCCACAACCATTTTTTTTTGAAAGAGGTCCGAAAGCGGTCTTATTGATGCACGCCTACACAGGTACGCCCAATGATGTCCGGATGATGGGTCGTGCTTTAGAAAAAGAAAATTACACAGTGTATGCACCACTATTTAAAGGGCACGGTACATTAGACCCTGAGGATATTTTAGCGGCGTCGCCAACAGATTGGATACAAGACGCAAAAGAGGCTTTACAGTTTTTGGCTGAGAAAGGCTATCAACAAGTAGCTGTTTTTGGATTATCCTTAGGAGGAATCATTGCTACAAAAATGATGGTCGATGAAAACATTTTAGCCAGCGGTACATTCTGTTCCCCGGTAATTCGGTATGAACAAAATAATGTTCGTTCGACCTTTTTGAAATATGTCGAGCTAGTGAAAAAGCATGCTGGACAATCCGCTGATGAAATCAATGCACGGATGCCTTTAGTCGAAAACGGCTTAGATAAACAATTAAAAGGAATTTCCGAAATTGTGCTGTCGATGGAACCGGCTTACAAGACATTAACAAAACCGATGTTCATTGCCCAAGCAGGGAAAGATGAATTGATCGATCCGCAAATTGCGGTTCAATTTAAAGAAGCATTGGTTCAAGCAGAAGTAGATTTTCATTGGTATGAAAATAGTAAACACGCCATTACAGTTGGCGTGGATCATAAAGAGTTAGAAAAGGATGTTCTTAATTTCCTATCTGATTTGAATTGGAATGGAGAGTAGACTTGATGAAAAATAAAGAAACCATAAAAGAAGCCATATTAGTCTTTATGAAAGAACAAAAGAAAATGTCTTTTCAAGTAAAAGAAATCAGTGAAGGGATGGAGTTGACCAGTTCAACTGATTTTAAACTGCTTGTCTCCACTTTAGCTGAAATGGAACGTGAAGGAACCGTATTCCTCAATAAGAAAGGGCAGTTTAAATTGCCTACAGAAGAACCTGTCTTGTCGGGTACTTTTCGAGCAAGTGACCGCGGCTTTGGTTTCGTATCGATTGAAGGGGAAGAAGACGATGTTTACATTCCGCCTAACCATACGAATTTCGCCTTAGACGGCGATACGGTAACCATTGAAATCATTCGTCCAGCACAACCGTGGTTAGAAAAAGGTGCGGAAGGCCGCGTTAAAGCGATCATCGAACGCAAATTCACCCAATTGGTTGGTGAGTTTTACGCATACACAGAAGAAGGTATTGAAGAAACAGGTTTATATGGATACATCGAACCTAAAGACAAAAAATTAACCGATATTCGTGTGTTTATTGAAGAAAAAGGCATCAAGCCAGTAGACGGCGCAATTGTCCTAGTCGAAATCACACTTTATCCTGATAATGAGTTTCCCAGAAGTATGCAAGGAATCGTAAAAACCGTGATTGGGCATAAAAACGATCCAGGTGTCGATATCCTAACGATTATTTATAAACACGGTATTCAAGTGGAATTTCCAGATGAGGTAATGGCAGAAGCTAATACTGTTTCCGAAAAAGTCTCACAAAAAGACATGGAAGGCCGCCGAGACCTGCGAGAAGAAATTTTAGTGACCATTGATGGCGAAGACGCAAAAGATTTAGATGATGCGGTCACAGTTAAAAAACTTCCTAATGGCAATTACCATTTAGGGGTTCATATTGCTGACGTTTCTTACTATGTAACCGAAGGCAGCGCTTTAGATACTGAAGCTTACGACAGAGCAACCAGTGTTTATTTAACTGACCGCGTTGTACCGATGTTGCCGCACAGATTGTCCAATGGGATCTGTTCGTTAAACCCCAATGAAGATCGATTAGCAATGAGTTGCGAAATGGAAATCGACCAAACCGGTGTAGTCATCAACCACGATATTTTCCCAAGTGTCATCCGGTCTTATCGCCGCATGAGCTATACTCAAATCAATAAAATTTTGATGGAGCAAGATGAAACTGTTCGAAAAGAACAAGAAGATTTAGTTCCAATGTTTGAACTGATGGGAGAGCTGCACCGCCTTCTTGAGAAAAAACGGGTCAGCCGCGGATCAATTGATTTTGATTCTCCAGAAGCTAAAATTATTGTTGATCCAGAAGGACATCCGTTAGATATCGTATTACAAGAACGCGGTATTGGCGAACGCTTGATTGAATCCTTTATGTTATCCGCTAACGAAACGGTTTCTGAACATTACACACATATGAAAGTTCCAATGATCTATCGTGTCCATGAGCAGCCGGATAGCGATCGGATGCAGCGTTTTATGGAATTTGTTACAGCTTTCGGCATTTCCATGAAAGGTTCAAGTGAGAACGTCACACCAAAAAACTTGCAAAAAGTTTTAGACAGTGTAGCCGGAAAACCAGAAGAACCTGTTATTTCAACTATGATGTTGCGCAGTATGAAACAAGCGAAATACGATGTAGAGCCTCTGGGTCACTATGGGTTAGCTGCTAAATACTATTCGCATTTCACGTCACCAATTCGTCGTTATCCAGATTTGATTCTTCACCGCCTTATTCGTTCTTATGGCGAAGCAGGAACAGGATCCGCTCAGATTGCTAAATGGGAAGCTCAATTGCCTGATATTGCGCTTCAAAGTTCTAAAATGGAACGCCGTGCAGTGGATGCTGAACGAGAAACGGATGCTTTGAAGAAAACAGAATATATGATGGATAAAGTTGGAGAAGAGTATGAAGGGATCATCGGCTCTGTTTTAAGATTTGGTCTGTTTATCGAATTGCCGAATACAGTTGAAGGGTTAGTTCATATTTCAAATATGAAAGAGGATTACTTCAATTATATCGAAGACCAATTGATGTTAGTCGGCGAACGTACCGGAGTTGTGTATCGTATTGGACAAAAAGTTAAAATCAAAGTAACTAAAGCAGATCCGGAAACACGTGAAATTGATTTTGAATTGATCCCAGACCCAGATGCACCAAAAGCCGATTCTTTTCCGCAATTGCAAAAAAATGGCACTCAGCATAAAAATAAAGGCTCTAAACCAAAACCTGGACAAGGAGCATCCAAAAACCCTAAAGAAAAACAATCGTATCGTAATAAAGAGACGAAACGTTCAAAAGACAAAAAGAAAAACAAACCATTCTACAAAGATGTCGCTAAGAAGAATAGTGTTAAAAAGAAGCGCAGCTAACTGTTGAATGAGCAAGGAGGCGAATGATATGCCAAAAGGCCAAGGAAAACTGATTGCCCAGAATAGAAAAGCCCGGTTTGATTTTATTATCTTAGATACTGTCGAAGCTGGTATCGTTCTTAAAGGAACAGAGATAAAATCGATACGTGCTGCACGAATCAACTTAAAAGACGGTTTTGCGCGCGTTCGCAATGGTGAGATTTATTTGCACAATGTCCACATCAGCCCTTATGAACAAGGAAACCAATTTAACCACGATCCTTTACGGACAAGAAAACTACTGATGCATAAGAAGCAAATCGAACGATTGCAAAATGAAACAAAAGGCAGCGGGAATACGTTAGTACCGTTAAAAGTTTACATCAAGAACGGCTTTGCAAAAGTTTTGATTGGTGTAGCTAAAGGGAAAAAGAATTACGATAAACGTGAAGATTTAAAACGCAAAGATCAAAAACGCGATTTAGCGAGATCTTTAAGAGAAAGATAGGCTCTTTATCAAATCGTGTTGGTGTTTCTTAGATTGAAATTTCCTTCGGAACTTACGTGTTTGCTTGTAGAAAGCCATGGGACCGCCTGGAGCCCCTTTGGGTCTCCAGGTTTTCAAGCCTCAAACGAAGCGTAAACGCTTCGTAATTCGCATTGAATCCTTTTCATGGCTACAAGCAGCCACTATTCCTCCAAAAATTTCAAGATTGTAGCATATAGTCATTTCACTTACCAACACCCAAAATGATAGAACCGAAAGATAAACTATTCCATCTAAAGAGAGTATTCTTTAGATGGGATAGTTTTTTTAAAACCAAATAAGAGTGTTTTTTAACGGCCTTTGTTATAATGGTAAAAAGAGCAAGGAAAGAAGGAGTTCTCATGACAATTTATGATTTTACCGTCAAAGAAATAGATGGGAAAGACGTTTCACTAAGCAAATATGAAGGTAAAACAGTATTGATCGTTAATACGGCTAGCAAGTGCGGCTTAGCTCCTCAATTTGAGGGTTTAGAAAAGTTATATGAAAAATACAAAGACCAAGGATTTGTTGTTCTAGGATTTCCCTCTAACCAGTTTATGAATCAAGAACCTTTGAATAATGAAGAAATTGTCGAATTTTGCCAAGTGAATTACAATGTTTCGTTTCCGCTATATGAAAAAATATTGGTGAATGGAAAAGAGGCTGCTCCGCTTTATAACTATTTAACCGAGCATACCGGCAACAAAAAGATCAAATGGAACTTCACAAAATTTCTAATTGGCAAAGACGGGGAGATTATTGAACGTTTTGGCCCAATGACTAAACCTGAAGATATTGACTCGGCCATTGCTGAAGCGATTACTGCTTGATTATTATTCCCAATGGCTTAATCCATTCTGAATGAACTAAAAGAACCAAAGACAGACTGCCGGTTTCTAGCGGCAGTTTTATTTTGCAAATGGAAAGAGAAACATTAAAAGAACATTAGATTGTTGCGGAAAGCATGGTATAATAAAATTGGTATACATAAAAAAGATGGAACAGGAGGGCTTCTATTGGATATAAACAAAAAATATTTAACATTATTGGCTAAAGAATACCCAACCATTGGAGAAACAACAACAGAAATCATAAACTTGGAAGCCATTATGAATTTGCCTAAAGGTACGGAACACTTTTTGAGTGATATTCATGGGGAGTACGATGCCTTTCAACACGTTTTGCGCAATGGGTCTGGCAACATCAAAGAAAAAATCAATGAAATATTTATTGACCGGTTAAGTCAAAAAGAGATGAAGATGTTAGCCACATTGATTTATTATCCTGAAGAAAAAATCAGAAATATTTTGGAAGATTTTGATAATCAAACAGAAATTGATGAATGGTATCGTATTACACTGTCTCGTTTGATTGAATTATGTGTATTTGTTGCATCGAAATACACCCGTTCAAAAGTTAGAAAAGCTTTACCAAATGAATTTGCTTATATTATTGAAGAGCTTTTGTCAAAAGACAATAGTTTTGCTAATAAAGAAGATTATTACAGCAAAATCATTCAAAGCATTCTTTCATTAGATCGTGCTCCTGAATTTATTACGGCAATTTCTTATCTGATCCAACGTTTAGTTGTCGATCATCTGCATGTCGTTGGCGATATCTATGACCGTGGACCATATCCAGATAAAATTATGGATACATTGATCGATCACCATTCCGTTGATATACAGTGGGGCAATCACGATATTCTGTGGATGGGAGCAGCCAGCGGTTCTGCAGTTTGTATCGCTAATGTTTTACGGATCTCAGCACGTTACGATAATTTGGAAATCATCGAAGACGCTTATGGAATTTCGTTGCGTCAATTGTTGACCTTTGCTGAGATGACCTATCCAGAAGATTATGCACATGGTTTTTATCCCAAAATAGATGCAGAAAGATCTGATTTCTATGAAGAAGAAATTAGACAAATTACTAAAATGCATCAAGCCATTGCCGTGATTCAATTTAAACTTGAAGGAGTGATCATTAAACGGCAACCGGATTTTAAATTAGAACACAGAATGGTTCTAGATATGATCGATTATGAAAAAGGGACGATCACGATAAAAGGGAAAAGTTACCCGTTGACCAATACGTATTTCCCGACCATTGATCCAGCAGACCCTTATAAATTGAGCAAAGAAGAGGAATTTATTGTGGATAAACTGGTTTACGCTTTTAAACACAGTGAACGTCTGCAAAAACACATTTCTTATTTATACAACAAAGGACATATGTATTTGAAGTACAACGATAATTTATTGTTTCACGGCTGTGTTCCGTTGAACGAAGACGGAAGCTTTATGGAACTGCAAATTAGGGACAAGCAGTATAAAGGAAAAGCTTTGCTGGATAAGTTTGAAGAAATATTGCGCAAAGGGTACTTAACCAGAAACAAAGAAAATAAAGAAAAACACTTAGACTTGATTTGGTATCTTTGGACCGGTCCAGCTTCATCATTATTTGGAAAAGACCAAATGACAACTTTTGAGCGGTATTACATTGAAGATAAAGAAACCCATGTAGAAAAGAAAAACGCTTATTACAGTATGCGAAACGATGTCGCGACGTGCGAAAAAATCTTAGTCGAGTTCGGATTGGATCCTGCTAAGGGACATATTATTAATGGACATACACCGGTAAAAGAAAAACGGGGAGAAGACCCGATCAAAGCTGAAGGGCGCATGCTGGTTATTGACGGCGGATTTTCTAAAGCCTATCAAGACACCACTGGATTAGCTGGGTACACGCTGCTTTATAACTCATATGGAATGCAATTAGTATCGCACCAGCCCTTTACGTCGCTTAAAAATGCTGTTGAAAATGAATTTGATATCATGTCTACCCGCAGAGTCGTGGACCGTGAGCTAGACCGCAAAAAAGTGCGTGAAACCGATATTGGCAGACGCTTAACAAAACAAGTGACGGATTTAAAAGAATTATTAGAGGCTTATCAAAACGGGGAAATTCTTGAACAACCGAGAAAATGATCCTATTCATTAATACAAAAAGAAAGAGAAGTTGAGGTTTTTGTTTAATAACTGGGAAAATTTATTGTCAGACCCTTATCTCTGGTACAATAGAAAGTGAGCACGATTTACTAAGAAATGTTATTTTTACGGAGGAGATTTTTATGAGTAAAGGTTGTACATTTTATTTTGTGAGACATGGTCAAACGTATTTTAATTTATACAGAAGAATGCAAGGGTGGAGCGATACTCAGTTAACACCTGAAGGACGCGAAGATGTCCGCCGAAGCGGCAGAGGATTAGCAGATGTAAAATTTGATGCTGTATATACCAGTGATTTAAATCGTACCATTGAAACCGGCGGAATTATTTTAGAAGAAAACCATGCTGCCGAAAAATTACAAATGCAAGCTATGCCGGAATTTAGAGAAGTCTTTTTTGGCTCTTATGAAGGTTTGGATATTGATGAAGTATGGGAAAGCATCAATGAAGTGATGGGATTTCCTACAGTAGCAGAATTATGGGCTGGATCGAGTATCCCTGAGCAAATGGATGCAACGAAAAAAGCTGATCCTTACCATCACGCAGAAGATTTCTTGGAGTTTTGGTTACGCCTTGAAAAAGGACTCTTAAAATTAATCAAAACACATCGCGATACAGGAGATAACGTTTTAGTTGTAGCACATGGCAATACTATTCGTTATATGTTAAACGGCTTGATTCCTGAGTTGGAAAATCCTCAACCGCTGTTAAATGCCAGCGTTTCAAAAGTAAGCTATTACGATGGCCGTTACCATTTGAAGAGCTACAATCAAATCGAACACTTTAAAGATTTAGAAAAAGACTAAAAACGATATAAAGGGGAACAACCGATTGAATCCAAAAGCATTAGTATTTTTTGATTTAGATGGAACATTATTGAATAAAGAATCTAAAGTTGACACAGAAGTAGTCGAGGCCCTAGAACAAATGAAAAAGAACGGCAACATTCCTTTTATTGCAACTGGGCGAAGCCCGATTGAAATTCAGCATGTACTAAAAGAAACGCCAATCGATTCGTTTATTACGCTTAATGGGCAGTACATTGTATACGAAGGCAAAGAAGTTTATCGAAATCGAATTCCTGAAAAAACGTTGGTCAATTTAAAACAGGCAACAGAAGAACGAAAATTTGCACTGTCTTTTTATACGCATGATAAAATCCGGGCAACGCGTGAGACAGAAGTATTAAAAGAAGCGTATCAATTTATTCATGCCGAAGTTCCTTCTATACACAGTACTTTGCATTTAGAAGAAGAAGTGTTGATGGCATTGGTATTGAATACGGACAAAACACAAGACGCTTATTTTAAAAAGAATTTTCCAGAATTGTCTTTTTACCGGAATACCCCTTATAGTATGGATACTATTCCAAAAGGCAATTCAAAAGCTACCGGTATTACAGAACTAGTTAAGACGTTGAAGTTTGAGTCTATACCGACTTTCGCTTTCGGCGATGGGTCCAATGATATTGAAATGGTCGAACACGTGGACTATGGAGTAGCAATGGGCAATGGACTAGCAACTTTAAAAGAAAAGGCAACATACATTACTGCCAGCCACGTTGATGGCGGAATCGTTGAAGGATTGAAGTATTACGATTTGATTTAACAAAAAAGGAAAGGAGCCATTGCTTCTTTCCTTTTTTGTTTGGCCCAAGTGAAATTTAAAAAATCGCTGGTACTAGGATACTATCTAGTGCCAGCGATTTTGGTGATGGTTAAATTGATGAAGCAGACAATTGACTGAAAATCTCTCCAACTGCCCCTTCTATGGTCAGATCTACTGTCAAATCAAGATCCAACGGTGTTTTATTGATTACTACTACATGATTTCCTTCAAAATAATGGATCAAGTTTTTCGAAGGATTGACTGTTAAAGAAGTACCCGCAATAATCAGCAAATCTGAACTAGCCATGATTTTTTTAGCTCGGTCTAACACTCCAGGTTTTAAATTCTCCCCAAATAAAATAACATCTGCACGGATAATGCCGTTGTCAATTGGGCATCTGGGTATATTTTGTTCATCTCGCTGAATCTCGTTATACGGATATTCTCTGCCGCATTTCATACAATGGAAATGGCGATTGTTGCCGTGTAATTCGATGACCAATTTGCTGCCAGCTACCTGATGCAAGCCGTCAACGTTTTGAGTAATGATTCGAACATCTTTTCCTTTTTTTTCCAGTTCAGCTAGATAAAGATGCGCAGCATTTGGTTTAGGCAAAAGAGGCGTTTTACGTGTATTGGGACGGTTAAAGAACTTTTCCGGGTGTTCCATTAAAAATCGTTTGCTCATCACTTTTTTAGGGTCTAACTGTTGCTGTTCTAATTCAGTATATGTGCCGGTGTTCGAACGATAATCGGGCAAGCCGCTTTCCGTTGAAACCCCAGCACCTCCAAAAAAGGCAATACTTTTTGCTTCGTTAATAAGTTTTTGTAACGTTTCTATTTGAGTCGTCATTTATTCTATACTCCTTCATAACATGTAATTGTTCCTACTCTATATAGTAGCAGATAATTGGGTCGTTCCGTACTAATCCGCTTGGAAAAAGGAAGAGAGTGAATGCGAAAAGGGATAAGCGAACGTATTTTCTTTTTTATAAAAATGTGTTATACTAGTAATAGAGAGTTCAATATAGGTAATGGGACTTTAACAGGAAACTTTACTATTCTGTATACACTACCCATTCGGGGGCGTTACGGATTCGACAGGTATAGGTCGAGCTTGGATTGCGTTTCGTAGGTTACGTCTACGTAAAAACGTTACAGTTAAAATAACTGCTAAAAACAATAATAACTCTTACGCTTTAGCTGCGTAATAACAGCTTAGTGTAGATCCTCTCGGCATCGCCCATGTGCTCGAGCAAGGGTCCTATAATTAGTGGGATACGCTAAACCTTTCCGTCTGCAAGGTTTAGAAGAGATTATCAGACTAGCGAAGCACGATGCCGGTTGTGTGGCTGGTGCCCAGCGAATCTTTAAATAGCATAACTATAAACGTAGATGTCTAGGTGCCGATATATTTGGACGCGGGTTCGACTCCCGCCGTCTCCATGAAAAAACTAGTTTGAAGAACTAAATCAAAAGGCTTGTAAGTGTTGATAAATCAATGTTTATGAGCCTTTTTGTTTTGAACGGAATTTGATTTAGCAGCTTTAGAAACAAGCAAAGAAAAACCCTTTTTCGTTAAAAAAATCAACGAGAAAGGGCTTTTTCTTTTTTGTGTTTTAAATAGGCGGCTTCTAAGTGATAATACCCAATACCGATGGTGATACACACCAATAGGTCTAGCGGAAACAACCATTCGGTTTTGTTGATAAAAGAAGCGGACATCCAAAAATAGACCATTTGAACAATAAAGATATGATACGATTTTTTTCCTAATTGAGCTAATCCTTCGTAAACCCGATTCCATTTCAATTTTGGCAAATAAGTCAAACCTAAGTGAAATAAGTATAAAGGATAAAAGAATGTCAATGGATCTTGACCTTTCCAAGCAGTGCCAAATGAATATAAAGGAACTTCATAATTGAAGTAATGTACCAGAATAAGATATGGTATGCTCAACAAAGCGCCAATTTTGATGAATTTTAAGCTTTTTTCGTCTTTTTGAACAAAGAAATACCAAATTCCTAATGAAATAGCAAAAAGGTAACGGAAGAAAAGCAATCTATAAAGGAATGGAGGTAAATTGAAGAAATCACTTGCTAATTCAAAAACCAAATTAAACGTAAAGCTTAGCACCAACATTAACTGGTGGTTTTTTTTTGCTAAGTAAAAAAGAAACGGCAAAAAGAAAACGATTTGAATCATGATAGAAACAAAATATCCTCCATATCCGCCGCGACCTGCTAAGTAAAAGAAAACATTTGCTTCTCTTCCAATAAAAGGAGCGATAATAAACTGAAAGATGTAAGCAACCACTGCGGGTAGCAATATGCGGCTTAACTTTTTCAAAAGCAAATTGGGCTGATAAAGTTCAGCTAACGTTTGTTGGCCATTACGTTCATAAGACATCGTATGGTTGTATCCGGTAATGATGAGAAAAAGTGGAACGGCTTGATGAATGTAAAAAGGTCCACCAATAGACAAAAGTGTTTGGTCAAAAAAACTGTGAATTAAAATCACAAAAAGGATAGCCAGTCCTTTGATAATATCAATGTTTCGGTTGTATCCCAAATTTAATCCTCCTGTTCTCTTTGTCTATTATGGGACATTTAAGCTCATTTGCAAAGCAATTTGCCACAGAGAGCACAAAAAAACTCTTCCAAATAATGAAAGAAGAGTTTTTTTATTCGTATGTATTACAGCAGTAAGATTAAAATGCTGGTCATTAACAACAGTGAAATAAGGATGCTGGCAGAAGAAAGGAACCCGACAAGTGAAGATTTGCTGCCGTAGATAATAGCGTTGATTGTTGAAAGACTGCCAAAAGGGGCAAAGGCTAATAGAACTAAAATGGTACGAACGATTTGAGGCAGCGGCAGTAAGAAATAAAAAGCAGCAGCTAAAATAGCACCAAAACCATAACGGATACCTAAAACCTTGGCTACAGTAGTTAAAGAAGAACGGTCGATTTGTAATTCTAAATACAGACCAATCATAAACATCGATAGAAAAGCATTCACATTTGAAAAAAGTTGAACAACACTCCTCACGGAAGCTGGCAAGATAAATCCTGAAAGAGCTAGTGCCAACATAATAAGATAAGTGGTAAATGGTGGAGAAGAAAGCAGTTTTTGCGCTGTTCGAACGATAGAGAAAGCTTCTTTGCTTTGTCCAGTCATTTTATCAACAGGTACAGCTGTTCCGCCAGACAGCATCAAAGAATTCCCCATATCAAAACTGCCTAAAAAAGGAACAGCAGTCGGAAAGAATCCTTGGACAAACGGCATGGTGAAATTTCCAATATTGTACCCTGAAATCCCAAACATCAGCATTGACTGATCAACAGCCGATTTGTTGCGCCACAAAAATTCGCCTAGAACAACTAACAGAATATTGCTGAACAATCCCAAGAAAATCATCAAGAAAAAAGTTTCGTTTACGGACGCACCATTAAATCCCATAATAATAGCTGCTGGTAAAGTGATACGGACAATGATTTTTGAAAGGACGTGCCCATCTTGTTCTTTTAAAATTCCTCCCTTATTGAATAAATAGGCTACAAGTATGACCAATAAAAAACTAACGGCTTGAATTAAAATCGACCCCATCTGTCCAACTCCTTTAAGTGAGATACATTCTGATTTTTAAGCAATTAACATTTGAAAGTTAACGTTATCATACCGTTGATTGGAAAGATTGGCTAGCTATTCTGGAAAATAAGATACAATGTTCTTCTATGAAAGAGATATGGTACAATACAAAGAAAGAAGCAGGAGGAATCAGTTATGAATGGAAAGAAAAGAGCAGATATAAAAATTGGTGCATTGGTTGATATCGTATTGAAAAAAGACCAACGAACAGGCACATTGACAAGAGGACATGTAAAACGCATTTTGACAAACAGTGCCCAGCATCCACATGGAATCAAAGTCATGTTGGAAGAAGAAAATCAAGTCGGCCGAGTACAAAAAATCGTAACAGAATAAATTTCTGAAATGGTTTTTATCATTCGAATGTAATGGTTTTCAAATCACTTTTTAAAAATAAATTAAACTCTTTCTAATGCCATCAGGTTAGGCTTAAGAGAGTTTTTATGTTTTTTCCTCACAGCGTCTTAGTTCACATTTGAAGAACTACACGGTATAATGTTCTTGTAAGCTGTTCGAATTGAGTACAGCGAAATTCCAATAGGAGGAAAATTATTATGAAAATCGGTATACCTAAAGAAATCAAAAACAATGAAAATCGAGTGGCCATTTCACCGGCTGGTGTTTATAGTTTGGTAGAAGGCGGACATGAAGTTTTGATTGAAGAATCGGCAGGTAATACAGCAGGTTTTGCTGACGCTGAATATACAGAGTCTGGAGCAAAAATTATAAAGAATGCAGCGGATGTTTGGGCTGCAGATATGGTCATCAAAGTAAAAGAACCTTTACCTGAAGAATTCGCTTATTTCCGTGAGGGACTAATCCTATTCACTTACTTGCACTTAGCGGCTGCTAAAGAATTAACGGAAACGTTAATGGAAAAAGGAGTCATCGGAATTGGATACGAAACGATGGAAAAAGATGGCGCATTGCCGCTTCTAACGCCAATGAGTCAAGTTGCCGGTCGAATGGCCGTTCAAATCGGGGCACAATTTTTAGAAAATACGTATGGCGGAAAAGGAATCTTACTCGGTGGAACACCTGGTGTTTCAACAGGTAATGTTGTGATTATTGGTGGCGGTGTTTCTGGAACACATGCAGCTAAAATGGCTGTTGGGCTTGGCGCCAATGTAACGATCTTAGATGTGAATCCAACGCGTTTAGCGCAATTGGGCAATATTTTTGGAAACTCTGTAACGACTTTAATGTCGAATGAATTCAACATCCAAGAACAAGTCAAAACAGCAGATCTGGTTATCGGAGCGGTATTGATTCCAGGTTCTAAAGCTCCAACGCTGGTTACTGAAGCTATGGTTGAACAAATGGAAGCCGGTTCAGTTATCGTTGACATCGCGGTCGACCAAGGCGGTATTGTAGAAACAGCTGATAAAGTAACCACTCATGATGCACCAGTTTACACACGTCATGGCGTGTTGCACTACGCTGTTGCTAACATGCCAGGAGCAGTTGCGAAAACTTCAACGATGGCCTTGACAAATGTGACCATTCCTTATGCATTGGAAATCGCTAATAAAGGTGTTAATAAAGCAGCTGAAGAAAATCCAACAGTCTATGGCGGTATCAATGTCATGAACCATAAACTAACTAAAAAAGAAGTAGCACAATCATTAGAAATGGATTATGTTGAAGCCAGCACTTTTTTCAAGTAATCTATCAAGTACAAAAGAGTTGATCCTTTTAAGGGTCAGCTCTTTTTTTGCATATTAAAAGCACAATAACCAACAAAAGTGCTGCTCCTTGTTGATTGTAAAACGCTTTAATGATTGTTAAGATAGTCTTGTTTAAGTTAAATTACGAGAGGAAGTTTTAAGATGGGACGTTTAGAAAACAAAGTAGCAATCATTACTGGGGCAGCTAATGGAATGGGAGCAGCTACAGCCAGCATGTTTGCCAAAGAAGGAGCAAAAGTCGTACTGACAGACCTTCAAGAAGAAAAGATGCAAGAGCTGGTTTCCGTTATCAAAGAAAAAGGCGGAGAAGCGATTGCGGTCAAACACAATGTTGCTTCTGGAGCAGATTGGGATCGTGTCAGAGATGAAACCCTGAAAGCTTTTGGAAAGATTGATGTTTTGATCAACAACGCTGGTATTACCGGAGACTATACTAAGTCAGCTGAATTGACGGATGAAGAAGAATGGCAAAAAGTGATCGACATCAACTTGAAAAGCGTGTACTTAGGCGTTAATCGAGTGATTCCGATTATGAAAGAAAACGGCGGCGGATCAATCGTAAATATTTCTTCGATTGCTGGACTAGTTGGTTCTGGCGGACCATTTTCTTATACAGCTTCAAAAGGCGGCGTTCGTTTGCTTACCAAAAATGTGGCATTCAATTATGGACCGGATCATATTCGCTGCAACTCGATTCACCCTGGAACCATTAAGACACCGATGTCTGCACCTTCCTTATCGATACCAGCTATTCTGGACAGAATGCTTCAAGGAATTCCGTTGAAGTATGTAGGCGAAGCTGATGACATCGCTTATGCGTGTGTGTATTTGGCTTCAGATGAATCCAATTATGTAACAGGTGCCGAGTTGGCAGTCGACGGCGGGTACAGCGCACAATAAAAGCAAGAACGGTACAAGCAACAGCAGATAGATGGGTAAGAACTTAAAAAATAGAACTGACTTGCTGCATTAGCTGTTGAGCTGATTGCAAAAATTCAGGTCTATTTTTTTACATATAAAGGTTTAACTGATTTGTAGCTGAGCAAATCATAAAGGACATGTTTCAACCTTAGCTCTTGTCAGTTTATCCGTTTAGAAGAGATATGGTACAATTGGTTTCCGGCACACTAGCAGAAAAGATTGTCTAGACAGGTGCTGGAAAGCTTAGTAAGATAAAGAGAATAAACAATGAATGGGATTATGACTAACAAATAGGGATAAGGTAAATAAAAAGGGGGTAGCAAATAAACGATGGAAAATAAAGAAAAAGAGCAATTCAGTATCGAAGTAGCGAGACTGTATTACGAATCCGATTATAGCCAACAAGAAATTGCCAATAAATTAGGTATCTCTAGACCAACAGTTTCACGATTACTGAAAAGCGCCAAAGATAAAGGGTATGTTCAAATCAAAATAACGGATCCTTTTTCTGATTTAGCCGGGTTGGGTACGGCACTGAGAAATAAATATGATCTATTAGAAGCTCATATTGTTTTTTCGCCAGAATCAGATTATCAAAGCATCACAGAATATTTATCGCGCTTCGCAGCAGAATACCTAGAAGAAACCATACAGGATGGCACAACCATTGGGGTAAGCTGGGGAACAACGATGTATGAAATTGCTAGAAAAATCGCACCTAAAAATGTGAATGGAATCGAAGTCGTTCAATTAAAAGGCGGTATCAGCCATTCCAAAGTGAATACATATGCCAATGAAACCATTTCTTTATTTGCTAAAGCTTTTCAAACAACACCAATCAACCTTCCTCTTCCAGTTATTTTTGATAATGTAGCAACTAAAGAGTTAGTCGAACAAGACCGTCATATTCAACACATCATTGAAAAAGGCAGGCAAGCAACGGTAGCTGTATTTACAGTTGGAACAGTGCGAGAAAATGCGCTATTGTTTCGTCTAGGCTATTTTGATAAAAAAGAAATGAAGCAGTTGAAAGAAAATGCTGTTGGCGATATTTGTTCTCGTTTCTTTGATAAAACTGGAAAAATAAGCAATGATAAAATCAACAACCGAACGATCGGCATTGATTTAGAAGAATTAAAGCACAAAGAAAAATCCATACTTGTCGCAGGAGGCCATCGTAAAATCCAAGCAATTGACGGGGCACTAAAAGGAAAGTATGCAAATGTTTTAATTACAGATCAATTTACAGCAAAAGAATTACTGGATAAAAAAGATTAACATTTACGAATAGAAAACAGAGCCTACAGGAGCTCTGTTTTCTTATTTACTGAAATTGAAATTAATTTCAGTAAACGCTTTACAAATGATCAAAAATAAATTATACTAGCGCTAACAAATGAATGAACATAATTTCTTAATCGTTAATCATATGTTCATGCCGGAGGAAGGAGCTATAAGAATAAGAGAAAGAAATATTCAGATAATCTAAGCAAAATCATATGTAAGCGTATCAATCAAGACGAATAAGGTTTAATGCAAGAGAGTAAGGAAATTAAAAAAATTTACTATAAGGGGTTAACAAAAATGGAAAAGACAGCTTTGATTCAACAACCTGATGGTTATTTAAATAAAACACCTATTTTCCAATTTATCTTATTGTCATTACTTTTTTCTTTATGGGCTGTAGCAGCCAGTTTGAACGATATTTTAATCACTCAATTCAAATACATATTTGACTTAAGTGATTTTGCAACCGCTTTTGTCCAAAGTGCATTTTATGGAGGATACTTTGTAGTCGCCATCCCGGCTTCAGTGGTCATAAAAAAACTGAATTATAAATTTGCTATTATTACAGGGTTGGTCTTTTATATCATTGGCTGTTCGTTGTTTTTCCCAGCTTCTCATATGGCAACGTACTCAATGTTTCTGGTAGCTCTTTTTGCAGTAGCTATTGGACTTAGTTTTTTGGAAACCGCAGCGAATACTTACAGTTCTATGATTGGTCCAAAAGAACAATCGACTTTGCGATTGAACATCAGTCAAACTTTTTACCCGGTTGGAGCTATTTCAGGTATTTTGCTAGGGAAATACCTAGTTTTTCAAGAAGGCGCGAGTCTTGAAAAACAGATGGCATTATTATCTCCCGCAGAAGCCCATGTCTTTGGATTAGAAATGCTTCAGCATACCTTGGAACCCTACAAATACATGATCATGATTTTGATTGCGGTATTGATTTTGTTTGCCGTAACGAAGTTTCCGACATGTAAACCTGAGGTGGAAAAGGAAGATACAGCAGCAGAAAACCCTGGAATTCTAGATACATTCCGTTATTTGCTTGGCAATAAACGGTTTAAAAAAGGAATCTTAGCTCAATTTTTATATATCGGAATGCAGACAGCCGTGTGGTCATTCACGATCAGATTAGCGTTGCACCTTAACCCCGACTACAATGAGCGGACAGCTTCAAACTTTATGATATTTGGTTTTATCGCTTTCTTTATTGGGAAATTTATTGCTAACTTCTTAATGGCTCGCTTTTCTTCTTCAAAAGTTGTTTTTGCCTATTCAGTTATTGGTTCGATTTTATTGACCTATGTAGCGCTCGTCCCAAATATGTCTGCAGTATATGTGGCTGTGGTGGTCAGCTTACTGTTCGGTCCATGCTGGCCTACGATTTATGCTGAAACCCTGGAAGTGGTTGACAGCAAATACAAAGAACTTGCCGGTGCCTTCCTAGTGATGTCAATTGTAGGTGGAGCAGTTGTACCTGCTGTCCAAGGATTGGTATCTGATTTTGTAGGCTCTATGCAACTGGCTTTCCTCGTTTCAACGGCCTGTTTTGTATATGTGGGGGTTCATTTTTATGGAGAAATAAAAGTGAAACAAGCAGCAACAAAAGCTGAACCAATCGAAGCGTAAGCAAAAAAGAACGAATGAGAAAGGAAGAGAAACGATGATGGGAACAATTGAACTTCAACGAGATTTTTTTAAAGAAAACAGGAAAGTATTTTTTGAAAATAATGAATTTACGGTAACGTTGTTTCGCTACTCAACAAATGTAGAAGCTATTGAGGTAACAAATTCACGTGGTAAAATGGTTGTTCTTCCTTATTTAGGACAAATCATCTGGGATTTGTCTTTTGATGAGATAGATTTGAAAATGAAAAACATGTTTTCGGAACCTAAGAACGTGACGGAAATCGTGGATACGTATGGCTGTTTTTCCTTTCATTCCGGTTTGATTCGTAATGGCTGCCCAGGTCCAGAAGACGATCATACCTTACATGGCGAAATGCCTTGTGCCGATATGGATAAAGCTTGGTTAGAAATTACAGGTGAGAGCATAAAAATTGGCGGTGCTAAAGAGTATACTAAAGGATTTGGCCACCATTATTTGGCAAAACCAAGTGTGACGATGCAAGCAAAAACTACATTTATTGAAATCGGCATGGACGTCAAAAATTTGGCAGGAACTGAAATGCCGTTACAGTATATGTGCCATATGAATTATGCTTATTTAGAGGATGCGCTTATGCAGCAAAACATTCCTGACGAAGCTTTCAAATTAAGAGAATCCATTCCCGGACATGTCCATCCTACTAAAAAATGGTTGGAATATACGGAAGAATTAAAGAGTGGAGAACAACAGTTAAGCACGTTAACGAAGCCGGAAATGTATGATCCGGAAATTGTTTTCTTTGCAGACCAGTTGAGACAGTATCAAAAAGAAGCGGAATTTGAGATGCTGTCGCCAAATGGGGTAACTTTCTTCACAAAATTCTCTACTGAAGAATTCAATTACGCTACGCGCTGGTTGCTGTATAATGAAGATCAACAGGTAGGAGCTTTTGTGTTACCGGGCACTTGCCGTTCTGAAGGATTTTTAGCAGCTAAAGAGGCAGGCAGTTTGATCATGCTGGCCGCTGGAGAAGAAAAATCGTTTAAAGTGATAACAGGTAAGAAATAGGAGGAAGTAAAAATGGATATAGCAGTTATCGGTTCGAATATGGTAGATCTTATTACTTATATTGATAGAATGCCGAATGAAGGCGAAACACTAGAAGCCCCTAGTTTTGAGATGGGCCATGGAGGAAAAGGAGCCAATCAAGCGGTGGCGGCAGCAAAATTAAAGTCAGACGTTATGATGGTGACAAAAGTCGGCGATGACCTTTTTGCGGATGATACGATAAAAAATTTAGCAGCTCATGGCATCAATACTGACTTTACTCAAAAAGTAGCTGGAGTGCCTAGCGGTGTTGCGCCCATTTTTGTCGACACTGAATCAAATAACCGGATTTTGATTATAAAAGGAGCCAACCAATACCTTTCGCCAGAAGATGTGGATCAAGCGGCAGAACAATTAAAATCCGTTTCTTTAATTGTATTGCAGTTGGAAATCCCTTTGCCGACTGTTTATCGGGCGATAGAATTTGGTCAGCAGCACAATATACCCGTTATTCTTAATCCAGCTCCGGCTTCACATGAATTAGATTTCGATTATGTTTGTAAGTGTGATTTTTTCATACCAAACGGGCCCGAGTTAGAAATATTAACCGGAATGCCTGTGGAAACAGATGAAGAAGTTTACGAAGCAGCTTCAACGTTGATCGAGAAAGGCGTAAAAAATGTTATTGTGACTTTGGGAAGCAGAGGAATCATCTGGATGACTAAGGAACAAACTCACCGAGTAGAGTCTCACAAAGTAGCAGCCGTTGATACTTCAGGAGCGGGAGATGCGTTTATTGGGTGTTTCGCCCATTATTATGTGCAAACCGGAGATGTGCTTGAATCAATCAAAATGGCCAATGCTTTTGCGGCACTTAGTGTAACAAAAAGAGGAACACAAGCTTCTTATCCTGATATGGAGCAGTTAAGACAGTTTACCGAGTCGCGTAAAGTGACCCAGTAAAAGTTTCAGATAAAAACAGTTAAAGCATCGCCTTTCTATAGGAAAGAGCCGTTAGATGCAATAAAAGATGGAGGAAAATAATGACTACTATAGCGAACATGATCGACCACACAGCCTTGAAACCAGGTGTAACAAAAGAGGATATTATTAAACTGACTACAGAAGCGAAAGAATACGGCTTCTATTCCGTTTGTGTCAACCCAACATGGGTAGAACTTTCAGCGAAAGAATTAAAAGGTTCTCCTGTTGAAGTCTGTACCGTCATTGGTTTTCCGTTAGGTGCTAATACCACTGCTGTAAAAGTAGCTGAGACGAAAGATGCAATCGACAATGGCGCAACTGAAGTAGATATGGTGATCAATATTGGTGCATTGAAAGAAAAAGATAATGAAAAAGTATTATCCGATATCAGTCAAGTTGTTGCAGCAGCAAAAGGGAAAGCACTAGTGAAAGTTATTATTGAAGCTTGTTTACTAACAGAAGAAGAAAAAGTACGGGCTTGTGAATTGGCTGTCCAAGCGGGTACAGATTATGTGAAAACATCGACAGGTTTTTCAACTGGCGGAGCAACAAAAGAAGACATCGCTTTGATGAGAAAAACGGTCGGAACAGAAGTCGGAGTTAAAGCCTCTGGCGGCATCCATTCAAAAGCAGATGTAGAACAAATGATTAAAGCAGGTGCATCAAGAATTGGTGCAAGTGCCGGCGTGGCAATTGTTTCAGAATAACTAAATGCAGAATAGTTGGGGCATTCTTTAGTTTTTACTAAAGGATGCTCTTATTTGTTTGCTGTAGAATTGTTTTTGATTTAGCGTTCCTAATGGGTAAGAAGTGAAAAAAATGCAAGAATAGAGTATACTGAATTTGAGTAAAACAAATAAAAGGAGTTTAGCTATGTCAAAAAACAGTAAGAAAATCCAAGTAGAAGTAAAGGAAACAGCAAAAAATAAAGACGGTTTTGTTGAATTAGAATTGTACGTCAATGAAGAAAAAATTGGAATGATCCAACAAGAAACTGGAAGTCCAGTGACCGTCATTTCAAATTCAGGAACGGAATCAAAAGCTAGATCTGTAGATGAAGGCATCAACCAATTGATCATGGATTATAATTTACACACTATTTAAGATATAAAGTTGCGAAGAAATACGGTAATAAATAAATGAAGGATGTGATGAGGATGCCAGCAACTGCAAAACAAGCTTCTTTTAAAGAAAAGGCAATGACGTGGTTAGATATTATCAAACCCAATTGGGAACGAGCCGAAGTATCTTCGAATGCAGCAGAACTTGCTTACTTTATTTTACTTTCATTAGCCCCGGTTTTACTGGTTGCAGCTAATATTATCCCTTTCTTGCCCATCAGTGCAGAAGAAATTTTGCCTTATTTAAAGACAGCATTGCCAGGAGATATCTATAATGTTGTTCAACCGATGTTGATTGATTTTTTAAGCAACACAAATGGTGGTGTCATCTCTATTGGGTTGATCACGTCACTTTGGTCAGCCAGTAAAGCGTTTAATGCTGCTCAAGTCGTTTTGAATGACGTTTACGGTGTCGAGAAGAGAAAGAATTTCATTATTGTTCGAGTAGTCTCATTTCTAATCAACTTAGCAATCGTGGCTGTTGTAGGGGTAATCATGTTTGCCTTCGTTTTTGGTGAACAAATTCTGCATTTTGTAGAAAGTTTGCTGCATGTCAAACTTACTTTGATTGAAACGATCCTTAGTTTTCGATGGTTGGTTTTATTAGTCGTACTCATAGTCGTACTGACATTGATTTACTACTTGCTGCCGAACCATTCGTTATCGATCAAATACGCTATTCCAGGTGCAATTTTCGCTACAGCAGGCTGGTTGATCCTTTCTCAAGGGTTCTCATTATACGTGAAATACGCAGGGGGAGCTGCTACAGGCAGCGGGACATTTGGAGTATTTATTGTATTGATGTTGTGGCTTTATTTATCAGCGACGGTCTTATTGTTGGGAGCATTCATCAATACCATTTACTACCAGTACCGCAATGGAAAAACAGTCACACAAGCAAAACAAGAAAAAGAAGCAGCTGGAGCCGGCAAAACGGAAAAAGATTATTTGATGGATTCAGCAGAGAGACAACGAAAGAAACTGACAAAAGTAAAACCAGTGATCGAACAAGAAGAACGCTAAGCTGTCTGCTTAGTTTTCTTTTTTTTCTTCAGTTTTAGTTAAGAATAACTAGAGCCTTTTTTTTGTGTACTATTTCTTATATAATGGATAAGATTCAAAGAATGTAATGATTGAATAGAAGAGACAAGGAGATTTTCAGAAAAATGAATGAAAATAATGAATCAAAAATAGATTATGGTATTATTTTATCCGTATTGCTGTTGGCTTTAATGAGCATAGCAACGATTTTCTCTACTACTTTTTTAATAGAAGGCAAAGGTATCCAAGCTACTGTGATGCAAGTTCTCTGGTACATAATCGGAACAGCATCCATCATTGTCATTATGCAATTTGATTCGGAACAGTTATGGAAGCTGGCTCCAATTGCTTACGGGGTCGGTTTGCTGCTTCTCGTTCTGGTTTTATTTTTCTATGACCGGCCGACTGAAGCTTTTACCGGTGCAAAAAGTTGGTTCAAATTCGGCCCGATAACGTTTCAGCCTTCCGAAATCATGAAAATTGCTTTTATTTTAATGCTTGCACGTGTCGTGACGCAACACAATAGTGAATACGATCAGCATTTTGTGAGAGCTGACTTTGTGCTGTTGGGAAAAATCATTTTAACTTCTTTAGCTCCTTTGGTTTTGGTTATGTTGCAAAATGACTTGGGGACAACCTTGGTTTTCTTAGCGATTATCGGCGGTGTTGTTTTGATGTCGGGTGTGACGTGGAAAATTATCTTGCCGCTATTTTTGTCTTTTGCAGGTTTAGCCGGCGGAGTGCTGTTTATGGTAGTGTACAATCGAGATGTTTTGCTGAAATTTGGGTTCAAACCGTATCAATTTGCTCGTATCGATACATGGCTGGATCCCTATCATGATGCGGCCGATGCTGCTTATCAGTTGATTCAAAGTATGAAAGCAATTGGGTCGGGGAAAGTATTTGGGAAAGGCTTCGGTGTTTCCGAAGTGTATGTGCCGGTTCGAGAATCGGATATGATTTTTGCTACGATTGGTGAAAATTTCGGTTTTATTGGCAGTTGCGCACTGATTTTTGTTTACTTCTTGTTGATTTATCAAATGATTCGTATTTGTTTTGATACAAAAAACGAGTTTTATACGTATATCTCTACAGGAGTGATCATGATGATTCTCTTCCATGTGCTTGAAAACATCGGAATGGGAATTGGTCTGTTGCCGTTGACAGGTATTCCATTGCCTTTTATATCTCAAGGGGGAACAGCCTTGTTGGGAAATATGATGGGAGTGGGACTGGTCATGTCGATGCGGTACCATTACCGCAGTTATATGTTTTCTGAGGAAAAAGAAGGTTTTTGATCATCAGAAAACGAACGAGACAAATCAGCAAATCAAGTTGAAAAGGGGTCATCTAGCACATGCTTAACTATTATCAACATCCGACGTGCTCAACATGCCGCAAAGGCAGAAAGTGGCTGGAACAGCATGATGTGGCTTATCAGGCTATCAATCTGATTGAAACTCCGCCATCTAAAGAACAGTTAGCAAAATGGATCAGGAAATCAGACTTGCCGATCCAACGTTTCTTTAATTCCAGCGGTACGCGGTATCGTCAATTAGGTTTAAAAGAAGTCGTTCCTACATTGACTATCGAAGCAGCGGCAGAACTGCTTTCAACGGACGGGATGCTGATCAAACGGCCGCTCGTCACAAATGGCAGCACAGTAACGCTGGGTTTTAACGAAGATGTATTTGAAAAAGTATGGCTTAACTAAAAAGGAGAAGAAATGAAATGACAGCGAAGAATACAATGAAATATAGCGAAAATGGATTATGGATCTTGAAAGACGGCAGCAATTACCGCATCGGTTTATCAGAAAAAGGGCAAGACGATTTAGGAGAAGTAATGTTTGTTGAGGTACCTTCTGACTTGAATGAAGTAGCAACGGGCGATAACTTGATTGGAGTAGAAGGCGCAAAAGCTGTTACCGAATTAACAGCACCTTTTTCAGGAAAAGTCAGCCGCTTTAATGAAGCATTAGCAGATGATCCGGAAAAATTAAACAGTCCAGATCCGCAAGACAACTGGATCCTTGATCTATCTGAAGTGGATGAAGCAGCCTTCAACGCTCTTTCAGATACGATTTAAAAAATTCAGTTGACAGATAAAAAAGGCTCTGTTAGACTATGAACAATATCATATTCATAGCGTTGATAAGAAGAGTACGTTCGTTACAAGCATTTATAGAGAGCCTCGGTTGCTGAAAAGAGGTAATGGGAGTCGAACCGAAGATGGTCTTTGAGCAGAATAAGTGAATGCGAAAGCACAAGCTTTTTCCGGAAGCACCCGATAAAGTGCCGCAGTATAAGAGTTGCAATGAACTCAGTACTGATTGAGGTTGGTTTAGCGATGAATCAACGAATTAAGGTGGTAACACGAAATGTCAAACTTTCGTCCTTATATTAAGTTAAGAACTTGGTATAAGGGCGGAAGTTTTTTTGTTTAACAAGAAAAGTCAGAACAGCTTAAGAAAGGAATTAAGCACATGATTGAATTAGCAAATGTAAAAAAAGTGTTTCAAACGAAGCAAGGTAATTTGACAGCTGTGGAAGACGTCAATTTGACCATTAAAAATGGCGAAATCTATGGCATCGTTGGGTATTCCGGCGCTGGCAAAAGCACGTTAGTCCGAATGTTTAATGGTCTTGAACAGCCAACAGCCGGGACCGTATCGATCGAAGGCAGTATTATTTCTCAGTTAAAAGGGAAAGGATTGAGAAAAGAACGTCAAAAAATCGGTATGATTTTCCAGCACTTCAATCTTTTATGGTCTCGGACAGTGTTAGAAAACGTGTTGTTTCCATTAGAGATTGCCAAGGTACCTAAAGAACAACGCACTGAAAAAGCGAAAGAATTGATTCGTCTGGTTGGTCTTGAAGGCCGCGAACAAGCTTATCCGGCACAATTATCCGGAGGGCAAAAGCAGCGGGTCGGAATTGCGCGAGCTTTAGCTAACGAACCAACGTTACTGCTTTGTGATGAAGCCACCAGCGCATTGGATCCTCAAACGACAGATGAAGTATTGGATCTGCTATTGGATATCAATAAACGTTTGAATTTGACAATCGTCTTGATCACTCACGAAATGCACGTGGTTCGCAAGATTTGTCATAAAGTAGCGGTCATGGATGATGGCAAGGTAGTGGAGCAAGGAGATGTACTGGAAGTCTTTAAGAGACCGCAGCAAGACATCACCAAACGGTTTATCCGCCAAGACGCGAATCCGGATAGTGAAGAAACAGATCTAGTCGTCGAAGAAATGCTGGCTGAGTACCCAGAAGGAAAAATGATTCATTTGACCTTTCAAGGGGAACAAGCCAAAATGCCGATCATCTCAAGTATCGTGCATGACAATGATGTCGAATTAAACATCCTGCAAGGGAATATCCGACACACTCAAGAAGGTTCGATCGGTTCTTTGTATGTTCAATTGAGAGGCAATAGCCAAAATATAGATCAAGCGATCGAACACTTGCATCAAATGAAAGTTGAAGTAGAGGTGATTGAACATGTTAGCAAATCTTAACGTAGGGGCCGGTCTTTTCGCTCAATACTTTGATTTTTCAGAAGTCCACTGGGAGAGAATCCAGGAAGCCACGATGCAAACCATCGGCATGACCATCGGTTCAGTCGTGATTGTTTTTTTCTTGGGGTTAGTTTTGGGATTATTGTTGTATGAGACAAATGGGAAAGATACCCCGTTCGCCAAACTATTGTACGGAATCGTAGCTGTTTTTGTTAATATTTTCCGGTCAGTGCCATTTATTATTTTAATTGTCCTTATGATTCCAGTTACAAAAAGTTTAGTTGGTTCCATGATTGGACCGACAGCTGCATTGCCCGCTTTAATTATTTCATCGGCTCCATTTTATGGTCGTCTCGTTGAAATCGGGTTTCGTGAAATTGACAAAGGCGTCGTTGAAGCAGCTGAAGCAATGGGAGCCAGCAGATGGGAAATCATTTATAAAGTTCTTATCCCGGAAAGCTTACCAGCCATTGTTTCTGGAATCACGGTCACGACGATTTCATTGGTGGGTTATACAGCAATGGCGGGTGTGATCGGTGCAGGAGGATTAGGAAACTTAGCGTATTTAGAAGGTTTCCAACGAAATCAACCAGCCGTTACATTAGTCGCAACGTTGATCATTTTAGTTATTGTGTTTGTCATTCAAGCGCTTGGCGATGTGTTGGTCAAGCGAATCGATAAACGGTAAAAGCAACACATAAACAAGTGGGGATAAAAAGCAATATAAAAAATTAGTAGGGGGATTTCATTATGAAAAAAAGAACATGGTTAGGTGCAATAGTCACTCTTGGTTTATCATTAACATTAGCAGCTTGCGGCAACAGTGATTCATCCTCTTCTTCTGAAACTTCAGAAAAAGACACAGTCATTAAGATTGGTGCAAGCAACGTCCCGCATGCTGAAATTCTGGAATTTGCAGAACCGCTACTTGAAAAAGAAGGCGTCAAGTTGGATATCACTACGTATAATGACTATGTCGTGCCGAATATCGCTTTGTCTGAAGGCGAAATTGATGCGAACTATTTCCAACACATTCCGTTTTTTGAAAGTGCAGTTGCTGAAAATGATTACGATTTTGTCAATGCAGGAGCTATCCACATTGAACCTTTGGGTATTTATTCAAACAAATACACTAGCTTGGATGAAGTGGAAGAAGGCGCAACTGTTTTAGTCAGCAATAGCCAAGCCGACTGGGGCCGTGTAATCGGGATTTTACAAGATGCTGGTTTAGTCACATTAAAAGAAGGCGTTGAACTAACAACGGCAACATTTGATGATATTGATAAAAACCCTAAGAAACTGGTTTTCCAATATGAAAATGATCCAGCTTTGATGACGACACTTTACCAACAAGAGGAAGGCGATCTGGTTGCGATCAATTCCAACTTTGCGGTTGATCAAGGTATTAGCCCGCTAGATGATTCTATTGCGTTAGAAAGTACAAGTTCACCGTATGCAAATATTATTGCGATACGTTCTGAAGACGCTAAAGACCCGGCTATTTTGAAGTTGATCGAAGTATTAAAATCAAAAGAAGTACAAGGTTTTATTCTTGAAAATTGGGATGGCGCTGTCGTTCCTGTAACTGAATAATTTTGAAAAACTGTGTTCTCTCACCAGAGCACAGTTTTTTTGTTCAATGGATATTTAACTTTTTAAGGCTTTTTGTCAAATCGTCTTAATGAATCTTAGGGGTAGAATTTCCTCTGGAATTTACGTGTTTGCTTGTAGAAAGCCATGGCACCTCCTAAAGCCTTTTCTCCAGGTTTTCAAGACTCTTCATGGCTACAAGCAGCCACTATTCCTCCAGAAATTTCAAAATTATGGAATACAATCATTTCACTTACCAACACCCAAAATGTTAGAACCATTTTTTTATGCGAGGATTGGATGGAGGAACGTTAGCAGAAATGGTAGAATGAACCTAAACGTTTTTACCTTATTGGAGGAAAGAAGACATGTACCGAACAGTGCCAAGTAAACAACTAGATGCGAAAGTCATTTCGTATGAACGAACGAAAGCCGTCATTGAAGGTGTGATTGAATTAAGTTTAGGAATAGCAGTCTCGATCGCTACAGTACAATTGGGATGGCCCAAGTTCTTATTGATTTTTTGGCTGGGGATCCCCATTATTGGGTACATTTTTAGCGGACTCATTCTGCCCACGCTTAAATTACGCTCCATTCGTTACGAACTGCACCCATTAGTGTTAGAAATTATGACCGGTTTATTTTTTAAAAAACGCGAAGTGATCGCTGTGGAAAGAATCCAGCATGTCCTCGTTAAAGAAGGTCCATTGGCGCGCAAATTCGGCATTCAATCGGTCCACATCGATACAGCCGGAACGACACACGAAGTTCCTTTGTTGCTGAAAGCAGAAGGAGAACAGTTAAGGCAACAGCTCATGGTACAAATCAAGGCGGTGACGACTGATGTCTGAGAAGAATAAATTGCACCCGCTGACACTAGTAACAGCTTTATTTAATCGGGCGAAAAGGTTGATCGTGCCAATCGTTTTCCTAGTTTTTCTTAATATAGGCGAAGAGTCAATGCCGATTTTTCTGATACTTCTATTCGTGGTCGTTTTCTTGGTCAGTTATAGTTTCGATGTGGTTCGGTATCTGCGCACGTCTTACTGGGTTGAAGGCAATCGTTTTGTATTGCAAACGGGTATTTTTATCCGCAACGAAAGAGATGTGCAGATCAGCCGCATTCAAAGCATTGATTACCAAGAAAGTATTGTGCACCGGGTTTTTCACTTAACAAAATTAGAGATTAAAACGCCTGGAAAAGGCATCAGTCTAGATGCACTTTCAAAAGCACAAGCTTTACAGTTAGCGGATTATCTTCATCATTTGAAAGATCGTTTAAAAAGCACTGTTGAAATCGAGGAAAACGAAGAAGAAGCGCCATCAGCTTCTATGGATCAACACAGCGGCTTTTCGTTGCAGCAAGCTAGCGTAACCAAAGAACTGTACGCGATGTCGCTAATCGATATTGTTAAAATGAATGCGATGGGAGACGTTATCCTAAAAGGCTTTTTAGTGGTTGTAGGAGGAATCAATATCTTTGCTGAATTGATTCCGGAAGCATGGGTGGCACGCATCAGTGCATTAGCAACATCCGCAACTTGGACGATGCTAACGGTCTTAGTCATCGGTGTTTTTTTGATTGTTTATATCATTGGCACTCTTTTTTCTGTTATCCGAAATTTTGAATACAAAGTAGAATTAACCAAAGACTATATTACGATTGAAAAAGGGTTATTTGAAGTGAAAAGCCAGACGATCGCATTGAAAAATGTCCAAAGTCTCAGAGAACAACGCAACTGGATCCAGCAATTGTTTGGTTATACCTCCTTTTATATCGGTATAACCAGTGATGAAAAAGAGATCAATTCAGACGCATCAAAAGAAGTTCAAGAAAAAGGCCAGATTTTATTGCTGCCGTTGGTGAAGAAAAAAGAATTGGCAGCGATGATACAAGAAATACTGCCGGCGTATCGCTGTGATCCAGCACAAGCAGTTGTTCCGATCCGTTCATGGAGACGTTTTGTTCAATTTCCGTTATTATTTTTAGTCGTGGCGTCTATTGGCATCAGCTTATTTGTCTGGCAGCTGGCTTGGATAATTGGCGGTATTCTAGCGGTCTTTTATCTTTTCTATGGGTATCGGCGTTACCGTAAAACCGGTTATGCACTGTCTCCAAATGAATTGACCTTAGAATTGCCAAAATGGTTTTCAACAGAAACGATTTACCTGCGCAAAGAGCGGATTTTACAAATGACCGTTAAACAACAGTATTTTTTGAAGAGAAGCCAATTGGGCAAATTAGAAGTAGCAAGTGCTCTTGGAGACAGCGCTCAGGAAAAGCAGCTCTCTTTTATTGAAGAAAAAGATTGCCAACGACTATACGATTGGTTTGTTGAAGAAGGGGAGGCTGGCGAATATGGAACCGCAAAAGAAAATCAGTTCTAAAGTTGTTAAAGCTTGGCGCATTCGGGCGGCTCTGATGTGTTTGCCTATTGCAGCAGTCACCTGTGTTTATCTGATCATTGAATTTTTTGCAGCAGACCGTATTTTTCCAGCTTGGGTAAGCGGTATGGCTATCGGCCTAAGTGTAGTTTGTCTTCTTATTTTTGCGGGTTTAGTGCCTTGGTTGAAGCAGCGATTTTGGCGTTACGATTATAGTGAAGACGAAATTGATGTTATTTCAGGTATCTGGGTGAAAAAAAGACTGACGATACCGGTGATCCGCATTCAAAATATTGAAACCAGTGTTGGGCCTTTGACCAAAAGAATGGGGTTAATGTCTTTGACGATAACAACCGCTGCTAAAAGCCATCAGTTGCCGGAAATGGAAAAAGACGAAGCAGTCGAGTTTAAAAAACAAGTACAAGCTCTCATACAAGCTGCGATTCACTAATTAAAACAGCAAAAAGGACTTGTTAAATGGTTTATGCCATTTAGCAAGTCCTTTTTTAATAGTTTATGCTTGTACTGCTTTGACACGACTAACAAATTCGTCAAACAGCTGCTGCATCTTGCGATCTTGTTTCATCATTAATTCTGGATGCCATTGAACCGCAACAATACTTTGTTTTGGATCAACCGCTTCAAATCCTTCAATCAGCTTGTCTTTGCTCCAAGCAACAGCTTTGAACGGTTTAGCTAATTTTTTGACAGCTTGGTGATGGTACGTATTGACGATATACGTTTCGCCAAATATCTTGCCTAAAGAACTATCCGGATCGATCAGAATCGTATGGGCACCCGTTTCAAAATGAGTTTTTTGAATGTGCTGTACCGCTAATTCAGGGTAGTCTGAAAGATCTTGGTAAAGGGTGCCGCCGTAAGTGACGTTTAACAACTGCAATCCGCGGCAGACAGCCAAAATCGGTTTTTTTTGAGCGATAGCAGCTTCGATCAAAGCCATCTCAAAAGCATCACGAGCAGGATTAGTAGCTTCCAATTGCAAACTCGGTTCTTCATTGTATAACAGCGGAGAGACGTCTTGTCCACCGGCTAATAAAAGCCCATCAATTCGTGAAATATAATCGCTGGCATCTGCAGGAGAGCTGATTGGCAAGACTACCGGCGTTCCTTCAGCACGGTCAATGCCGTCGACGAAGCCTTGCGGTGTATACGTAACTGGCAACCCGTTGGTTACCGCTAAATCACTTAACACATTCCCGGCTATTCCAATAAGTGGTTTCATCATTATCTTATCCTTCTTTCGCAAAAATCACTGTCTCATTCAATTGCAGCAGCTCCTAACTGAGTAGCTGCATGAAAAAGACTTTTGTCTAGTTTACCTTATTTTCAGCAGAAAAGTAAGTATCTCTCCTTATTGATTCAACTACAGCCGGTAGTGAAATTTTCGGTTCCGAAAATTTTCTGATTAGTGCTAAAAAGGAGAGAGGTTGTCTCAAAAACAGGGAAACGTGATTTGACTGCTATTAAACCTCAAAAACATCTTGTCGGACTGTCTAGTTGAGAACAAGTAAAACCAGCTAAAAGCTTTTATTTGGAGGACATCTTTTATCCCACCCTTCATTGCGTAAAATAATCAATTGAGCTAAAATGAAAGCGACAGAGAAAAGGTTTACTCGTTTTTGATATGAACTAAAAAATAAGAAAACAACTAAAGGAGTTTTTGGGTTATGGCAGTCTTAGAAATCACTAATTTGCATGTTTCAATCGAAGAAAAAGAAATTTTAAAAGGTGTCAATATGACCATTAATACGGGCGAAATCCATGCAATCATGGGTCCGAATGGAACAGGCAAATCAACGTTAGCAGCAGCCATCATGGGGCATCCCAGTTACGAAGTGACCGAAGGAACAATTTTTTTAGATGGGGCAAACATTTTAGACATGGCCGTCGATGAACGAGCTCGTGCCGGATTATTTTTAGGAGTCCAATACCCTAGTGAAATAGCGGGAATCACCAATGCTGAATTTATGCGGGCGGCTATCAACGCACGCAGGCCTGAAGAGGATAAAATTTCCGTGATGAATTTTATTCGGAAAATGGACGAGAAAATGGCTGTGCTGGATATGCCAGAAGAAATGGCTGAACGGTACTTAAACGAGGGGTTTTCTGGCGGAGAGAAAAAACGCAATGAAATCTTGCAATTGATGATGATTGAACCGACTTTTGCTATTTTAGACGAAATCGATTCTGGTTTAGATATTGATGCGTTAAAAGTTGTTTCTAAAGGCGTTAATGAAATGCGGGGGAAAGGCTTTGGAGCATTGATCATCACCCATTACCAACGCTTATTAAATTATGTCACACCGGATGTCGTACACGTGATGATGAATGGCGTAGTGGTTAAAACCGGCGGCGCAGAGTTGGCGAAACGATTAGAAGCAGAAGGCTATAAAGGCATCCGCGATGAATTGGGCTTAGATGTTGAATTAGGTGACGAATAGGAAGGGGGAATCAAGATGAACGAAACGACTTTTATGGATCAACTTGATGCTGTTCGCGATTTTTCATTGATCCACGGTGAGCCGGAATGGATGTTGCAGCTTCGATTAGCAGCGTTGGAGAAAATCGATGAGTTGGCGTTGCCTGTTATTGAACGGGTGCGTTATCACCGTTGGCCGTTGCTAGAAGCTCCTAATTTTTCATTAATGGAAGATCCAGTCTTCTTGGCAGAAGATTTTTTGATCGATGCTAGCGATGCGCCTAAAATCATCCAAGTCGGTTCACAAACCGCTTTGGAACAGCTGCCGATGGATTTGATTGAACAAGGCGTTATTTTTACAGATATTTTTACCGCAATGGAAGAACATCCGGAGTTGTTAGAAGAAGCGTATATGCAGTTAGCCGTCAAACCAGATGAAGATAAATTGACAGCTTTTCATGCTGCGTTTATGAACAGCGGTGTTTTCTTGTATGTGCCTAAAAATGTTGTGATCGAAGAGCCTCTAGAAGCTGTCTTTGTCCAAAATAGTCAATCCAGCACTAGCTTTATCAAACACGTCTTGATTTACGCAGAAGCTAATAGCGAATTTACCTATGTCGAAAAATACCAAACGATTGGCGAGACAAGCAATGCTGTTAACATTGTCGTAGAAGTTATTACAAAACCTGGAGCAAAAGTGAAGTTTTCAGCAGTAGACGAACTAGGCGAACAAACGACTTCTTACTTTAATCGCCGCGGTCACTTGTTGGGCAATTCGCAAATCGAATGGGCGATTGGGGTTATGAATCAAGGCGATGTGATCGCCGATTTTGATTCGGATTTGATTGGCGAAGGTTCGCACAGTGAAATCAAAGTTGTTGCTATCAGCATGGGGAAACAAATCCAAGCCATCGATACGCGTGTGACCAATTATGGCCGGCACTCGATTGGGCATATTTTGCAGCACGGTGTTATCCGCGAGAAAGCGACACTGACATTCAACGGTATCGGTCATATTATCAAAGGCGCTAAAGGAGCCGATGCCCAACAAGAAAGCCGTATTTTGATGCTGTCCGATAAAGCGCGCGGAGATGCTAACCCGATTTTGTTGATCGACGAAAACGATGTGACAGCGGGACATGCTGCCAGTGTTGGACGAGTTGATCCGGAAGAAATGTACTATTTGATGAGTCGCGGTATACCGAAAGAAGAAGCGGAACGCTTAGTGATTCGCGGCTTTTTAGGGTCAGTGATTGCAGCGATTCCATTGAAAGCGACACGTGATGAATTAGTGGAAACCATTGAAGGGAAGCTAACCAAATGAACCAGCACGGCGAAGCATGGAAAAAAGATTTTCCGATTTTAGATCAGCAGGTCAATGGTGAGCCGCTGGTTTATTTAGACAGTGCCGCTACCAGCCAAAAACCAACACAAGTACTAGAAGCTGTCGATACCTATTATCAAACTGCCAATGCCAATGTCCACCGCGGTGTTCATACCTTAGCGGAGCGGGCAACGGCGCAATACGAAGCAGCGCGCGAAAAAGTCCAACAGTTTATTCATGCGAAGGAAACAGCAGAAATCTTATTTACGCGTGGCACGACCACCAGCTTGAATTGGGTAGCCAAAAGTTACGGCGAAGCAAACGTGCAAGAAGGCGATGAAATCGTGATTTCTTATATGGAACACCACTCCAATATCGTTCCTTGGCAGCAGCTCGCTAAAAAAACAAAAGCGTCATTGAAATACATTGAGCTGACAGCAGACGGACAGTTAGATCTGGACAGTGCAGCAAAACAAATCACAGCACGTACAAAAATTGTTGCACTGACCCATGTGTCAAATGTGTTGGGCAGTATCAACCCGATTGCTGAGCTGACTCGAATGGCACATGCTGTTGGAGCAGTTATCGTTGTTGACGGAGCACAAGCTGTGCCGCATATGGCAGTCGATGTGCAACAATTGGACGCTGATTTCTATGCTTTCAGCGGCCACAAAATGCTGGGACCGACTGGCATCGGTGTCTTATACGGTAAACGAACGTTATTAGAACAAATGGAACCCGTCGAATATGGCGGTGAAATGATCGATTTTGTCCATGAACAAGACAGCACCTGGACCGAATTGCCGTGGAAATTTGAAGCCGGAACACCAAATATCGCAGGAGCGATCGGCTTAGGAGCAGCGATAGATTACTTAACAAAAGCAGGAGTAGAAAATATCCATGCCTACGAACAAGAGCTGGCCGCTTATTTGCTGCCTAAACTTCAAAACATTCCGGGTCTAACACTTTATGGACCAATTGACGCAGCTGAACTTACGGGAGTCGTGACATTCAACCTGGAAGGCGTTCATCCGCATGATCTGGCAACGGCATTAGATATGCAAGGGGTCGCTGTTCGTGCCGGTCACCATTGTGCACAGCCGTTAATGCAGTATTTGCAGGTTTCTTCAACGGTCCGGGCCAGCTTTTATTTGTACAATACGAAAGCAGATGCAGACTGTTTAGTTGAAGCACTGATAGCCGCAAAGGAGTTTTTCAATCATGGCACTATCTAGATTAGATCAATTATACCGGCAAGTGATCCTCGATCATTCCAGCCATCCTCACCATCAAGGCCAATTGGAAAGCGCGACAAACCAAATCGAACTGAACAACCCGACGTGCGGCGATGTGATTCAGCTGCAGTTGATTCTTGAGGAAGACCGAATCAAGGATATCCGCTTTTCAGGCAGCGGCTGTGCCATCAGTACAGCCAGTGCCAGTATGATGACCGATGCAGTGATCGGATGCACAGCGCAAGAAGCCTTGGCGTTAGTCGAACAATTCTCGCTGCTGGTCCAAGGCAAAGAAGACGAGAACACGGCAACATTAGGAGACGCTGTTATTCTTAGCGGGGTTTCAAAATTCCCTGCCCGTATCCGTTGTGCAACACTAGCGTGGAAAGGGCTGGAAAAAGCCTTGATTGAAGCACAAGAACAAAATAACAAATAGAAGAAGAGCGAAAGGAGTTCTTGAACATGAGCGAAGTACCAGAAACAGAAGAGTACCAATTTGGTTTCCATGACGATATCGAATCGGTTTACACTACTGGAAAAGGGATTTCAGAAGACATTATTCGAGAAATATCTGGTCGTAAAGACGAACCGGAATGGATGCTGGATTTCCGATTGAAATCTTTCCGCCATTACGAGAGCCGGCCAATGCCGAAATGGGGTGCAGATTTATCGGAGATCGACTTTGATGAAATTACGTATTATAAAAAATCTAGCAACAAACCGGAACGCAGCTGGGAAGATGTACCGGATAAAATCAAAGAAACCTTTGAACGCATCGGCATTCCTGAAGCAGAGCGCAAGTATTTGGCCGGTGCTGGCGCCCAATACGAATCAGAAGTCGTTTACCACAATATGAAAGAAGAATTCGAAAAAATGGGCATCGTCTTTTTAGATACGGACAGTGCCTTAAAAGAGTATCCTGAAATATTCAAAGAACATTTCGCGACTATTGTTCCCCCAACCGATAACAAATTAGCAGCTTTGAACTCGGCTGTTTGGTCAGGTGGGACGTTTATCTATGTACCCAAAGGCGTGCGCTGTGAAGTGCCACTGCAAATGTATTTCCGCATCAATGACGAAGGTATGGGTCAATTTGAACGGACATTGATCGTAGTGGATGAAGGAGCCAGTGTCCATTATGTTGAAGGCTGTACGGCACCAACCTTTTCGTCTAGCAGTTTACATGCCGCGATCGTAGAAATCGTCGTCAAAAAAGACGCTTACTGCCGCTACACGACCATCCAAAACTGGTCTGACAATGTCTACAACCTAGTGACTAAAAGAGCCACAGTCGATGCAGGCGGTACGATGGAATGGATCGACGGCAACTTAGGCGCGAAAACCACCATGAAATACCCGAGCGTTTACTTAAACGGGAACGGAGCTCGCGGTACTATGCTGTCTATCGCGATGGCCGGTGCCGGACAAAACCAAGACACCGGAGCAAAAATGATTCACAATGCTCCCAACACATCCAGCTCAATTGTTTCCAAATCAATTGCTCATGACGGCGGAGAAGTCAACTACCGTGGACAAGTGACGTTCGGGAAAAACTCAGGCGGATCGATTTCACATATCGAATGCGACACGATCATTATGGATGATTTGTCTAAATCCGATACGATTCCTTTCAATGAAATCCATAACGGCAATGTGTCGCTGGAACACGAAGCTAAAGTATCCAAAATTTCCGAAGAACAACTGTACTACCTGATGAGCCGCGGTTTGACCGAAGAAGCAGCCACTGAAATGATCATCATGGGCTTCGTCGAACCCTTCTCCAAAGAACTGCCGATGGAATATGCGGTGGAATTGAATCGGTTGATTGCTTATGAGATGGAAGGGTCAGTGGGGTAATAAACATAAAGAAACACTGTGTCAAATCAGTTTGATACAGTGTTTGTAGTAGACATCTAAGGCGGAATTTAGCTGCTGCTTTAGGTGTTTTTTTACTTTTTTTAAATTATTTGTTGCCTTTAAGCAAACAACGAGTGTATGTATTAAAAGGAAAAAGGTCTATTATTTCTTGTTTTACTTCATCTGGAAATGATAAAGACATTCATAAAAATATTCATGTAGAACAAGAATATTTACCAATTAGTATCGTTCTCGTTGTAGGAGAAGTTATGTATGCTCACGTGATGATTCGGTTTCTTTAAAACAACCAATAGAAAGAGATGAAGGAGTGTTTATATAAGAGGAATTTTGCAGTTAAGAACGCAATTATTTACTTCAAAAACCCGTCAGAGATTTACTCTAACGGGTTGAAAACTATATATTTACATCGCCATCCAATTGGGTTCTAAAATGTTTCCGTCTGGATCTTCCACTTCAAGTCCGAACATTTGATCCTCGGGTATCCCCATATCTACTTTGTAAAAACCACCGCCATTGACTTTGGCTGTTTCCGCAAATTTTTTAACTGCATCAGCACTTTCCATACTGAATGCAATAAGAGAACTGCTGGTTGTTTGAGTATCTGCAATTGTTTTGTCTTTAATAAAACGGCTGTAAAATTCGTGGTTAAGCAGCATAATCCAAAAGTGATCATCCCAAACCATTGAGACAGCTTCGTCTGTTGAAAATTCTTTATTTTGAGTAAATCCTAATTTTTCATAAAATGCAGTTGAACGTTTGAGATCAGAGACAGGAAAATTGACAAAAACCATGGTTGTCATAAAAATCCTCCGTTCTTTTCATTTTTTGGTTTTACTACGAATATAGCATCTCACGAGGGGATATTTTTGTCAAAAATAGTCGATTAAATTATGTTTATTATTATAAGGTTAAGCCAACTTTATGTGAGTAAGAAACGAACCCTTTTAATGGCAATAAAGCAGGTTATAGCAAAGAAAGAAAATGCGAGTTCTCTTTGAATTATAAAAAGCATCCAAAGAAGTCAGTATGACTTATCTGGATGCTTTTTAGCTGAGTTTATCTCAGGCTCATTTTATACTATTAAGCTGTTGGTGTTTGGAATTGGCTTTGATAAAGGTCAGCATAAAAGCCGTCTTGTTCTAACAATTCGTTATGGCTGCCCGTTTCAATAATATTTCCTTTGTCCATGACTAAAATTAAATCTGCATTTTTAATAGTCGACAGACGATGAGCAATCACAAAGCTTGTTCTGTCCATCATCAAATGATCGATCGCTTGTTGAATTTTAATTTCTGTTTTAGTATCGATACTTGAAGTCGCTTCATCTAAAATCATTACTTTAGGGGCAGATAAAATGGTTCTAGCGATCGTTAACAATTGTTGTTGTCCTTGCGAGATCATATTATTTTCACTCGAAATAATGGTGTCATAACCTTCTGGCAATGTTTTGATAAACGAATCACACTGGGCTTTTTTTGCGGCGTCTATAATTTCTTCTCTAGTTGCATCTTTCTTTCCGTAGCTGATATTTTCAGCAATGGTTCCTTCAAACAGCCAAGTATCTTGCAACACCATACCAAACTGTTTTCTTAGATCATGTCTTGTGAGTGTTTTAATATCAATCCCATCAAATAAAACAGCACCACTATTAATTTCATAAAAACGCATCAGCAAATTTACGAGAGTTGTTTTTCCAGCACCTGTTGGACCGACGATAGCGATCGTCTTTTTGGGCTCTGCAATAAAACTTACGTCTTTCATAATCAGCTGATTTTTATTGTAGCCAAAACTAACATGAGAAAATTCGATTTGACCAAGAGGATTATCAATCACATTAGCGTTTGCGATATCAGAAACTTCGTTTTCTTCATCTAAAACTTCATAAATACGTTCAATAGCTGCTAAACAACCTTGAAGCATATTTACGACATAAGAAGCTTCTGTAATCGGATCTGAGATTTGGTTGACGTATTGCAGAAAAGCTTGAAGCAGTCCTATCGTCATTGTTCCTTGGATCGCTAAAACAGCACCCAATAATGCAGTGCTAATATAAGCTAGTTGGGTAATGGTTCTCATGATAGGGTAGATCGCGAAATTAACAAATTGAGCCTTTTTATGAGCGGTATATTGTTCGTCAATTAATTGATCTGCTTTTTGAATAACGTCTTCTTGCTTATTAAAAGCTTTGATAATGGTATTTCCAGAATAGTATTCTTCAGTAGCACCACTCAATTTCCCTAAGGTATACATATTGTCGCCAAATAAAGTTTGATTCTTTTTAGAAATGACTTTTGTGACAATAATGTTGATTAGAATCATGATAATAATGATCAAGGCTAATCGACCGCTAACATAAATCATTAGGCTTAACCCAACAATGACAATGATGATTGAACTAACAAATTGATTAAAACTCATGACAATAAAGGTTGATACTTTATCTGCATCTGCTGTCGTTCGACTCAACAAATCGCCCACTTGTGTTTGATCGTAAAAATTCAATGGCAGTTTATTCAGTTTATCGGTTATTTTCTTACGTAAGGTTAGACTGACCTCTTCACTGACAGAAGCTATTAAATATTCCTGAAAGTAATTGCAAATAAAAATGATACCAGAAAGCAACAGCAACAGTAGGAGAGGACCAGTGATAGCCTCTCTAATGCTTTCCAACATTGAAGTGTCCGGCGTTTTGATAGCTTCGATTAGACCGTCAATAGCTCGGGCTGTAATTAAAGGAATCATGACGTACGCTAATGTACCGATAACGTTCGAAATAACAGCAGGGATGGTTTTCTTTTTTTGGAGCATCAGCAGTTCGAAAAAATAACGAATCGATTTTTTTATATCTTTTGGTTTTTCTGTGTCTACGTCTTCTAAAAGCACTTGTTCTTTTTTAGACATCTTTCTTTACCTCGCTTTCAGATAGCATATTTTGAGATCTAGCTAATTCTTGATACACAGGATTTTTTTCAATTAGTTCAGAATGGGTGCCTTTTCCAACGATTTTACCCTCATTTAATACGATGATTTTATCGGCATCAATGATTGTACTGATTCTTTGGGCAATGATCAATGTTACAGCATCTTTTAGTTCGGGTTTTAAAGCAGCTCTAAGTTTCGCATCGGTTTTATAATCCAGTGCTGAAAAACTATCGTCAAATACATAGATGTGAGATTTCTTTATCAATGCACGAGCAATTGCCAGACGTTGCTTTTGTCCTCCTGAAAAATTTGTTCCTCCTTGAGAAACTGAAGCATTAAATTTCTTATCTTGTTCTTCTATAAAGGGTAAGGCTTGTGCAACTCGTGCAGCATGCCTTATTTCGTCAGGTGTTGCTGCTTTATTCCCATCTAAAATATTGTCCCGAATGGTTCCGCTAAATAGAAACGCTCTTTGTGGGACGTAGCTAATCAATGAACGAAGGTCTTTTTGCAAGATTTTGCTTATATCTGTACCGTGTATCAAGATACGTCCCGCTTGAATGTTATTGAAGCGCAATAGAATTTTAGCTATTGTACTTTTCCCGGAGCCTGTTCCACCAACGATGGCTAATACTTCTCCAGTGTTAATCGAAAAATCTAAGTCTTCTAATACCGATTTGTCAGCACCTTGATAGTTAAATGTTACGTTTTCAAATGACAAGGCTGGCTGTACAGTAAAATCTACTTTTTCTACCAAATGATCCTCATCCTCAACTTCTGGTTGAAGGACCAGTACTTCCTGAAGTCTATTTAAGGAAGCTATTGCTCTTGGTATATTAAACATGATCAAAGCGGTCATGATAAATGAAGACATTGTGAGGACTGAGTATCCGATAACAGCAGTAATGGCCCCTACTTGGATACTGTTTTCTGCAACTAAAGAACTGCCTACCCAAATAATCGGGATCATAGTCAATGAATTCAGGCTAAAGGCAACAGGTGTTAGAAAGGCAAAGTACTTATTGATTCTAATCATGTTATCAGCAAAATCATTAAAACTACCATCAACTTTATTTTTTTCAAAGTCAGCATTATCAAAGGCACGAATAATCTTTACGCCTTTAAAAAATTGTCTTACAAGCATGGTCATTTTATCCATCTTTTTCTGTATGTTATTGATAAGCCGTGTTGATTTAAACATGATCACAGTAATCACGCTTATAAAAATAAGAATGGATACAAGAGGAATGACCGTCATAACAGGTGAAACCCGATAAGCGAGTAGTATAGAAATGATGGCCATAAATGGACTAGGCAAAACCATTTGAAATAATGACAACGTCACTTCTTGAATATTAACAACATCACTAGACGTTCTTGTGACTAAAGAAGCCACTCCTATTTTGTTGGTATCATTTAATGACAATTGTTGTATCTTTCTAAATAGTCTTTTACGTGTCTCTTTTCCAAAACGCGAAGCAATTTCAGATGCGTAATAACTTCCAAGTACCCCAACAACTGCTCCAACAAGGACAGTAAGCAACATTTTGATTCCAATAGAATAAACGACACTACTATTTTTTTCTAAAATTCCTTTATCAATAAGTTGAGCGATTAGATAAGGAATAAGTAGAGTTGCTACTGATTGAAGTAAAATTAAGCTGCTTGTAACAAGGACAAGCAGTTTGTTTTTCTTTAGAAATGTAAAAAATAAACGCATATTGTTCATGTCTCCCTTTTAGTTATATGACTAAACTTAGCACCGAGTTTAGAATAAGATCGTTTCAATAAGGTATAGGATAGTTCTCTACACTTTGAAATTAGCGAATAATAGCAGTATAATCTGTATAGCTACTATACAGTCAAGCTTTATTTTTATAAACGATGCACGAATAGAGAGGAACATTATGAAAAAGGAATACTTAACCATTAGTCAGTTTTCAGCTTTATCCGGAATTAGTCGGAAAAATCTTATTTATTATGATAAAATCAATTTGTTTTCACCTAAAATGGTTTCAGAAAAAGGGTATAGACTGTATGAGGAAAATCAATTAGATACCATTAGTGTGATTTGGATTTTGAGAGAATTAGGAAAATCAATTAAAGAAATAAAAATTTATTTACAAGAACGAACTCCAGAAAAAATGCTGTCACTGTTTCAAGAAGAACAAGAACAAATTGACAAAAAAATTAGAACATTAAAGCAATACAAAGACATGCTGAAAAAAAGAATAGAGTTAACAAAACAGGCGGATTTAATTACGATAGGAAAGATTACTTTTATTCAGCAAGAAAAAGAGTCCATACTAATTAGTGAAAAAATAAACCAAAATTACAATGAAGCCCTTGTTAATTTTTATTCGATTATTGAACAGCAAGATATTGTCCAAGGTTATCCAATAGGAGCTATTGTTGGGAAAAACGAATTGAGCGACGGGCAGTTTACAAATTTTAGTTACTTCTATATAAATAAATTTGCTGAAGATAAAAATCTTTTAAGCATTAAACCAGAAGGAACATATGCGGTTATGTATGACTACTGTGATTACAATAAAACGGAAAAACTGTATCGAAAAATGTTGGATGAACTAGCAAAGAATGGCTATGAAGTTGATGGGGATGCCTATGAGGAATACATCATTGATGAAGTTGCAGAAAAAAACCCCGATCAGTATTTGGTTAAGGTAATGATTAAAGTAAAAAAAATGACAATCGGATAAATAATTTCAGCATCTATTGATTAGAAAGAAAAATCAGCAGAGCAAAATAAAAAAGCTAGAAACACAGACTAAAAGTGTTTTTAGCTTTCTTTTATATTTATATAATCTCTTCTGCGTATTCCCATGTCGCACCATCATCGGTTGACCGATAAAGGACTTTACTGCCTCCGTTATGATCACCGTCTTCTCCTTGTCCGACTAGAAGGAAAAGATTTCCGTTTTCTTTAGAGGGCATTTCTGGAAAATCAAAAGGAGCGTATTTCTCAGTATCTGTTAAAGGAACTTCAATAGTTGGCAGTTCCACTTTTTCAAAAGTGCTGCCGCCGTCGGTTGTCCGATATAAATCTGCATAGGTAGAACCGCCGTGAGACAATCCAATAAATCCAAGTTTTTCATCAATAAAGGTTATACCTGTTGAGGTACCTATTTCTCCTGAAAATGGGTTAGGATTGAATATTTCCCAAGTATTCCCGCCATCTAAGGTTTGGTTCAAGGTATAAAAACGAGAACCTGCAGCAGCATCGACTACACTTAATTGGTAGCCTAAATACTCATTTATAAAGTAAGTCTCCTCATCATTCTTATCCTGATTGGCTATGCTTACTTTATCCTGTAAAGAATCGGATATCGAGGAATAATCAACAAAACGGACGGGGGTGATTCCGCTGCTATTCGGCGCATAGACCGAAATAGTGTAACCTGTAATTTCATCCTTGGCTGTTTCTATTGGGAAGGTATCGCCTTCTTCGTCAAAATAAAGAATTCCTTCAGTATTGTACCCCCAACTGCGGTAACCGGCATAATAAATGCCAAGTGTCTCTTCGTTCCAGTCATCAACAGTTTCTTTTATAGGAAGGTTCTTCACATTATTGATCAGTGGTCGGAGCTTCATAGTTTCATCAAAAGGTGTATCCGTATAACCATTTAAGTACACAGTGATGTCATTGCTTTTCGAACGGTCATAATCAATCAAAAAACTCTTTATCTCACCATCGTCATTTAAGCCATATAAAAAGCTGTAGAGAGAAGTGATTTGACCGTCTTTAGTGAACGTTAAGTCGAAATGATTGCTGAGATACAATTCATTTGGCAAATCAATTTTAGTTTGAAGGTCTGCAAATAGTCCATCTAAGTCATCTTTGTATACATTATCATGAACAAATTCTACTTTACGCTTATTGAATAAGTCTTCAATGACAAACGCTAATTTTCCTTGAAGATTTGTGCCGCTTTGGTAGATATTTATTCCAGTGGCAAATGTAATGACAACTAAAGAAATCGTGCTGACCATCACCCATAACTTGCTGATCTTTTCTAAAGCAGAAGAAGTGCGCTTTTTAGTTGTGCTTCTCTTCCGTTTAGACCGATACAAGCACCAAGCAAACCAAATGAACAAACTAAGAAAAGCGATTAAGATAATCGGCGCTCTTAGTGCAACTCCACCATATTTAGCAAGCAGAGATAAGGAATAACAACCGATACCGTATACAACTACGATAATGGGATTAAAAACAAGAGCTCTCCATTTGTAATCTTTTTTCTTCAATTAGACATCTCCCTTATCAAGTGAACCATTTTCGACAATAGTCTATGACTTATTTTACCATTTGTAAAGCTTTTTTAGCTTTATCTATTTTGGAAAATATGTTTGAATGGAATAGATAAGTTGATACGAGAATTTATTTAAGTTACAATAAGTAAGTGAATATAAATACCTTAAACCGATAAAAATAAAAAAGTTAACGACTAGGAGTGTTGAAATGCAAGTAGAATTTTTTCATGATGTGATTTGCAGTTTTTGTTTTCCCATGTCTTACCGTATGAGGAAAGTGGCTAAAAAGTACCCAAAACTAGAGATTATTCATCGTTCATTTGCTTTAGGATGGGAAAAAGAGCAATTCATTCAAATGTTTGGTTCTCATGAAGCGGTCAAACCTGAAGTGATTCACCATTGGGAACAGGCTAACCAAAACGATGACGAACATCGTTTCAATATTGAAGGAATGAAAGAGCAAGACTTCTTATTCCCAACATCTAAAAATGGATTAAAAGCCTCGAAAGCTGCTGGAATGATCGCTGACCAAGAAGCGTATTGGGCTGTTTTTGATGGTTTACAACAGGCTTTATTCGTAGAAAACAGAAATGTATCTGACTTGGCGGTTATTGAAAATGTGGTGAAGCAAACGGCTGTTGATTTTGATGCTTGGAAAGCACAATTCGAGAGTCCGGAAACTGAACAAGCTGTTATGGAAGATTTGCAACGAGTAAAAGCTTATGGTATCCAAGGAGCTCCTGCAATAGTGGTAAATCAAAAATATTTGATCAGCGGGGCGCAGCCTCAAGAAGTGATCGAACAAACGATTGAAAAAATTGCTGAAGAAGAAGGGTTTCAATTAAAAGGATTAACCTTAATGGGGTCAGATGCTGCAACGTGCAACATGGTTGATGGCAAATGGATTTGTGACTAACAACCCATTAAATTAATATACAAATATTTGAAAGAGAGCTTAATGTTATTCCTATGCATTAGTTATACGCTAATGACCAAGGAGATAACGATAAAGCTCTTTTTTTTTTTTGCATAATCAGAACAAATAAAAACTCTCTATCAGCTTTTATTTAGGATAACGTTTCCTAGAGTGTATGAATATTGTGTATACTATACGTACATAGAAACTAATGGACATGAAACGGTTATCAGCACTAATTGAAAACAGTTATACAGTTAAAAGAAATGAATTTATAGACAAAAGAAAGAGGGGATATAGAGATGAATAAAAGAGTAAGAAGGTTGTTGGGTATTGGAGTTGCTTTTCTGTTTAGTATGACTTTTGGTGAAACGGTTTTTGCGGAAAATGAACTATCGGATATGACCATTGAAGTTGAGTTGCAAGAAGACGGATCTGGGATTGTCACAGAACATAGAAAAATGATTATGGACGATGGTACCGAATTGTATATTGTACTGGATGATCTGCAGGATTCTGCATTGCTTGATTTTTCAGTAGCTGGTTTTCAAGAGGTGAAAGATTGGGATGCAGATGCTTCATTAGAGGAAAAGACTGGTCACTATGGCACTGTAGAAACGGGTAGCGGATTAGAGCTTATCTGGGGTATTGGCGAATATGGAGAAAATGAATACGAAGTGTCTTATACCCTATCAAATTTAGTTCGTGAATTGGAAGATGGGCAGGCATTGCTATGGAATTTTGATACCTTTTCTGATATTCCAGCAGAAAATTTGACCGTTGAAATTACGGGGTTTGAACCCTTTACAGAAGAAAATGTCCGCTTTTGGGGATTTGGTTTTGATGGGGGTCTCCAATTAGAAGGCGATACGGTCGTTTGGAGAGCAGAGGAAGAAGTAGACAGCAGTAAAGATGTAACGGCGCTGCTCCAATTTCCCAAAGGATTATTTAATACACAAGCCAGTGTAGATATGACTTTGGAAGAACAGCGCGAAATGGCCATGGATGGCTCAGCTTATAATGACGAGGCTTCTTCTAATACGGTTCCGATAGTTATTATTTCTCTATTAGCGGTTGCTGGCGGAGGAAGTGTTGTTTTGGGAACCAAGTATTACAAGAACTTAAAAAAAGCGAAAGAAGAAGCTGGGCAAATGCGTTCAGGAGCACAGAGGATCAAAGAGAATAGTGAGGTGTTTTTAGAAGAAGTTCCGTATCATGGCGAAGATTTTGCAGGAATTGCCTATTTGCTGCAAGACATTCAAAAGGGGTATTTCGAAGATTACTTCTCAGCTTATGTGCTGAAATGGTTATCAGAAGAACGGATCCTTATCCATACTACCGAAGATAAAACTTTGTTTGGGGATGATTTTGATACAGAAATAGAAATTATTCATTTTGAAGAAGAGCGTGCACGTTATCCTCAATCGTTTACTGATTTTGTGGATAAAATAGAGACGAATCATAAAGGAAGTTATGAGACCGGATTGTGGCTCATGTTATTGGATGCTTCAAACAGTAGAGGTTTCATTGAAGATGATAAAATGAAGAAATGGGCAAAAAAACATGCCAAAGAAGTAGAAACCTTTGCAGATTATTTGATCGATTACTCAAAAGAGTATCTAGAAAAAGAAAACCTCATTTCATTTAAAGAAATCGAAGTATGGGGGACGAAACATGAGGTGGCTATTGCTAGTCCTGAAGGCGACAAGTTGTTTGATCGTCTAGTTCAATTTGATAATTATTTAGAAGAAATCGAATTAGACGGTTTTGCTGACAACACCAATCCTTTCTCTTTTGAAGAATTTTTATTCTGGAATACTTTGTACTTTAAAAGTGAGGAAATAACAAAGGAATTCAAGGAAATGATCCCAAATCCGAATAATGTCTCTGGAGAGAATAACTTTATCTATTATTACTGGTATTGGAACGGTATGACAGGATTCAGAAAAAATTGGTCCACTGGATTAGCTAGCGGTGGGTTCCATTCAAGTACTTCATCAGCAGTATCCGGAACAGGAGGCTCAACTTCATTTGGTGGAGGAGCAGGTGCCGGTGGTGGAGGCGGCGGAGGGGCTCGGTAAGCGGAGAATCTCTTTATAGTTAGATGTATGTTAATTAGTTTTAAATAAAAAAAGACAAAATATCATATAAAGGTATTTTGTCTTTTTGCTGTTATTAATTTAGTTTATTGCATTTCTAATCAAATCCTATATATACTCTTTCACTTTGAATATTACAAGGTACTCCATTGCTATCAACGTATTGATAGCCTGTCAGTTTGATATGATCGGGGGAAAGTTGAACCCCATCTATTTCTAGGACTGGTTCGGCATACTGGTAAAAATCATATCTTATTTGCTTTCTTCCAGATGTAGTTTCTCCTTGGATTGCTTTGTATCTAGGGCTATCCTTAATGATTTTAAAAGCACTTACGATCATGCCGCTTCCTGGGTAGACCCCTAGAATATATTCTATATTGCTTGCTTTATCTAAACTCATTACCCAATTACCTAAAGTTCTTTTTTTCAAGGCTTTGGATTCGGGATTATACATTTCTTCAGCTTTTAAATCTCGATTAGAATCAGATCTATCTTTTGTAGGATTGATTTTTACAAACATAATTTTATGATGACTTAGTTGATTGATATCAACAGGTTTTGGACTAAGTGCATCTTGCAATAGCTCCACTCTTCCAAATGTTTGTAGTGCTTCCTTTTGACTATCAGAACGATGTCCACTCATAATATTGGTCAGTTTTTTAACGTTAAGATTTTGATCATCAATTAGTTTACAAAAATTAATAACCGCATTTTCTACGTGGAAAGCTTCATCTTCACTTAATCCAAAAGTCAAAATATACTTCTCAACTTCCATACCAATTGAGTGAATATTCTTTATTTCATTTAATTTTTTATTTTCCACAAGGTCATTAGAGAAGTCAACTTTTAGATAATCTTGTTCATGAGCAAATACCCTGTTCCTAGTTCCTTTACCAATATAAAAAACTGTATGGTTAATAGGATTAACTAACACATAAATATAATAACCCAGCTGAGTAATCACTTCTTCTGTAAAACGATTCATTCCATTCTTTCCTCCATATCGGCTATAAAATACATGTTAAAAGCTTTGAAAAATATCATTTTAGTGTGTAAAAAAACAGAAAACCTTTTTTGTTATCAACGAATCGTTCTCTAAGAAAGAAAAGTAGTTTGGAGAGTCTCTTTCCATTCTATTTTTCTTTCTTCTGCTTTACCGTTGTTTGCGCCACTAGTGGATAAACACTTTATAACAGTGTAGTGCTCAAAAATAGTTGACTTTACAACTTCTTGATAAGCTTTGTTCCCATTTGCAATGACAAGTTTGATGGAAGCAGTTGAAAGTAATGTATCAAAGTCATTTAATTTCGTTTGTCTAAAGTTACTATCTAAACTCCCCATTCTATCAAAATGACTATAAATATCCCATAAGCCGAGTTTATTTTATAACAGTAGTTCCAACCGTTTTTCATAGTCGATTGGATCAGTAGTGTTTAGGCACTCAGAAATAATTTTCCAAAATTGGTTACCTTTATTTGCATAGTATTGTTGCAATCCTAATGACTTCACACTTGGAGCGCTTCCAAGTATTAAGATTTTGGTACTTTCATCATAGATTGCATCTAAGCCATTCTTCATAATATTTTCTCCTTAATGTTAATTTATTTCTTATTAGAGATATTCTATTATATGTAAAAAATGAAACATTGTCTTTCAATTGTATAGCAAAAATTTGAAAATTCCTAGATTCGCTATCACTGTTGCAATAGCTTTTATTTATCCAGTATTGATTCTAAATTTTACTGAATGTATGCTTCAATCATACTTAAACCTGATGAGTAAAAATATATAGTATAATTGACAGATGTTTAAACTGAAGCTTGAAGGGGCGTAATTAATGAAAGAAAACAATCAGATACGAATGTACGTAAGAATCAAAGAACTAATGATTGATTATATTGTTATTTTACTCTATCTTATTCTCCTGCTCATCGCTAATTTGGCGTTTTATTTTCTTGTGTTAGGAGGAGTACCTGAATTCACAGTCTTTCAATCACAACTGATTGCAACGTTTGAATCAGTTCTTCCTATTGTGCTCATTTTCTCACTGCTCGATTACAAGAAGCCATATGGAACATATGGTAAGAGAAAAGCCAGATTGAAAGTGCAGTATAAAACACCTTCATTTTTTAGAAGCTTAGTTAGAAATGGGATTAAATTTTTGCCGTGGCAACTTGCTCACATCGGTATAATCGATGGTGTATACACTGAATTTACAACGTGGCCTTCGATTGTTTATACAAATGCTGGAACCCTGTTAGCTATGATTCTATTAGGTATGGGGCTTTTCAGAAAAGATAAACGCCATTTAGGAGATCTATTAGCAGGGACTCAAGTAGTTCCATTAAATGACTAAATTAATAGGAGACACATAAGTGAAAAATATGAAGAGAAAGGCTCAAAACATGTCGTCTAAAAAGGAAAAATAAAATTAAAAAATAGTTTGTTGTAGATTCCAGCATAGTAAGGATAAGAAAGACTGGTTTACTTATGTAAGCAGCTAACTATTTTATAACTTGATACCTAATAATAAGAGCTCTATGATAAAATGATATCATGAAATAAAAAGAAAGAAGTGAAACAGTTGAAGAAAATTAATGTTGTAGGCGCTGTTTTGGTAGAAAATGGTAAAATTTTGTGTGCGCAACGAGGAGAAGGCAAGTCGCTAGCATATTTATGGGAATTTCCAGGAGGAAAAATTGAAGTTGGGGAGACACCACAAGAAGCATTGATTCGTGAACTACAAGAAGAATTAATGATTGAAGTGGAAGTACAATCTGAAAAATTTGAAGAAACGAGTTACCAATATGATTTTGGTGTAGTGAATTTAACAACCTTCATTTGTCTGCTAAAAAAAGGAACGCCGCAGTTAACGGAACACATTGCAGTACAATGGCTAAAACCAGCAGAATTAAATAAAGTACAGTGGGCACCAGCAGATATACCAGCAGTTAAAAAGTTAATGGAAATGAACGCAATATTATGACAGATATTTTAGAGCGTTCTTTAAAAAAAGCTTTTATGGATCAAAAAATTGAAGGTTCTTTATATGATCCTCAAGTTATTATCAATGATACGAAAACCAAGCAATACATGCTTAATGTGTTACAAAATGAATTGGACACATGTGAAGAATTCTTTTTTTCTGTGGCCTTCTTAACTCAAGCTGGTCTAGCAGCATTAAAAACACAATTAGCAGATTTACATATTCAAGGGATTAAAGGGAAAATTTTAACTTCTATTTATTTAGCTTTTAATCAGCCGGCTGTTTTTGAAGATTTATTGAAAATACCGAACATAGAAGTACGAATTTCGAAAAAAGAAGGGTTTCATTCTAAAGGTTATCTATTTAAGCAAAAAGGGTATCGTTCTTTTATCATTGGAAGTTCCAATTTAACCATGAGCGCTTTAAAGATTAATTATGAATGGAATGTTCGTCTGACTTCTTATGAGCATGGGCAAATGTTTCAAGACCTTCAGCTGCACATGGAACAAGAGTGGCAAGAAGCTCAGTTGCTAACTCAGGAATGGATTAGCAACTATCAAAAGACTTATCAACCAATGACTTATACTAAAAAAATAAAAAATATTCAAGAACAGTCATTGACTGATGAAGGAATACCCTACATTCTACCGAATAAAATGCAGAAATCGGCATTAAATAACCTAAAAGAATTAAGAGAAACGGGTGCCGAAAAAGGATTAGTTATTTCTGCTACTGGGACAGGGAAAACTTATTTATCGGCTTTTGATGTTTTACAAGCTCAACCAAAACGAGTTTTATTTGTAGTCCATCGAGAGCAAATATTAAATAAGGCAAAGAGTGATTATCAAAAAATTCTTGGTGGGAAGAATGAAGATTATGGTATTCTTTCAGGAACTAAAAAAGAAATACAGGCAAATTATCTTTTCGCAACAATCCAAACTATTTCAAAAGAACCTATCATGCAGCAGTTTGCTAAAGATCATTTTGATTATATCTTGATCGATGAAGTCCATAAAGCTGGAGCTCAATCTTATCATCGAATACTTGACTATTTTCATCCGAAATTTTTATTAGGAATGACAGCAACTCCAGAACGAACAGATGGATTCAATATTTTTGAATTATTTGATTACAATATTGCCTATGAAATCCGTCTTCAAGAAGCACTAGAAGAAGAGATGCTCAGTCCATTTCATTATTTTGGTGTTACCGACTATGAAAAAAATGGAGAACTGATTTCTGAAGCCACAGATTTAAAATACTTGGTTGAAGAAGAGCGGGTCACGTATTTGCTAGAAAAACTTGATTATTATGGTTGCTCTGGAAACATACCTAAAGGATTAGTTTTTTGTAGCCGCAAACAAGAAGCCGAAGCTTTATCTCTATTGTTCATCAAGAAAGGACATCCTAGTTCTTACTTGTCTGGGGATCATTCGCTTGAGGAACGAGAAAAACAAATTGAGCGGCTAGAAAAAGGCGAGATTGAATATATTTTTACGGTGGATATATTTAATGAAGGGATCGATATTCCAAAGATCAATCAAGTAGTGATGCTTCGAAATACAGAATCGAGTATCATTTTCATACAACAATTGGGACGTGGCTTAAGAAAAGACTCCTCAAAAGAATATGTTACAGTTATTGATTTTATTGGGAACTATAAAAATAATTATATGATTCCAATGGCTTTGTCTGGTGATACGTCTAGAGATAAAAATAATTTACGCAAAGATACGTTTGATACAAACTTTATTTCAGGAGTTTCTTCTGTAAACTTTGAAAAAATAGCAAAACAACAAATTTTTTCATCGATCAATAGAGTAGCTATGGATAGCATGAGTGAACTGAAAAAATCTTTTGAGCTGCTTTCTAATCGTCTTGGACGAGTACCTTATCTCAAAGACTTTCAAGAACAACAAACATTGGAACCTGTTTTGATAGCCAATAAGAAAGCGAGTTATTATGACTTTTTAGTAAGCATAAAACAGAATGAAGGGGTCATCTCTGAAACAGAAAACCGCTTTTTAACGATTGCTTCACGAGAGCTTTTACCCGGAATGCGGAAACAAGAACTAATTTTATTGCAAAAAATGATGAGCGAGCCTAAAAAAAGCCTGTCATTGGAAGAAATTTTGCGACTATTTGAGCAGCAGACAATTCCAACAGATAATGAAACGCTAAACTCTGTTTTAAATACCTTGAATTTGACCTTTTATACGGGTGCTATAGCTTCCACCTATAAAGGACAATCTTTTATTGAAAGAATAGGAAATCAAGTCAGTTTATCCCCATTATTTAAAGAAGCGCTAAACAATGACTATTTTATCAACTTAATGGAGGATATTCTCTTAACCGGACAATTGAAATCAGTCAATTATTCTTCTAAAGAACCATTGACACGTTATCAAAAATACAAAAGAAAAGACGTTTTACGTCTATTAAACTGGGACCAACAAATGGTAGATCAAAACGTTGGTGGATATACAGCGAGCAAAGGTGAGTTTGTTATTTTTGTAACGCTAAAAAAAGGTGATAATTTTTCTGGTGCGCAAATGGCTTACGAAGATGAATTACTAGATTATTCGACAATGAAGTGGTTCACAAAAGCTCCAAGAACGATGAAATCTCCTGAAGTGCAAAAATTAATGCACCCTGAAGAATGGACTATACGAGTATTCGCTAAGAAATCAGATAATGAAGGAACAGAATTTTATTATCTAGGTGAAGTAATACCTGTAAAAGATTCTATCATCGAGTTAGAAAAACCCATCCAAGATGGTGGGAAGAAAAAGGTAGTTGAAATGTTTTTGAAGTTTTTAACACCTATTGATGTGAGTCTATATCAGTATTTAGAAGCTGGGCAAGAATAATATCTGGATTAATGAAGATAGAAATTAATCTCTCAAAATATACCTTTAAAAATACACTTCATTACGAAGTGTATTTTTTGTATAATTTCTCCTGGGCAACGTTGATTAAATCATAGATAAGCAAATATAGGGTATCGGATATGAATTATGTTTTATGTAAATCAAAAACAGCCCCAATTATTAGCAGGAGCTGTTTTTAATCTATTACTTTTCTTGAGGTTCTTCAGAAACAGATGAGTTATTAACATCCTTTTTTGTATGGAGCATAAACAAAACTTGTCTAGCTATAGGTTGTGCAATTAGAGCTTCTACTGCAAATGAAATGGCGAAGTTACGAGGCCACTTGTGGAAAAATAATTGAATGGGTTCTAACGAAATATCACGTTGTCCTATCCATGATCCGATAACGGTCATAAAAATAGACATTAATAAGACGTTGCATAAGATGTTGATAGTGATTTGTGAGCGAAAGCTGTCGTTTTTATCTACGATGCTAGCTGACAACTTGTCTGCAGGTGCGTGCACCAACAAGACTAAAATAACCACCGCGATCCAAATAATGGGCAGTATCGCCAATGTTTGTTTCCAAGTTTCCATAGTAAAGCCAATCTCAAAAGCCGTAATCAATGGTGCAATAATAGTGACTGAAAGAATGGAAACAATCCCCATAAATAGGGTGAATTCTTTCTTTGATCTAGGCAAACGTATAAAAAAGTCCAACTGAATTCCTCCATTTTTACGCAAAAAAAAACAGCAAACCCCAAGGAGGTTTGCTGATCAATTATACGCAATTTATTTTTTTGTTTATTTGTAAGTTAATCCTGTCATAAAACAAAAAATATTTCTAAGTGTTTTTTAAAATTATTCTTAATACTAAATAATACACTAAAAACAGAAGATGATTGAGAAAAGACAGTATCCGATACACTAATTAGTGTATCGGATACTGTCTTTTCTATTTGTTTTAAATCCCATTAATACAAGACTCTTAAGCGATACACTATAGTTGGCACGAAAATTGCTTTATATTAGGTGACGGCAAATAATAGGCATTTGAGAAGGAAGGGATTGTGTGGGTATATCACTATCCGCTAAGTAAGAATTAATAATTGGGTAATCGACAGACAAGAAATTACAGTGTGGATCAACCAATTAGATACACTGCGGATGACGGTTAAATGGAAAATTACAAATAAATTAATTAGGAGGTAGAAATATGGTAGGAATTATACTGGCAAGCCATGGCGAATTTGCTGAAGGTATCTTGCAATCCGGCGCAATGATTTTTGGAGAACAAGAAAACGTTAAAGCTATTACTTTAATGCCAAGCGAAGGCCCAGAAGATGTGAAAGCAAAAATGACAGATGCAATTTCTTCTTTTGATGATCAAGATGAAGTATTGTTCTTAGTAGATTTGTGGGGAGGTACTCCGTTCAATCAAGCGAACAGTTTGTATGAAGAACACAAAGACAAATGGGCGATCGTTGCTGGTTTGAATTTGCCAATGGTGATTGAAGCTTATGCATCACGTTTATCAATGGAATCAGCTCAAGAAATTGCTGCACATATCATAGATACGGCAAAAGAAGGTATTCGAATCAAACCTGAAGAGTTAGAGCCTAAAGGACAAGCATCTGCGGCACTTTCTGAAGATGGACAACCTAAAAAACCGCTTGCTCCAAATACAGTAGTTGGGGATGGGCAAATCAAATTTGCTTTAGTACGTGTGGACTCTCGTTTACTGCATGGACAGGTAGCAACAGCATGGACGAAATCGACACTGCCAAACCGCATTATCGTCGTTTCAGATGCAGTAGCTAAAGATGATCTTCGTAAGAGGTTGATCGAACAAGCGACACCACCTGGAGTTAAGGCGAATGTTATTCCAGTCGATAAGATGATTGAAATTTCTAAGGATCCTCGCTTCGGCAATACGAAAGCGTTATTATTATTTGAAGGTCCAGAAGATGTCTTAAGAGCGATTGAAGGCGGCGTAGATATTAAAGAAGTTAACGTTGGTTCATTAGCCCATTCAGTCGGAAAAGTAGTGGTTAGCAATGTGCTTTCTATGGGACAAAATGATGTAGCAGCTTTTGAAAAAATGAAAGAAAAAGGCATCAAATTTGATGTACGTAAAGTACCAAATGATAATCGCGGCAATATGGATGATATCCTTAAAAAGGCAAAAACTGAATTAGCACGCGCAAAATGAAAAAAATAAAGTAAATAGGAGGGCTATTATGTCTGTTATATCAATTATTTTAGTAATACTTGTTGCTTTTCTAGCTGGGATGGAAGGAATCTTAGATGAATTTCAATTCCATCAACCATTAGTGGCATGTACATTAATCGGCTTAGTAACCGGTAATTTGACAGCAGGTATCGTTCTTGGCGGTACACTTCAAATGATCGCGCTTGGTTGGGCAAATATCGGAGCAGCGGTAGCGCCAGATGCTGCATTAGCATCAGTTGCATCAGCAATTATTTTAGTATTAGGTGGACAAGGTATTGCCGGTGTTCCATCAGCAATCGCAATTGCGGTTCCACTTGCAGTAGCAGGACTTTTCTTAACAATGGTTGTTCGTACACTTGCTGTACCTATCGTACACTTGATGGATAAAGCAGCTGAAGAAGGTAATTTTAGAAGAATCGAACTATTGCATCTATCTGCAGTAGCTATGCAAGGGGTTCGTATTGCAATTCCTGCAGGAGCACTTTTATTCATCCCGGCACAAACCGTTCAATCATTCTTAGAATCAATGCCAGCATGGTTAACAGATGGTATGGCTATTGGTGGCGGAATGGTCGTTGCGGTTGGTTATGCATTAGTTATCAACATGATGGCAACAAAAGAAGTATGGCCATTCTTCATTATTGGTTTCGTAGTAGCTGCAATTTCTCAATTGACCCTTATCGCTCTTGGAGCTTTGGGTGTAGCTTTAGCCCTTATTTACTTGAACCTTTCTAAAATGGGAGGCTCTTCTAATGGTGGCGGAGGAAGCAACTCTGGCGACCCGCTTGGCGATATCTTGAACGATTATTAATCCTGAAGGAGGAGAAGAGAAATGGCAGAAAAAATTCAATTAACAAAAAAAGATCGCTTAGCCGTTGCATGGCGTTCTACGTTTATCCAAGGTTCTTGGAACTATGAACGGATGCAAAATGGTGGTTGGGCTTACTCAATGATTCCAGCAATCAAAAAATTATACACATCAAAAGAAGATCGTGCAGCAGCATTAAAACGGCACTTGGAATTCTTTAATACTCACCCGTATATTGCTTCCCCAATTTTAGGAGTTACTTTAGCACTTGAAGAAGAACGTGCAAATGGTTCTCCAGTTGATGATGTAGCGATTCAAGGGGTTAAAGTTGGGATGATGGGTCCTTTAGCTGGTGTTGGTGACCCAGTCTTCTGGTTTACTGTACGTCCGATGTTAGGTGCTTTAGGAGCATCACTAGCAATGGGTGGAAATATCCTTGGACCAATTATTTTCTTCGTAGCTTGGAACTTGATTCGTTGGGGCTTTATGTGGTATACGCAAGAATTTGGTTATAAAGCCGGTTCTAAAATCACTGATGACCTTTCAGGAGGCTTGTTGCAAGATATCACAAAAGGTGCCTCCATTCTGGGAATGTTCGTACTGGCCGCGCTGGTACAGCGATGGGTATCGATCAGTTTCCTACCCGTTGTCTCCAGAGTTCAGTTAGACGAAGGAGCCTATATTGAATGGGATAAACTTCCTAATGGTGGTGAAGGTATTCGTCAAGCCTTTGAACAAGTAAACTCAGGATTGGCGCTTTCACCAACGAAAGTAACGACCTTACAAAATAACTTAGATGAATTAATTCCAGGTTTGGCTGCATTGCTTTTAACATTAGGGTGTATGTGGCTGCTTAAGAAAAATGTTAGCCCAATCGTTATTATCCTAGGCTTATTCGTAGTTGGAATAGGCGGACATGTAATCGGACTATTATAATCAAAGGTGTAAAAAAATCCGTTTGAAATGTCTGAACCAATAATAGTTCACACAATAAAAAGTGGCTGGGGTTTATCACCTCAGCCGCTTTTTGTATTGGCTTAATCGCTTCAAGCAACGTATAATGAATGAAACAAGTTAAATGAAATGGAGCGGATAGAATGGTTGAATCAATTAATACAAAGGTAGATTTGGTAATAGATGCCACCGCTTTTACGGGACTAACGGATTATGGGAAAATCATGATCGGTGATAAAGGCTTTGAATTTTATCATTCTCGTGATAAACGTAAATTTATTCAAATTCCGTGGGAGGAAGTAGAACAAGTCATTGCCTCTGTAATGTTTAAGGGGAAATGGATTCCGCGTTATGCAATTGAAACGAAGAAGTCAGGAACGTTTACCTTTTCTTCTAAGAAGCCGAAGAAAGTTCTTCGAGCTATACGGGAATATGTAGAGCCTGACCATATGGTACAATCTCTAAGTTTCTTTGATGTCCTGAAACGTGCCTTTAAGTCGATAGGGAAAAAGAAACCAAAAACGAGTAAAAAGAAGTAAGGGAGTACTAGTTTAACTATTGCTTCTTGAGTGATACAAAAAAGCCTAGAACTATTGAGTTCTAAGCTTTTTTGTATCAAAATAATTGTAGATTTAAGTGTGCATATCGTCTCCTAAAGTTAGTGTTTATCCAAGTTAGAAAATTCCCCAGGTTCTTCTTATCAATTAGGGGAGCTTTATTCAGCTTTGACTTCAAAGGTTTCTGTGTAGCCATCTTCATCTCGAATAGTAAAATAGAGGGTATCATCTTTTTCAGGAAACGGATCATAAAGAGATAATGTGAATTCACCAGTGTCATTTGATCCAGTCGAAGCCAGTCCGCTTTGATTTTTTCCGCCAATAGCAATGTGAGCATTAGGCACGGTTTTTCCATAAAAGTCTGTTGAGTCACCATTTCCTCCAGGCTCGCCTTTGTCTTTACCGATTGCAGGAAATTCTGTTTGGTCATGCATACGATCAATCGCTTTTTGAGCTTCTTCGGAGATTTCTTGTACTTGTTTTTCTACAGTGACAATGAACCCATTCATAGGAATAAAGAACGTAATGTGCTGACCAGCCTCAGGATATTCTTCAAATTGTGTTTGAAAATAAGTAGAATTGCTGCCGCTGCCTTTTGGTGTGGATAACGTATAGAATCTATCATTCATCTGGTATGCAAGACCTCTTGCATATCCACCAAAGGGGCTATTGTAAATAAGTGTGGTTGGATAAATAACATTTAATTCTAAAGATTCAGAAAGGTCACTTTTTACGCTTTTTGGTGCATTATGAGCTTCAATCACTTCCATGCCATTTTCAGCAGCGTGAATAGGCAAATGAAAAACATCTTCTCGATGAGTTCCTGGAACAGCTATCGTTAAAAGAATTTCATCATGTGATTCGAGATCCCACTCATCAAAGACAACTGTAAAATAGCCTTCTTCATTCACTTCTAAATCTATTCTATCGTCGGAATACCCTTCATCTCCCTCAAATTGCATGAAAGCATTATTGTCTGGGTGGATTCGGCCGTTATAGATAAAGGTGTTTTGGTGAATGCCTCTCAATTCAATATTTTCTAAAGCGCGTTTTTCAACAAGTTCAGGATTTTCAGCTAATGAACGCACGTATTCATGCATTTCTTTTTCATCAAGTTCATTTTCTGTTTGTGAATCACTCTCACTCATACCATTTGCAGCTTCATCATTGTTTTTTTCGTGTTCTGTCGTATCTTCATTTTGTAGGCTTTGGTTAGGCTGACTAGATTGTGTCGAGTCTTCTATTACTTCTTTTTCACTATTATTATCTTCATTGTTTCCACAGCCAAATAATAAAAGCGCAGATGTACTAAGAAACATTATTTTTGCTGTAAGGCTATTTTTCATGAGGAATCCTTCCTTTCGAATAGGTGTAACTTAATCCTAACAAGAATAGTTCTGGGTATAAATTGAAAGGGCTTAGAAAAATACTTGTTCAGCAGTAAATTAATAGAGTAAGAGCTGTTCCGGAGATCAGCTGAAGCAGAAGTCCCTGTATAACAGCAAGCAAATTGTGATGAAGAAACTAGTGGAAATGATAGAATTAAAGAATGAAGAGTAAGTTCTTAATTGGAGTTGAAATTGTTTCGTTTGAAGAATGGAGGAGGAAAGATGAATTTCAATAGAACTTTTGGAAAGAAAAAGAAAAGCTTGTTAGTAGGACTGGCTGTAGGGTTAAGCATAAGTTTAGTTGGTTGTTCAGGAGAGGATACCAATCTAAAAGAAAGCACTAATAGTTACGATTCAGAAGAACAAGTAACTACTTCCGAAAAAATAGAAGTAGCGGAAAGTGCCAATTCTATTGACGAAGAAACAAAAGTGAGTGAAAAAGAGGATAAAATTACTGAAAATGATCAGCCGATAGATGTAGTTAAAAAATATTCTTCTGAAGAGGCTAGTACAAAAACAGCAACTTTTTTAGAATGGACTGCACCCAGAGCTGAGACAGGTAATATGGCCGTATCTGATTTCTTTTTTAACCATGGTGCCGCTGGCAAAGGCGATTGGTATGCGTTAACAGAAGATGGAGAAATTCAGGTCCAAGAAACAATTCCTGACGAAAATTTGCCAGGGTATGATGCTTTCGACATCCATGCTCTCGGAGGAGTAGTATTTTATACGTCACTGTCAGGTATCACAGGGTATGATGAAACCCCGGAAACACAGGCCACGGCAGTTGGGTTCCATGAAATCGCAGACCCTGATTTTTCTATGCACAAATATTTATTAGGGGATAACGGGGTAGTGTATGAATTAATTGGAACAGTGGAAGAGATAGGGAGTTTTAGCGCGGGCTATGATGAATATGCTGATGATGGATTAACTAAGCCTGGGGCAGAAGCAGTTGAAAATTTTGTGTTTAAGGTCTCAGAAGATAAAGCGGCACAAGAAGAATGGGTGCGCATATTGACAGAACAGCAGCAAATAAACTAAAATCGAAAAACCACTTAATAGTTCTGTATTTTCATCTGCTAATCAAGAGAATGCTGTTAGGAGAGAGAATCTGCTGGTTTATTTAAAGCAAATGGATAAAATCAAACCTAAACTGATACTTGTTGGAGAAGCACCAGGGTATAGAGGTAGCCGACTTACCGGAGTTCCTTTTACCAGTGAACATTTGCTGATGAATAACGTGAAGGGGTTAGAACTATTTGGCAAGGAAAACGGTTATAAACTGCCTTCGGAAAAAGACAAGCTGTTAAAAGAAGCAACGGCTACCATTATATGGAATACACTTTTAGAACAGGATATTGTCTCATTAGGATGGAATGCTTTTCCTTTTCACCCTCATAAAAAAGACAACGGCAAAAGCAATCGGATGCCAACAAAGAAAGAACTTTTGATGGGAGAAATGTTTCTTATTCAAATGATTGAAATGTTTCAGATTGAAAAGGTTGTTGCGGTAGGCAATAAAGCGGAAGAAAGCCTTCATCAGCTGGGAATAGAGTGTCTGAAAGTAAGACATCCTGCTCAAGGCGGAAAAAATGCATTTGTTCAAGGAATAAAGCGAATCAAATAAGAATGAACTAACGAATACAACAGTTGAATAATCTTGAATAGGAAGAGTGTCTTCTATCGTGTTGTAGGAATAATTTAGTTGTTCTAGGAATCAGTATTTATAATCGATATAATAAGAGCAACTATTTTTTTAGAGGAGTGATTTATATGACGAATGAACAAAAAGATAGACCGACAACGCAGTATCTTTTACCACATGGCTGGACAATTAATTTGTCTGACAAAGCTGACTTGCTTCAAAATAACGATGGTAAAGTTGCAATCATTCTTAAGTCAAAAAACTTTGGAGATGTCTCGCCTGTTGTATTTGATGTATTGGAGAACAGTATTCATGTGCAGTCCTTGCCGCATTTCGCAGAACGAGTATCTTTCACATTAGATAAAGAAATTGAATTGGTGTTTAATTCTTTTGTTTACGAACAAGGATAAATAAAGCTCACTGTTTATTTTTAAGAAGTTCAGTTTTAGAAAAGAAAAGTAACAAAAAAGGCTCATTTGACGAGCTTTTTTGTTACTACTCTTCTTTCTTGCTGTAAATTTCATAAGCAAAATATCCGCCTAATAAGCCGATTCCAGCTCCTAAACTAAGTGTAGATAATAAAGAAATGGGAAAAAATGAGCTTGAAATCATACCAATAATACAACCAAGAAGCATGCCTAGTGGTATCAAACTATTTAGTAAATCTTGAGCGCCTTTGGTTTTTTTCTTACCCAAGGTACCATGATCGTGCTTTTGTTTAAGTTTTGTAACTACAAATATCCCGATTACCCCTACTATTATCATAGGGAGTAAAATAAGTGCAATTTCTATTACTGAGCTCATACTCAAATCTCCTTCATTTTTTAATCTGAATTGATTCTACCATACTTAATTAATACAGCTAACCAACTGCTTCAAAAAATTAAATCACTATTGACATTAGTTTTGTTTCACTATACTCTTACAGTACAAAAGTAAATAAGTCTTCAGGGCAGGGTGCAAGTCCCTACCGGTGGTAAAGCCCACGAGCCGCAAGGCAGATTCGGTTAGATTCCGAAGCCGACAGTATAGTCTGGATAAAGCGAAGACAAACTAATTGCTGAACAATGAAGATGATTGAAGTCTTATTTGAGATGGATGGAAATCGTGAGTTTATGATGCAGCTATTAAACCGTCTTATTTAACGATAAGCCAAGCCCTGGATGTAAATCTTGGGCTTTTTTGTATAGTGTTTGAAAAATTAAATAGTCTTCAGGGCAGGGCGAAAGTCCCTACCGGTGGTAAAGCCCACGAGCCGCGAGGCAGATTCGGTTAGATTCCGAAGCCGACAGTTATAGTCTGGATAAAAGAAGACATCAGTTTTAAAGAACAAAAGCAACCGTGTACATAGTATGCGGATTTATTTGTGGTGTCTTTATAAACAAAAATGACGAAAGCCCTGAGAAGAAATTCTTAGGGCTTTTTATTTGGGAAGGGGTGAGAGGATTGGATGAAGAATATATGCAGCTTGCATTGAATTTAGCCAAGAAAGGCAAAGGATGGACGTCGCCGAATCCTTTAGTGGGTGCTGTGGTTGTTAAAGATGGAAGAGTGATTGGTCAGGGATATCATGAAACATACGGGCAGCCTCATGCGGAAGTAAATGCGGTTGCATCAGCAAAAGAAGATGTGGCAGGAGCAACGTTGTATGTCACGCTAGAGCCTTGTTCGCATTTGGGAAGAACGCCTCCTTGCTCAGACTTGTTGATAGAGAAAAAGATTCAACGAGTCGTGGTTGGGACGTTCGATCCGAATCCATTAGTGGCTGGAAAAGGGATTGAAAGGATTCGTAATGCTGGAGTTGAAGTGGACGTAGGTGTCTTGGAAAAAGAATGCCAACTATTGAATGAAGTGTTTATGAAATACATTATCACTAAAGAACCTTTTGTTGTGATGAAAACGGCGATGTCACTAGACGGAAAAATAGCGACAGTGACGGGTGAATCTCAATGGATCTCTGGAGAAGCTTCCAGGCAGCAGGTACATAATTTGCGTCATGAATTGTCTGGGATCATGGTCGGGGTCGAAACGGTTATCAGAGACGATCCGAAGCTAACTGCCAGAGGGCCAAATAGCAAAAATCCCATTAGAATTGTGGTGGATAGTCAGCTCAGAATTCCGCTGGCGTCAACGGTATTGACTCAGCAGGATACAGCTAAAACAATCGTAGCGGCTACTGAAAGAGCCGATAGCGAAAGAGTAAAAACGTTAAAGCAAATGGGCGTTGAAGTCATTGTGACTAAAGAGAAGTCTGGGAGAGTTGATTTGCGGGAATTAATGAAAACACTAGGTGCCATGGGAATCGACAGTGTTTTGCTGGAAGGCGGTGCGGCATTGAATTTTTCAGCCTTGGAAGAAGGCATTGTGGATAAAATGCAGGTTTATATTGCGCCAAAAATCATCGGAGGAAAGCATGCTAAAACAGCTGTTGAAGGGGCAGGCGTTGCAGATTTGAAAGAGGCTTTTCAACTGAATCGGATGACAGCTGGGATGGTTGGAGAGGATCTAGTTGTAGAAGGCTATCTGGATAAATAAAGAGAAGCAATCGATTGGAGGAAGTCTCATGTTTACTGGAATTATTGAAGAAGTGGGAACCGTTAAGTCGATCCAAAGCGGAAAAAGTTCTTCAGTTCTCAGAATAAAAGGGCAAAAAGTAGTGCAAGGAACGCGTATTGGGGACAGTATCGCAACAAACGGTATTTGTTTGACTGTGACGAAGATAGAAAACGATTCTTTTGAAGCAGATGTTATGTCTGAATCATTAAAAAGGACGAATATCGGAACATTGATTCCCGGAAGTTTCGTCAATCTAGAACGGGCACTGAGTTTGGAAACTCGGCTTGGCGGACATATCGTTAGCGGCCACATCGATGGAACTGGACAGATCAGCGAATTTAAACGCGACGATAATGCTGTTTGGCTCACAATTGAAACTGATCCTGGGATATTACGGTACATTATTGAAAAAGGCTCCATTGCTATTGATGGTGTAAGTTTGACTGTCGCGGCGGTGGATGATCAATCTTTTCAAGTTTCTATTATCCCACATACAGGAGAGGAAACGGTGTTGCTGTGTAAGCAACCGGGGGATACTGTAAACCTGGAATGCGACATGATTGGAAAGTATGTCGAGAAATTATTAGGACTGAATTCGAAAAAACAACCTCAAGAGAGCAGTCGAATAACGCAAGATTATTTGCAGGAAAACGGGTTCTTTTAGAACAGATAGGAGCAAACCATGTTTAATACAATTGAAGAATTATTGGCTGATTTAAAGGCTGGAAAAAATATCTTATTGGTGGATGATGAAGATCGAGAAAATGAAGGGGATGTTATCTGCGCTGCTGAATTTGCGACGGCAGAAAATGTGAATTTTATGGCTGCCTATGCTAAAGGCTTGATTTGTATGCCAATGACTAAAACATATACGAAGAAGTTAGCCTTGCCGCAAATGAGTTTGGACAATACAGACAATCACGAAACAGCGTTTACCGTTTCAGTGGACCACGTAGCGACTACAACGGGGATTTCAGCGGGAGAACGGTCATTGACAGCTATGCAATTAGTTTCGGATGATGCGAAACCGGAAGATTTTAGAAGACCAGGGCATATGTTCCCGTTAGAAGCGGTGGAAGGAGGCGTGTTAACTCGAAATGGACATACTGAAGCTACGGTTGACTTGATGCGATTGGCAGGCTTGCAGCCAGTGGGATTGTGCTGTGAAATCATGAAAGAAGACGGAACGATGGCAAGAAGAGATGATTTGCTATCGTTGGCCAAAGAGCATGGATTGAAGATCGGGACAATTGCAGATTTGATTGACTACCGGAAAGCCAAAGAAGCGGTTATTTTTCGCCAATCCAAAGCGCAATTGCCTACCAAATATGGAGAGTTCGACATTTACGCATATGAACACGCTATTACCGGGGAACATCATGTGGCTTTGGTTATGGGAGAGGTCAGTGACGGAGAACCAGTATTGTGCCGGATTCATTCAGAATGCTTGACCGGGGATGTATTCGGTTCTAAAAAATGCGATTGCGGTCAGCAGTTGGACGCGGCAATGAAACATATTGCAAACGAAGGTCGTGGTGTTTTGGTGTATATGCGGCAAGAAGGGCGCGGGATCGGCTTGGTCAATAAAATAAGAGCTTATGCATTGCAAGATCAAGGACACGATACGATTGAAGCCAATTTGATGCTGGGATTCCCAATAGATTTGCGAGAGTATTATGAGTGCAAACAAATTTTTGATGATTTAGGCATCTATCAACTACGTTTGATGACCAATAATCCGCTGAAAGTTGAAAGCATGGAGAAATACGGTTTGGACATCGTAGAAAGAATTTCACTTCAAATGGATGCTTATGCAGAGGATGAAGCTTATTTAAAGATCAAACAAGAAAAAATGAAGCACTTTTTGAACTATTAAGAAAAGGCATCAAGAGCTGCTAAAAATAACTTAAATGGAGGAATTCAAATGAACGTATTCGAAGGAAACTTAATTGCAAAAGGTTTAAAAGTAGGGATCGTGGTTGCACGGTTTAATGAATTTATCGGGTCAAAATTATTGAGCGGTGCAGTGGACGGGTTGAGCAGACATGGTATGTCAGAGGAAGAAATCACTGTTGCGTGGGTACCGGGAGCTTATGAAATCCCGTTAGTAGCCCAAAAAATGGCAGCATCAGGAGATTACGATGCTGTTATCACGTTAGGTGCAGTCATAAAGGGTTCTACCTCACATTATGATTATGTATGTGCAGAAGTTTCGAAAGGAGTAGCTGCAGCTGCAATGAATACAGGAGTACCTGTTATTTTTGGTGTTTTGACGACTGACAATATCGAACAAGCTATTGAACGTGCCGGTACTAAAGCTGGAAATAAAGGGTATGACTCAGCCGTTTCTGCAATTGAAATGGCTAATCTGTTGAAAGGTATGTAAAGACTGAGAAGTGAACAGTCAAAATCGCCCCCTTACTTGAAGAAAATAGTTATTCTAATGTGCTAAAAAATTAAGTCGCTCATCTAAAAGTTTGCTGCTGCAGCAAAATCTTAGATGAGCGTTTAGTGTTATGGGATTTATTGTGTAACGGGCAAACAATCGGCTCATCTTTGATTTAGAAACTAAATGCCGTTACAGAACCGTTTAAAAAACTGATTTTGATTAGAAGACCATTTGATTTTCTATGGTAGTAAATAAGTAATTTTAAAAAAAGTAAACATCACTATAAAAAGTTTCTCGTTTTCTGTTAGAATAGATAGGTTGAAATGTATCTGTGATTCATTTAACAAAATTGATCTATTAATTAAAATAAAAACGTCTAGTTGAAGAATTTGTCTGTTTTTATGAAAGCAAGACAGTTTGGAGAAATGCGTTTTAAGAAGGAGAAAAGAAGATGGAAAAACTAAAAGTAGGAGATTTAATTAATATCGGCGTTTTTAGTGCGCTGTATTTTGTTTGTCTATCGGTTGGAACGTTGCTAGGAGTAGTATTGATTCCAGGAGGAACGCATATTTTCGCGCCTTCATTTGCAGCTCTTCTTTCCGGAGTTGTTTACATGTTTTTAGTGACTAAAGTGAAAAAGTTTGGTGCGATTTCAATCGTAGGAATCTTATTGGCACTGTTTTACTTTAGTTCTGGTCATTTCGGACCAACTTTTTTAGCGAGTTTAATCTTTGGCTTTTTAGCAGATTTTGTTGCTAAAAAAGGACATTATGTAAGCGACAAATGGAATTTAGCGAGTTATTTTGTCTTTTCATTAGGCAATTTGGGACCGGTTTTGCCAATGTGGTTTATGAAAGAAGCTTATATTCAGAGTTTGGTTGAAAGAGGAAAAGATAATAGTTATATCACAAAGGTACTAGCTAGTTTCGAATGGCCCGTTATTGCGACTGTTTTAGTATCACTGGTTCTCTTTTCTATTATTGGCGGGGTATTTGGTCAAAAAATGGTGAAAAAACATTTTAGCAAAGCTGGTCTAGTGTAATGCAACTTGATCCAAGGACTAAAATGGTCATTTTGCTTTGGTGCAACTACATTTTGCTGAGCCAGGTCCAAGGTATGTTAGAAGTAATAACGGTATTCCTTTTAGCACTGTTGTTTATTCTAGCGGATAAAGGAAAAACCGGGGTAACGTATTTGCTGATTTTTTTAGGGATGATTTTGGTAGATAAATATGTCATTGACCAAGTTTCCGATGGAGTCTCAATGGTCCTTATTTTCTTTGCGGTAAGTTTGCGATTGATGCTGCCGTGCATTATGGCTGGAACGTATTTGATGCAAACTACCACTGTGGGAGAATTAACTCTGGGATTGCGAAAATTACGGACACCAGAAAGTATTCTTATTCCAGTCATTGTGATGGTCCGTTTTTTACCAGCAATCAAGCAAGATTATCAGCATATTCGGGATGCCATGAAGTTTCGCGGCATCTTTCTTTCAAAAGGGGACATGGTTAAGCAGCCGGTCCGCTTTTTTGAATACATCATTATTCCCATGATGATGTCTGCTGGAAATACGGCACAAGATTTAACGATTGCTTCATTGGCGAAGGGAATCAGTCGTAAGAATAAACACACAAGTATCGAACGGATAGGTTTTAACATTCAAGATATATTCTGTCTAACGTTGATCATCGGGTTTGTGTATTTACACCAAGTACTGTAGAAAGGGGATTGCTGTGATCAATTTAACGAACTTTGTTTTTCATTATCCTTTTTCCGACGAAAAGGCTGTTGCTGCCTCAGCATTAAACATAACAGCAGGCGAGTGTATCGTTCTTTGCGGGAAAAGCGGCAGTGGTAAGACAACATTTACGCGATTAATCAATGGCTTGATACCAGAAGTGTATGAAGGCGAATGGAGCGGCAGCTTTCGAACAGATACACTGGAGTTGGGGAAATCTCAGATTGAAGACTATGCGAGTATCGTCGGTTCTGTTTTCCAAAACCCAAACACGCAATTTTTCCATATCAATAGCACGAAAGAAATTGCTTTTCCTTGTGAAAATGCTGGAATAGAACCAGCTGAGATTTTAAAAAAAATAGATATCGTCAGTACAAATTTAGAGTTGCAGAATTTGTTGGATCGCAATCTGTTTGAATTGTCAGGGGGAGAGCGGCAAAAAGTTGCACTTGGCGCTGCTGCTATCCACGAACCAAAGATTGTTGTTCTAGACGAACCAACCGGCAACTTAGATGCAGACGCAATCGCGATGGTCGCCTATACGATCCGTCAGTTAAAAGCTAAAGGAATCACCGTTGTTGTTGCTGAACATCGGTTAGAATACTTGAATGGGATTGCCGATCGTTACTGTTACTTTGAAGAGGGAGAATTAAGAACCATTTATAATCAAGAAGATTTTTTAGCGTTAAGCAATGAACAACTGCATCAAAAAGGCCTGCGTTCTACTGATTTAGAACCCTACAAAAAAGCAGTGCAAGAGTTGATCGGTTCATTCGACTTTACAACAGAAAGTCTGTTGGCCGGAGAAGAGTTAGCGATAGGGTATAAAAAGCAAGAAGTACTAAAAGAAATCCCATCTTTTTCAATCGATGAACCGATGATTATTGGCATTATGGGCGCCAATGGGGTTGGGAAAACAACATTCATCAAAGCTCTATCCGGCTTGCTGAAATTCAAGCATGGACAAGTGTATTGGAAAGGCAAGCCACAAACGGCAAAACAAATGCTGAAACGCTGCTTCTTAGTGATGCAAGATGTTCATTACCAGTTGTTTTCTGAAAGCGTGAAAAATGAAATTTTATTAGGTGCTCAAAATCCTGAACGGTATGATGAGGTAATCGACTTGTTGGACTTGCGGAAGTTAGAATACCGGCACCCGGTTTCGTTATCGAGCGGTCAACAACAACGGGTAATGATTGCTGCCGCCATTTGTTCTGGAAAAGATATTTTGATTTTTGATGAACCAACCAGTGGTCTTGACTACACCAACATGGAAAACGTGACGAAACTCATGAAGCAGTTAAAAGCGATGGGGAAAATCATTTTTGTGATTACTCATGATCAGGAATTGGCTGCCAAGAGTTGTGACAAGATTATGCATTTTTAGAAAAAAAGGTCTTATAATAGAAACTCCTCTGCTAATTGTCTATACTATGCTTATAAAAGAAGCGGGAGGGGTTTGCATGTGCGGTCGGTATCGATTTTCACCTAACGAGAATGATGAGATCAAGCGGATCTATGATTTGGCAAGCAAGAGTTCGAGTGAAATTAAAACAGGGGAAGTATTCCCATCTGATACAACGGCCCTTATTTTGGCAGACGAAGAAAAGAATATCCAGGTAACAGGAATGCAATGGGGTTTTCCTGGGTTTAAACCAAGTCAATTGATCATCAATGCGCGCAGCGAGACTGTTAAAGAGAAAAAGATGTTCTCAAAAGCCTTTCAGACCACTCGATGTGTATTTCCGACGACTGGATTCTTTGAATGGAATAAAGAAAAGTCAAAATATCTTTTTACGTTATCTGCTCAACCGGTCTATATCTGCGGATTTTACAAAACATTTAAAGAAGGTTCGCGTAGTATTATTATGACAACAGAACCAAATCAATCGGTTTTGCCTATCCACAATCGCATGCCGCTGCTGATTGAAAAATCAGAGATCAAACGCTATTTGACCAACGATGATTTTGCTGGAGAATATTTAAAAAAGGCAATGCCTGAACTAACGGTCGAAGAGGTGTAACTTAGAGCTGCTGCTTCTAATGAATTGAAGCTGCAACCCATTTACGAGGAGGAGCAATTGTGAACGGTTATTATAAAAATGGACAAATCAAACAAGTGACCGAAGACGGAATACGAACGCATTATTTTGAAAATGGAAAAACCAAAGCAATCGGTCTTTTTGATGGTCAAATGCAAGGAAAATGGAAGTTTTATCGCAAAAGCGGAGAGTTATGGCAAATTGGTCACTTAGATAATGATGTTAAGGATGGAAAATGGATTCGGTATCATCAAAATGGACAGATTGAGAAAGAAGCGCAATTTGACCATGGCAAAGAAGTCAATTAATGTACTTGCTATTCATTTTTATGGACGATTAAAAGAGACGAGGTTTGGACTTTTGTCCCAACCTCGTTTTTTCTTTGAAAATGGATGATTTGTCAAAAATGATATAGGCTCTAGTAGTGAGGAGCACCTAAAAACTTGACTTAGTACAGTAAAAATATTTACTATTATAGATGAGAGTACAGTTAATGAAATAGTAAAGGGGAATAAGCCAATGGAAACTATTACTTTAGCAAATGGAACAGACATCCCGGTAATCGGAACCGGAACGAATACCTATGGAAAAGAAGGCAATCAATACAATGGTGAATTGAACGGCGACTTTAGTGCACTGCAATCTGCGATCAAAGCCGGCTATCGTTTGATTGATACGGCTATTTCTTATCGGAATGAAGCGGGAGTTGGAAAAACAGTTTACGAAAGCGGGGTCGATCGTAGCGAGTTTTATCTTACGACAAAAATTCCAGCAAAAGAAGAATACATTGGTTCTAAAGAACGAGTAGAGCAAACGATTTTACAAAGTTTCGAAAATTTAAAAACGGACTATATCGACTTGTATTTGATCCATCACCCCATTGAAGATAAAGATACATTAAAACAGACTTGGGAAGTGTTGGAATCATTCGTTGATCAAGGAAAAATCAAATCGATCGGCGTATCGAATTTTAGTATTGAACAATTAGAATTGTTAAAAACTTTTGCTCGCATTCAACCTGTTGTTAATCAAATTCAATCAAATCCGCATACTTGGAATAATGAACTGATTGAGTATCTACTCAAAAATGATATTCTTCCGGAAGCGTGGAGCCCATTAAATAAAGTGAACGAAGAACAGACTGCCAAGTTAACGGCAATCGGCGAAAAATACGATAAAAACTGGGGACAAGTCTTGCTGCGCTACCAAATCCAAAGAGGCGTTGCAGTTATACCAAAATCGCATAATAGCAAACACCAAGCTGAAAACTTGGAGTTATTCGATTTTGAATTGTCAAAAGACGATCTAACGGTTATTGAATCACTCTAAATGTCTGATTCGATGGAACACTTTTACAACTAGTTGTTGACTCTTTAGTCAGCCTTTTCTTATTTGGGGCAAGTCACTCGTATAAATCAGAGGACTTGTCTATTTTTGTGGATAAACTGAACGAACTCATATTAACAAGGTGTGTTTTCCCTGAAAGCATAAGAACGAGGCAAACTGCCCCTCGGAAGTGCAGATTTGGGTACTAAAAAGCCTGTTTTTGTTTTATGATAGATAAAATGATTCACTGCAATAAATTCAAACTTGTCGGGAGTGGTAATGCATGAGAAAGACATTTCTGTTTACGTTTATGGTCGCCTTGCTAAGTATTGTGAGTTTGGGGTGCCAAAGTCAAAGTGAACGGTCAGCTGGATCGATTAATGAAGGACGTTCTTCAATTGAATCGAAAACTCCTAGCACGAGTGAAGCAGCTATTTCCAGTAGCGAATCAACGGATCCATTGACCACAAATCAGACGACTGTTCCAACGCTCTTTATCCATGGTTATGAAGGAACGAAAGGTACGTTTGATGGTATGCTGTCTCGTTTGGAAGTCAGCGGCCTCGGGGAAAAAGCTTTAACGGTAACCGTTCAACCGGATGGCAGTGTTTCTGAAACAGGCAGTTGGCAGGACCAAGCAATTAATCCATTGATTCAGGTATTGTTTGCGGATAATAAAAACAATGAATGGAACCAAGCCGATTGGATCAAAGCTGTTCTATCCTATTTAAAAGAAACCTATCAAATCGATGAAGTTAATCTGGTCGGTCACTCGATGGGGGGTGTGAGCAGTTTCCGGTACCTCGTCACCTATGGGAATGATGACTCACTGCCAACCGTTGACAAATTTATTGCCATCGGTGCTCCGTTTAATGATTTTGTGACGGGCAATGAAACGCAAACACTTGATGCGTTAAGTCAGGATGGCCCATCGGTTATCAGCGAGCGGTATGGCGACTTTTCAGCCGCTATTCAACAGTACCCCTCATCAACTAAAATGCTGAACATTGTTGGCGATTTGCAAGATGGTTCTGAAGGAGACGGCACCGTTCCGGTCAGAAGCGGGTTGGCGATCGGTTATTTAATGCAAACAAATGGCCTTGATTATCATGATGAAGAAATAACGGGAGCGCAAGCTCATCACAGTCAGCTGCACGAGAATATTAAAGTGGATAAGCTGGTCGCTGAATTTTTATGGAGCAATTGAGCAGCTAAAAGCAGTATCAGAAAGAAGTTTATCTGTTGAAGCGAATAAGCTAGTTAAACTAAAAAGGAGTTCGGTACTATGCGGTTTATTATTTTATTGCGAGGGGTCAATGTTGGAGGGAAAAATAGAGTTCCCATGGGCGAGTTTAAAGAATACCTGGTCAACGCTGGTTTTACGAATGTCAAATCTCATATTAACAGCGGCAATTTGATTGTCGACAGCGAGGAAGATACGGAGCAAGATGTATTAGCCAAATGCCAAAAAATCTTGTCTGAACACTTTGATTTTCCGGTTGAAGTTTTGGTCCTTTCTGCAGAAAAGTACCAAGCAGAATTGGCTGATAGCCCAGCTTGGTGGGGAGCAGAAGAAGGTTACAGACACAACGCCTTATTCTTGCTGCCTTCAGCGGATAAGGAAAAGATTATTGAACTGCTAGCGGCTATTGATACACCTTATGAAAGAATTCATATCGGGAAGCATGCCGTTTTTTGGTCTTCTTCTTTTCAAAAAAATTACAGTAAAACGCATTACTCCAAATTAGCCAGTCGTCCTTACTATAAGCAGGTAACCATCAGGAATCGAAATACGACTCTTAAACTGCTGAGTTTTCTAGAGGAACAAAGTAAGGAAGATAAGTAATAAAACTTAGGCAAATAAAAAAAGAGTTGAGATTTAAGTCTCAACTCTTTTTTGTTTCGATTTATGAGTTACGCTATTGAAGCTTCATAGATTTTTTTGATGGATTCTTCCAATAATTTATTGTAGTCTTCGTCTGATTGAGAAACACTTAGCCCTTCAGATAAGGCTCTTGAGAAGCTGGCGATCAAACCGTGATTGGCTAATAATTTTTCATCGGCTTTTTCACGTGTGTAGCCGCCGGAAAGAGCAACGACTCGGACAACTTTTGGATGTTCGATCAATTCTTTATAGAAGTTGTCCACAGACGGAATGGAAAGTTTCAACATAACCGGTTCATTTTCGCCTAATTTATCCAAATGGTTTAGAAGTTCTTGTTTTAAGAGTTCTTCAGATTTTTCTTTGTCTTTGCTGTTGATATCTACTTCAGGTTCAATAATTGGAACTAAACCAGCAGCAATGATTTGTTTGCCGACTTCGAATTGTTGGTCGACAACTTTCTTAATGCCTTCAGGATTGGCTTCTTTAATAACAGAACGCATTTTAGTGCCAAAAATATGTCTTTCATTTGCTCTCTTTAATAATTCGTCTAATCCAGGATTGGGCTTCATTAATTGAACACCGTCAGCTTCTTCAGCTAATCCTTTATCAACTTTTAAGAAAGGAACAATGCCTTTCTTTTCCCATAAATAATCCGGAGTAAAAAGACCTTCAACTTTACGGTCCATCGTTTGTTCGAATAAAATAGCGCCTAAAATAGAATCAGAATTGAAAGCAGGAGAGGTAACGATGCGCGTTCTCATCTCGTGAACGAGATCAAACATCTCATCTTCGCCTGAATAGGAATCTTCTGAAACGCCATAAAGCGCTAAAGCTGCTGGAGTACTACCACCACTTTGATCGAGTGCCGCAATAAAACCTTGTCCATTTTTTACGATTTCTAATTGTTCTTTTTGCATAATACCAGCTCCTTAGATAATTTGTTGAACGTTACATTTAATTTATATAATCCTTCAATCAAATATAACCTCTTCGCTATTCAGTATACCAGTCACAGCTTTAAACTACAAAAAGAAGGCATTGGAAAAGAAAAGCCAAATAGGAAGAAACGGTTGAAGGAGAACTTTAATTTGCGGTGAAATATCCAGTACATATTGAATAGAATAGAAGAAAAATGGTACAGTATGATTTGTACTGTTCTTATTACAGCGATGATGGAAGATATACATACAGGCGGTGCCATTCAAAAATAAGTTGAATAGTTTTAGGATTTGAACAAGTAGAAGAACCAACAAAAAATAGTGGAGTGTGATCGAGTGAAAAGAAAATGGTGGATTGGTTTAGCTGTGGCGGTTGTTTTGATTAGTATTGGGTTAGGCTTCGCAGGAAATTATTTCTATGATGTAGCAGTGGCAATAAATCAAAAGGATTTCATAGAAGCAGCAGATGTGGATGGAGACTATGATCCAAAAGATCCATGGATGGAAGAAAAAAGATGGTACGATGAGGTCGACCGTGAAAAATTATCGATTGAATCTGCTGATGGATTAAAGCTTTCTGGGGTTTATGTTGAAGGAGAACCTTCTTCTAAAAAAGTAGCTATATTGGCTCATGGATATGCAGGCAGTTTAGAACAAATGGCGCCTTATGTTAAATTGTATCACGATATGGGGTTTAATGTGCTTATACCGGATGCCCGTGGACATGGAACGAGTGAAGGGGACTATATCGGTTTTGGCTGGCATGAACGGAAAGACTATTTGCAGTGGATCCAACTAATGATCGATAAAGTAGGCCAAGATGCGGAACTGGCTTTATTTGGAATCAGTATGGGCGGGGCAACGGTCATGAATGTCAGCGGCGAAGAGTTGCCGTTGAATGTAAAAGTTATTGTGGAAGATTGCGGTTATAGTTCTGTAAATGGAGAACTGGCTTATCAATTGAAAGATATGTACAACCTGCCTGAGTTTCCTTTAATTCCAGTAACTAGTCTAGTAACGAAAGTACGTTCTGATTATTGGTTCGGAGAAGCCGACACAGTCGAACAAATCAAAAAGAACACTGTTCCAATGCTGTTTATTCATGGGGCCGAAGATAAATTTGTACCGACAGAAATGGTCTATGATGTGTATGAAGCTAATCCGTCGCCTAAAGAATTATATATTGCACTGAATGCTGATCATGCAGATTCTTATGAGGAAAACAAAGAAGAATACCAGCAAAAAGTTCAAGATTTTGTGCTTAACTATATACCTAATTGATTTAGCAGCAACAAGCGTTTAATGAGCAAAAAAAGTTCCCATCAAACAGAGTGTTCTGTTTGATGGGAACTTTTTTGCTATTGTTTAATGATTAGAATCCTAGTTTCAACCGTTTGACGACTCTGGATAAGGCGAAACAGATACAGAAATACAATAAAGCCATGGCAATAAACATTGGAATAACATAAGTCGTATTTTGTCCGTAAATGATTCTCGCATTATGCGTGAGTTCAGGTAAAGAAATAATGGTCGCTAACGATGTATCTTTGATCAACGAGATAAATTGGCTTAAAATCGGAGGAACCATTGCTTTAAACGCTTGTGGAATAATAATGTACCGCAGCGTTTGGGCATAAGAAAGTCCAGTTGAAAGTCCAGCTTCTGTTTGGCCTTTTGGGACAGAGTTTAATCCGGCACGAATGATTTCCGACAACATGGCGGATTCGAAAATCGTCATGGCTGCAACTGCTGACCAGAAGATATCGAAACGAATGCCAATTTGCGGCAAAGCAAAGTAAGCAAAAAAGATGATCAATAAGAGCGGCAGGTTACGAATCAAATCAATAATCAAGCCAAAAATCTTTGAAACGACGGGTATTTTTAAATAGCGGATCAAGCCTAAGATACTGCCAATCACAAAACTGAAGAGAATTGAGAGTAAGGCTACTTCTACAGTAATCAGGAGCCCATCCAATAAAAAGCGGATGTTGATCCATGAAAAAGCTTCTGCAAAATTCAAATGAAATTCCTCCTTCTATGCTTTGATTTCTAAACGGCGTTCAATATAAGCCATTAAATAAGTTAGCGGTAACGTGATCACTAAATAAATCAAACCAATTAAGATATATGTGTCAAATGTATTAAAGGTTTCACTGGCAATTAAGTCTCCTTGATACATCAAATCAAGGCCAGCAACCATTGCTAAAACAGATGAATTTTTAACTAAGTTAATGAACTGGTTGCCAAGTGGCGGAATCACGATTTTAAACGCTTGCGGCAAGACAATGTAACGCATTGCTTGGTTATAGGTAAATCCAGTCGAAAGTCCAGCTTCCATTTGTCCTTTAGGAACGCTGATAATACCAGCACGCACAGTTTCAGCAATAAAAGCTGAAGTATAAATCGTTAAGCCAATCGTACCAGCTGTAAACCCGTCAATTTGGAACCAATAAAGAGGAACAACGACATAAAAGAACATCACAACGATCAGTAGAGGGATGTTGCGGAAAAACTCAACATAAGCTGTTGCGATTCCTCTTAAAATTTTTTTTTGCGATACTTGACAGATAGCAAATAAAGTACCAACGATCAAGCTGAGAAATAAAGCAATAAAACTTGAATACAGGGTATATTTGAACCCTTCGAATAAAATATCCGAGTAGTTAGTAAAAATAGTTATCATTCGGTGCACCTCACTTAATTTAATCCGAGTAAAGTCTAGCTAAACTCTATTGCTGAATCAGTCATCGGTTTCTGGGATCCATTTAGCATAAATGGCATCATAGACGCCGTTTTCTTTAATCGTTTCGAAAGCAGCATTTACCGCATCGACAAAGTTTTCTTGCCCGTGGTTGATGGCGATGCCGTATGGTTCATCCGTGAACGTTCCGCCAGCTAAGCGGTAGCCAGGATTCTCAGCAATGATGCCTAGAAGAATAGCACTGTCTGTTGTCATTGCATCTCCTTGTCCTGATTGTAAGGCAGTGAAGGCTTCAGAATAGTTTTCTAATTCTAAAACATGAGTATCCGGAGCATGTTTCCGGATATTAGTAGCTGAAGTTGAACCTTTAACAGCAAGGACAGTTGTTTCAGAAGATAAGTCTGTAACGCTTTGAATAGAGCTGTCTTCCGGTACTAATAAAGCTTGTCCTGCGTCAAAATAAACCTCTGAAAAATCAACTTGCTTTTTACGTTCTTCGCTGATGGTCATCGTAGCAATAATGGCATCAATGTTGCCGTTTTTTAGTAAAGGAATACGGGTCTTAGAAGTCACTTCAACAAAATTTGCGTTAGCCGCATCGCCAGTGATGACTTCCGTTAAGGCTTTGGCGATATCGATATCAAATCCTTCAATCTCGCCCGTTGCAATATTATAAAGTCCAAATAAATTTGTATCTACTTTTACCCCCCAAGTAATGGTTGGATCATTTTCCAAACGTTCTGTAATATCTATTGCTGCGATGCTTTTTGCACCACATGCAGCTAGAATAGATAAGGGCAGGAGTAGAAGTAGAAAAGCAAATCGTCTAAACGTTTTTTTCATCTAAACATCCTCCTATTGATTAATGATTAATGATTTTGCTTAAAAATTGTTTGGCACGAGCATCATGCGGGTCTTCGTAAAAAGCTCCAGCTTCGCGGTCTTCTAAGACCTCGCCATCGGCCATAAAGACAACCCGATCTGCTACTTCACGTGCAAATCCCATTTCATGAGTAACAACGATCATTGTCATGCCTTCTTTTGCTAATTTTTTCATAACATCCAAAACATCTTCAATCGTTTCTGGATCTAAAGCACTAGTTGGTTCGTCAAAAAGCAACACACTCGGATCCATAGCTAATCCACGAGCAATGGCGATTCGTTGTTGTTGTCCGCCTGATAATTGAACAGGATAAGAATCTTTTTTACTAAGCATGTTAACTTTATCCAATAACAGTTCTGCTTTTTTTTGTGCTTCAGCTGGAGACTGTTTCAATACTTTTGTGGGAGCTAACATGATATTTTCCAAAACTGTTTTATGCGGGTAGAGATTAAAGTGTTGGAAAACCATTCCTACATTTTTACGAATCAAATTGATGTTGGTTTTTTTATCATGGATATTTAAGCCGTTGATCGTTAAATCGCCTTTGCTAATTTCCTCTAATCCGTTGATACAGCGCAACATGGTGCTTTTACCTGAACCAGATGGACCAATAACGACGACAACTTCGCCTTTATTGAACGTTAAATTGATGTTTTTTAAAGCATGAAAATCACCATAATATTTCTCGACATTTTTAAATTCAATCATTTGAAACACTCCTTAATAAAATTTAATGGCAGTAAGTAAAGTAGGAAGTACATAGAATGTTTTTTTAAACACTCTATGTGCTTCCTGTAAATTTATACATATTTTGTAAACTGCAGAGATTTTCCTCATTGCTGAATGGTTTTAAAAAGCAATCCTCTATTCAAATAAAAGAGCTATCAGCAGAGCTGAATAGCTGGAATAAAAGGACTACTTAAACTGTTGGGATAACTGAAAAAGATAAATCTATTTTAAAACAAAATGAACGATTGGTTACATCATACGCTTTATGAGAGTATGATTGCAAAATAATGAAGCGTAAATTGGGTTTCTACTGGAATAGATTGTGAAACAGCTGGGAATAAAGAAGGGACTTTCTTATCCAGCAGTTATTTCAGAACAATAAACGTCTGGGTATTTCTGAACAGTCGTTTCTCTTTCTTCAACCTAATCAATCATAAAAAATATATCAGTATTGTTCGTTTATTATGGCTCTTTATAAATGTGCTACCTCTAAGATTAGCATTAATTTAGATGAGTTGTAAATAAAAATATATTAAAATTTGTGGTGAACGGTTACAAAACCAATGATAGGAAAACAAATTTCCCTTGGTTTTTGGAAAGAAAGTAGCGAGAACCACAGAGAATCCTAGTTTTTTATTGAAAATCAAGATAAAAGCTGGGAATATTGTTATAATAGATCTATATACATTTTAGGAAGAGAAGGTAGAAAAACTATGGAGCGCATTCATATTTACCATACCAATGATATCCATTCTCATTTTGAAAACTGGCCGAGAATTTCTGCTTATTTACGCTCGGAGCAATCCAGGTTATTTGAGCTAGAAGAAACGTCTTTTACTTTCGATTTAGGAGATGCTTGCGATCGTGTTCATCCATTAACAGAAGCAACAGATGGACAAGCAAATGTACGCCTCTTAAACGAAGTAGGCTATAGCGCTGTGACGATCGGCAACAATGAAGGAATCGGTAGCTCAAAAGCAGAGTTGAATCATTTGTATGATGAAGCTAACTTTAAAGTAATCTTGTCAAATGTGATGGATCGGCAAACCGGCAATTACCCTGAATGGGCTCAGCCCTTTGATATCTTAAAAACAAAAACAGGGCATAAAATCGGTTTATTTGGCTTAACCGCTCCTTTTCCAACCAGTTATGAACCAATAGGCTGGACTGTTAAAGAGCCAGAAGATGTCATTCCAGAAATGTTAGAGTTATTAACGCCTTTTGCAGACACCATCATTTTGCTGTCTCATTTAGGAATTATTGAAGACCGAAAAATTGCAGAAAAATACCCCATGATCAAAGTCATTTTAGGTTCTCATACGCATCACTTGTTGCCAAAAGGCGAAAAAGTTCGTAATACGTTACTGGCAGCGGCTGGTAAATTTGGCCAATATGTGGGACAAGTAGTTTTGGAAGTTGAAGGAACACAATTAGTATCAGCAGAAGCGAGTGTAGTAGAAACAGGAAAACTGCCAGCTCCGAAAGATGAAGAAGCGTTAATCTTAGGCTATGAAACCATCGGGCATCAACTATTAAATGAACAAGAAATAGCTGCAATCCCCGCTAATTTTCCTGTCAGTTGGCAAAAAAACTCTAAATTAGTGGAAGTGGGATTAGCAGCCGTTAAAGATTATGCAAAAACAGATGTGGCTATTTTAAATGCAGGACTGTTTATGCAGCCTTTGATTGAAGGGGTCGTAACCAATGATGAATTGCATCAAGTTTTACCTCATCCAATGAGAGTATTAAGATGTACATTAGATGGAGCTGACATGATTCGTGTCATTTATGAAATGGAAAAAAATCGTGACTTTTTGCGTAACTTCCCTATAAAAGGAATGGGATTCAGAGGAGAAGTGTTTGGCGAGCTTTGTTATGACGGTGTTTCTTATGATAAGAAAACCGGATTAGTGACCTGGCTAGGAGAATCGATTGATGACAGTAAAACGTACACTTTCGCTTCGGTCGATCACTTTCTTTATATCCCGTTTTTTCCAACGATTGAGATCAAAGGAAAGAACGAAGTATTGTTCCCTTACTTTATACGAAATGTCTTAGGGCAGTATTTAAGCAAAACTTATCCTGTAATCAAATAAGAACAGAAAATGTAGGTGAAAGAAATGGTAGAACAAAAACAACAGCAAGACAAACAAACGGCTGAAAAAAAAGCAGTAGAAAAAAAGCAAGGGACTAAACGCACGACTGAAAAACAAGAGAAACAGCTGAAGCAAAGTCGTTCTAGAAAAAAAGCGGTCAATGAATCTCGCCGCAGAGCCAATACGAAAAAAGAAACAACTAAAACAACTGACGAAGAGAACAGCGCTAATTCAACCGTAACGATAGATTTAAGTTTACAAGAAGTTGCGGGCGCCACCACTGAAGGACAACTGGTGCATCGGCTGGATGCGACTATGATCACCATTGAAGGCAGCAAATACGAAATCATAAAAGATTACCGAGATGCTTTTGATGCTGAGCGCTTGGGTGAAAGATACAGTGAAATTTTAGATAAGTATGATTATGTAGTAGCGGATTGGGGATTTGAACAATTACGGTTGAAGGGCTTTTATGATAACCGCAATCGTAAAGTTCCGCAAGACCAAAGAATCAGCAATCTGGAAGATTACTTATATGAATATTGTAATTTTGGTTGTCCTTATTTTGTGTTGCAACGGCTGGAAGCAAAAAAAGGAAAATCAAAAACGGAGCGAGCTGATAAAGCTGAACGTCCTGCCCGCAAACGCAGAAGTCAAAAAGCTAAAAACCCAACCAATCAGAAATCAGAGCGTCCAACTAAATCAACTGAAACGCATGTTGCTAAAGAGACTGCGCCTAAAACAAAATCGACTAAGCCGAAAAGAGAATTTATAAAAAAAGAAATTACGCCTCAGTCGACTGAAAAAGTTGAAAAGATAGAAAAGAAAGAAAAAGCCGTATTTGAAACGGTGCAAGACAATAAAGGCAAGCGGCATTTTAGTATACGCCGTAAAGACGCAGACGAAGCAAAGAATAAAAACTAAAGGATGTGTAAGCTTTAAATGAAATACAAAGGTTACTTAATTGATTTAGATGGAACAATGTACCGAGGGAAAGATCCTATTCCAGCAGCACCGCGTTTTATTGAACGTCTGCAAAACAGTCAGACACCATTTTTATTTGTGACCAATAATACGACAAAAACACAAGCAGAGGTTGCAAGGGATTTACGTGAAAACTTCGGTATCACTGTTTCAACAGAAACAGTGTACACTGGATCATTGGCAACAGCAGCATATCTGAAAGGGTTAAATGCTGGGAATAAGGTATTTGCAATCGGGGAGACAGGACTGAAAAGTGCGTTAGCAGATGCAGGGTTTGTGGCAGAGAGAGAGCAGCCGGATTTTGTTGTAGTAGCTTTAGACAGAAAAGCTACCTATGCTGATTTTGAAGCAGCGACTTTAGCGATTCATAAAGGAGCCCGTTTTATCGCCACCAACAAAGATACGAATATGCCGACAGAAAAAGGCATGGTTCCCGGAGCGGGATCATTGGCGGCTTTAGTGATCGCAGCTACTCGCGTTCAACCGACTTTTATTGGTAAACCGGAAGCCATCATTATGGAAGAAGCGGTAGCAACTATTGGTTTAGATAAAAAAGAGGTATTGATGGTGGGCGATAATTACGAAACAGATATTTTAGCGGGGATCCATAACGGTATTGATACTTTATTGGTTTATACAGGGTTTACCAAACCAGAAGATTTGACCGCAGATATGGCCCAACCGACTTATCAAGTACAATCCCTAGATGAGTGGGTGTTGTAGTGAAAACCAAGATCATCCATTTTCTGGGTATCGCCAGCTTGTTTTTGTGCATCCTTAGTATGGCCATCGTTATTACGATAAATTTTACACCACTATATGCATTTGATATTGATTACTTAGCACTCCCGGAGAAACTTGGACTTAGCAAAGAAACGTTGATGGCAAACTACCGTATCTTAATGGATTACTTAAACAAACCATGGATAGCGGAGTTGAAATTGCCAAACTTTCCAAGTTCAGAAAATGGCCTCTTTCATTTTTATGAAGTTAAACGCTTGTTTATGTTGGATTATGCGATTGCTTTGGTTACGTTGATTGGTTCTATCGTCTATTTGCGTTTTATCAAACGGACCTATTCTTCATGGAAATTGATTCATCCTTTTCAATGGGGTATGATCGTACCGTTTGTTGTTCTGTTTATGATTGCTTTAAACTTTGATCAATTGTTTATTGGGTTTCATAAGATCTTCTTTAATAATGATGCATGGATGTTTAATCCATCGACAGATCCTATTATCTTGGCTTTGCCGGAAACCTTCTTTATGCATTGTTTTGTATTAGCCTTTATTTTGATTGAACTAGCGATTATCAGCGGTTATTTCATTGCTAAACGAACAGCTTTTAAAAAGAATTAAAAATAAGCGCCATTCCCAGGAGTAAATTGGAATGGCGCTTATTTATCGTTCATTTAGTTTTTTATTCAATTGAAATTTGTTTCTTTTTACTATCTTCAAGGGCGATTTTAGGCATTTTTAACGTCAGTACTCCATCTTTATAGCTGGCTTTACTGTTTTCTTCATCAGCATTTTTAAGATAAAATTGACGAGTCATGCTGCCGTAAGATCGTTCTTGTTTGATATATTGTCCTTCTTCGTTTTTTTCGCTTGCTTCTGAATGGCGTTTAGCATGGATAGTCAAAACATCGTGGTCGAATTCAATGGAAATATTGTCTTTATCAAAGCCAGGCAAGTCCACTTTAACTTCATATTCTTTATCGGTTTCATGGACATCTGCTTTGAAGTTGTTTTTTTCATGGGCTAATGATAACTTGTCCCAAAATGGGCTTTCGTCATCAAACAAAGTTGGGAAGAAGTCAGAGAAGTCAGGGAAATCACTTTTTTTTCGTAAATCATGTGGCATCGTCTATCTCTCCTTTTAGTATCATTTCTTCTTACACATCAAAGTATACCCCTTTAGCACATAAAGCCAAATAAAACGAACGCTATTTTAAATTGAAAAAAACAGTTATTTCATCATATCGCTTTTTGATGGGTTAGCATGCGCCAACCGGCTCGCGGCAGCAGCTGCAATGGCGCCAACGATGTCGTCCATAAAGGTATGAACTTCGCCGTCATTATGCTCATTCAGCTTAGCTAAGATACCTGGTTTCAGCTTATCAATATAGCCGTAATTGGTAAAACCAATAGAGCCATAGACATTGACAATGGAAAGAGCAAGAATTTCATCAATGCCGTAAAGTCCTTCATCATCGGTGATGATATCTTGTAAAGGATCCATTAATCCTTTTTGTTCAGCTAATATATCCAACTGAATACCCGTTAAAATAGTGTTTTGGACTTCTCGTTTTAACAAGACGGCTTCCACATTGACCAAACATTCATCGAGCGTTAAATTTTCAATATAAGGTGTTTGTAAAAAGAGAACCAACTCGGCAATATCTGTTAATTTCACACCACGTTGGTGAATCAATTCAAGTGCTTTTTGATGTAATTCATTACTTGTTTTAACCATTTTGAGAATCCCTCCTATAATCTGCTTCTATTATACCTTAACTCAGTAAAATAGTCGGTTGAAATCCCTTTTCAAAAAAATACTTCTGGTCTTATTTAAAAGGAACAGAAGTATTGGAGAGAAAATTAAAATAAGCTTGTGCTGTGCATTGGTTGAACGCGCGTGTTCGGATCGATGTAGCTCATTGCGTTGTTGATAGCTGTTGGCGCTTCGCCAAATCCAGTGGCGATCAACTTTATTTTTCCTTCGTATGTGCAAATATCACCTGCTGCATAAATACCGGGCACAGTCGTTTCCATTTTAGTGTTGACCATGATTTCGTTCCGCGTAACGTCAAAGCCCCAATTTTTCATTGGACCAATAGAAGAAGTAAACCCATAATTGACCAAGAAGTCATCAATTTCAAGCGTTTCTGTTTTGTCGCCGCGTACTTCTTTTAAAGTGACGCTGGTTAAGGCCTGGCCTTCACCGTTGACCGATTCTGGGACAAAAGGTGTTTTCAACTCGACACTCGACTGTTCTAATAAAGAAACACTGTGTTCAAGGGCTCTGAATTTATTGCGCCGGTGGATCAAATAAACTTTTTTGGCAATGGGTTCTAACGTTAATGCCCAATCTACTGCTGAATCTCCGCCTCCGCAGATTGCCACGGTCCGGTTTTTAAACCGTTCAATATTATTGACATAATAATGCAGAGTCTTTCCTTCATAATGATCAGCATGTTCAATTTCCAATCTTCTTGGTTGAAATGCGCCGTTCCCTGCAGTAATGATCACCGCTTTCGAGTAGTGGATTGCTTTGTTGGTGGTTAATTCAAATACGCCAGCAGCATTTTTTTTAACATCAATCACTTCTTCTTCTAAACAAATCGATTGTTCAAAGCGCGACATTTGGACAGAAAGGTTATCTACCAATTCCTGTGCGCCAACGACCGGCAAAGCTGCAATGTCGAAAATGTTCTTTTCTGGATACAACATGGACAATTGACCGCCTAGTTGCGGTAAGCTCTCAATGATTTTTACTTTTGCATTGCGCATGCCGCCGTAAAACGCAGCAAACATCCCTGTAGGTCCGCCGCCAATAATAGTGATATCAAAGATTTCATTATTTGTTTCCAAAATGATTCCTCCATAGTAGTAAATCTGTTCAGTAAATTTTGTTAAAGTATAGCATACAAAAGGTTAAGGGGCATGAATGTTTGGTTAATAAAAAAAGACGCTCCTTTTTCTCTAGTAACAAAAGTTAGAGAAAAAGGTCGTCAAGGAATAGGGAAAGAGATTTTTGGGGATCGGTCCAAATCTTTAAAAATGAAAAAACAGTAAAGATTAAAGATTAAAGAAGAATAATATCTCGCGAACCGCAAAAGCAACACCAATGCCAGTCAAAATACCAAAAAAGACTTCAATCGGTTTATGACCTAAATATTCTTTTAAATGACGCTCTTTTTGTTCGTTCTTAACCGTACCGGGTTCTTGTGATAATCTCAGTACCTTGTTGCTAAGGTTTTGAAAATCAAGCATTAAGTGGTTCAAAAGGATTCCTTGTTCGCCGCTTTGTCTCCGAACTCCCATTGAATCAAACATAACAATAACTCCAAATGTACTCGCAATGGCGACAAGCGGAGATGCTACCCCTTCTTGTAACGCTAATGCTGTGATCAACGCTGAAACAGCTGCAGAATGTGAGCTGGGCATTCCGCCAGTAGAAGTGGCAAGCGCCCAAGTCGTTTTTCTCTGTAAGAAGAAAGCAATGGGAACTTTGATTAATTGGGCAAAGACAATAGCTGTCAATGCAGCGATAAGGGGAAAATTAGATAAAATTACCATAGCATACCATCCTTTAAAAAATTAAACAGTTATTTCTTTTATCATACCACGAAAAGAAAGATATCTTATTAAAAAGATTTTTGGGTTTAAAAATGAGCCAATCAAGAGCTGTTTTGCGAAGAAAAGTAAGAAACTTCTTCATATTAATTAAAATCATAGCAAATTTGTTCTGATTTGAGTATGATTATCAAGTAAGTAAAAAAGAGGAGGATATTATATGACACAATTGCCACAATTATCAGCAGAAGTAGCTGGAAATGAAAAAACAGCAACAATTAAGACCAACATGGGTGATATCAAAGTTAAACTTTTTCCGGAAATCGCACCAAAAACAGTTGAAAACTTTATCGGTTTAGCTGAAAAAGGTTATTACAACGGGGTTGTTTTCCACCGTGTTATTCCTGAATTCATGATTCAAGGCGGAGACCCGACAGGAACTGGAATGGGCGGAGAAAGCCTGTGGGGAGAATCATTCGAAGACGAATTCTCAAAAGACGTTTTTAACCTGAATGGCGCTCTTTCAATGGCCAACGCTGGCCCTGGTACGAACGGCAGTCAATTCTTTATTGTAACAGCTCCAACAACTCCAGCTAATATGCTAAGTCAAATGGAATCAGCAGGATATCCGGCTGAAGCAATCGAAGCTTACAAAGAAAACGGCGGAACTCCTTGGTTGGACTTCAAACACACTGTTTTTGGACATGTGATTGAAGGTATGAACGTAGTAAACGAAATTCAAAATGTTAGACGCGATGCACAAGACAAACCGGTCCACGGTGTTATTATCGAATCGGTTGAAATTGCTTAAAGAATGATCCGGATGCCCAACACAAACAGTGTTGGGTATTTTTGTTGATAAAATGTTTGAAAACGCACACAATCTAAAGGGTCTATGCTACAATAAAAAGGAAAATGAAATGAAGAAGGGGATGTGCAAGATGATATACGGTGCAATTGAAGCGGGAGGCACAAAATTTGTTTGTGCAGTGAGCGATGAAAAATTTGATATTAAAGAACGGGTGAGTATACCAACGACCACCCCTCAAGAAACGTTGGAACAAGTTTTTGATTTCTTTGATCAATACGATTTATCGGCGATTGGCATTGGTTCATTTGGCCCAATTGATGTAAATACTGATTCCTCTACATACGGCTATGTGACCACTACCCCAAAAACCGCTTGGAAAAATTATGATTTTTTGGGAGCTATTAAAGAGCGTTATGCTATTCCAGTTGGTTGGACAACTGATGTGAATGCTGCTGCACTCGGGGAATTAAGAAAAGGAGCTGCTCTGGGGCTGTCTAGTTGTGTCTACTTAACCGTTGGTACCGGTATTGGCGGAGGAGCTGTTGTGAATGGCGAATTATTGACAGGATATGGACATCCAGAAATGGGACATATGATGGTGCGTTTGCATCCAGATGAAACATTCGCGGGTTTTTGTCCATACCATGGCAATTGTTTAGAAGGCATTGCAGCTGGTCCAGCCATTGAAAAGCGCTATGGTAAAAAAGGACATGAATTGGCCGATGAACAGCACGTTTGGGAAATGGAAGCTTATTATTTGGCCCAAGCCTTAATGAACTATACGTTAGTGTTGAGCCCAGAGCGAATCGTATTAGGCGGAGGCGTGATGAAACAAAAACAACTTTTTTCATTGGTTCGTCAAGAGTTTGAAAAACTGATGGCGGGTTATATTGAATTGCCGCCTTTAGAAGAATATATCGCGGGCCCGGCTTTAGGCGATAATGCTGGGATTACCGGAAGTTTATTATTAGCTGCCGAACAAGTAAAATAAGAATAATCAAAAAGACCTTTTCCAGAATGAATGGAGAAAGGTCTTTTTTTGTTTTAATGTGGCTGCTCGAAAGCATACTTGATACGCTTCAATCCTTCTTCAATAAGAGATTGAGGTGCAGCAAAGTTTAAACGCATATAGTTAGAGCCAGCCGGACCGTAAGCAGCTCCGGCGTTTAAACCGATTTTGCCGACTTTTGCAAAATGATCGGCTAATTCAGCATCGGTCATGCCTAAAGTAGAACAGTCAAACCAGAACAAGTAAGTGCCCTCTGGTTTCATGTATCTCACTTGAGGCAATTCCTTATCAAAAAATGTGCAAATAAGTTCTAAGTTAGCGCTGAGGTACTGCATCAGGTCGCTGAGCCAAGGTCCCCCTTCAGAGAAGGCAGCTTCTGTTCCGACATAGCCAAAAGTATTCAAGGCGCTTTGCTCGATTTTATTTTGCGCTTGAATGAACTGGTCACGAAGCTTAGGATTTTGAACAAATACCATGGATAGTTTGATTCCTGCTAAATTAAATGTTTTCGTAGCTGCCGAAAGTGTCAGTACAAAATCTTGGTAACTAGAATCTAAGGTTACTAATGAAGTAAAAGATTCTGGCTGAAAAACTAAATCACCGTGAATTTCATCACTGATCATTAAAACGCCATGTTTTTTACACAGCTCTGCTAATTGAGTCAATTCTTTTTTTGACCAGACACGACCACCGGGATTTTGGGGATTACAGAGAATGAACAGTTTTACTTGTTGGTCGACCATCTTTTTCTCTATATCAGCAAAATCCATTTTAAATTGATTGTCCTGAATGGTTAAAGTAGACGAAATGCATTTGCGTTGATTTAATTCAATCATATTTGAAAAAGGCGTATAGACAGGGTCGTGAATCATGACGGCATCGTTCACTTGAGTAAACGTTTGAATGATCAACCCGATACTAGGTACAACACCGGGAGAGAATAAGATATCTTCTTTGGCTAAGATCATTTGATGGCGTTCTTTTTGCCAATGGATAATAGCTTCATATAATGAATCAGGAGGCATCATGTATCCTAGCACATGATTATCAAGTATTTTTCTTAAAGCTGCTAAAACCGGTTCTGGGTTTTCAAAGTCCATATCGGCAACCCACATCGGCAATACATCTTCGGAACCAAATAGTTTTTCCAAGCTGCCCCATTTAACGCTAAACGGGTTCTTGCGATCAATCACTTCATCAAAATGATGATTCATACAAACACATCCTTTTCAAAATAAATAATTAGCATTTATCAACATATTCAGTATACGTGAAACAATGTTTCTTGCCAATTATTGACGTGAAGCGCTCACGAAACCAGACGTTGAAAATTGTGCAGTTAATGAAAGCGAATACTATTTTCATAAGCTTTCCGGTTATGATACAATCATGATATAATATAGTTGAAACCATACGACAGTAGAAAGGTGATGAGGTGGATAAATGGATTACAAAATCGGAATGATTGTTAAAGGCAAAGTAACCGGCATCCAACCTTACGGCGCATTTGTTTCATTAGATAAAGAGACACAAGGGCTGATCCACATTTCAGAGTGCAGACATGGGTACGTAAAAAATTTAGACGAGATTCTGACTGTCGGAGATGAAATGGATGTCATGATCTTGGATATCGATGAATACACAAAAAAAATCAGTTTGTCGTTAAGAACGTTGGAAGAAAAAAGCAATTTTCATTATCATTCTAAAAAAAGAAGGTATCGTCAAGAAAAAATGGGGCAGATTGGATTTAAAACCATTCATGATTTAATGCCGCAATGGATTCAAGAAGCAAAAGCAGATGAAGAAAAACGTTTCAGCTAAAAAAGGTTTCTTTTTGTAATCTATACCTGGAGAACTTAACTTTATGATATCTAAACTTAAAAATTTAAGTGTGAGGTGCTTGAAAAATGACAGAAAAACAATGGGTAGCCGGAACCGTAATGGCTCACAACCCGGAAGGTAAATATGTGTTTTTGGTAAAAAAAGAAAACGACAAATTCTCCTTTCCTTCAACTCAAATTCTTAGCGAACAAACAGGACTAGCTTGTATTCTAGAAGAACTAAAGAAAAAGCTAGCCATCGACATCCATTCATTAAATCTGTTTGAATTAACCAATGCTGTCGTTGATGGTACCAATGTGCCTTTGTTTGTATTCGAAATACCAGATGCTACTATTCAATTAACTGATGTATTAAAAAGCGACTTGCCGCTTCTTTCATGGGAAAAATCTGGTGTGCTGATAGAGACATTAGAAAACTGGAAGATATCGGGAGTACCGCAATTCTAATCAAAAAAGACCCGAACAGTATTTCTCACCATGAAATACTGTTTTTCTCTTGCATTTTTAATCTAAAACTACTAAAGTTAAGTCTGAACGGAAGCAATGAAGGTGGATTCACAAAAACAGAATGATGGAGGGATTTACATGGGACATATCAAATTTGATTATTCAAAAATCGAAAAATTTATTCAGCCGCATGAAATTTCAAATCTGCAACAGCAAGTGTCTGCAGCAGATGAAATGTTGCGTAAAGGCACAGGAGCTGGAAGCGACTACTTAGGGTGGATTGATTTGCCTAAAAATTACGATAAAGAAGAATTTGCTCGCATTAAAACAGCAGCGGAAAAAATCCAAAGCGATTCTGAAGTATTGGTTGTTATTGGAATAGGCGGATCGTATCTAGGCGCGAAAGCAGCTTTAGATTTTCTGAACCACTCATTTTATAATTTACTTAATAAAGAAGAACGTAAAGCTCCACAAATTTTCTTTGCAGGAAACAGTATCAGTTCGTCTTACTTAAGCGATTTGATCGAAGTGATCGGAGACCGTGACTTCTCAGTCAACATTATTTCAAAATCTGGTACAACTACAGAACCAGCAATAGCATTCCGTGTCTTTAAAGAATTATTAGAGAAGAAATACGGTGCAGCTGAAGCTAAAAAACGTATTTATGCGACAACGGATAAAGCAAAAGGAGCTTTAAAAGAAGAAGCGATGGCACAAGGCTACGAATCTTTCATTATTCCTGATGATATTGGGGGACGATTCTCTGTATTGACTGCAGTTGGTCTATTGCCTATCGCAGCAAGCGGAGCAGACATTGACGCATTGATGCAAGGCGCAGCAGATGCAGCAGGTGCATACAGCAGTGATAAATTAGAAGAAAATGAAGCTTATCAATATGCAGCGATTCGTAATGCACTTTACCGTAAAGGCAAAGTAACCGAAATATTGGTTAATTACGAACCTAACTTACAATATTTCTCTGAATGGTGGAAACAACTATTTGGCGAGTCTGAAGGGAAAGACCAAAAAGGCATTTTCCCAGCAAGTGCTAATTTCTCTACTGATTTGCATTCGATTGGACAATCTATTCAAGATGGACAACGAAATATTTTTGAAACGATCATTAAAGTAGACAAAGCTAAACACACAGTACTTATTCCAACTACTGAAGAAGATTTAGACGGATTAGGTTACTTACAAGGTAAAGAAATTGATTTTGTTAATACGAAAGCATTTGAAGGTACGTTATTAGCTCATACAGATGGGAACGTTCCGAATCTTTTAGTAACGATTCCTGAAACAGATGCTTATACACTAGGTTACCTAATGTACTTCTTTGAAATTGCCGTTGGGGTTTCGGGTTATCTAAATGGCGTAAATCCATTTGACCAACCAGGAGTAGAAGCTTATAAGAAGAACATGTTTGCTTTATTAGGCAAACCTGGATTTGAAGACTTAGCAAAAGAATTAAACGCACGTCTGTAATCGATCATAGAAAATTAGATTAAATGAGGAATCGTTCAGGCAAATAGAGCATTAAGTTTGATGATAAGGTTGATCCTGTTGTCAAAATTGAGACTTTCATTTGCAAGAGCGATTTTTCTTCTTTATCTTATAGAAGAAAGAAGGAATAATGTGAGCGGAAAAATAGAACTTCATCAAGCAGAAAGCAAAGACGGAGCACTAATAAACAGTATATTGGTTCAGACGGTCCAATGGCTGCAATCTCGTGGATCGACACAATGGTCGGGTATTTTAGAAGGGAAAGATAACCACAACACTTCAGAGGCAATAGAACGTGGAGAAGTATTTTATGTGACAATAGAACATCAACCAGTAGGTATGTTTATTTTATGGGATCAACAAAGTGAATGGGATGCTGCTTTATGGAAAGAAAATCCAACGACGGATTATAGCTATCTACACCGTTTAACGATCGTACGTGAGTTCGCGGGCCAAGGAGTTTCGGAATTGTTATTGAAAGAAGCTAAAGCTTGTGCAAAAGCAATGGGGAAAAAAGCTGTTCGATTAGATTGTATTGCTGATAATCCACATTTAAATAAACTGTATCAACATGCAGGGTTTAGTTATAAAGGACAAGCTAAAGAAATCGAGGCAGATGGTCATAAAACAAATTTTAATCTCTACCAATTTGATATAAATTAAAAAACGAACGATAGTGAAATCTGATTGTATATAAATGCGGTTTATCCGAATGTTGGATGGTATAAAACATATATAGTTGAGTGAAATCGTTAGAATGTACGGTTTATAAAAGAAATGTAAAAAAAAGATACTTTTCTATTGACCAGCAAGAGGAAACTTGTTATATTAATACATGTTGTTACGCTATTGCGGCTGACACAACTAACAGATAATAAAACAAGCAAAGAAAAATCAAAAATATGCTTGACAGTCTGTAGAGAAACATGATATTATATTGAAGTCGTCAAGAAGACGGCGAAAATAATGTTGAATAAATATACAAAACAAAAAATATTTATTTAAAAAATTTGTTGACAAACAAATCAGCTTCTGGTAATATTTAGAAGTTGTCAAAACGGCAACGCAACCAAATTAGACCTTTGAAAACTGAACAAAGCAAAACGAACCAAATGTGTAAGGTGGTTTAACCAAGGGTTAAACCAACAGAAACAAAGTGAATAATTATTCGCTAGCAAGTCAATTAATGAGCTTCAAGCATCATTAAAAGGGTGAAGTCCTAACGGACAAAGCCAACTTTTATGAGAGTTTGATCCTGGCTCAGGACGAACGCTGGCGGCATGCCTAATACATGCAAGTCGAACGCTTCTTTTCTACCGGGTGCTTGCACCCACCAGAGAAGAAGAGTGGCGGACGGGTGAGTAACACGTGGGTAACCTGCCCATAAGTGGGGGATAACAGCCGGAAACGGCTGCTAATACCGCATAATTCCAGTGATCTCCTGATCGTTGGATGAAAGGTGGCTTCGGCTACCGCTTATGGATGGACCCGCGGCGTATTAGCTAGTTGGTGAGGTAATGGCTCACCAAGGCAATGATACGTAGCCGACCTGAGAGGGTGATCGGCCACACTGGGACTGAGACACGGCCCAGACTCCTACGGGAGGCAGCAGTAGGGAATCTTCCGCAATGGACGAAAGTCTGACGGAGCAATGCCGCGTGAGTGAAGAAGGTTTTCGGATCGTAAAACTCTGTTGTTAGAGAAGAACAAGGATGAGAGTAACTGCTCATCCCCTGACGGTATCTAACCAGAAAGCCACGGCTAACTACGTGCCAGCAGCCGCGGTAATACGTAGGTGGCAAGCGTTGTCCGGATTTATTGGGCGTAAAGCGAGCGCAGGCGGTTCTTTAAGTCTGATGTGAAAGCCCCCAGCTCAACTGGGGAAGGTCATTGGAAACTGGGGAACTTGAGTGCAGAAGAGGAGAGTGGAATTCCACGTGTAGCGGTGAAATGCGTAGATATGTGGAGGAACACCAGTGGCGAAGGCGACTCTCTGGTCTGTAACTGACGCTGAGGCTCGAAAGCGTGGGGAGCAAACAGGATTAGATACCCTGGTAGTCCACGCCGTAAACGATGAGTGCTAAGTGTTGGGGGGTTTCCGCCCCTCAGTGCTGCAGCTAACGCATTAAGCACTCCGCCTGGGGAGTACGGCCGCAAGGCTGAAACTCAAAGGAATTGACGGGGACCCGCACAAGCGGTGGAGCATGTGGTTTAATTCGAAGCAACGCGAAGAACCTTACCAGGTCTTGACATCCTTTGACCACTCTAGAGATAGAGCTTTCCCTTCGGGGACAAAGTGACAGGTGGTGCATGGTTGTCGTCAGCTCGTGTCGTGAGATGTTGGGTTAAGTCCCGCAACGAGCGCAACCCTTATTACTAGTTGCCAGCATTCAGTTGGGCACTCTAGTGAGACTGCCGGTGATAAACCGGAGGAAGGTGGGGATGACGTCAAATCATCATGCCCCTTATGACCTGGGCTACACACGTGCTACAATGGATGGTACAACGAGTCGCAAGACCGCGAGGTCAAGCTAATCTCTTAAAGCCATTCTCAGTTCGGATTGCAGGCTGCAACTCGCCTGCATGAAGCCGGAATCGCTAGTAATCGCGGATCAGAACGCCGCGGTGAATACGTTCCCGGGTCTTGTACACACCGCCCGTCACACCACGAGAGTTTGTAACACCCGAAGTCGGTGAGGTAACCTGCAAAGGAGCCAGCCGCCTAAGGTGGGATAGATAATTGGGGTGAAGTCGTAACAAGGTAGCCGTATCGGAAGGTGCGGCTGGATCACCTCCTTTCTAAGGAATATTACGGAACCTCACACATTCGTTTTGGCTTTGTTCAGTTTTGAGAGGTCTAATCTTCTCAATGCATCAAAAATGTTGTTCTTTGAAAACTGGATAGTGTTTAACAATTGTAACAAAGTAAGAAACCAAGTAAAAACCGCGTTTTATTTTTTACGATTCGCATCAATTGATGTTGGATCGCTATTAACAACGACCATAGGTTAAGTTAATAAGGGCGCACGGTGGATGCCTTGGCACTAGGAGCCGATGAAGGACGGGACTAACGCCGATATGCTTTGGGGAGCTGTAAGTAAGCTGTGATCCAGAGATTTCCGAATGGGGAAACCCAGCACCTTTGATAGGGTGTTACTGCTGACTGAATACATAGGTCCGTAGAGGTAGACGCAGAGAACTGAAACATCTAAGTACCTGCAGGAAGAGAAAGAAAATTCGATTCCCTGAGTAGCGGCGAGCGAAACGGGAAAAGCCCAAACCAGAAAGCTTGCTTTCTGGGGTTGTAGGACTGAACACATAGAGTCATAAATGAACGGTGTAAGAGAAGCGACCTGGAAAGGTCCGCCAAAGAGGGTAAAAGCCCCGTAACTGAAACCCCGTTCACTCTGATCAGTATCCTGAGTACGGCGGAACACGAGAAATTCCGTCGGAATCCGGGAGGACCATCTCCCAAGGCTAAATACTCCCTAGTGACCGATAGTGAACCAGTACCGTGAGGGAAAGGTGAAAAGAACCCCGGAAGGGGAGTGAAACAGCACCTGAAACCGTGTGCTTACAAGTAGTTAGAGCCCGTTAATGGGTGATAGCGTGCCTTTTGTAGAATGAACCGGCGAGTTACGATCCCATGCGAGGTTAAGTCGATGAGACGGAGCCGTAGCGAAAGCGAGTCTGAATAGGGCGAATGAGTATGTGGTCGTAGACCCGAAACCAAGTGATCTACCCATGTCCAGGTTGAAGGTGCGGTAATACGCACTGGAGGACCGAACCCACGTATGTTGAAAAATGCGGGGATGAGGTGTGGGTAGCGGAGAAATTCCAATCGAACTTGGAGATAGCTGGTTCTCTCCGAAATAGCTTTAGGGCTAGCCTCGGAATAAGAATCATGGAGGTAGAGCAACTGTTTGGACTAGGGGCCCTTCTCGGGTTACCGAATTCAGATAAACTCCGAATGCCATTGATTTATATCCGGGAGTCAGACTACGAGTGATAAGATCCGTAGTCGAGAGGGAAACAGCCCAGACCACCAGCTAAGGTCCCAAAGTTTATGTTAAGTGGAAAAGGATGTGGGGTTGCTTAGACAACTAGGATGTTGGCTCAGAAGCAGCCATCATTTAAAGAGTGCGTAATAGCTCACTAGTCGAGTGACCCTGCGCCGAAAATTTACCGGGGCTAAACATAACACCGAAGCTGTGGATAGAACTTAGGTTCTATGGTAGGAGAGCGTTCTAAGGGCGTCGAAGCTAGACCGTGAGGACTGGTGGAGCGCTTAGAAGTGAGAATGCCGGTATGAGTAGCGAAAGACGGGTGAGAATCCCGTCCACCGAATGACTAAGGTTTCCTGGGGAAGGCTCGTCCTCCCAGGGTTAGTCGGGACCTAAGTCGAGGCCGATAGGCGTAGACGATGGATAACAGGTTGAGATTCCTGTACCCGTTTGTTTTGTTTGAGCAATGGAGGGACACAGTAGGCTAAGGAATACGCACTGTTGGATATGTGCGTCCAAGCAACAAGTCTTGAAGCGAGTCAAATGCTTGCTTCTCTAAGGACAAGTTGTGATGGGGAGGGAAATTAAGTACCGAAGTTCCCGATGTCACACTGTCAAGAAAAGCTTCTAGTGAGAAACAAACGGCCCGTACCGCAAACCGACACAGGTAGTCGAGGAGAGAATCCTAAGGTGTGCGAGTGAACTCTCGTTAAGGAACTCGGCAAAATGACCCCGTAACTTCGGGAGAAGGGGTGCTGACCATTTGGTCAGCCGCAGTGAATAGGCCCAAGCAACTGTTTATCAAAAACACAGGTCTCTGCTAAATCGAAAGATGACGTATAGGGGCTGACGCCTGCCCGGTGCTGGAAGGTTAAGAGGATGGGTTAGCTTTCGAGCGAAGCTCAGAATTGAAGCCCCAGTAAACGGCGGCCGTAACTATAACGGTCCTAAGGTAGCGAAATTCCTTGTCGGGTAAGTTCCGACCCGCACGAAAGGCGTAATGATTTGGGCACTGTCTCAACGAGAGACTCGGTGAAATTATAGTACCTGTGAAGATGCAGGTTACCCGCGACAGGACGGAAAGACCCCATGGAGCTTTACTGCAGTTTGATATTGAGTGTTTGTACAGCTTGTACAGGATAGGTAGGAGCCGATGAAACCAGGACGCTAGTCTTGGTGGAGGCGTTGGTGGGATACTACCCTTGCTGTATGACCACTCTAACCCACAGCCATGATCTGGCTGGGAGACAGTGTCTGACGGGCAGTTTGACTGGGGCGGTCGCCTCCTAAAGAGTAACGGAGGCGCCCAAAGGTTCCCTCAGAATGGTTGGAAATCATTCGTAGAGTGTAAAGGCAGAAGGGAGCTTGACTGCGAGACCTACAAGTCGAGCAGGGACGAAAGTCGGGCTTAGTGATCCGGTGGTTCCGCATGGAAGGGCCATCGCTCAACGGATAAAAGCTACCCTGGGGATAACAGGCTTATCTCCCCCAAGAGTCCACATCGACGGGGAGGTTTGGCACCTCGATGTCGGCTCATCGCATCCTGGGGCTGTAGTCGGTCCCAAGGGTTGGGCTGTTCGCCCATTAAAGCGGTACGCGAGCTGGGTTCAGAACGTCGTGAGACAGTTCGGTCCCTATCCGTCGCGGGCGCAGGAAATTTGAGAGGAGCTGTCCTTAGTACGAGAGGACCGGGATGGACACACCGCTGGTGTACCAGTTGTTCTGCCAAGAGCATCGCTGGGTAGCTATGTGTGGACGGGATAAACGCTGAAAGCATCTAAGCGTGAAGCCCCCCTCAAGATGAGATTTCCCATCACGTAAGTGAGTAAGACCCCTGAGAGATGATCAGGTAGATAGGTTGGAAGTGGAAGTACAGCGATGTATGGAGCGGACCAATACTAATCGGTCGAGGACTTAACCAATTTTTTAAACGGTGTCTTGGTTTCGACACGATGTTGCAAAAGAAAAACACTATCCAGTTTTGAGAGAACACCGTTCTCTTGATGAAAAAATGTGCGGTGGTGACGGCAAGAAGGTCACACCTGTTCCCATGCCGAACACAGCAGTTAAGCTTCTTAGCGCCGATGGTAGTGAAGGGTTTCCCTTTGTGAGAGTAGGACGCTGCCGCGCATTGATTCATTAAATTTAATTTATCCCATGGAGGTTTAGCTCAGCTGGGAGAGCATCTGCCTTACAAGCAGAGGGTCAGCGGTTCGATCCCGTTAACCTCCACCATGAGTCATTAGCTCAGTTGGTAGAGCATCTGACTTTTAATCAGAGGGTCGCAGGTTCGAATCCTGCATGACTCATAACTAAACATCTATGATGGATAGTTATGCTACGCTTAGCGGGTGTGGCGGAATTGGCAGACGCACTAGATTTAGGATCTAGCGTCGAGAGACGTGGGGGTTCAAGTCCCTTCACCCGCACCATTTATTCTTTTTACTGTATTAGCCGGCTTAGCTCAGTTGGTAGAGCATCTGATTTGTAATCAGAGGGTCGAGGGTTCAACTCCTTTAGCCGGCACCATTTGCGGAAGTAGTTCAGTGGTAGAACGCCACCTTGCCAAGGTGGAGGTCGCGGGTTCGAACCCCGTCTTCCGCTTACTAGACCAACTAGTAAGCAAGATTTGAAAAAATCATTGCTTGTTCTAAATGCCGGGGTGGCGGAACAGGTAGACGCACAGGACTTAAAATCCTGCGGTGAGTGATCACCGTGCCGGTTCGATTCCGGCCCTCGGCACCATTATTCAGCACCCATAGCTCAATTGGATAGAGTACCTGACTACGAATCAGGCGGTTAGAGGTTCGACTCCTCTTGGGTGCATTCCATTTTACATAATCAAGAATGGAAATACCAGATTTCAACATACGGGAAGTAGCTCAGCTTGGTAGAGCACTTGGTTTGGGACCAAGGGGTCGCAGGTTCGAATCCTGTCTTCCCGATTTAAAATGTTGGGGCCTTAGCTCAGCTGGGAGAGCGCCTGCCTTGCACGCAGGAGGTCAGCGGTTCGATCCCGCTAGGCTCCACTTTTAAGTTTTTAATTATTAGATATTTTGGCGGTGTAGCTCAGCTGGCTAGAGCGTCCGGTTCATACCCGGGAGGTCGGGGGTTCGATCCCCTTCGCCGCTATTACAATTGAAAGAGCTTGGACCTTTAGCTCAGTTGGTTAGAGCAGACGGCTCATAACCGTCCGGTCGCAGGTTCGAGTCCTGCAAGGTCCATTAGTCGTATCTTTTATGATTGATTACCTTGTATACATTATAACGGAGGATTACCCAAGTCTGGCTGAAGGGAACGGTCTTGAAAACCGTCAGGTGTGTAAAAGCACGCAAGAGTTCGAATCTCTTATCCTCCTTATCTTCATTTTTTATTCTTATTATCGCGGGGTGGAGCAGTTGGCAGCTCGTCGGGCTCATAACCCGAAGGTCACAGGTTCAAATCCTGTCCCCGCAATTATTATCATAGAACGCATATGATAAATAAATAGTACAATGCAAAAAAAGGTCTCGTGGTGTAGGGGTTAACATGTCTGCCTGTCACGCAGAAGATCGCGGGTTCGATTCCCGTCGAGACCGTTTTTGCGGGTGTAGTTTAGTGGTAAAACCACAGCCTTCCAAGCTGTTGATGCGAGTTCGATTCTCGTCACCCGCTTTTTTTATGGGCCTATAGCTCAGCTGGTTAGAGCGCACGCCTGATAAGCGTGAGGTCGATGGTTCGAGTCCATTTAGGCCCATTGAAATATATATTTTAGTTATTGGATTTGGGGAAGTACTCAAGAGGCTCAAGAGGCGCCCCTGCTAAGGGTGTAGGTCGCTAACGCGGCGCGAGGGTTCGAATCCCTCCTTCTCCGTTTTTAATATTTGAAACAAGGCCCGTTGGTCAAGTGGTTAAGACACCGCCCTTTCACGGCGGTATCACGGGTTCGAATCCCGTACGGGTCATAGCAATGAATTGCTTATAATTGAATGCAGTAAGTTGTTATAACAGTTGGAATTATGGAGGATTACCCAAGTCTGGCTGAAGGGAACGGTCTTGAAAACCGTCAGGTGTGTAAAAGCACGCAAGAGTTCGAATCTCTTATCCTCCTTATCTTCATTTTTTATTCTTATTATCGCGGGGTGGAGCAGTTGGCAGCTCGTCGGGCTCATAACCCGAAGGTCACAGGTTCAAATCCTGTCCCCGCAATTATTATCATAGAACGCATATGATAAATAAATAGTACAATGCAAAAAAAGGTCTCGTGGTGTAGGGGTTAACATGTCTGCCTGTCACGCAGAAGATCGCGGGTTCGATTCCCGTCGAGACCGTTAATTGAATACTATGGCCCGGTAGCTCAGTTGGTAGAGCACTTGATTGAAGCTCAAGGTGTCGGCAGTTCGATTCTGTCCCGGGCCATTATTTATGCGGGTGTAGTTTAGTGGTAAAACCACAGCCTTCCAAGCTGTTGATGCGAGTTCGATTCTCGTCACCCGCTTTTTTTTTATGGGCCTATAGCTCAGCTGGTTAGAGCGCACGCCTGATAAGCGTGAGGTCGATGGTTCGAGTCCATTTAGGCCCATTAAATAAAAAATTACGTTTTTGTACATAAGGCCCGTTGGTCAAGTGGTTAAGACACCGCCCTTTCACGGCGGTATCACGGGTTCGAATCCCGTACGGGTCATCTGAATATACTATAACTCCTAGCCTTTCAATAAGGTTGAGGAGTTTTTTTGTATTTGTAATTTGTACTGTTAGAAGAAAAAATAAAGACCCCGCGTAACTAAAACGGGGTCTTTATTCGTCCATTTAGTGAATGAAAAAGCGCGTGCTGATAATACAGGCAAATAAAAACAAATACAGTAAGGAATAGAGGGATAACTGTTTGAGTGTATTCGTATTCTTTTTAACAGCTTTAGTTGGATCATAAGATTGTATAGCTGTCCATGCAGCCGGCATACTTAAAAGGAGCAAACAAGTAAAGTATGAAAAAGAAGGCCACAACATTAGAAAACTGCTGAAGTAGAGAAGAACAAGCACACTGTTCAACGCAAGATAAGTCGTCCGGTCAGTGAAGAGTTCATTAGTCGTAACAGAAACTAATGGTTTTAAAGACGTTTGATACTTGCCTAGTTCTACAAATAAAGCCAACAGTACTAAAGGAATACTCCACAAGAAAAGTGTGTTCGGAATAAACAACACTTGAATGGAAAAACTGATATAAGTCATGATGGCCCCTTTAAAGACAGCTTGCATAGCGATAGAAAACCACGCTAGTCCTATTTTGATTAAGTAAAATTGTCCATGGACAAGCAAGGAGTAAAATAATAAAAGCATCCCAATTAAATAATGCAAAGAAAAGGTAAAGTAAACAACCAAGCTTAAATTTAACAGTTCGAAGATAAGTAAGAAGATGGTCGAATGTCTGCTTGTTTTTTTTATCCACCTTTCAAGGAATTTTTCTAAAAACTGATTTAATAAAATGAAACAGTAAAGAAGAAAGAAAGGAAGGAAATGAACTCTGGTTATCTGAGCAGCATACAGGGTTCCGACGAATAGATAGGTTAAAGGTGTAGCGAAAATAATAAAAAGTGAGTGATTAAAGAAAGCTTGAAAACGTTGATAAGTAAAATTTGCCACTGGAAAATCTCCTTTCACGTGTTGTGCCCTTCTATCTTACCAAAAATCAATCGAAGGAACAGCATAAAAAGAAACTTAAAAAAAGCTAATGAAGATTAAACTCCTGCTGATTGCTAACTATCTTAAAGTTCTAAAATATTGTTCACCTAATTACATGGAAGTATGTTAAAATATATAAGGTTTGCAAATGGAGTCCCGAAAGGATTCACTTGATGAAAAGAGTGGAGAAGCCTTGTAACCGAAAAGATAAAGGGGGAACAATAGAATGACAGAAAGAAGATTATTTACTTCTGAATCAGTATCAGAAGGTCATCCAGATAAAATCGCTGATCAAATTAGCGATGCTATTCTAGATGCAATCATTGCAAAGGATCCAGATGCACGTGTAGCTTGTGAAACGACCGTAACAACGGGGTTAGTTTTAGTTGTTGGAGAAATATCAACCTCAACTTATGTTGATATCCAAAAAGTTGCTCGGGAAACGATTCGCGGGATTGGATACACGCGTGCAAAATTTGGTTTCGATGCTGATACATGTGCCGTTATTGTCGCAATTGACGAACAATCGCCGGATATTGCTCAAGGCGTAGATGATTCAGTTGAATACAAGTCACTTGATGAAGACGAATTAGACCAAATCGGAGCAGGAGACCAAGGTTTGATGTTTGGATTTGCTATCGATGAAACACCTGAACTGATGCCTTTACCAATTTCGTTAAGCCATCGTTTAGTCAAACGTTTGGCAAGCGTTAGAAAAGAAGGAACTCTTTCTTATTTAAGACCTGATGCGAAATCGCAAGTAACGGTTGAATACGATGAAAACGATAAGCCGCTACGTGTGGATACAGTAGTTATCAGTACTCAACACCATCCTGATACAACTGAAGACGAGCTGAAAAAAGACATGATGGAACTGGTTATCAAGCATGAAATTCCACAAGAGCTGTTGGATGAAAAGACTAAATACTTTATTAATCCAACAGGACGCTTTGTTATTGGCGGTCCTCAGGGCGATTCAGGGCTAACAGGACGTAAAATCATTGTTGATACGTACGGTGGATATGCTCGCCATGGCGGAGGCGCATTTTCAGGTAAAGATCCAACAAAAGTTGACCGCTCAGCTAGTTATGCAGCACGGTACATTGCTAAAAATATTGTTGCAGCTGGATTCGCTGGAAAATGTGAAGTCCAATTAGCTTATGCTATCGGAGTAGCTCAACCGGTTTCCATTGCAATCGATACGTTTGGGACGGGCACGGTATCTGAAGCTGATTTAATTGCAGCTGTACGTTCTAATTTTGACTTACGGCCAGCCGGAATCATAAAAATGCTGGACTTGCAAAAGCCTATTTATAAGCAAACAGCTGCTTACGGACATTTTGGCCGGACAGATATTGATTTAACATGGGAACACACAGATAAAGTCGATGCTTTAAAAGCATCTTTAGCTTAAGGAATCAAAGAGCGCATTCTATCTTTAGAAGATAAAGATAGAGGCGCTTTAAGTATATTTTTTTTGAGCTGAAGGGGTAATAAACCCGTAAGCTAGGAATAGAATGGAGGCAAATATGGAGAAGAACAAAAAACAAACCAATGTAGTGATTATAACGATCGCAATTTTTGTTGCGACATTTATGACTGCAGTTGAAGGAACGATTATATCTACAGCAATGCCAACCATCATCGGCAGTCTTGAAGGAATGTCGATCATGAACTGGGTATTTTCAATTTATTTATTAACAAACGCTATTATGACACCAATTTATGGAAAGCTATCCGATATGATTGGTAGAAAACCTATTTTTATTACAGGATTGCTTATTTTTGTTATTGGGTCTTCATTATGCGGACTTGCACAATCAATGGAACAATTAATTTTATTTAGAGCTATTCAAGGAATCGGAGCAGGGGCAATCATGCCTGTAACTTCAACGATTATCGCTGATATTTATCCTTTTGAAAAGCGTGCAAAAATTATGGGGTTAAACGGAGCTGCTTGGGGGATCGCAGGAATTTTTGGTCCTCTATTCGGAGGATTTATCGTTGACCACTTAAGCTGGCACTGGATCTTTTATATTAATGTTCCTATCGGCATTGTGACCATTATTTTAATTTCTCTATTCTTACATGAAGACTTTACGTATGAGAAAAAAGCCGTCGATTATTTAGGCAGCATAACGTTAACCGGAACATTATTGTTCTTACTTTATGGCATTCAAGTTTTCGGAGATGCCGGAACGTTCAAAGCTCCAATGCTGATATGGTTTGGTGCAGCGGCAGTATCTTTCGCAAGTTTCATTTTTGTAGAAAAACGAGCTGCGGATCCAATCTTGCCTTTGAGTTTATTCAGCAATCGAACTTTCGTTATTCAAAACCTAGCTGCAGCTTTAGTAAGTGGTTTTCTGATTGGAGTAGACGTTTATATCCCTATGTGGATGCAAGGATTGAAAGGCTTAAAAGCAGCCATGGGTGGATTTGCCATCACTCCAATGTCGTTGACTTGGATCGTAGGTTCATTCATAGCCGGACAAATGTTGTTAAAACGACCAGTTAAGACGATCTTAACAACGAGTTTAACCATCGTCAGTCTAAGTGCTTTTATCCTTGTACTGTTGCCAATCACTACTCCTTTCTATGTGTTTCTTCTAGTTACAGCATTGATTGGACTTGGTATGGGATTGACCATCACAACGACAACCGTAACGGTACAGAACGTCGTACCTAAAAATCAAATAGGTGTAGCGACGTCCGTCAATACTTTGTTTAGAATTTTGGGACAAACGATCATGGTTTCCCTTTATGGAATTATCTTAAATCACAAGATGGCTGAGCAACTAACGGTTCATCAATCAATCGGAGTTGAAAGCAACATGATGAATGAATTGATTAATCCGTTGACAGCTGTTCATCTTGACCCTAATTTATTGCCTACATTAAGAGGCATTCTATACGATGGAATTCATAATGTTTTCTTCTATGGATTTATGACCGTTTTACTAGCATTGATATTTAATCAATTTGCTAAAAAAGAAGAGATTATTTAAGAAAAGTAAAAAGAATCTAGCAGGAAGCTACTTAGCGGCTTCTGCTAGATTCTTTTTATTTCTTTTCGATAGCCAGTAAAAAAGGCGGTGTATTGCGCTGGTTGATAAAGTTGTACTGCAGCACATTGAATGATTCTTGAGGCAATTGTTCAGCAAACGTTAGGACAGCTTCTTTTTCTGTTTTTCCGCCTTCATGACCATAATAAACGACGATCAATACTAAGCCGCTTTTTCGCAACCGAAGTAAAATTTCGTTAAGGGATTGAATCGTTGTTTTCCCTTGTGTAATAATCGATTTATCGCCTTTAGGCAGATACCCAAGATTGAAAATAGCCGCAGCGATTTCTGTCTTTTCGGGTACTATATCCGCAACTGTTTCATGTCCTTGTTGATAAAGCTCAACTTGTTCACTAAGTCCGGTTAGCATAAGTTTTTCTTTAGTCGTCTGGATTGCTTGCTCCTGAATATCAAAACCATAGACGGTACCGGTCTGTCCAACTAGAGTAGCCAGCAAAATGGTGTCGCCGCCATTTCCTACGGTCGCATCAATGACTTTATCGCCTCTAACTACTGTATTTTTCAAAAGCGTATGACTGTAACGCAAGGCGTTTTCAATCATAGTATCCCTCCTAACTGTACACTTCATAGTTTACCATGTTTTCTGCTTTTATTTAAAAACAAAAAACCATCTTTGAAAGTTTTCTCAAAGATGGAAAGGTTTAGCGTTTTCGAGTGTTCTGTCTATTTTTGGTCCGTTTTTTCCATTTAGGGTAAAGACCAATGGATAGAGCTAGCCAAGAGCCTCCTAAACAATACCCACCAATGACATCAGAAGGAAAATGAACACCTACATAAATCCGACTCATACCGATCAAGAAGACAAGAATGGCCGTAACGGCAATCACAAGCCAGTTCCAACGGCTGTTTTTTGAGAATTGAATGAAGAGGAAAGCAAGCCCGCCATAACAAATCAAAGACCCCATTGAATGACCGCTTGGGAAACTGTAACCGCCCTGGACCACTAAATGTTCAATGGTCGGACGTTCCCGTTGCAATACCAGTTTAACAAATTGGTTTAATAAGCCAGCTCCGAGAGCAGATTGTATAAAGAACCAAAGGGCAGCAGCCAAGTCTTTATAATGCCAAATAAGAAACAAACTGCAAAGAGAAACAACTAAAAATAACGCTGGCACACCGCCGAGATCCGTTAATGAAATAAAGAATGCTGTTTTTATATTGGTCATGCTAGCTAAAATCGGTTTGCTGATCAGTTGATCAAATGAAATGATCCACTTACTATTCAGATAAATACTTGAAGCAATGATGCTAAAAGGCAGCAACAATAAAAGGCAGGTACTTAGCCAAGGCGAAAGTGAAAAAGAATTTTTTTTTGAGTTCATTATCTTGTACTTCCTGTCATTTTTTTAAGAAAATTAACCGTATCCTACAGTCGCTTTATTTTAGCATAAGACAGTATCGTTCACAAATAAGAGAGAGCAATAACCAGCTGCATTAGTTGTATTCTGAAGTGTATTCTTCATCAGGCGCAGTAGAAACAGAGATAGTACCAGTATCTGTAGTCAACTTCATAAGATGGGTCCCATTCCCAAAAAGAGCCTTAGATTCTGCTTTGTCAAAAAGAGAGACCTCCCCTAGCTGGTGAGACGTTTCAATTGTTAGATTTTCTGGAGTGTTTTCAGTTAAAACAGTAATGGTTCCAAAGTTGGTTGTGAGCGTAACATCTTGGTCAATCGTTGGATTCGATAGCACGATAGCGCCAGCATTTGTTTGAGCTGTTAATTTTCCGGTTACTTGAGAAAAATCGATTTGCCCAACGTCGGTGGTTATCTCTGTTTCATCAGCTACAACCTTAGTCAGATTAGCCGAACCAGCGTCCGAATCAATCGTCAACTGTTGAAAAATAGATTGAGTGATGTCAGTAACTCCGGCTGTGTTTTTGACGTTCAACTGATCTAGCTGACTATCGTTTATATCTATAGAACCTACATCCGTTTTGATTGAGAGAGCAGAAAGGGTCAAATGACTTATGGAAACAGTTCCTGTTTCTGTACTGAGAGAAAGAGTCTCGATGGAATCAGGAATTTCGATGGTCACGCGAACAATACCGGTGTTCAGGTAGTCTAAAATGGTATTGGAAGATTGTTCCATTTCATTGATGTTTAAGTGCAAGGTCTCGCTGTTTTTGTTGGAATCTAGTGTGTATACTTTCGAATCTGCATTTAGGCCTTCAACGTTAACAGATATTTCTTTGGCGTTTGTTTTTGTAAGATAGACAGCGGCTGAAGTTCCAGTGATAGAGAGGTTTTGAATGTCTTCGACAGCTACAGTTTCTTGGTGATCAAAATGAACCGAATCAAAAGCTTTTTGATAAGTAAGAGCTGCGCCTATGCCGCCAATGGCAATAAAGAACAGTCCTACAGCTAATAACGCAAGTGTATTTTTCTTCATGCTAATCGTCCTCCTACTATAGCGCGTCTCATCCATACTAGATAACGTCTAAACAGTTTAGTTAATACGCGTGTGAAAGAATAACAAACAGCAAGCATTACCAAGCCGATTCCGCAAATCAAAATAGTCATAAACGTTTGGAAGACTGTTGCAACGGAATAAGTTCCAAGCAAAGCAAAAATACCGAAAATAGGAGCGAAGCTAAATGCAATGCCGGTTATCCAAGCCCCCAAGAGACAAAAAAGCAAGACGATCATGGGGATTAAAACAAAAAACAGATTAAAGCCAATGATGAAAACAGCTTTGATAAACTGAACAAAAGGCGAATAAGACTGCTGCGCTTCAATTTCATCATTTAATTCTCCTGGTTCAGAGTCTAATTCTACCCAATCGCCTTGACTATAGCTGGCTTCTTTTGGTTTTGGTTTGATGCCAAATTGAATTAACCGTTCGGCGGCTAACTGTTTTGGATGCCCTAATTCGTTTGCTATTTGTTCTTCAAATTTTCCAGCTGTAAGTTCTGCTGCAAATTTTTCTTCGTATTCAGCTAAAATAGCAGAAACTTTTTCTGGCGGCAAGTCGGTTAAGTTCAGTTTTAATTCGATTAAAAAATGTTCTTTGTTCATTATACTTTAACCTCTTTCGTATCAATGATTTCATTTTATTATGTATCTTTAAAATGACTATACTGCCAGCTTCAAGGCATTACAAGGCGAGAGTCCACAAACAAGACTAAAGTCCGAGGTACAATCAGTCTCGGTATCTAGCAATATCAAGTTTCGTTTAAACTAATTTCTCGTGAAATAACTAAACATTCATACTTTCTTATTACTTCCTTAATCTCTATTGAGTACACTAGAGATAGTTAAGAGATAGGAGTGTGACAAAATGCTGCTTGATGACATGGAAAATAATGATGCAATTGGTTCAGGTCAAGTAAAAAGTATTGAGTTTCCAAATATAATCTTGCAATCTGAAACTGGACAAACAGTAAAAATAAAAACAACTAAGCAACAACAAGCTGATCTTATTTTTTGGGAATCAATCATGAATATCAAAGAAGCTGAAATTTGGTTGCCGTATCAAAAAGAAGTACAGTACTTATTGGATTTTGATTGGCTTGGAGATCCACAGTTTACTTAATAACTGTAAGCAAAATTGTAATATAAGAAAGACGGAAATAGGCGGGTAATGGTTTATCTGCCTATTGGTTTTGCATAAAATATTACGATTGTGTAACGTATATTAAAAAGCAGCTTATCTCTGCAATTTTCTATCATATGGACGAATTCAACGCTATAATAGAAGAAGGACTCATTATAAACCATTGATAAGGGCGATTACAGCTCCTTATCCAAAAGATTGTTTAAATCAGGAGGTATAGCGTTGGAAAAAACTAGAAAAGAAAGAATTGTCGCTGCAAATAGTAAAAAGTTGTTTGGGAAAAAGGATTTATCGAATGCTGTGTATAAAAGAGGGACAGCAGTTTTAAGTACAACTTTATTAGTTAGCTTATTGGCCTTTCCTTCTTTTTCTGCATCAGCTAGTGCGAATGATTTGGCAAATTCAAGTAGCAAAGAACTTGAAGAGAATTTAAAAAATAATCCAGAAGTAGTCACAGAGGGAACTACAGAAGGAACAGAGGTAGCCAAAGAATCAGAAACAAGTATTCAATCGACAGAGAAAAGTTCAGATACTACAGAGAACGCGGCTGAAGATAAAGCAATTGAAAAAGAACAAAAAATACAAGAATTGAAAATCCTCTTAACAGCTGAAGTATTTGATACATTAATATTTGAAGAATTAGATATGGAAGATATCGATGAATTAATTGAAACAGCGTTGGATGTGAAAAACGACGATACTGTAAATTCTGAAGAGGCAATCGAAGCAACCATTACAAAAATGTCAATTGCAACTAATGAAGAAAAAATAGAAGCTACATATGCACTAACAGAAGAAACTGTCGAGACTGATGCGGTTGTTGAAGAAACATCTGCAGCAGTAAACGAAGGGATTGAACCATCAGAGTCAGCAGTCGAAGCTGAAGCGTCATTAACTACTGAAATTGTTGAAAAGAGTGAAGAAGTCAGTGATGTAGATAAAGCAGCAGAACAAGCTGAACTAGATAAAGCTGAAGCAGACAAAGTGAAAGCAGATCAAGCAGCAGCAGACAAAGCTGAACTAGATCAAGCTGCATCAGAACAAGCTGAACTAGAACAAGCAGCAGCAGACAAAGCAAAAGCAGAACAAGCAGCAGCAGACAAAGCGAAAACAGATCAAGCGGCAGCGGACAAAGCAAAAGCAGAACAAGCAGCAGACAAAGCAAAAGCAGAACAAGCAGCAGACAAAGCAAAAGCAGAACAAGCGGCAGCGGACAAAGCAAAAGCAGATAAAGCGGCAGCAGACAAAGCGAAAGCAGATAAAGCAGCAGCGGACAAAGCAAAAGCAGATAAAGCAGCAGCGGACAAAGCAAAAGCAGATAAAGCAGCAGCGGACAAAGCGAAAGCAGAGACTGCTAAACTGTATACCATCAAATCAGGAGATACATTAAATAAAATTGCAAAAGCAAATGGCCTTTCTGTAGCTGAATTGAAAAAGATGAATAACTTATCTTCAGACTTGATTCATCCGGGACAAGTTTTGGCAGTGAATAAAGCTGCAGTAGGGGCTGTTCAGACAGTAACGACAGCTATCACTTCAAATAAAGCAATTGAAAAAATGTCGAATGCAGAATTTGTAGAGTTCATTGGCGCTTATGCTGCTGAGGTAGCACCAAAAAATGACTTATATGCCTCTCTGATGATTGCTCAAGCAGCTTTAGAAAGTGGTTGGGGTTCCAGTAAATTATCTTCTTCTCCAAACCACAATTTGTTTGGAATTAAAGGAAGCTACAATGGTCAAACAGCTACTATGTATACTTCCGAATGGAGCGCAAGTGGCGGGTGGATCTACATTCCTCAAAACTTTAAAAAATATCCATCTCATGCAGAATCATTACAAGATAATGCTAACTTGTTAAAAAATGGAACGAATTGGGATTCAAACTTTTACTCAGGAGCTTGGAAAAGCAATAGTACTAGTGTTTACGATGCAACTGCCTGGTTGCAGGGACGTTACGCTACCGATCCAAGTTATGCTTCTAAGCTAAACAATATTATTAACTCTTATAATTTAACACGATTTGACAGTGGGTATACTGGACCGGTAAATCCTAATCCAGGTTCTACTGGATCTGATTCTTCATCATCTGAAAAGCCTAATACGAATACAACGGCTTCTTCTTATACCGTTAAAAATGGCGACACGTTGTGGGCAATTGCGAACCGTATGGGTGTTTCTGTAGCGAATGTGAAATCTTGGAATAATTTGAAATCCGATACGATTTATATCGGCCAAAAATTGACGATCAAAGGCGGTACAGGTTCAACGAACAATAACTCAACACCAAATACGTCGACGCCATCCAATACAACAACGTCTTCTTACACTGTTAAGAGCGGCGATACGTTGTGGGGAGTGGCGAGCAGCAAAGGTGTATCTGTAGCGAACTTGAAGTCATGGAACAATTTGACATCCGATACGATTTATATCGACCAAAAATTGACGATCAAAGGCGGTACGGGATCAACAAACAATAACTCAACACCAAACACGTCGACGCCATCCAATACAGCAACGTCTTCTTACACTGTTAAGAGCGGAGATACATTGTGGGGAGTGGCGAACAGCAGTGGCGTATCTGTAGCGAATTTGAAGTCATGGAACAATTTAACATCCGACACGATTTATATCGGCCAAAAATTGACGATCAAAGGCGGCACAGGTTCAACGAATAATAATTCAACACCAAACACGTCGACGCCTTCTAATACAGCAACGTCTACTTACACCGTTAAGAACGGCGATACGTTGTGGGGAGTAGCGAACAGCAAAGGTGTGTCTGTAGCGAACTTGAAGTCATGGAATAATTTAACATCCGATACGATTTTTGTTGGACAAAACTTGACGATCAAAGGCGGCACAGGTTCAACGAATACAACGCCAACAACATCAACACCTACGAATACAGCAACGTCTACTTACACCGTTAAGAGCGGCGATACATTGTGGGAAGTAGCAAGCAGCAATGGCGTATCTGTAGCGAATTTGAAGTCATGGAATAATCTGACATCCGATACAATTTTTGTTGGACAAAAATTGACGATCAAAGGCGGTACAAATTCATCCAGCGCTAATACAGCACCAAACATATCGACACCATCCAACACAGTAACGTCTTCTTACACCGTTAAGAATGGAGATTCTTTGTGGGGAGTGGCGAGCAGTAATGGTGTTTCTGTAGCGAATTTGAAGTCATGGAACAATTTGACCTCTGATACGATCTATATCGGCCAAAACTTGACGATCAAAGGCGGTACGGGTTCAACAAACAATAACTCAACACCAAATACGTCGACACCTTCTAATACAACAACGTCTTCTTACACTGTTAAGAGCGGCGATACATTGTGGGGAGTAGCGAGCAGCAAAGGTGTATCTGTAGCGAACTTGAAGTCATGGAATAATTTGACATCTGATACGATTATGGTTGGTCAAAACTTAACCATCAAAGGTGGATCAACTGCTACAACAAATTCGAATAAAACAGATGCAACAGTTTCGAATCTAGCTGTTTCTTATACGATCAAGAGCGGGGATACATTATCCGCCATTAGTTCTAAATATGGAGTTTCTCTATCTGATTTAAAATCATGGAATAAATTGAGCACGGATACTATTTATGTTGGTCAAACGTTGACAGTTAAAGTCGGCAATCAAGCAAATTCAATCGCGACTGCAAAAACACCAACAGTTCCGGTTCCAACCACTAATAAAAATACAAGTGGTGCTGCTCAATCCAACCACATTGTTAAAAGTGGCGATACATTATGGGGAATAGCCAATAGCAATGGTGTATCAGTTGCAGATTTAAAATCATGGAATGATCTGAATTCGGATAGTCTTTCTGTTGGCCAAAACTTAACTCTTATAACATCTGTAAAATCTGATGTTGTAACTAAAACGCCAGAACAGTTAGCATCCTATACAGTTGTTCGTGATGACTCATTATGGGCAATCGCAAATAAAATCGGAGTTTCAGTAGCCAGTTTAAAAGAGTGGAACTATTTGAAATCTGATGTCATTTTTGTAGGACAAACTCTTCTAATCAAATAAATAAAAGAACCAACAAAGTGCTTAAACGTAGAGAAATCTAATGTTTAAGCACTTTTTTATGTTAATATATGTTTGTTTTATAAAATTGGTATATATGGTATTTAGAGATTTTTTTCTAAAAAGTAAAGGAGAGCTGAAATGGATACCAATGCAGCAATGGTCTGGTTTAATGAGAGGGAATTATTGTAATTAAATTCTCATTTGACAAGAGTTTTCTAAATTGGTATGATTTTGGCGTTGAGTAAAAAGTTGGTTAATTTATAATGTAAAGTATCAAAAATTACTCAACTGTATCAAACCGCTTAATTAAAAACAGTTTGATTTGGTGAAAAAGGGGAAGTGCTAATGAACAAACGTTAACTAGCAAGAATGGAAAAACATATTGTTTTGCTTATTTATCATTATTCTGTTATATATGCATTTATTCTAGGAGGAAAAAATAATGAAATCATATTTTCAAAGAATTGGACGTTCGTTAATGCTCCCAGTTGCGGTTTTACCTGTAGCTGCGATTTTGATGGGAATCGGTTATTGGATCGACCCAAGCGGATGGGGTGGAGAAAACGTCTATGCAGCATTTCTCATTAAAGCAGGTTCAGCAGTAATCGATAACCTACCTGTATTATTTGCTGTTGGGTTATCACTGGGCATGTCAAAAGACAAAGACGGAGCAGCCGCGCTTAGTGGACTGGTAGCTTTCTTAGTAGTCACGACTTTATTAAGCACAGAGTCTGTGTCTATGCTGCAAGGTATTGATATCGAGGCAGTCAGCCCTGCATTTGACAAAATTAATAATGCTTTTGTTGGGATCATATCTGGTTTAGTTGCAGCTTCTATGTATAACCGCTTTAGTCATGTTAAGCTGCCGCAAGCATTGGCCTTTTTCAGTGGAAAACGACTTGCGCCGATCATGACATCAATGGCGATGCTGGTTGTTTCATTAATCTTATTATTCGTTTGGCCGGTAGTGTTCTCTGCATTAGTAACATTCGGTACAAGTATTAGTAAATTAGGTGCTATAGGTGCTGGTTTATACGGATTCTTCAACCGTTTATTGATTCCAACAGGTTTACACCACGCATTGAATTCTGTATTTTGGTTTGATGTGGCCGGTATTGATGATATTGGGAACTTCTGGGCAGGTACAGGGACAAAAGGAATCACTGGTATGTATCAAGCTGGTTTCTTCCCGATCATGATGTTCGGTCTGCCAGGCGGAGCGTTAGCAATGTACCACACAGCTAAAGACAACAAGAGAAAAGTAGTAGCATCTTTAATGATCGCAGCCAGTTTTGCTGCCTTCTTTACAGGTGTTACTGAACCGCTGGAATTCTCATTCATGTTTGCAGCTCCGTTATTGTACTTGGTACACGCGATCTTAACTGGGATTTCACTATTTATTGCAGCAACTTTCCATTGGACAGCTGGTTTTGGATTTAGTGCTGGTTTAGTCGACCTTGTGTTAAGCTTCCGATTGCCATTAGCAAACCAACCGTATATGTTGATCCTTCAAGGATTAGTCTTTTTTGCTATTTATTATTTTGTTTTCCGTTTTGTGATCGTTAAATTCAACTTGGCAACGCCAGGTCGAGGAGATGACGAAGATGAAGAAATCGTGGAAGATGATGACGCAGCTGTTTCTTCGTCAAAAAATGATAAATTTAAACGTCAAGCTGAAACGATTTATGCTGGTTTAGGCGGCGATGAAAATATAACCTCAATCGACAATTGTACAACGCGCTTGCGTCTCGAGGTTAAAGACATGTCTAAAGTCGATGAAAAGAAAATCAAATCTTCCGGAGCAATTGGCATCAACAAAGTTTCTGACCATAACATCCAAGTTATCGTCGGAACCGAAGTTCAATTTGTTGCTGATGAAATGACTAAATTAAAAAAATAATTAAATGAATTAAGCTAGTGCCCTTTGTTTAAGCGACGAAGGGCACTTTGCTATTGCTCGCTAGCTGTTTATTTGATAGAATAGAATCAATAGTTAAAAACAAAGAAAAGGAATAGTAGAAATACTTCTTTTAAAGAGAGTGCATGGTTGGTGGAAATGCATAAAGAAAGCTTTTGAACTCGCCTTGGATGTTGCTTTACTGAAATCGATCAGTAAGTAAAGCCGTAACGCCTGCGTTAAAGGTAAGAAGAGTCTACAGAAATTTTGTAGAAAACATAGGTGGTACCACGATCAGTAAACTGTTCAATCGTCCTATGAGTATCAGATTATTTATCTGCGCTCATAGGGCGATTTTTTAATTTATTAAACGATTAAACTGAGGAAGAGGGATTAACGATATGAGTTTCAATCATAAGACTATTGAAAAAAAATGGCAAAAGTACTGGGCAGATAATAAAACTTTCCAGACAACTGAAGATTCAGCAAAAGAAAAATTTTATGCTCTGGATATGTTTCCGTACCCATCTGGACAAGGGTTACATGTTGGACATCCAGAAGGCTACACTGCGACAGACATTCTTTCACGTATGAAACGTGCACAAGGTTACAATGTATTGCATCCAATGGGATGGGATGCTTTTGGTTTGCCGGCTGAACAATATGCGTTAGATACCGGAAATGATCCTGCGGAGTTTACTGCTCATAATATTGAAACATTTCGCCGTCAAATCAACTCATTGGGTTTTAGTTACGATTGGAAACGTGAAATCAATACGACTGATCCAAGTTATTACAAATGGACCCAATGGATTTTTATTAAATTATACGAAAAAGGATTAGCTTATGAAGCAGAAGTTGCGGTTAACTGGTGTCCTGCTCTAGGAACAGTATTGGCTAACGAAGAAGTTATCGATGGAAAAAGCGAACGTGGCGGACATCCTGTTTTCCGCAAACCAATGAAACAATGGATGTTGAAAATAACAGCTTATGCTGAACGTTTATTAGAAGATTTAGAATTGGTTGATTGGCCTGATAGTATTAAAGATATGCAACGCAATTGGATCGGAAAATCGGTTGGAGCAAATGTCTCTTTTACAGTTAAAGATACAGAACAAGACTTCACTATTTTTACGACTCGTCCAGACACATTATTTGGAGCAACTTATTGTGTCATGGCACCAGAATTGGACTTAGTGGAAAAAATTACGACTCCTGAACAAGAAGCAGAAATCAAAGCTTATATTGAAAAAGTTAGTCTGAAAAGTGATTTAGACCGGACGGATTTAAGCAAAGAAAAAACTGGCGTATTCACAGGAGCTTACGCAGTAAATCCAGTAAACGGGAAAGAAATACCGATTTGGATTTCTGATTATGTCTTAGCGTCTTATGGTACAGGTGCAATCATGGCTGTTCCAGCACACGATCAACGGGATTACGAGTTTGCAAAAACTTTTGGCTTAGAAATTACCCCCGTCTTAGCAGGCGGTCAAATAGAAAAAGAGGCCTTTTTAGAAGATGGTCCACACATCAATTCAGATTTCCTAGATGGTTTGGGCAAAGAAGAAGCCATTGCTAAAATAAATGCTTGGCTAGAAGAAAAAGGTTTAGGTAAAAAAGAAACGACGTATCGTTTGCGTGACTGGTTATTTGCAAGACAACGCTACTGGGGCGAACCGATTCCGGTTATCCATTGGGAAGATGGCACATCAACTACGTTAGCTGAATCAGAGCTTCCGTTGTTACTGCCAAAAACAGATGAAATCAAACCAAGCGGTACTGGCGAATCGCCACTGGCTAATATTACCGACTGGGTCAATGTTACCGATCCAGAAACAGGGATGAAAGGCCGCCGTGATACAAATACCATGCCGCAATGGGCAGGAAGTTCTTGGTATTATTTACGGTTTATCGATCCTGCTAACGATGAAATGATAGCAGACCCTGAAAAGCTGAAAGAATGGTTGCCGGTTGATATTTATATTGGCGGGGCCGAACACGCCGTTTTACATTTGTTGTATGCACGTTTTTGGTATAAGTTTTTATACGATATTGGTGTGGTTCCAACGAAAGAACCTTTCCAAAAATTATTTAATCAAGGAATGATTTTGGGAGAAAACAACGAAAAAATGTCTAAGTCAAAAGGCAATGTCGTAAATCCTGATGATGTGGTTGAAAAATATGGAGCAGACACATTACGGATGTATGAAATGTTTATGGGACCGTTGGATGCTTCGATTGCATGGAATGAAAACGGCCTTGAAGGCAGTCGCAAGTTCTTAGACCGAGTCTGGCGTTTATTGATGGATGAAGAAGGGCAACTTCGTGACCGCGTAACCACATTCAATGATCAATCATTAGATGTAGCCTACCACCAAACTGTAAAAAAAGTGACGGAAGACTTTGAGCAACTGCGCTTTAATACAGCTATTTCACAATTGATGGTATTTGTGAACGAAGCCTATAAAGCCAAAGCTTTACCGGTAGAGTACATGAAAGGCTTTGTACAGTTGTTAGCTCCGATTGCTCCTCATCTAGGTGAAGAGTTGTGGGCCGTTTTGACAAACAGTGACGAAGGCATTTCTTATGCAGCATGGCCAACGTATGATGAAGCATTCTTAGTACAAGATGAAATAGAAGTGGTTTTTCAAGTGAACGGAAAATTAAAAGCTAAAGCCCAAGCATCTAAAGAAATCACGAAAGACGAATTGGAAACTTTAGCAATGACTAATGAGAAAATTCAAGAAGCCATTAAAGGAAAAACAGTCCGAAAAGTAATCGTTATTCCTGGGAAATTGGTTAATATTGTAGCGAATTAGTTTTAGAATAAGGGATCAGACCACTGGCTTAAAAAACAGTGGTCTTTTCTAATGGGGTCAAAAATGAGAACCTTAAATTTTTGTAAATATCCTCTAAGACGCTCTGCAAAGCATTGCAACGGTATTGGGAAAGAAGTAGAATAGATATTAGTACATAAAAGTATGAGAGTAGGGTTATGGAAAATGTCAAAGGATGTTACGAAAGAAAATGCATCGGTGAATGAAAAAAGCTCACGAGACAAAATGGTCAGCGGCTCTGCTTGGATGACCGGCGGCAGCATCTTATCTCGGCTTTTAGGGGTTTTATACATTATCCCTTGGATGGCATGGATGGGTACGCAAGATGTAGCAAACTCTGCCAATGCTCTTTACATGGTAGGGTATACGCCTTACGCATTGTTTTTAAATATTGCTACAGCCGGAGTTCCTTCCGCTATTGCCAAGCAAGTTTCTTATTACAACGCTTTAGGGGAATATAAAATCAGTCGTGAAATTTATAAAAAAGGGCTGCAGGTAATGGCCATTACCGGAATTGTTGCAGCCATCTTAATGTATATGATTGCACCATTTATTGCAGCCAATAGTCCTACTGCTTCGGTAAGTGATGGAACGCAAGTTATCCGATCGTTAAGCTGGGCCTTGTTGATTATTCCTTGTATGAGTGTCACACGCGGTTTTATTCAAGGTCATCATACAATGGCACCCTCAGCTATTTCACAATTTATTGAACAATTAGGCCGAGTTATATTTATGCTGGCTGCTGTCTATCTTATCCGAGTGGTATCAGACGGAAGTGTCGTTAACGCTGTTTCGGCTTCAACTTTTGGAGCCTTTATTGGAGCGGTGTTCAGTATCGGCTACTTGCTGTACGTTATTTGGCGGAAAAAGCCCGAACTGGATATAAATGTTGCAAATAGCAGAAACAAAATTTCTGTTTCCACTAATGAGATTTTCAAATCCATTATTAAAACAGCGATACCGTTTATTATCATTGGTTCAGGAATCACTTTCTTTCAGCTGATCGATCAATTTACATTTGCACCAATTATGAATGCGGTCAGTGATATGACAGCGAAGCAAATTGAAAACAATTATGCTATCGCTGCAGGGAATGCAAATAAACTGATCATGGTCGTTATTTCTTTGGCGGGCTCGATGGCGATTACTTCTGTGCCGCTGATTGCTGATTTATTAGCGCGAAATAAAATGGCTGATGTAAGAGCACAAATGAGCGATAGTATCCAACTATTTTTCTTCATTATGCTGCCGGCTTCAATCGGTATGGCAGTCGTTGCCAAACCTCTTTATACCGTTGTTTATGGTTATAGTGCATTTGGAGCAAGCATTTTGCAACTGTCTTCTTATATGAGCATTTTTCTAGGATTGTTTGTCTTGTTGGGATCGACTCTTCAAGCAGCCAACCAAACAAAGCGAGCTTTGGTAGCAATGGCAGTTGGGTTAGTGGTTAAACTGGTGGTTCAATACCCGTTGCTGGCTATAGCTGGTACGCATGGTATGCTGTTATCCAACATTGTTGGTTTTGGGGCGACAACCTATTTAATGTTACGCGCTATCTACAAAATGACGCACTTGAATATCGGTTTCTTGCTAAGACGCCTTTTATTGATGGCAATCATTACGGCCGCCATGGCCTTAGTTGTTTTTATTGTGCAACAAGGGATGTATCGATTATTTGAACCAAAAGACAGAATAGGCTCATTGATCAACATGGGCGTTTCAGCCTCTATCGGTGGATTTGTGTACTTGTATGCCGCATTAAAAACTAGGTTAGCAGACCGGTTGCTAGGGTCACGGGTAGCAGGTTTACGAAGAAAGTTAAGAATAAAATAAACAAAAAACAGATAAAGAGAGCTAGCTGGCATCTATATAGAGATGCCACCTAGTTTTTTTAGTCCCTTTTTTAAAAAGAGAATGGAGCAGGTACAATGAGATTAGATAAGTTTTTAGCACATACAGGATATGGCACCCGAAAAACAGTTAAAGAATTGTTGAAAAGCAAACAAGTCGAAGTAAACGGCAAGCTTGCTAAAGATGGGAAAGTTCATATCGAACCGGAAAGCGATCAAGTGCAGGTTGCTGGAGAAAAAGTTCATTACCAAGAATTTATTTATTTGATGCTGCATAAGCCTCAAGGGGTAATCAGTGCCACGGAAGATAAACTGCATAAAACGGTGATTGATTTGCTTCATTCACAAGACCGTTTATTGGACCCTTTCCCAGTTGGCCGATTAGATAAAGATACAGAAGGGTTATTGTTGTTGACGAACGATGGGGTTTTAGCTCATAATTTATTATCGCCAAAAAAAGAAGTCGATAAATGTTATGAAGCGGTGATCCAAGGAATCGTTGACAAAAAAGATATCCAAGCGTTTGATGAAGGAGTCACTTTAGACGATGGTTTTGTCTGTCGGTCAGCGGCGCTAACGGTTTTATCAACAAATGCAGAGTCACAAACGTCGACTATCCAAGTCGTGATTCATGAAGGCAAGTTTCATCAAGTTAAACGTATGTTTGAAGCGGTGGATAAAAAAGTGACTTATTTAAAACGTTTATCGATGGGCCCTTTAACTTTAGATAAAGACTTAAAAATCGGCCATTATCGACCATTGACTGAAGCAGAGATGAAAGTGATGGAAGATTACCGATAAGAAATCAAAAACCTGACAGATAGCCATTATGGCTTCGTCAGGTTTTTTTGGATTTAGTTTTCGGAAAATTCTTTTAGAGTAAAAGGCAGTTGTTCAATGATGTGGGTCGGTAAGACAACGTATTGCTTTTTAGCTAGGTTATCGCCAATGTGACTGTGTAAATAAACTGCCGCCAATACGGCTGACTTTGAATTTTCTAATTGTGCTAAAAATCCAGCGATCATCCCAGCTAAAGTATCGCCCATCCCGCCAGTTGCCATTGCAGGATTACCGGCTTGATTTTTCCAAACGTCTTCTTCAAAATAAACTTCCGTTCGATGTTGTTTCAAAACGACCGTTGCATTTAGTTCAGCTCGGGCTGTCTGATTTAGAGATTCTTTTTGTTCAGATGGTTTTAAATGACTTAATCGCTCCCACTCGCCTAAATGAGGAGTATAAATAGTTTTGGCTTTAGGCGTTGAAAGCTGGTGTTCTGCCATCATGGTGATCGCTGATCCATCAACCACGATTTGTTGGTTTTCTGTAACGAGAGAGAGAACAGATTTTAATAATTCTAAAGAATCTTTTGAATCACCCATCCCCGGTCCAATGACAAGAACCGAGGCTGCTTTTACTTGTTGTGCGAGCGCTTGACGGTTATTCCAGTCCAGCACCATAGCTTCTGGCAAACGAGCATGCAAGGCAATGTGGTTGGTTTTTGCAGTGGCAACACTGACTAACCCGGCACCGCTGTTTACCGCTGCACTAGTAGCCATTATAATAGCTCCCCCCATTGATTCGTTTCCGCCGATGACTAAAATTCTGCCGTAATCGCCTTTGTAGCTGTCATCTTTTCTTTTTGGAATCAAACCGTGGATACTTTCTTGATTCAGTTTTTTCATAAGAATTTCCTCCTTCAGATACTTAAAGCTCCTTGAAACTCATTATAAAGACAAAACGATTATTTTTCATCCTTCGCCTCCTTTGACCTTGCATTAAAAAAACTATTTTTTGAGGTCTTATAGTGGATAGTTGCCATTGAATAGAATACGAAAATCAATGTGTGATGAGTAGAGGTGCACGAGGGACGTTCTACTTCACAGTTTGATGAAGAAAATGGAGTGAATTGTTAAGAAGAGTCTGTCTATCTGATAGTTGGGTAGAAAAATAGAAGGAAATGGTTAAGTAGAGCCTATCTATCTAATAATTGGACAATAAAATAACAGTTTTCCCTTTTTATATCTTTGAGAGTATCTTGACATAAGAAAATGAGATAGGAATATTGGTATGCAAGTCAAAAAGTGATATGATAGAGATGTTGAAAATGAAGGATGGGAGTGTTCAGGGTATGACAATCGATTGGAAAAAAGAAGCAGCGGCACGTAAAGAAGATTTCTTAGCGGATTTGATTTCTTTATTGAAAATTAATAGTGTTCGCGATGACAGTGAAGCAACAGAAGAAGCTCCTGTTGGGTTCGGACCTAAAGAAGCACTAGAAGCGTTTTTAGCGTTTGGAGATCGTGATGGTTTTGTTACCAAGAATATTGATAACTTAGCAGGTCACATCGAGTATGGAGAAGGCGACGAAACACTTGGCGTTTTAGCACATGTTGACGTTGTACCAGTTGGTTCAGGTTGGGAAACAGACCCGTTTGATCCGGTGATCAAAGACGGACGTATCTATGCTCGTGGATCGAGCGATGATAAGGGTCCCGGAGTGGCAGCTTATTATGCACTGAAAATGATCAAAGAATTGGAATTGCCGGTTTCTAAACGCATCCGTTTCATTATTGGAACTGATGAAGAAAGCGGCTGGATGTGTATGGATCGTTACTTTGAAGTAGAAGAAAAACCTGATTTTGGTTTTTCACCAGATGCAGAATTTCCAATCATTAATGGTGAAAAAGGTATTTTGACTGTCTATGTCAGTACGCAAGGTACGAATGCAGGCGGAAAAAACGAGTTGACCAGTTTTGATGCTGGATTACGTGAAAATATGGTTCCTCAAGATGCAACAGCTGTATTTAACAGTCAAGAAGCTGAAAAAATTGAAAAAGATTTCTATGACTTTATCGAAAAATCTCCTGTGACTGGAACAGTGACCATTGATGGGAAACAAGTCACGATTGAAGTTAACGGGAAAGCAGCACATGCGATGGAACCTCGTGGAGGAGTGAATGCAGCAACTTATTTGGCAATCTTCTTAAACGGGTATTCATTTGGCGGAGATGCTAAAAACTATCTAGAAATGACAGCAGAGTATTTCCATGATGATTCTAGAGCTGAAAAACTGGAATTGAACTATGTAGATGACATAATGGGCGATTTAACGATAAATCCAGGAGTCTTCACATTCACACCAGAAGACGGCGGATTGATTGCGTTAAACTTCCGCTTCCCTAAAGGTGTCAGTGCTGAAAGCATTGAAATAGGCTTAGATGCTAAATTAGGCCAATATGGAGTAACTCTGGGACGCGGTAAAGCACAAGCGCCTCACTACGTTCCAGCGGATGATCCATTGGTTAAAACGTTGTTAAATGTTTATGCAAAACAAACAGGTTTAGAAGCTCATGAACAAACGATCGGCGGCGGCACATATGGACGTTTATTTGAACGCGGTGTAGCTTATGGTGCTATGTTCCCTGATAGCATCGATACCATGCACCAAGCTAACGAGTTTATGGCCATTGATGACTTGATGAATGCCATGAGTATTTACGCTGAAGCGATATACGAGTTGGTTAAATAAACTAAAAAGCAAGACGGAAGAAAATCAAGGATGGCATAAGATAACTCGCAATCCAGAAAATCTTCCGTCTTATTTTTTTTTGGCCAACAGCAGTTAGTATAAATTAGGTTAAGGAAATAGATTAAGTTTCTTGCAGTTCAATAGAGTTAGAACATCACTTTTTTGTGTGGCAGTTTTCTGCCTTTGTAATCAAAGATGTGTCCAAAATAATTTGGTTTTGATTCAGTCCGATAGTTTTGCACCACCAATTGCATCCGATGATTAATGGTTCCTTCTATTGTGATAACAGAATATTCTTCAATATCGTATACAAATCGATAGGCTTTTTTTTCAGCGACCAAACAGTTAAATTGACGGTCGTCCGCTTCGAGTGTGAAGCGGCATAATGGTGCTCCATGAGTGGTGTTGATAACTTTGATTTCAGAAATGACTTTTCCAGTAATAATGGCGAAATTCATATTAGCAGCTCCTTCACTTGATCGTTCTATTGTTTATAGTTATATTATACGAACAAACGTTCTGTAAGTAAAGCAAACAAGCAGTTAAATAATTAAAATAGAAAGAACTGGAAAGTTCAAAAAAACTAATCAATTTTTTTGTTGTACTAACCACTTTGCTTCTTCAAGTAAAATAATCAAAGTGTTATAAGATAACAGTTGATTTGTGGTATATTTAGTTGAGTAAAATCAAGAAAAGGAGTGAAGAAAATGTTTTTAGCATGGAAAGAAATGAACTATTCAAAAACACGATTTGCGTTGATTATTGGTGTCCTAGTTTTGGTCTCTTATTTGGTTTATTTTTTAGTGGGTTTAGCATATGGGCTAGCGCAAGATAACCGTACGAGTATAGACAAATGGGAAGCAGATGGAATTGTATTGACGGATGAGTCCAATACGAATATCAATATGTCGATGATGACATTGGAACAAGCTAAAGAAGTTTCTGGCGAAGAAATTGCTTTTTTAGGACAAGCTCCTAGTGTTGTCAGAAAAGCCGGAAAGACTGGTGAGGATGCTAAAATAAATGTCACGTTTTTTGGCATCGATGCTAATCAGTTCATTATGCCGGAAGTAATCGAAGGCGAAGCATTTAGCGGAAAAGATGAAGTCGTGGCTGACATTAGTTTGAAAGAAGAAGAAGGCATTGAAATAGGAGACGTCTTAGAGTTGGCTGGAAACGACAAAGAAGTAACCGTTGTAGGGTTTACGGAAAATGCTAAATTCAATGTAGCGCCGGTTTTGTATACGACTATACCGGCTTTCCAAGAAGTACGTTTTGAAGCAGTGGATGATTCTGACAACGGCCGTATCAGTGCAGTGGTCGTCCGTGGTGAAGCAGGTTCATTGGATAATATTCAAATCGACAATGACGAATTAGTAGCCTACCCTATTAAAGATTATATCAATAAAATACCAGGATATACTGCACAAGTTTTAACCTTTGGCTTGATGATCGGTTTCTTAGTCGTGATCGCAGCTGTAGTGATCGGCATTTTTATCTATGTCTTAACCCTGCAAAAAACAAGCATGTTTGGAGTGATGAAAGCTCAAGGGATTTCAACTCGCTACATATCTGCATCTGTCGTAGCGCAAACTTTCTTATTAGCAGCAGTGGGCGTGGGAATCGGTTTGATTTTAACTGTTTTGACAGCTTTAGTCTTGCCGGCAGCGGTACCTTATCGAACGAATGTCGTTTTTTTAGCGGGGATAACAATTTTGTTGGTTTTAGTAGCTGTGTTAGGTGCTCTGTTTTCAGTCAGAACAGTGGTCAATATTGATCCATTAGAAGCGATCGGTTAGGAGAGAAGAAGATGAAATTAATTGAATTAGTTGATGTAACGCGTACTTTTGGTGAAGGGCATACGAAAGTTGAAGCATTGAAAAAAACGAATTTTTCGGTTGAAGCGGGTGAGTTTGCAGCGATCATTGGGCCGAGCGGTTCAGGTAAGAGTACATTGTTAACGATCATCGGCGGATTGCAAACTCCTTCAGAAGGAAAAGTATTGATAAATAATCATAAATTTAGTGAGGTACCTGAAAAAGAACGAGCTGCTTTGCGGTTTAAAGAAATTGGATTTATTTTACAAGCTTCAAATTTAGTTCCGTTTCTAACTGTAGAAGATCAGCTGCGTTTGGTGAATAAAGTAAACAAAACTAAAATGGATACAACTAAAAGCGATGCTTTATTAGACGAACTTGGAATAAAAGAACTGAAAAAGAAATACCCAAGCGACTTATCAGGTGGAGAACGCCAACGGGCAGCGATCGCACGGGCAATTTACCATGGGCCGTCTGTTATTTTAGCAGATGAGCCGACAGCTAGCTTAGATTCCGAAAAAGCTTTTGAAGTAGTAAAAATTTTAGCCCGTGAAACCAAAGCACAAAAAAAAGCTACAATTATGGTCACACATGATGAACGGCTGATTGAACATTGTGATAGCGTGTATGTGATGAAAGATGGAATACTGACGAAAAAATAATAAAAAAATGAACAAACGAAAAAACATTTTTCGTTTGTTTATTTTTTTATCAAAAGGTTAACCTCACGCTATTAAAGAAAACAGAACATTGATTATTGAACACGCTTACTTTTTTTATTGGTGGTTTTTAGATGAGATTTAGATGAATATAACATTTGACTATTCTAATTTTAACAGGTATTATTCAGCTACAAATACATTTAAGGAGTGGGAAAACACTATGAGAAAAGAAACTAAATTGACATTCGCATCTGTTATGCCTGCTGCTCTTCTGACTAAAAGCGTCTTAATTTTAATTATGCCCTAGGATTCGAACTATTCAATTAGTTGAGTCCTAGTTTTCGTATCCTAGGGCTCGATCGATTCAGTTCGATAAACAAGCCCTTCATCTTTTTTGAAGGGCTTGTTTTTTTATTTTTAAAAATAAAAACGCGAAGTGGCAGAAGATGGTTGCGATTAATGCTAAAGGAGGAAAGTAAGCTAGCAAGAGAAAGAGAAGTAGAAGAAAAAGAAAGAGAAAATAACATAAAAAAGGGGAGAACAACAATGAAAAAGCAAAAAAATAGTGGAATGAGAAAATGGAGTATCTTGATGGGGTTAGCGGCATTCTTATTCTTGGCTGCTTGCGGCAATAACGCAGAGAAGGAAGGAGCACAAGTTAAAGCTGTATCTCAAGACATTCTCTACATAGGGATGACTAACCCGCCAGATAATTTCAGCCCGATAAATGCAGCTGGTGTATCTGCTCGGTGGGCACAGCGTTTCTTCTATGATGCTCTGTTGGATATGCCGGATGCCTTGACATTTACACCGAGATTGGCAGATAGCTTTGAAACAGAAGACAATCAAAACTATACGATCAAATTAAATCCAGATGCCAATTGGTCCGACGGTACACCCGTTACGGCAGAAGATGTTGTTTTCACTTACAACCTGATTGCGGATCCTGAAGTAGAAACAACACGCGGTGTAGCGGTAGCTTCATTGGAAGGCGTAACATCTTCTGGGAAACTGGAAGAAGGTCGAACAGAGATTCCCAATTTAGTCGCTGTAGACGATAAAACAGTCACATTAAAAACGGAAACGCCAGTTGATCCGAACTATTTAAAGGAATTTCTTGCTTATGGTATTTTCATTTTGCCGAAACACGTATGGGAAGATACCCCTAAAAGCGAATTGGCAAATGCTAGTTTCGTCACCCAACCTGAAGTAACGAGCGGGCCGTATACTTTTGTTGAATATGCAAAAGATTCACACATCGAGCTAACCGCTAACCCTGATTACTACCGTGGAGAACCTGAAATCAAAGAAGTCTTTTTGAAAATCATGAATGGAACCAACCTTGTAACTGAGCTCCAATCAGGTGGTTTGCATATGAATGCCAGTGGAGGCATCGGTGAAGTTCCCACACAAGAATTAAAAACAGTTGAAGCCATTGAAGGACTAGAAGTTAACGTGCAGCCAAGTTTAACGGTGCAAATGATGCCAATCAATACGGAAGTGTTTAAAGATAAATATATCCGCCAAGCATTAGCACATGCAATCAATCGAAATCAAATCGTGGAAAGTTTGTTAGGAGGACAAGGTGAAATCGTCGAAAGCATTTATACATCTGTTAGTCCATATAAAAACGAAGAACTAGAACCTATCGCCTATGATCCAGAATTGGCTAAAGAATTGATTACTAAATCAGACTTTGATATGAGCCAAGAAATAGAAATCGTTGTTCCGGTCGGCAACAAAGTCAGAGAACAATCGGCTGTTTTGATTCAACAAGACTTGGAAGCTGTAGGGTTTAAAGTCAAGCTGTCTAACTTTGATTTCCCGACTGTCATGGAAAAAGGCCGTTCAGGTGACTTTGATTTGATGATGTATGGATATGCATTGAATATTGATCCAGATGTAACCAATTACGTTGGTCCAGAAGGAGTTTCAAACTATTCCAATTATGAAAATCCTAAAAACACTGCATTACTAGAAGCGGGTCTAGCAGAAACCGATCCAGAAAAAAGAAAAGCTATCTATGATGAAGCACAAGAGATTTGGCAAGACGATATGTTTATCGTACCGCTTTATTCTGCATTGGATATCGTAGTGAAAAATGAAACCTTAAATGGTGGGATCACTGAGTTTTGGCCTGGTTCATTAACCGATGTCGAAGCTTGGACATTACAGCAAGAATAAAACGATACAAAAAAAGTTTGTTAGGTTTTGTGACACGTATCCCTTGGTGTTTTAAGGAAGCGAAGAATATTCGTTAAGGTTAGATTAAAATAAAGTTTGACATATCTAATCTTAGCGGGTAAACTTTAAAAAACATTTCAAAACGTTAAGAAATAGTTGGATTTTCATTTCCAACTAATGACGAGTTAGAAAACCTCACATACGGAAAATGCTTGGATACCTTAAACAGAATTAAAAAAGAAAAGAGGAGTTTGAATGGGATACAACGAATGGGAAAAAAGCTTAGCAAACAATTTTGATGAAACGGTTGCTTGGAGACGACACTTACACCGTTATCCAGAAATTTCTTTTCAAGAGACTGCTACGAGAACCTATATTTTTGACAGATTAACTGAATTTGGTTACGAAGACATCCGCACGAAAGTGGGCGGCGGAGGTCTCGTTACACGTTTAATAGGAGCACAACCGGGGCCTAAAATTGCTTTTCGAGCGGATTTCGATGCTTTACGCATCCAAGAGGAAACTCAGCTGCCTTTTGCTTCAGTCAATGATGGCGTTATGCATGCATGTGGTCATGATGGACATACTGCAATTCTTTTAAGTGTTGCAAAAGTCTTAAAACAATTTGAAGCAGAGTTAAAAGGCGAAGTCGTTTTTATTTTCCAACACGCGGAAGAGGTGTTGCCGGGCGGGGCAAAATCCATGATCGAGGATGGCGCTTTAACAGACGTCGATTATGTTTACGGTTTGCATTTGCGTTCGCCTTTGGAATACGGAAAAGTTCAATATTGCAGCGGCTTCTCGATGGCAGCAGCAGATTTTTTTGAAATTACGATTCAAGGAAAAGGCGGACACGGTTCAAGTCCGCATACGTCGATTGATCCAATTGTTGTCGGTTCTCATTTAGCCAATCAGCTGCAAACGCTCATTAGCCGAACGAAGAATCCAATGCAAGCAGGCGTCTTGACCATCTCGACTTTCCAAGCTGGCAGTGAAGCAAATAATGTCATTCCTGATACGGCTTATCTAAAAGGAACGGTTCGAACCTTTGAACCGACCTTGCGTAGTTTGCTGGAAGAGAAAATCAAGACAATGGCTGAACACATTTGTGCAGCATATGATGCGACATGTACCGTTACTTATACAAAAGGGTATCCTGCAGTTTACAATCATCCGGCTGAAACGGAAGTAATCAAAACAGTATTTACTGACAAATTTGGTGCTGAAACAGTTGAAACAACTCCGTTAAGGATGGGCGGCGAAGATTTCGCTTATTACCTTGAAAAGAAACCCGGTTCATTTTTCTTTGTCAATTCAGGTAATGCCGAGAAAGGCATCGTTTATCCGCATCACCATCCTAAATTTGATATTGATGAGCGGGCATTGCTAATGGGCGGAAAAGCATTTTTGACCATTGCAGAGCATTACTTGGCTGCTCAAACGGAAACAGCGATAAAGCATAAAACAGCCATTGAAGCAGCAGCAGAATAATTGCAACTTAATTTGTGAGGAGTGGATGGAATGAGTTATGAAAAATGGACAGAAGAACTAAAAGCGAATTTTGATGAAACCGTCGCTTGGAGACGGCACCTACATGAATACCCGGAACCGTCTTATGAAGAAAAGCAAACAGCGGCTTTTATTGTAGCGCAATTGCAGCAGATGGGAATTGAAGATATCCAAACAAATGTAGGCAATGGATATGGAATTGTTGCTAAAATTTATGGAGATCAACCAGGCCCGACGATTGCTTTTCGAGCAGACTTCGATGCTTTGCGAATCCATGAAGAAACGGATGTTCCTTTCCAGTCGAAAAATCCAGGCATCATGCATGCATGCGGACATGATGGACATACCGCTTCGCTCTTAAGTGTCGCAAAAGTTTTGAACAAAAATAAAGCCGATTTACATGGAAATGTAGTCTTGCTGCACCAAAACGCGGAAGAAGTCGTCCCAGGCGGAGCAAAGAGCATGATTGAAGCAGGTTGTTTGATGGGGGTCGATTATGTTTTCGGCATTCATGTCATGTCTGATTTAGAAGCAGGAAAAATTGCTTATTGTCAATCTTATGGTTCAGCCGGATCCGATTCTTTCCAAATGCAGATCCAAGGAAAAGGCGGACATGGTGCGGCTCCTCATACTACTGTTGATTCAGTTATGATCGGGACGCAAATCGTGACGACTTTGCAAACGCTGGTCAGCCGTCAAGTCGATCCTGTACAGCCTGCAGTATTAACTTTTTCAGGCTTTCAAGCAGGTGGGGAAGCCAATAACATTATTGCGGATAAAGCTGTATTGCGAGGTACGATTCGGACATTAAATCCAGAAATCCGCGATTTAATGGAAACGCAAGTCAAGCAAATGAGCCAAAGCATTGCTGCGGTTAATCAAGGGTCTGTTGAAATTCGCTACACTAGGGGATACCCATCCATTATGAATACGCCGCTGGAAACCAAACGATTGACGAAAGTGATGCAAGAAAAGTTTGGAGAAGCTGAAGTTTCTGAAGTTGAGTCAGGGATGGGCGGCGAAGATTTTGCTTATTACTTACAAGAAAAACCGGGTACATTCTTTTATGTAGGTGCTAAAAATGAAGCGATTGGGGCGAATTATCCTCATCATCATCCGAAGTTTAAAATTGATGAAACAGCATTATTGCGTTCTGGAGAAGCTTTTTTAGCTATTGCAGAGGATTACTTATTAAAGACAGCTGATTGAGCAATCAGAAACAAAAGGAGGTCCTTTTATGAAAAAATATATACTAAAAAGATTAATAATTGCTGTACCGGTATTGTTTATGGTATCCATTTTTTCTTTTATTATTATTAATCTGGCACCTGGAAATCCAGTTGACTTGTATGTTGCACCAGATGCAACGGCAGAGCAAATTGAAGCGACTAAAGCGGCATTGGGATTAGATCAGCCGCTGCCCGTTCAATACATTAAATGGATCACGAATTTGCTTCAAGGAAATTTGGGCTTTTCTTATTCGACTAGACAACCGGTGACGGCTATCCTTTTCAGCCGTGTATCGCCAACGCTCCAATTAATGGGCATTAGTTTGGTGGTCGGCTATTTGGTAGCTATTCCATTAGGGATTTATAGTGCTGTTAAAAAGAATACTTGGGTGGATTATCTGATTACAAGCAATTCTTTCTTAGGCGTATCTGTTCCAAACTTCTTTTTAGGTCTAGGATTGATCTATATTTTTTCACTGCAGTTAGCGTGGTTGCCAACTGGCGGGATGCAAGTTTTAGGCGGTGATGGAGGAGTATTGGAAAGAATCCAACACTTGATTTTACCAGTAATTGTCTTAGCAACGAGTATTTCGGGAAATATGATCCGGTATGTCCGTTCCAGTATGATCGACGTTTTGGGAGAAAACTATTTACGAACAGCAACTGCTAAAGGTCTGAAGGCAAGAGATATTTTAACGAAACACGGGCTTCGCAATGCATTGATTCCAATTATCACTATTATCGGGATGGATATTCCTAAGTTGATTGGAGGAGCTGTTGTCACCGAACAAATTTTTCAATGGCCAGGTCTAGGTCAACTAATGATCACTTCGATCAACTCCAGAGATTATCCGGTTCTAATGGCCATTACGCTGCTTTCAGCTGTTGCTGTTATGGTAGCTAATATCTCAACAGATATTCTCTATGCTGTTGTGGATCCAAGAATAAAATACGATTGAAAGGAGAGGAGAAAATGGCAGCAAATTTTAACCTAGTTTCGACAAAGAAAATGGAACAACTTGAACAAGAAGCAGAAGCACGGATGCTGGTATCTCAAGATGAAGGCTATCTCAAAACTATTGCTAAACGATTTATGCGGAACAAAGTAGCGATGGGCGGTCTGTTCGTTTTTGGTCTTGTAATTTTAATGGCTATTTTTGCACCTTTGATCGTAAATTACTCGCCCTATGAAACGACCGGTTTCTTTGAAACTGCTCCGAATAGCGACTTCTTGTTAGGGACAGATGAAGTAGGAAGAGATGTTTTTAGCCGTTTAATCTATGGTGCTCGTGTTTCCTTGATCGTGGGATTAGGATCAGTAGCGATTTATATCGCTATCGGGACAACTTTAGGGTTGATTTCCGGTTACTTTGGCGGCATGACGGATGCTTTTATCATGCGGCTCACAGAAGTATTTATGTCTTTTCCCTATTTTATGGTTATTTTAGTGTTAGTTAGTTTGGTTGGTCCCAGCATTTGGACAGTGACCATTGTATTAGGGTTACTCGGTTGGCCGACGGTGTGCCGGTTGGTCCGTGGAAGCGTGTTGTCGATCAAAGACACAGATTTTATTCAAGCAGCTGTTTCAGTGGGGTATTCGACTCCGCATATTTTATTTAAACAAATTTTGCCGAATGTACTTTCTCCAATTTTGGTTAACGCCACATTCGGGATCGCCAATTCGATTCTAACGGAAGCTTCACTCAGTTTCTTAGGAATGGGTGTCCGCCCGCCGACATCGAGCTGGGGAAATATGTTGTCAAATGCTCAATCGCTAACGGTTTTGGCTAATCAGCCTTGGCGCTGGGTTCCGCCCGGCATCATGATTTTACTCGCTGTTTTAGCAATCAACTTTATTGGAGACGGGCTTCGCGACGCTGTTGAAGGTGAAACGAAGTAAAAGCAGCAATTCAGATGCAACCAAAAGAAATGGGGATGAATATGAAAGAAGGTAAATTAGTAAATAAGTGGAAATTAGCGGTAGGGTATTTAATGATTCTGTCGGTGCTGGCAGCATGTGGTACAAATGTGGATTCTGAAAAAAAAGCTAACGCATCTAAGAAAGTACCCTCAGATATTCTTTATATGGGGCTGACCAATGCTCCCGATAGTTTCAATCCTTTAAACACTCCCGGCGTTTCTGGCCGTTGGACGCAACGTTTTTTCTATGATGGTTTATTAGAAATGCCTGAACCACTTACTTTTGAACCTGCATTGGCTGACAGCTTCGAAACAGAAGATAATCAACATTACACGATCAAATTAAACCAAAAAGCTGCTTGGACTGATGGAACGCCAATTACGGCGGATGATGTAGTTTTTACGTATAATTTGATTGCCGATCCAGAAGTGGAGTCGGTTCGTGGAATGGCGGTTTCTTCATTAGAAGGAACAAATGATGTTGGAAAACGTGAAGCCGGATTAACCGAACTGCCAAATTTGGTAGCTGTCGATGATAAGACCGTTACCTTAAAAACTAAAACTCCGGTGGATCCCAACTATTTAAAAGAAATCTTAGGCTTTGAAATTTTCATTGTACCGAAGCATATTTTAAAAGATATTCCCAAAAAAGAGTTAGCGAATGCTGATTTTGTAACGCAGCCGACGGTCACAAGCGGAAGCTACAAATTTGTTGATTATGCAAAAGACGATCACTTAGAATTGGTTGCCAATGAGGAGTATTACAAAGGTGCTCCAGAAATCAAACAGCTTTTTATTCGAATTATGAATGGTACCAATTTAGTGACTGAATTTCAGTCGGGAGGCATTCAAGCTAATGCCGGCGGCGGTATTGGAGTCGTTCCGATTCAAGATGTCGCTATTTTGAAAGAAATCGATGAACTAACAGTGGATACAAATCCAAGTTATTCCGAACAATTTGCGTTACTCAACAATGATGTTTTCGCAGATACTTCCATTCGGCAAGCGATCGCGCATGCTATCAATCGCCAACAAATTGTGGATAGTTTGTTGAAAGGCGAAGGAGAAGTTTTAGAAAGTGCCTATACATCGGCTAGTCCTTATAAAAACGAGGATTTAAAACCCACTCCGTATGATCCAGAAAAAGCTAAAGCATTCATTGCTGAATCCGATTTTGATATGAGCCAAGAAATCCGCTTAGTTGTTCCGATTGGCAATAAAGTTCGAGAACAATACGCGAATTTGATTGAACAAGATCTAAAAGCAGTGGGATTCAATGTGGTTCAAACCACCTATGATTTCCCAACAACCTTGGAACTTGCTCAAAAAGGCGAATACGACTTAATGCTGATGGGTTATGCATTTACCGTTGATCCGGATGTTTCAACGTATTTTGCTTCTCATGGTGCTTCTAATTATTCAAGCTATAACGATCCTGAAAGTGACGCTTTATTGGAAGCGGGTAAAAAAGCTACGACATTTGAAGAACGTAAAGAAATTTACAATGAATTTCAAGTCTTATGGCAAAAAGAAATGTATGTTCTGCCGCTGTATTCTGATAGTCAGTTTGCTGTGAAGCGGAATGAATTAACAGGAGGAGCGAAAGAATTTTGGGCAGGGTCTTTGTCTGACATATCCGAATGGACATTATCAGGCGCTCAATAAGAGCAGCTGCCAGTTTTAAAAAGACTTTAAAAATAATGAGAAGAGGTGGAGAGATGGGAAAAGAAAAGATACTGGAAGTCAAAGACTTAGCAATTTCGTTTAAAACATTTGAAGGAGAAGTGAGCGCCGTTCGTGGTGTGAACTTTGATTTGTACAAAGGAGAAACACTTGCGATCGTAGGAGAATCTGGATCTGGAAAATCCGTCTCCACAAAAGCGATCATGCGGTTATTGCCGCCGAAAAACACGCTGCTCAAAAGCGGGTCGATTCAATTCGGTGATCAAGATTTGTTGTCTATTTCCGATAAAGAAATGCAAAAGGTCAGAGGAAAAGAGATAGCAATGATTTTCCAGGACCCGATGACCTCGCTCAATCCAACGATGACGATTGGCAAACAAATTGCTGAACCGCTGATCGAACATCAAAAAATTGATGCAGCTGCAGCATCTGAGCGTGTGAAAGAATTGCTGCACTTAGTTGGGATCAAAGATGTAGAGAACCGAATGCATCATTATCCGCATCAATTTTCTGGCGGAATGCGTCAACGAGTCATGATTGCGATGGCTTTGGCTTGTAATCCGCAGGTTTTGATTGCTGATGAGCCGACCACTGCATTGGATGTGACTATTCAATCTCAAATTCTTGACTTAATGAATGAATTGAAAGAAAAAATCAATACATCCATTGTTTTTATCACACATGATTTAGGTGTTGTTGCCAATATGGCCGACCGTGTGGCGGTTATGTATGCTGGGAAAATCGTAGAAACCGGAACAGTGGATGAAATTTTTTATAATCCGCAACACCCATATACTTGGGGACTGTTGGCTTCGATGCCCACCTTAGATACTACAGAGACGGACTTGTATGCTATTCCGGGAAATCCGCCGAACTTATTGTACCCAACTATCGGCGATGCTTTTGCTCCGCGAAATGAATATGCATTAGAAATTGATTTCGAAGAAGAGCCAGCAGTTTTTCAAGTTTCACCGACTCATTTCGCCGCTACTTGGCTGTTGCATCCAGATGCACCAGCTGTAACGCCGCCGAATGAAATCGTGAGACGCAAAGAATTGTATGCTAAGTTGAAAAAACAGGAGGTGGGGTAGATGGCAGCAATACCTGAACGAAAGAAAATTCTTGAGATCAAAAATTTGCAGCAGTATTTTAATGCCAATAAAAAGAATGAAGTTCGTGCAGTAAACGATCTTTCTTTTCATCTGTATGAAGGCGAGACATTTGGGTTAGTTGGAGAATCCGGTTCAGGAAAATCGACCACCGGAAAAATGTTGTCTAAATTGCTAGATGCTACCGGCGGAGAAGTTCTTTTTGAAGGGAAAGAAATCAATAACATAAAAAACCGAAAACAACTGTTAGAATTTCGGAAATCCGTTCAAATGGTTTTTCAAGATCCATACGCTTCGCTAAACCCCAGAATGACTGTGATGGATACCATTGCTGGCGGCATTGATGTTTACGGCTTAGCAAAAAATAAAAAAGAACGCGCTGAGATGGTTTACGAGTTATTGGACTTGGTGGGTTTGAGCCGAGAGTATGCGACCCGCTATCCACGTGAATTTTCAGGCGGACAATGCCAACGTGTCGGGATTGCACGTGCTTTGGCTGTCAGTCCTAAATTTATTATTGCTGATGAAGCTATATCTGCGTTAGATGTTTCAATTCAAGCACAAGTCGTTAATTTGTTAAAGAAATTAAAACGCGAAAAAAATCTAACCTACCTGTTTATTGCTCATGATTTGTCGATGGTAAAATACATCAGCGATCGCATTGGGGTGATGAATAATGGTCGGATCTTAGAATTAGGTCCGGCAGACGACTTATACAACGCTCCGCTGCATCCATACACAGAATCATTGTTGTCGGCTATTCCTACTCCCGATCCGATTGAAGAACGAAAACGTTCGAGGATGGCTTATGATCCGACTTACCATGAATATGAGGATGAAACAAATGTCGGACTGCATGAAATTTCTCCAGAACACTATGTCTATTGCCATATCGATGAAATTCCATTTTTGAAAAAGAAACAGCAAAAAATGCAGCAGGCCTGATCTATTTAAAGGAAAAAGGGTAAGGAAAGCCAAAAAATAGCGGTATTGATGCAGCTGACGTTAACTGGTTTGCCTTTAAGTTCAATTGATCTAATTTGCCAAAGCTGACAGGAAGGAAGAGAAGCCGATGACGACCAAAGAAACCTTTAGAAAAATAGCTGATGAACGAATGGAAGAGTTTTATGATTATCTGCGCCTGCAATCTGTTTCGACCCAACATCGTCAAATCCCGGAAACAGTAGCATATGTGAAAAAAATGATTGAAAAAACAGGAGGAACGGTACAAGTGTTGGATGACTTAGGAGGACATCCAGTGGTCTATGGTTACTTTGAAGCCGCTTCAAATGGGAACGCTGCTAAAACATTGTTGTTTTACAACCATTATGATGTTCAACCTGAAGATCCGATCGGCGAATGGGAAACTGAGCCTTTTGAACCAACTGTTCGCGATGGTATTTTGTACGCTCGCGGAGTAGCTGATAATAAAGCCAATTTTATGGTTCGTCTGAATGCCCTCTCGGCTTTATTGGAAACAGAAGGCGGCTTGCCGTGTAATGTTAAATTCTTAATCGAAGGCGAAGAAGAAAATGGCAGTCCAAATTTACAAAAATACCTAGAAAAATATGCTGATTTATTTGCAGCTGATGCCTGTATTTGGGAGTTTGGCGGTAAAGATAAAGACGAACGTTTTGTGATTGAAGCCGGGGTTAAAGGCATTGCTTATTTTGATGTATCTGTTGAAAGTGCCAAAGTCGATATTCATTCTTCAATGGCAGCCGTGGTAGACAATGCGGCTTGGCGATTGGTCCAAGCTCTAGCAACGATGCGTACGGTTGACAATGAAATTGTGGTCAAAGGCTTTTATGATAATATCACGCCTCCTACTTCGCTGGAAAAGGAAATCGTCAGTCAACTGCCTTTTAATGAAGCGGCAACTAAAGATATTTATGGATTGACAGGCGATCTGATTACAAAAGATAAAGAAGTGACGCCTAGTGAAGCTCTGGTCTTTGAACCAACATTGACTATTAGCGGGTTAATGAGCGGCTATACAGATCCGGGTATCAAAACGGTTTTGCCAAAAGCTGCTGCTGCTAAAATTGATTGTCGGCTGGTGCCTGGTCAAGAACCAGAACATATTTACGAAGTTTTGCGTAAACATCTGGATGATCATGGTTTCCAAGATGTGAAACTAGAATTAATCAAAGGCATGCATGCTTTTCGTTCAGATATGACCGATTCATTTGTTGCGACTGTTACTGATTCAGCTCAAAAAGCTTATGGATCAGATACAGAAATCGTTCTTTCGCCGAACAGCGCTGGTTCAGGTCCGATGTACCACTTTTACCACTATTTAAAATTGCCGATATTAAGCAGCGGGGTCGGCTGGGGAAATTCCAGAGCACATGCACCAAACGAGTCCATTCGATTAGCGGATTATTACCAAGGAATAGAGCATATAGCTATCTTGCTGAATGATTTTGCTAAATAAAGAAGTTAGATACATAAGAAGGATACGGACAGAGTTGATTTAGATAACTTTGATCATATCCTTTTCTTATTTTATGTTGTGTATAGAAAATACTTTCTTCTATAAAAGAAGGACTAAAAAGAAGCAGTAACGATTAGTGAGTATAAATATACGTATGAAACAAGTTTTTATACACGGGAAACGAGGATTGATCGTTAAGGAAATCGCCTTTAAAAGAACATGAAAAACGTTCTGAGCAAGCTGTTAGTCTCGATATCGGAGGGCAGAGAAATTTGGAAATAACCATACAACTATGTCTTTTTTGTTTAGCATTTGTTTTATAAGTTGAAATTATTTTTAATAAACTGTTGACGGAAGTTTGAGAACCTGTTATATTAGTAGATGTTGCAGCGATACATCGCAGCAACGAGAAAAACAAATTTAAAAAAGTTGTTGACAAGCAAGTCAGCTTCTGGTAATATTTAGAAGTTGTCAAAACGGCAACAGCAACCAAATTAGACCTTTGAAAACTGAACAAAGCAAAACGAACCAAATGTGCAAGGTGGTTTAACCAAGGGTTAAACCAACAGAAACAAAGTGAATAATTATTCGCTAGCAATTCAATTAATGAGCTTCAAGCATCATTAAAAGGGTGAAGTCCTAACGGACGGAGCCAACTTTTATGAGAGTTTGATCCTGGCTCAGGACGAACGCTGGCGGCATGCCTAATACATGCAAGTCGAACGCTTCTTTTCTACCGGGTGCTTGCACCCACCAGAGAAGAAGAGTGGCGGACGGGTGAGTAACACGTGGGTAACCTGCCCATAAGTGGGGGATAACAGCCGGAAACGGCTGCTAATACCGCATAATTCCAGTGATCTCCTGATCGTTGGATGAAAGGTGGCTTCGGCTACCGCTTATGGATGGACCCGCGGCGTATTAGCTAGTTGGTGAGGTAATGGCTCACCAAGGCAATGATACGTAGCCGACCTGAGAGGGTGATCGGCCACACTGGGACTGAGACACGGCCCAGACTCCTACGGGAGGCAGCAGTAGGGAATCTTCCGCAATGGACGAAAGTCTGACGGAGCAATGCCGCGTGAGTGAAGAAGGTTTTCGGATCGTAAAACTCTGTTGTTAGAGAAGAACAAGGATGAGAGTAACTGCTCATCCCCTGACGGTATCTAACCAGAAAGCCACGGCTAACTACGTGCCAGCAGCCGCGGTAATACGTAGGTGGCAAGCGTTGTCCGGATTTATTGGGCGTAAAGCGAGCGCAGGCGGTTCTTTAAGTCTGATGTGAAAGCCCCCAGCTCAACTGGGGAAGGTCATTGGAAACTGGGGAACTTGAGTGCAGAAGAGGAGAGTGGAATTCCACGTGTAGCGGTGAAATGCGTAGATATGTGGAGGAACACCAGTGGCGAAGGCGACTCTCTGGTCTGTAACTGACGCTGAGGCTCGAAAGCGTGGGGAGCAAACAGGATTAGATACCCTGGTAGTCCACGCCGTAAACGATGAGTGCTAAGTGTTGGGGGGTTTCCGCCCCTCAGTGCTGCAGCTAACGCATTAAGCACTCCGCCTGGGGAGTACGGCCGCAAGGCTGAAACTCAAAGGAATTGACGGGGACCCGCACAAGCGGTGGAGCATGTGGTTTAATTCGAAGCAACGCGAAGAACCTTACCAGGTCTTGACATCCTTTGACCACTCTAGAGATAGAGATTTCCCTTCGGGGACAAAGTGACAGGTGGTGCATGGTTGTCGTCAGCTCGTGTCGTGAGATGTTGGGTTAAGTCCCGCAACGAGCGCAACCCTTATTACTAGTTGCCAGCATTCAGTTGGGCACTCTAGTGAGACTGCCGGTGATAAACCGGAGGAAGGTGGGGATGACGTCAAATCATCATGCCCCTTATGACCTGGGCTACACACGTGCTACAATGGATGGTACAACGAGTCGCAAGACCGCGAGGTCAAGCTAATCTCTTAAAGCCATTCTCAGTTCGGATTGCAGGCTGCAACTCGCCTGCATGAAGCCGGAATCGCTAGTAATCGCGGATCAGAACGCCGCGGTGAATACGTTCCCGGGTCTTGTACACACCGCCCGTCACACCACGAGAGTTTGTAACACCCGAAGTCGGTGAGGTAACCTGCAAAGGAGCCAGCCGCCTAAGGTGGGATAGATAATTGGGGTGAAGTCGTAACAAGGTAGCCGTATCGGAAGGTGCGGCTGGATCACCTCCTTTCTAAGGAATATTACGGAACCTCACACATTCGTTTTGGCTTTGTTCAGTTTTGAGAGGTCTAATCTTCTCAATGCATCAAAAATGTTGTTCTTTGAAAACTGGATAGTGTTTAACAATTGTAACAAAGTAAGAAACCAAGTAAAAACCGCGTTTTATTTTTTACGATTCGCATCAATTGATGTTGGATCGCTATTAACAACGACCATAGGTTAAGTTAATAAGGGCGCACGGTGGATGCCTTGGCACTAGGAGCCGATAAAGGACGGGACTAACGCCGATATGCTTTGGGGAGCTGTAAGTAAGCTGTGATCCAGAGATTTCCGAATGGGGAAACCCAGCACCTTTGATAGGGTGTTACTGCTGACTGAATACATAGGTCAGTAGAGGTAGACGCAGAGAACTGAAACATCTAAGTACCTGCAGGAAGAGAAAGAAAATTCGATTCCCTGAGTAGCGGCGAGCGAAACGGGAAAAGCCCAAACCAGAAAGCTTGCTTTCTGGGGTTGTAGGACTGAACACATAGAGTCATAAATGAACGGTGTAAGAGAAGCGACCTGGAAAGGTCCGCCAAAGAGGGTAAAAGCCCCGTAACTGAAACCCCGTTCACTCTGATCAGTATCCTGAGTACGGCGGAACACGAGAAATTCCGTCGGAATCCGGGAGGACCATCTCCCAAGGCTAAATACTCCCTAGTGACCGATAGTGAACCAGTACCGTGAGGGAAAGGTGAAAAGAACCCCGGAAGGGGAGTGAAACAGCACCTGAAACCGTGTGCTTACAAGTAGTTAGAGCCCGTTAATGGGTGATAGCGTGCCTTTTGTAGAATGAACCGGCGAGTTACGATCCCATGCGAGGTTAAGTCGATGAGACGGAGCCGTAGCGAAAGCGAGTCTGAATAGGGCGAATGAGTATGTGGTCGTAGACCCGAAACCAAGTGATCTACCCATGTCCAGGTTGAAGGTGCGGTAATACGCACTGGAGGACCGAACCCACGTATGTTGAAAAATGCGGGGATGAGGTGTGGGTAGCGGAGAAATTCCAATCGAACTTGGAGATAGCTGGTTCTCTCCGAAATAGCTTTAGGGCTAGCCTCGGAATAAGAATCATGGAGGTAGAGCAACTGTTTGGACTAGGGGCCCTTCTCGGGTTACCGAATTCAGATAAACTCCGAATGCCATTGATTTATATCCGGGAGTCAGACTACGAGTGATAAGATCCGTAGTCGAGAGGGAAACAGCCCAGACCACCAGCTAAGGTCCCAAAGTTTATGTTAAGTGGAAAAGGATGTGGGGTTGCTTAGACAACTAGGATGTTGGCTCAGAAGCAGCCATCATTTAAAGAGTGCGTAATAGCTCACTAGTCGAGTGACCCTGCGCCGAAAATTTACCGGGGCTAAACATAACACCGAAGCTGTGGATAGAACTTAGGTTCTATGGTAGGAGAGCGTTCTAAGGGCGTCGAAGCTAGACCGTGAGGACTGGTGGAGCGCTTAGAAGTGAGAATGCCGGTATGAGTAGCGAAAGACGGGTGAGAATCCCGTCCACCGAATGACTAAGGTTTCCTGGGGAAGGCTCGTCCTCCCAGGGTTAGTCGGGACCTAAGTCGAGGCCGATAGGCGTAGACGATGGATAACAGGTTGAGATTCCTGTACCCGTTTGTTTTGTTTGAGCAATGGAGGGACACAGTAGGCTAAGGAATACGCACTGTTGGATATGTGCGTCCAAGCAACAAGTCTTGAAGCGAGTCAAATGCTTGCTTCTCTAAGGACAAGTTGTGATGGGGAGGGAAATTAAGTACCGAAGTTCCCGATGTCACACTGTCAAGAAAAGCTTCTAGTGAGAAACAAACGGCCCGTACCGCAAACCGACACAGGTAGTCGAGGAGAGAATCCTAAGGTGTGCGAGTGAACTCTCGTTAAGGAACTCGGCAAAATGACCCCGTAACTTCGGGAGAAGGGGTGCTGACCATTTGGTCAGCCGCAGTGAATAGGCCCAAGCAACTGTTTATCAAAAACACAGGTCTCTGCTAAATCGAAAGATGACGTATAGGGGCTGACGCCTGCCCGGTGCTGGAAGGTTAAGAGGATGGGTTAGCTTTCGAGCGAAGCTCAGAATTGAAGCCCCAGTAAACGGCGGCCGTAACTATAACGGTCCTAAGGTAGCGAAATTCCTTGTCGGGTAAGTTCCGACCCGCACGAAAGGCGTAATGATTTGGGCACTGTCTCAACGAGAGACTCGGTGAAATTATAGTACCTGTGAAGATGCAGGTTACCCGCGACAGGACGGAAAGACCCCATGGAGCTTTACTGCAGTTTGATATTGAGTGTTTGTACAGCTTGTACAGGATAGGTAGGAGCCGATGAAACCAGGACGCTAGTCTTGGTGGAGGCGTTGGTGGGATACTACCCTTGCTGTATGACCACTCTAACCCACAGCCATGATCTGGCTGGGAGACAGTGTCTGACGGGCAGTTTGACTGGGGCGGTCGCCTCCTAAAGAGTAACGGAGGCGCCCAAAGGTTCCCTCAGAATGGTTGGAAATCATTCGTAGAGTGTAAAGGCAGAAGGGAGCTTGACTGCGAGACCTACAAGTCGAGCAGGGACGAAAGTCGGGCTTAGTGATCCGGTGGTTCCGCATGGAAGGGCCATCGCTCAACGGATAAAAGCTACCCTGGGGATAACAGGCTTATCTCCCCCAAGAGTCCACATCGACGGGGAGGTTTGGCACCTCGATGTCGGCTCATCGCATCCTGGGGCTGTAGTCGGTCCCAAGGGTTGGGCTGTTCGCCCATTAAAGCGGTACGCGAGCTGGGTTCAGAACGTCGTGAGACAGTTCGGTCCCTATCCGTCGCGGGCGCAGGAAATTTGAGAGGAGCTGTCCTTAGTACGAGAGGACCGGGATGGACACACCGCTGGTGTACCAGTTGTTCTGCCAAGAGCATCGCTGGGTAGCTATGTGTGGACGGGATAAACGCTGAAAGCATCTAAGCGTGAAGCCCCCCTCAAGATGAGATTTCCCATCACGTAAGTGAGTAAGACCCCTGAGAGATGATCAGGTAGATAGGTTGGAAGTGGAAGTACAGCGATGTATGGAGCGGACCAATACTAATCGGTCGAGGACTTAACCAATTTTTTAAACGGTGTCTTGGTTTCGACACGATGTTGCAAGAGAAAAACACTATCCAGTTTTGAGAGAACACCGTTCTCTTGATGAACCAATGTGCGGTGGTGACGGCAAGAAGGTCACACCTGTTCCCATGCCGAACACAGCAGTTAAGCTTCTTAGCGCCGATGGTAGTGAAGGGTTTCCCTTTGTGAGAGTAGGACGCTGCCGCGCAATCTAAAAGGTACCATCTTCGGATGGTGCCTTTTTTTCATGGTTTTTTGTGCTAGAAAAACCGAGAGATTGAAAATCGAACTAATATACTTTTAGAAAGCGGTAGACTATAATCTAGAAGAAGGGGTGATTAAAATGAAATTAATAAAAAACTTGCAGCAGACATTTCAAGGATTGCTTCATGCCGGCAGTCGTTATCCTTTAACGGTTTTGTTTCTTGCAGCTGTTTTAGGAGTAAATGCCATCTCAATTCAGCAAGAACAGGAAAATTATACGAGATACCTTTTTACATTTTTAATTGGAGCGCTTCTTAGCGGGGTTGCTCAACATGTCTATGAAAGGTTTTCTAAAAAGCAAAGCGATCGTTTTTTATTGATGGGCGGGGCTATCCTGTTATCCATTGGCTATTATTTTATTATTCGAACAACAGCAGAGTATAGTTTAGAAATAAGTATAAAAACAGGTGTGGCAGCTTTTGCTTTGATATTTGCTTTTATCTGGGTTCCGACGATTAAGAAAAAACTGTCTTTTAATGAAAGTTTCATGTCTGCATTCAAAGCTTTTTTTATTACGATTCTCTTTACAGTCATTATAGCTATTGGTGTCAGTTCGATTTTATTTGCTATTGATCGGCTGCTCTTTTCAGTAGATTATAAAGCGACGCTTCATTTGTTAAATGTTGTTTTTTCTTTGTTTGCGCCCTTATACTTTTTATCTTTCACACCTCCTTACGTAGATATGGAAAAGAACGACATTGCCAAAGAAGATACACTAGCAAAAAAAGAACAAGTTCGGCAAGCGGTAAGCTGTCCTAGAAACTTGGAAATTTTACTTTCATATGTAGTTATTCCTTTAACGGTGATTTATACAGCTATTCTGTTAGCCTATATCGTTTTAAACATAGGCAGCAGTTTTTGGACGGATAATTTATTAGAGCCGCTATTGGTCTCTTATGCGGTCACTGTGATTCTCGTTTATATCTTGGCAAGTACCATTGAAAATAAATTTGCAGTCGTATTTAGAAAAATATTTCCGAAAGTATTGATCCCGATTGTTTTGTTTCAAACAATTGCTTCTATCTTGAAAATTCGTGAAATGGGTATCACACAAGGACGTTACTATGTAATTCTTTTTGGGGTATTTGCTACGATTGCAGGACTAGTTTTTAGTTTCTTGCCTGTCAGAAAAAATGGCCTAGTAGCTGCCGTATTGATTGTTTTTTGTTTCATCTCGATTATTCCGCCGATTGATGCTTTTACGGTAAGCCGTGTGAACCAAACGCATTTGTTAGAAGATGTGCTTGTAAAAAATAAAATGCTTGAAAACAATGAAGTTATCCCTAATCCTTCTATTTCTGAAAAAGATAAAGTGCGCGTTACAGAAACATTCGATTATCTGGAAAGAATGGATTATGTGAAAGACGTTGAGTGGTTGCCTAGTGACGCTGCAACTTATCAACAATTTGAAACGACTTTTGGTTTTGCAAAAGAGTATGAAAACCAAAATAGCTTTCAGAGCGGCCAATATGTTAGCCTAGATTGGGATAATGGCTTAAACTTATCTGTCGAAGGCTATGATCAATTGATTCGTTTGAAACTGTATGGTTCTCAAGCTGGTTCATCAGAAGAAGGCGTCATCTCGTTTGAGAAAGACGGGTCAGCATATACACTAATGCAACAGCTTAAAGACGATGGCTACTATAGTCTTAGTTTAACGGACGAGGAAGACAAAGAACTTATTCAAATAGATATGAAAGAGATTTTTGATGAAATATTGACAGACGAAAATGTTCAAAAAGGAACATTGACGATGGATGAAGCGACTATTGTGAAGGAAAATAAGCGAGCTAAAGTAAAGATACTTGTTGAATCTATGGATGCTTATGAAGACCAATATGGCGGAAGCTTTTATCTTTTCGTTGAAATCAAGTAAAAGGATATTAAAAAAGAGAGTTCATTTGGGGTTAACTAAACTCAAATGAACTTTTCCTTTTATTGAAAAATAGATTAAAATCATTGTATTAGCCAATTTAATGAATATTTTTTTAATAACAGATAGTAAGAATAGGAGAAAGAGATAAGAGTTTAGTTCATCAAAAACGAAACTTTTGTATTCAAATCAAGCATGGTAAACTAGAAAGGTTGGAAGAATCATTCAAGTAAAGATAGACAAGTTTAGTTAAACTAAGGATATGAGATAAAGGAGCGGTTATTTTGCGCATATTACATACAGCTGACTGGCATATTGGAAAAATCGTTAATGAAGTTTCCATGTTAGACGACCAAGAATTTTTTCTGAACCAATTAATTGAACAGTTAAAGGTTTTAAAAGTTGATGCTTTAATTATGGCAGGCGATTTATACGACCGTGCTTTTCCGCCAAAAGAAGCAGTGGCCTTGGTGAATTCGGTGTTGACGAGATTGATCCATGAAGTAAAAATTCCGGTATTCGTCATTGCAGGCAATCATGACAGCAATGAACGAGTTGAATATGGAGCTAGCTTGTTGGAGTCCAGTCAGCTTTATATAGAAGGAACCGTTAAAGAGACTACTCGGAAGGTTACGATTCAGGATACAAATTTCTATTTGCTTCCATTTGCAGATCATGTTTACATCCGCGAACTGTTAAAAGACGATACGATCAAAAATATCGAAGATGCGACTCGCATCCAAATTGAGAAAATCAAAGAAACAATGGATCCCAATGAAACTAATGTATTGATAGCTCATGGGTATGTCATCAATTTCAATAATGATACTTCTGAAACGACGGATTCAGAGCGACCATTGAGCATTGGAACGGCAGAATACGTCAACGTTGAACTGTTTGAGGACTTTGATTATGTAGCTTTAGGGCATTTACATAAGCCGCAAAAGGTTAAACACGAAAGGATTCGTTACAGCGGTTCAATCTTAAAGTATTCTAAATCAGAAGCGATCCAAAAGAAACAAGTCTCTTTGGTGACGCTTGAAAAAGGCAAAGTAGAAATCGAACCGATTTATTTAGAGACGAAACACGATATGCGTATTGTTAAAGGGTTGTTTCACGATTTGATGACACAAAAATCTGAAGATTATGTATTTTTTGAATTGGAAGACGAGGATTTCGTGATGGATGCGATGAATCAGTTGCGCAGACGCTTTCCAAATGCAATGGGCTTGGAGTATGCAGCCAGAAAAGAACAAAATGAAACTCATTTAACGCATAATCAAGCCAGTTTGCAAGAAACACCTTTGCAAGATCTATTTGGTGATTTCTATCAACAGTATAAACAAAAAGAATTGGATGCTGATCGAAAAGAAATCGTTGAACAACTCTTACATCAGATTGGAAAGGAAGAGTAACATGAGACCCTTAAAATTAGTTATGAACGCTTTTGGTCCTTATAAAGGTAAGGTAGAAATTGATTTCACCCAATTTAACCAAAAAACGCTTTTTTTAGTAAGCGGACCAACGGGTGCTGGGAAAACAACGATTTTTGATGCCATTGCCTATGCTTTATATGATGATGCCAGTGGAACAAGCCGCGGAAAAGATACGTTCAAATCCCAATTTGCATCGGATGAAGTCCTCTGTTATGTCGAATTGGAATTCGAACTAGCGGGCAAAAAGTATTACATCAAACGTACGCCTGCTCAAATGGGGCCTGGGAAACACAGAATTAAAAAATACAGTCCGGAAGTTGAATTGATTCATGGCACTAATGTAACCACTAAAATAAATGAAGCGAACAAAGAAATTCAAGATTTGCTGTCGCTCTCTTATGAGCAATTTAAACAAATCGTGATGCTGCCGCAAGGCGAATTCAAAAAAATGCTGGAATCCAATAGTGCAGATAAAGAAAAAATCTTTCGTAATATTTTTCAAACGGATACCATCAAAACGTTTCAATTGGATTTAAAAGAAGAAGCTCGTCGCTTAAAGTCAGAAGTCGAACAAAGCGATAAAATGATGGAACAATTTGTGGGCATGATCCAACCCCAAGAAAACGAGTCATTGGCTGAAGCGATCCAGTTATTGGACATCAAATACCTATTAACAGAATTAGAAATGGCATTGGATACTTATCGAGATAAAATGCAACAATATACGTCTGAAATGGATCAATTGCGTAAAAAAATGCATGACAATCAAGAGAGAGTGGAATGGTTAACAGAACTGGCTCAGTTAGAACAAACAAAAAATGAGTTGGAAGCTTTAAAAACAGCTGTGAATCAAAAACGAACAACCTTAGCATTGAATGAAAAAGCGCAAAAGCTGGCTGATTTAAAAGAACAACAACAGCAAGAAGCGACGGATAAGACAGCAATATACCAGCATTTAGAGGCGGATAAACAAGCGTTAAGAGAAACACGACAGGCGCTTAAAGAAAATAAAAAAGATTTTGCAGCGGTTGAAAAAAAGTATGTTCTTTTACCTGAAAAAAGAGAAGCCGTCAATCAATTGGAACAGGAAGAACGAACCATAAAAACAATTAAAACAAAAGAAAACCAGATAAAGGGTTTTGAAGAAGACAATCAGCATCATGAAACTGATATTGAAAAACAAGCAGCAACATTAATTGATTATAAAAAACAAGTAGAACAGATAAAGAATCTGTTAACAGAAAGCTACCAAGCTAGAACGGATTTATTGGAAAAACAAAAAAGCGCAAATGAATTGCAGGAAAAAAATAATGCATTGTCATCCAAGCAAAAGAGTGTAACGGTGTTAGCTCAAACAGTAGAACAAAAAGAAACGAAGTTGGCCTTGTTTAAAGAAACGGAAGCTGCTTACCAAGCGATTGAAGAAGACTACAAGCAGCAACGTTTGGCCTACAATCGAAATATCGCAGGAATGCTGGCTGATGAGTTAGAAGCAGATTCTGCTTGTCCAGTTTGCGGTTCAATGGAACATCCTCATACAGCGGTTTTGACGGAAGATATAGTCTCCCAAGAACAATTAGAGGCATTTGAAGAAGAAAAAAACCAGAATTATCAAGCTTACAACTCTGCTTCCAATGAAGTCCGCCATTTAAACGAGCGTATCCAAGAGTATGAACAATTATTGGAATTGCATGCTAGTGAAGCAGGGGGAGCATTGAACCAGCTGCAAGAAGAATTAACAGCATTAGCTGACGAAAGAACGAAACTTGCCATTGATATCGAGCAACTAGAACAATTAGCGGGGCAGGAAAAGGATCTTCAACATCAACTAGAAGAAATTCAACAAGCCGAACGCCGATTGGAGTCTGTTATCCAAGAATTGAGCTCAGTTTGTCAAAATAACTGCAAAAGAATCCAGGAAACAAAAGAAGAAATTCAGGAATTACGGCTTCAACTGACATATGAAGAGCTCGAACAAGTACAAGCAACTAAACGGCAGTTGATCGATGAATTGCAGCAAATCGAAGCAGCTTATAAAAAACACCAAGATAAAAAAATCGCATTAGAAAAATCAGAAACGCAGTACCAGACCAGTACACTTTCTTTAGAAGCTCAACACGAACGACTGGTTGTTCGATATGAAGAAGCAACGGCTGAATTTGAAAAGCAGTTAAAAGCAGCTAATTTAAATGAGGCTTTTGAAGAGCATTTGATTGATGCTGAACAAGCAAAGACTTTAACAGAAGAAGTTGCTGCTTATGATCAAAAAGTCTGGGTCAACCGTGTAAACTATCAAAAGCAGAAAGAAAAATTAGCAGCAAGCGATAGTCGAACCATTGAAGACTATCAGTTAGAAAACCAAGAAAAACAAAAAGAACTGGCAAATTTGGCAGAAAGATATCAAGAATTAGTCGGAACTGTAAAAAATTATGAAACGGCCAGTGGAGAAATCAGCAAAAATTATGAGGCTAAACAAGCACAATTAGAAAATTATCGTCTGTACAGTGAATTAGCCGAATTAGCCAATGGTTCGAAAGAGACAGACTACGTATCATTTGAACGATATGTATTGGCGATTTATTTTGAAGAAATCATTCTTGCTGCAAATTTGCGCTTCACACAAATGACGAACAATCGATATTCTTTACTGAGACGTGAGGAAAAAGTCAAAGGAACAGGCGCAAAAGGATTGGATTTGGATGTTTTTGATAATTATACAGGAAAAACAAGAAGTGTCCGGACTCTATCTGGCGGTGAAAGTTTTAAAGCATCTTTAGCACTAGCTTTGGGATTAAGTGATGTCATTCAAAATCATAGCGGCGGAGTCAGTGTTGATACTTTGTTTATTGATGAAGGCTTTGGGACATTAGATTCTGATTCCTTAGATAGCGCGATCGAAACGTTGTTTGAATTAAACCAAAGAGGCAGACTGGTCGGCATTATTTCTCATGTTGAAGAGTTGAAGATGCGTATACCGGTTCATATCGATGTAACCAAAACTTCGCAAGGAAGCCAAGTCAAAGTGAAAATGTAACACCATAAAAAACCGAAAAATGAATAAATATGATTGTATTGAGCGACTGCAAATAAGCGAGCTCAATGCAGTCATATTTTCATTTATGATCATTTCTTATTTGAATAAAAATTCAAAACTCGTGTATTTTAAACTAAACAACATATGGAAGCGAAATCATGTAATAGCTATGTAATATTCAGTAGATTTTGTTAACAGAATAACATCGTCTAAAGAATTATTTATGGTATACTTTTAAAGTTGGAAAAAAACAAGACCGTTTAAATTTATAGGAGGTTCGCATTGAAAAAGAAATTAACTACTGGATTAATTGCAGCGATGATGTTCGCAAGCCCATTTGTGTTGCCTACAATAGCTAAAGCAGATAGTATCCAAGAACTAGAAAAGCAAAAACAAGAACTTGAATCTAAATCAAATGACTTGAACTCAAAAATTAAAAAACAAGAAGACACATTAAATAACTTAGAATCTGAAAAGGCTAATCTCGAAGGAGATGTGAAACAGCTCCAAATAGAAATTGATGAAGTGGTCATAAAATTACACGAGCAAGAACAAAAATTAACTGAATCTAAAGAGAAAATTGAAAAGCTTAAAAAGAAAATTGAAGAGCTAAAAGAATTGATTGCACAACGAGAAGAAAAATTAGACAATCAAGCTCGCGTCGTTCAAACAGATGGCAGCTCAGAAAATATGATGGAAATGATCATGACAGCTGAAAGCTTGTCTGACTTAATTGGTCGTGTTGGAGTCATCAACCAGTTAGTATCTGCAAATAAGGATATTGTTACGGAACAGCAAAATGATCAAAAAACATTAGAATCAAATGAAGCAGAAGCTGAAAAAGAAAAAGTAGCGATTGAAAAATTAAAAGGCGAAATTGAAGTAACTAAGAATAACTTAGTCACCCAGAAAGCCGAAATGGATGATAAAATTGTTCAACTTGCTGTCCAATACGATATGACAGAAGATGAAAAGAACACGTTTGTGAAAGAACAACAAGTTGTTGCTACGCAAACTAGTGTCTTGTCGGAAGAGTTGCAACAAGAACGTCAACGAATCATTGAAGAAGAACAAGCGCGTCAAGCAGCAGCTCAAAAAGCTGCAAAAGAAGCAGCTGAACAAGCTGAGGCAGCAGAAGCAGCAGCAGCTGCTCAACAACAACAGCAGGCGAAAGCAAGCACTGAAACACCGGCTCCTTCTGCACCACAAGAGTCAAGCCAAAGTGCACCTGCGAGTTCATCAAACAGCTCAGGTTTCATTCGTCCAAGTAACGGTGTCACTACTTCGCCATTCGGTTACCGTGTCCACCCGGTTACGGGCGCTCATAAATTACATGGCGGGATGGACTTCGGCGGAAGTGGCCCAATTGTTGCTGCTCAAGGCGGAACAGTCATGGTAGCTGGATACGACAGCGGATGGGGCAATTACGTTAAAATCGATCATGGAAATGGTCTTCAAACGTTGTATGCTCATATGCAATCCGGAAGTTTGACTGTAGCTCCAGGTCAACAAGTTTCTCAAGGGCAACACCTTGGAACAATGGGAATGACAGGTACTGCTACAGGAGTTCACTTGCATTTTGAAGTTTATGTAAATGGTACTCGTGTTAATCCAGCTTCTTATCTAGGAATGTAATAAAATATGTTTTTTTAAGCCTTCCCTTTAAAAAGGAAGGCTTTTTCAGTAAACTGATAGTGAAGCGAATTATAAATTGCGGAGGCCAAAATACCCATGGAAAAAATTCTATCGACAAAAAATGAACGCGTGAAACAGTGGAAAAAGCTGCAAACAAAAAAAGGACGCGAAAAATCTGGAGCATACTTGATTGAAGGTTTTCATTTGATTGATGAAGCGTTAAAAAATCAAGCAACGATCTTAGAACTGATCATCAGCGAAACCAGCAAAGAAACTGAGGCAGTGAACTTTCCTCAAGAAAAAACGTTTATGGTATCAAATGAAATCTCAAAACAATTAAGCGAGACAGAAACGCCGCAAGGTATTTTTGCAGTCGTTCAAAAAGAGTTATTAACCAATGCTCCTATGTTAGAGAAACCTTATTTGTTTTTAGACAATGTGCAAGATCCAGGAAACTTAGGAACAATGGTGCGTACAGCCGATGCTGCTGGATTTGGCGGTGTGGTCTTAGGAAAAGGAACGGTCGACTTGTATAACAGCAAAGTCATTCGGTCAATGCAAGGCAGTCATTTTCACTTGCCTATTTATCAAGGGGATTTATTAGAATGGTTCTCTTTATTTCAAAAAAATGGTTTTCCGGTTTACGGCACAGAATTGAATAAAGATGCAGCTGCTTATCAGGACATTCCAGCACAAAAAGTTTTCGCTCTAGTGATGGGCAATGAAGGCAATGGAATGGCTCGTGAGTTATTGGATAAGACAACACAAAACGTATATATTCCTATTAAAGGCCAAGCCGAATCGTTAAACGTAGCAGTTGCTGCCGGAATCTTAATGTTTGCTTTGTCTGATCGACTTTAAAAACAAAAGACGTTCTTCGTATTCTTTATAGAAGAAACACGTTTGTTGCACAATTGTGTCTAAAATATCAAATTTTTCTTTTTTATCTTACATCTGAAGCGTTCGACTTCAAATCTATGATAAAAGAGTGTATGATAGGTGGCAAGTCGAAAGGTGACACAAACTCATAGAAAAGGAAGTCTTTGAATGATCGAACCAAAATGGAAACAAGATTTAGAATATGTGGCTTTAATTGAAGACTTGCTTAATCGCGAAGAAGTTCAAAAACTGAATGAATACACTCAACACCACTTTACAACGCGATTAGAACATTCAATTAGCGTTTCTTATCTCAGTTACCGTATTGCGAAACGATATGGCTGGGATGCAAAAGCAACTGCACGTGCGGGCTTACTTCATGACTTATTTTACTATGATTGGAGAACCACTAAATTTGACGAAGGTACGCATGCATACGTTCATCCGCGGATGGCTTGTGAAAATGCTAAAAAATTAACCGAATTAAGCGATTTAGAGTGCGATATCATCATCAAACATATGTGGTTGGCAACTGTTGCTTTACCTAAGTACAAAGAAAGTTATGTCGTCACGTTTGTAGACAAATACTGTGCAATCAAAGAAGTAGCGGTACCTTTAACGGGGAAAGCACGCAACCGTGTGAAGAGTGCGTGGGCTAGATTAAAGCCAGTAACGATCCAATAAAAATTGAATGCAATCCAAATAACCTTATTTCCTTTATCATTGGAAATAGGGTTGTTTTTTTAGTCCAAAATAAAAGGAGTAGCCCTTTAGGTTAATTCTTGGTTATAATCAAGTAGGAAGCAAAAGAAGATTTTAAAAATGAAAGCCTAAAAAGGAGAATTTACTAATGAAGATAGCCATTATAGCTGCGATGGAAGAAGAAGTTCGGCCTTTGCGCGAAAAATTAATAAATCCCAAAACAATTCAAGTAGCAGGAACCGTTTTGGAGGAAGGACTACTAAATGGCCAAGAAGTGGTTTTAGTTCAATCTCAAATTGGCAAAGCAAACGCTGCTATGTCCACTGCGATATTAATTGAACGGTTTGCTCCTGACTTTATTATTAATACAGGTTCAGCAGGAGGGATGGATAAATCTCTTTCAGTTGGAGATATTGTCGTTTCATCAGAGTCTAGATATAGCGATGTTGATGCAACTGTTTTTGATTATGCTTTAGGACAAGTTCCAGAAATGCCAGCCAGTTTTACGACAGAAGAAAAATATGTGGCATTAAGTCAAACGATTCTTTCCGATACAAAATGGCCTCATCGTGTTGTAAACGGGCTGATCCTTACTGCTGATGCGTTTATGGATGATAAAAAGCGTGTAGCAGAAATACGCAAAAATTTTCCGAGCGCTAGAGCAGCTGAAATGGAAGGTGCAGCGATCCATCAAGTAGCGTATCAATATGGTATCCCCTTTATTAATATTCGGGCATTATCAGATATAGCAGGTGAAGAAGCCGGTGAGTCTTTTAATGATCATCTGGACTTAGCAGCTGATCATTCGATGTTGTTTGTTGAAAAGTACGTTGAGAAACTAGCCTCCACTTTCTAACCAAATCAATAGGAATAAGTTCAGTCAAAGACTTAGTTTTTGACTGAACTTATTTTTTATTAACTTAATGTGTGTTGACAAAAAGTAAGCATAATGATACGATTGCCTTTAATTAGAGATATATTAATTAGAATTAAAAATCAAAAATGAAATTTTACATTAAAGGAGCAGTCAATGATGAAAAAAACAGCCGGAATACATCACATAACCGCTATAGTCGGACATCCGCAAGAAAATGTTGATTTTTATGCCGGAGTACTGGGTCTTCGTATGATCAAGCAAACGGTTAACTTTGACGACCCTGAAGTCTATCACTTATATTTTGGAGACGAAGGGGGAAAGCCGGGAACGATTATTACGTTTTTCCCTTGGGCAAATGCACAGCAAGGAAAGATTGGAGATGGACAAGTTGGTGTGACTACTTACGTTGTCCCAGCAGGCGCTTTGTCTTTTTGGGAGCAGCGTTTAGTTGAATTTAATATTGATTTTGAAAAGTATCGTCGTTTTGGAGAAGACTATTTAGCATTTGATGATGTACATGGTTTGCAGTTAGAGCTTGTAGCTCGTGAAGCAGGTGAAAAAAATGCTTATGAGTTCGCTGGAATTACAAGCGATGTGGCAATCAAAGGTTTTGGCGGAGCAACATTATTCACGCATGCTCCACTAGAAACAGCAAAAGTTCTTGAATCTACTATGGGATTAGAAAAAATTGGTGAAGAAAACGGCTTATGGCGGTTTCAATCATCTGCTGATATCGGCAATATCATTGATTTGAATATGTCTTCCGTTGGTGCTGGGCTACAAGGCGTTGGTACGGTTCACCATATTGCTTGGCGTGCGCAAGATGAAGCCGATCATTTAGCTTGGAGACAGCAAGTAATGGATAAAGGGCAACGCCCAACCCCTGTAAAGGACCGCAATTATTTTAAAGCCTTGTATTTCAGAGAAGCAGGCGGGATTTTATTCGAGATAGCATCAGATACACCCGGTTTTGCGCATGATGAGTCCTATGAAACGATGGGGGAAAAATTAATGTTGCCAGAACAACTTGAAGCACATCGTAATCAAGTTGTCTCGAATTTGATTCCCTTTGAAGTTAGAGCACTCAAGTAAATTTTAAAACAAAATGGAAATAAAGCTTTTAAAAGAATGACGAATTGGAATTGTTTCATTTCAAATCGTCGTTCTTTTTTTGTTTGGTTTAATTATCAAACCATTAAATAGTTTAATAATATTTATTGGCCACAACCTAGACTATACACGAATGCTACCCGTTCTTTTGATCGAAGCACAGCAGGTATAAATCGAGTCAGCGGACTAATTTTTCTAGCTGAACGTGAACTTTTTACAGCTTTTTTTTAATAGTAGTGTATAATACAAAAAGTAGTTGACAACTGGAAGTATATCACTTACTATTTATAACCAATTATGCTATAATATAAATCAAAAGAGGTGAAGAATCACAATGACAGTAAAAGATGTGAACCAAGATATTAGCTGTGAAACAAGACAAAGAGAAATTTGTCCAAAGTTTGAGCGTACTTTTTCTATTTTAGGAAAAAAATGGATGGGTCTAATCATCGATGTGTTATTAGAAGGCCCTCAACGTTTTAAAGATATTGCCGCAACCATTCCAAGTGTGAGTGACCGCGTATTGGTAGAACGCTTAAAAGAGCTAGAACAAGAAGGACTAGTGGCTCGAACAGTCGATCCAGAAGCAACGATGCGTGTAGCATACAGCTTAACGGAAAAAGGCGAAGGATTAAAAAGTGTTATGAATGAAGTTCAAACTTGGGCCGATGAATGGGTCTGTATGGAAGAAGCTTAATTCTAAGAACTGCTTGACTCTCTTATGACAGTTGGGTAAACTAAACAAGAAGCGAAAATAAAATAAACGTTAAAAATGATGATGGAAAAAAGTAATTTGGACAGGTCTAAACAAGAGAACAAATGCCATAGGTTGAGAGCATTTGTCTAGACAACCAGATGAACGTTCACTTCCTGAATTGACTTTGGGAATTACTGTTAAGGTAATGAAAAAAGTTCCGGTATACGCCGTTATGTAAATCAAGTGTGGATTTGTTTTTTTATGAATCTAAACAAGGGTGGTACCGCGAATCGAAGCCTCGTCCCTTTTAGGGATAAGGCTTTTTTTGCGTTTAAAAATAATGTTGAACATCAATATGCAGTCAAAAGGAGAAGAAGCATGGAATTAAAAGATAAACTAGATTTATTAAAAGAAGAAGCTCTGACAAAAATTTCAGAAGCTGCCGACTTGCCGATGCTGGATCAAGTTCGTGTTGCTTATTTAGGTAAAAAGGGCCCAATTACTGAAGTTCTTAGAGGAATGAAGGATCTTTCAGCTGAGGAACGTCCGGTCGTCGGCTCAATGGCTAATGAGATTCGTGATGCCATTGCGGTTTCGATAGAAGCACGAAAAGGCGTATTGGAAATGGAAAAAATCAATCGTGATTTAGCTAATGAAGCCATTGATGTTACATTACCTGGAAATCCGGTGCCTGAAGGACAATCTCATGTTTTAACGCAAATCATGGAAGAAATTGAAGATTTGTTTATCGGCATGGGGTATCAAATTATTGAAGGGCCCGAAGTGGAAGAAGACAGCTACAACTTTGAGCGAATGAACTTGCCAAAAAATCATCCAGCTCGTGATATGCAAGATACTTTTTATATTACGGATGAAGTTTTATTGCGGACCCATACTTCTCCAGTACAAGCGAGAACGATGGATACACATGATTTCTCTAAAGGACCATTAAAAATGATCAGTCCAGGAAAAGTGTACCGTCGCGATAGTGATGATGCAACTCACTCGCATCAATTTCACCAAATCGAAGGGTTAGTAATTTCGAAAGGCGTTACAATGGCGGATTTAAAAGGCACGTTAGAAGTCTTCGCGAAAAAACTATTTGGCGCGGAACGAGAAATTCGTCTACGGCCTAGCTACTTCCCTTTTACTGAGCCTTCGGTTGAAGTGGATGTTAGTTGTTTCAAATGCGGCGGTAAAGGCTGTAATGTCTGTAAACATACAGGCTGGATCGAAATATTGGGTGCTGGCATGGTTCACCCGAATGTGCTGGAAATGTCAGGAATCGACGCAGCTGAATACAGTGGATTTGCATTTGGTTTAGGACCAGACCGTGTCGCGATGTTAAAATATGCGATTGACGATATCCGTCATTTTTATCAAAATGATGTACGGTTCTTAAGTCAATTCAAAGTGAAGGAGTAGAATAATGAACGTATCTTATCAATGGTTAAAAGAATATTTAGATTTAACAGATATTACACCTGAGGAACTGGCGGACAAAATGTCTCGTACAGGTATTGAAATTGAAGACGTGACTATTCCAGAAGCAGGTTTGAAAAAAATCGTCGTGGGATATGCAGCAGAAGTGATAGACCATCCAGATTCTGATCATTTACATGTCTGTCAAGTTGATATCGGCGAAGCAGAATTGTCACAAATTGTTTGTGGAGCACCGAATATTGCTGCAGGCCAAAAAATCATTGTGGCTTTGCCTGGTTCAAGAATCACAGGCAACGTTAAAATCAAAAAAGGCAAAATGCGCGGACAAGTTTCCAATGGAATGATTTGTTCGTTGGAAGAGTTGGGTTATTCTGAAAAAGTAACGCCTAAACAATATGCTGAAGGCATCTATGTTTTGTCAGAAAACGCTGTTCCTGGTGAAAGTGTGTTTCCTTATTTAGCAATGGATGATGCTATTTTAGAATTGTCGATCACACCTAACCGTGCCGATGCTTTAAGCATGCGAGGAGTCGCCCATGAAGTAGGAGCAATTTACAATCAAAAACCAATGTTCAAAGGGTTCACTTTGACAGAAACAACGGATGAAAATATTGAAGATTACATCAAAGTAGCGGTTGAAAATAGTGAAGATACACCTAGTTACAACATCCGAGTGATTAAAGACGTCAAGGTCGAGGAAAGCCCGTTATGGCTGCAAACAAAATTAATGAATGCCGGAATTCGTCCATTAAACAATATTGTAGACATCACAAACTATATTTTATTGGAATATGGCCAGCCCTTACATGCTTTTGATTATGACCGATTAAACTCTAAGGAAATTCTGGTTCGCCGAGCTAAAAATGGTGAAGCATTGACGACTTTAGACGGCAAAGAACGCAACTTGTCTCCTGAAAACATTGTCATTACTAATGGTGAAAAACCGGTTGCTTTAGCGGGAGTTATGGGCGGAATGGATTCAGAGATCCAAGCAGATACGGTAAACGTAGCGCTTGAAGCAGCATTATTTGAGCCAATCGCCATTCGTAAAACGGCTAAAGAATTTAATTTGCGCAGCGAAGCGAGTTCCCGGTATGAAAAAGGCATCAACCATGCCACCATTATGACCGCTGGAGACCATGCGGCTGCTTTAATAGCTGAATTAGCGGGCGGCACTGTGGTAACCGGCAAGGCTTCAGAGAATACAGTTGAAGCAAAAGATTGTGTTGTCAGCATTACGTTAGATAAATTGAACCGCTCTTTAGGCACTGAAATCACCGCTGAAGAAGTAACAGCAATTTTTGATCGTCTTGGTTTCAAATCTACTGAAACAAATGGTTTGTTTGAAGTAGCTGTTCCGCCGCGTCGTTGGGATATTGCGATTGAAGCTGATTTGGTAGAAGAAGTAGCGCGCATTTATGGTTACGATAATTTACCGTCTACTCTGCCGACGACTGAATCTGTTCCTGGAAAACTAAATGACAAACAGCGGTTAATTCGCCATACGAGACATTATTTAGAGGGAGCAGGGCTGTCACAAGCCATCAGTTATGTTTTGACAACGCCTGAAAAAGCGAGTCAATTTATGTTGCGTGAAAGCCAAATGACCCAAATAGAGATGCCAATGAGCGAAGATCGCAGCACATTGCGCATGAACCTATTGAGCGGCTTATTGGATAATACTCACTACAATATTGCCCGGAAAAATGCGGACGTGGCACTTTATGAAATAGGTCATGTTTTCTATCAAGAAGATGGGCAGTTATTGCCATTGGAAGAAGATCATTTATCTGGTGTACTGACCGGCTCTTTGAAAGACAGCAATTGGCAGGGGAAAGCGCCTAAAGTGAATTTCTTTGACATCAAAGGTATTCTTGAAGGCTTAGTTGCCACTTACGGTTTAACAGAAGCGGTAACGTTTGTTGCTGATGAAAACCGCGAAGGTATGCATCCAGGCCGCACTGCGGCGATTTACTTGGGTGAAAAAGAAATTGGTTTTATCGGACAACTGCATCCTTTAACGGCTAAAGCTTATGAGTTGAAAGAAACGTATGCTTTTGAACTTAATTTGCAGGCCATTGCAGACGCAGATAAACATCCGACGATTTATGCTGGGATTCCAAAATATCCAGGCATGACGCGCGATATTGCATTATTAGTCGAAGAAACGGTAACCAACCAACAATTGACTGATTTGATTCTTGAAAAAGGCGGCAAGTATTTGACTGGTGTACGGTTGTTTGATATTTACCAAGGCAGCAACATTGAAGCTGGTAAAAAATCATTGGCGTATACATTATCTTATTTAAATCCTGCAGATACTTTAGTCGAAGAAGAAGTCACTAAAGCATTTGAAAAAGTAACAACGGCTTTAATTGAAACGTATCACGTGGTCGTCAGGTAAGAAGATTTCATTTGATTAGTAAAAAAATAAGGCTGAGAAAAACGGGTATATCCCTTTTTTCTCAGCCTTTATTATTGTGAAAATGTGCAGCAAATTCTGTTGTGAAGTCTATCTACTGCTACTGAAATCAGTTGTTTTAAATGTTCGAAAAGGAAAACAAGCCAAGCGATAGTTGTTTGTTTTGCTTTGGTATTATCAGTTCTGTCTGTCGCCAGCTTTTTATACCTGTAAAGATTCGCTTTTGAGACGGAAAAGGATAGTCGGGGTAAAAAGCATATGGTAAACTAGTGAAATGCAATTTTAAAAAGCAAGGAGATAAAGAAATGGAACCTAAACAGTTAAAAAAAGAAGTTACAGGACTCACAGCTTTAACAGTCGTAGTCGGAACCGTTATTGGAGCAGGAATTTTTTTCAAGCCGACTGCTGTTTATAGTGCATCAGGAGCGCCAGGTTTAGGGCTGCTGGCTTGGTTCATTGGAGGGATCATCACGATTGCGGGTGGTTTAACGGTTGCAGAGATTGGGACCATTTATCCTGAAACAGGCGGCATGATGATTTATTTGGAAAAGGTTTATGGAAGATGGCTTGGTTTTTTAGTAGGATGGGCTCAAATGATTATTTATTATCCAGCCAATTTTGGCGCTTTAGCTATTATTTTTGGAACGCAAGTCAGCAGTTTATTTGATTTACCTGATCACGTTATTGCCCCGATCGCTATTGTAACAGCGATGTTTGTAATGGCCATTAATTTTATGGGAACGAAATACAGCGGACGACTCCAAACGGCCGCTACTCTATTAAAATTGATTCCGATCGCAGTTATTATTATTGCAGGATTATCTTATCCAGGGGGAGGGACGATTCGATTGATTCCTTTTTCAATGGAAAGTCATCCTGTTGCGACTAGCTTGGGTTCTGCTTTAGTGGCGACCTTGTTCGCTTATGATGGTTGGATCAACGTAGGAGCATTGGCAGGAGAAATGAAAAATCCGGGAAAAATGCTGCCTAAAGTAATTGTCGGAGGATTATCGATCGTCATGTCCGTTTATTTAATGATCAATGTGGCTTATTTATTTGTTCTGGACAGCACACAATTGGCAGGCACCAATACCCCAGCAGCTTTAGTAGCGTCTCACTTATTCGGTGAGTTCGGTGGCAAATTGGTGACTATCGGCATCTTGATTTCTGTTTTTGGAGGAATGAACGGGTATATCATCTCTGGTATCCGTATTCCTTATGTATTAGCTACTCAAAAATTATTGCCCTTTAGTAACTGGTTTAGCAAATTAACTAAAGGAACGAATATGCCTGTAAATGGCGGTTTAGTTATTCTAGCTATTTCAATCATTATGATTTTAACAGGTCAATTTAACCAATTGACAGATTTGATTGTTTTTGTCATTTGGACATTTACGACCTTAACATTTGTGGCGGTTATCATCTTGCGAAAAACGCAGCCGCATATTAAAAGGCCCTATCGTGTTCCTTTTTATCCGATCATTCCTTTAATTGCCATTATTGGCGGAAGTTACATTATTATCAATACGCTTATCGTTCAGCCTCAAAATGCATTGCTTGGAATAGTATTGACGTTGTCTGGTATTCCAGTTTACCTTTATTGTACTAAAAAAAATCAGAAAATTTAAAAAGAGGTTGGGACAAAAGTCCCAACCTTTTTTGCATATCCGAATTTTTATTCTAGAACGTGTTCCAAAAAGCAGACCCGACGTCCACTTCACGAATAATGCTCAATGGTCTGTGACCATACTGCGCTTATCCGTTCCAGTTTCCTTAGCCCTTGCAGCTTTAGCTGCTTAGGGATACGGTATGCGAAGTAGAAGATTCGGGTCTAAACGCTTTTTGTCTCACTCCCTTTTTATTGGTCTAAAGGAATGGTTAAAAACCAGCTATTTTTTGAGCTTTTTGAGTATTGGCAAAATGCAATTTGGCATATTTGCCTAAGAGAGATAATCCGCCTCGTTTTAATAATTTAGCAGCAACTAAATCGACATTACTGCCAGCTCCAGACGGTATCCGAAGGCCAGTCTCAGCTGACATGTCTTCTAACCCTTTTAAAAAAGCAAAACGTGCAATGATCGAAGCAGCAGCTACAGCTAAATGATGGCCTTCGCCTTTAGTTTGAAAATAAACCGATTCTTTAATTTGATTGGGTTGATCTTGAATGTGTTTAAAATAAGTTGCAGGCAATTCAAACTGATCGATTAAAATGGCCTCTGGTACAACAGGTTGGATCTTCATTAAGACGTGTCCCAATGCTTGATTATGGAGCACGGCTTTCATTTTTCCTTGTGTCATAGTCGGTTGAATCGCATTGTATTTTTGAGGCATTACATTCAGCAAACTATGAGGTAAAAAAGTGACCAAATCTTTTGCGACTCGTATAATTTCTGGGTCTTTCATATCTTTTGAATCACGAACACCTAATTCTTTTAATAAAGGCAATTGTGATTTATCGACATAAGCAGCCACTACAGTCAACGGTCCGAAGTAACTGCCGTTTCCGACTTCGTCACTGCCAATGACAGACCAAGTATTAAAGCCTTTTGGTAAAGGGGTATTCAGAGAAGGAGTATTTTTTTTAGCTTTTCCAGGAATGGATTGCACTGCTTTGCTTATCCAAAGCGCAGCTTCTTGTTGTGCTGTCTGTCCTTGGAATAAAACCTTTCCAGAATTGTACGCTGTAATGTTGACGGTTGCTTTTTTAGCAGCAAATTTTCCGCCTGGTGGTGTTTTGGGTTTTAAATAATCTTCATAATATTGTTTCATTTCTTGTAAGGTTTTTGGAGAAACCGTTAGCACTTCGTTTGCCATATATGGGTACTATCCTTTCTAGCGTAAATTAAAAAGTGGGTCTATATATTTTGTTGCAGTTCTCTAGAGCATATCAAGAAACGCTAGCTAGGAACAGGAGAGAATACGTTGTTTATTATAACATAGGCTGGTGATCAGCGGAGAAGTCAACCCGCTTTTAAGTCATTCTTGAGCAGAATTTCTTTTTTTTCAGAGTTACGAGAATCGATGTTGATGAAAAACCAAAAAGATACCTGAAAAAAGTGTTACTCCTATGACTTTCATGGTAAAATAAGGGAAATGTAATTTTTAGGAGGAGTTGCAATGTCTCAAAATAAAATTAGGTATAAAGCAACCATTGCAGGGAAATCCTACACGATCATTGGTTCGAGACCTGAAGTCCATTTGAAAATGGTAGCCGAAACGGTAGATGAACAAATGCGTCAAATTGAATCATTATCAAAGGATTTGGATCCAGAGAGACGCGCTGTGCTAGCAGCGGTTAATGCTGTCTCAGACCAACTTGAAATGCAAATTAAAATGATGGAAATGCAAAATCAACTAGATGAATTAGAGTTGAAATTAAAAGAGATTCAGGAATAAAGACGCTATTATCCTGAGCGAAAAGGGTGAAAAGATGTTAATGACGATAGCAATAATAGTGATTTTAGCAATTGGAGTATATGGCGGAGCTAGAAGAGGATTGCTTTTGCAACTTGTAATGACGGTAGGCTATGTTGCTGCTTATATCGTAGCAGGCCGCTATTATAAAGAGTTAGGTTCACACTTGGAACTATTGATACCTTATCCGGCAGCAGCTGAAAACAGTCAATTTTTATTTTACAATCAAACAATAGGCTTTAATTTAGATCAAGCATTTTATAATGGAATTGCTTTTGTCTTGATTTTGTTCATTGGCTGGCTGTTGACTCGTTTTATCGGCGGCTTGTTAAATTCAATAATGTTCATACCTGTATTAAAGCAATTAAATACGCTCGGTGGTGCTGCTTTAGCTTTTGCGGTCACTTACGTAGGAATCTTTTTGATTCTTGTATTATTGACCATGCTGCCGATGGACAGCGTTCAAACAGCGTTCAGCAACAGCTCTTTGGCAAGTACGATCGTTGAAAAAACACCAGTATTATCGCAACAAATTTACGATTGGTGGATCGGGACTGCCGCTTAAGTATTCTCAGCAATAATAAATGAATAGTTCCACTTAAGAAATCGTTCTGCATTTTTTATGTGTGGACGGTTTCTTGCCATCTATTCTAGTCAGCAGAAAGACCTTTAAGAAAGAGGTGGGAAACATGAATAAAAAAATATTCAAAACGCTTGAATTTACTAAAATCATTCAAACGATGGCTGGTTTTACAGCTTCTGATTTAGGAAAAGAACAAGTGATGGAGTTAAAACCATCAACTTCTATAGAAGACGTAATGAAGTGGCAAGATGAAACAGAAGATGGCGCAACTATTTTGCGTTTGCGCGGAGGTATGCCGATTCCAAGATTACAAAATGTTCGTCCACATTTGAAACGATTGGAGATCGGTGCTTCATTAAACGGATTGGAAGTTGCTCAAATCGGCAAGATTTTACGGACTACTTCTGAAGTAAGCCGTTTTTTTGAGACACTGAACGAAACGGGCATTGAATTGAATACCTTATATCAAGTAGCCGATAACTTTATCACTACTCCAACGCTAAACCAACAAATTCGAGAAACAGTAGATGAAGACGGTAATGTACTGGATGACGCCAGCCCGGCTTTAAGAGGGATCCGTTCAGGAATCAAGCGTGGAGAAAGTGCGATTCGTGAAAAATTAGACAGTCTGGTGCGCGGGAAAAATGCCCAATATTTGACAGACGCTGTGGTTACGATGAGGAATGATCGGTATGTTATTCCCGTCAAACCTGAGCACCGTAAACAATTTGGCGGCGTAGTCCACGATCAAAGTTCAACTGGGCAAACACTATTTATTGAACCGCAAGTCGTAGTAGATTTAAATAATCGTCTGCGTCAATTGCAGATCGAAGAACGTCAAGAAATCGACCGGATCCTAGCTGAAATTTCGAATGAAATTGCACCTTACGGCAATGAGATTTTAAATAATATGTTTTTATTAGGCAAGTTAGATTTTGTCGGAGCTAAAGCGAGTTACGGTAAAAGCATTGAAGCGACACGTCCGCTTATTAGTGAAACTAATGATGTGAAGCTGTTAAGTGCCCGTCACCCGATGTTAAACCCTGAAACTGTAGTAGCTAATGATATTTTGATTGGCGGCGAACATCAAGCCGTGATCATTACCGGACCAAATACAGGCGGGAAAACGATTATCTTGAAAACGCTAGGTTTGTTGCAATTGATGGGTCAATCAGGACTGCAACTGCCAGTAGCTGAGGGAAGTCAAATGGGATTATTCACTGAAGTTTTTGCAGATATTGGTGATGAACAATCGATTGAACAAAGCTTAAGTACGTTTTCTTCACATATGACTAATATTGTTTCCGTTTTAGAGCGGATCGATAGCAATAGTTTGGTGATTTTTGATGAACTCGGAGCTGGAACAGATCCGCAAGAAGGAGCTGCATTAGCCATAGCCATACTGGACAAAATCGGGTCTATCGGCAGCTACGTGATGGTAACCTCTCATTACCCAGAATTGAAAGCTTACGGCTATAACCGTCCAGCAACCATTAATGCAAGTATGGAATTTAATGTCGATACGTTGAGCCCAACTTACCGTTTATTGATCGGTGTACCGGGCCGCAGCAATGCTTTTGAAATCTCTAAACGCTTAGGTTTAGGCAATGATGTCATCGAATCGGCACGCCAACTGATTGATTCCGAAAGCCAGGATTTAAATGAAATGATCACGGATTTAGAAAATCGTCGGAAAATGGCAGAAACAGAATACCTTGAAGTACGCCATTATGTAGACGAAGCGGAACAATTACACGCTGACCTTCAAACGGCGGTCCAACAGTTTTATAGTGAACGCGAAGAACTGCTGAAAAAAGCGCGTGAAAAAGCCAACGCACTGGTTGAAGACACCCAAGAAGAAGCGGAACAAATTATAACGGATTTGCGTAAAAAACAACTGCAACTGCCTTATGATGGTGGAGTAAAAGAGCATGAATTAATTGATGCTAAAACGAATATCTCTAATTTGCGTCATGAAGAAAAACTAGCTAAAAATAAAGTTTTGAAAAAAGCTAAAAAACAACAATCTTTCAAAGTTGGAGATGATGTCCAAGTGACCTCATTTGGACAAAAAGGTACGTTAGTAGAAAAAGCGGATAACCATCAGTGGGTCGTTCAAATGGGTATGTTGAAAATGAAAATCAAAGAAAGTGATTTAACATTAACAGCACCTGAAAAAGAGCCGACTCGCCGGATGGTTGCTTCAGTTCGTTCATCGTCAAACAGTCATGTTTCTCCTCAATTAGATTTACGCGGGGAGCGTTATGAAGATGCTTTAGCTGAATTAGACCGTTATTTGGATGCAGCATTGTTAGCAAACTATCCGCAAGTTACCATCGTGCATGGTAAAGGAACGGGTGCAATCAGACAAGCAGTGACGGAAGCATTGAAAAAACACCGTTCCGTAAAAAGTTTTGGTTATGCACCGGCAAATCAAGGTGGAAACGGAGCCACGATCGTTGAATTCAAATCTTAAGCAAGATGTTAGAAAAAGAGAACAATCTCTGCTATAATAATTATTGAGTACGAAACTTACTATTAATAAGCTTTAGAGCTTTAGGAGGAAATATTATGGTACAAGTAGTAACAGATACAAACTTTGAAGAAGAAACTAAAGAAGGATTAACGATTACAGACTTCTGGGCAACTTGGTGTGGCCCTTGTCGTATGCAATCTCCTGTATTGGAAGAACTAGATGAAGAGATTGGTGATCAAGTAAAAATCGTGAAAATGGATGTTGACGCAAATCCGACCGTACCTGCTTCATTCGGAATCATGAGTATTCCTACATTACTGGTTAAAAAAGACGGCGAAGTTGTCGAAAAATTAATCGGTTATCACGGCAAAGAACAAATCGAAGAAGTTATTGCTAAATATAAATAAACAAAAAAACTGCCGGTTTTTATTTCGGCAGTTTATTTTTTTTGTCTGGATGGAGATAGTAGTTCAATTCTTGCTCTAATTCTTTCTTGATATTCCATTCCTCGATAGCTTCAAGAATCGTAAAACCTTTTTGAATGAAAAATTGTGCATCTTTCTCAGATTCCAGTTTTTCTAGAATGATTCCTTTTCGAACGTATAAAACAGCTAACATTATATACTTTGTTTCTTTTTTGCTCTCTTCAATCAATGGGTCAGCGTAGAACAAAGACTGTGTGAAATCCCCATCCTCCATTAATAGGTAGACCAGATTCATCGAAAAAGCCATTTTTAATTTAGTGGCTTCTTCAAAATGCCGGTAATGATCCAAATCAATCAAAGCTCGTTTAGAAATGAAAAGAGAAGTCTCAGGAGGAAATAAAAATAAAATATTATTGAGCAGACGCAATTCGGTTAAATACCATTTATCTAATTTCGAGAGCCGTTCCCAAACTTTTTCAGCATGAGTATAAGCTAATTTTAAATCATGAGTTTGAGACAACGTCAATAAGGCCTGACAAATTTCCACAATGTCTTTGATGACATGATCGTTATTTTCTAACAGATAAACTTCTGCACGTTTTTTTAACTGCTGTAAAAGAGTATTGTCGGAATTAGTCGCTACAGAATTAAAATGATATAAAATAGCTTCTTTTTCATCTAAGTGGTAACCGTTTCGGATATAAGAAAATTCTTTATGCGTCATATCTAAATTATTAAGTATTTTTAAATATTTAGTGACGGTAGTGGTAATTGCTTCTGTTTCAAACCGAGTATAAGTAGATCGGCTCATGGCATTTTGAGCAACGATTTCTTGAGTATAGCCTTTGTTTTCGCGTATTTTTTTTAAATCATATCCAAAAGGTTTTGTATTGTCTGGCATTTTCTTCCCCTACCTTTCTGTCAGAAAAAAATAATGTTACTATATGCACATTATATACTAAACTCTATTTCATTTGCTATACTATAAATATAAATAAGAACGGAGGGATTACATGAAGAGAAACTACATCAAATTGTTGAAAAATCTTATGGCAATCTTACCAGTGCTTTGGTTTGTTGGAGGAGGCGGCTAAAAAAAGCCGTGATATTTCTTATGCGCCATTTTCAAACCACTTTCTGGTTGGAGGTCAAGTGACATGTAAAGGACTTATTCGTTGAATAGGAGGGGCTGCAAATTATTTTGAATCAGAAAACTTCTATTAGAGAAAAGATGAAATAATGAATTTAGTGTAACACAATCAAGAAGTGGGAGGGGAAATCATGAACCACAGTCTGTCGAAAGTAGAATATGCCTATATTATTGAGGGAAAAGATGCGAAAAATATTTTAACCATAGCTAAGGAAGATTTGATCGAAAATGCAGATGGGGTTCTTGATTGTCCTCTTGATGGAGTATTAAGAAGACACAACCTCTCCTTAACTGACTTAAACAGCATGGGAATCACGCGGTTATCGTTTGTTAAAATTGTAAACAAAACAACGATCATTTTGAGAAACATCTGTTTAAATGTAAATTTTTAACTTATAAAAAAACAATTTTATCTAAACCACCCCCTGTGTTTAGATAAATGAGTTTAAGCATTAATCTTTGGAGAGAGATTAATGCTTTTTTTTGTTTTTTATTGTTATTCCTGATATGTATATACATTAAAAAAGGTAAAACCACTTTAAGTTGTGTGAGGTGCCTTTTTTTTGATAAGATGAGAAAAAGACTGGAAGCAGGAAAATGTCTATCGCTGCTACTGTATGGAGTTTGGAAACTCGAAAAGTACAGGACCATTCATTTCAGGTATAGAATATGGAAATAATACTGTAGGCATGATCATCCGGAGTTCTCGAAGAGCCGTTAGTCATGTAATTGACTCTAGAGTAATAAAGTAGAAAAAAGGAGTTATAACCATGAAATCGATGTATATCCCCGTAGAAGCAGGATATTTATTTTGTAAGACGATTGGGAAAGGAAAACCACTAGTATTGTTGCACGGCAGTGAAGAAAACCACGAAATTTTTGAAAAACAAATGGCTTACTTTAGTTCGCATTATCAAGTGATTGTTTTGGATAGCCGCGGACACGGCCGTTCAGATCATGGTACTGGTCCATTAACATTCAAACAAATGACACAGGATATTGTAGAAGTTTTGAACTATTTGAAAATTAAGAGCGTTTCAGTTATAGGCTTTAGCGATGGAGGAAACTTAGCGCTCTATTTAGCCAGTCATTACCCTGAAAAAGTCGACAAAATGATTCTTATTGGAGCAAATTTTAAAGCCAACGGATTGAAGCTAAACGCCTGGCTACAGGTTAAATGGCAATATAGCTATCTTAATGGATTAGGAAAAATATTTCCCGCCAGCCGTAGACGAAAAGAAGTGATTGATTTGATGCTTCACCAATTGGATTTAAAGGAAACAGATTTAAAAAAGATTCAAGCACCAACGCTCATTGTAGCGGGTGAATTTGATGTGATCAAACGGCAGCATACGAACGAGGTGCACCGTTTGATTGCAACTAGTCAACTCGTTATTGTACCAAAAGCAACCCATTTTTTGATGGTTGAAGAATACGAATTATTTAATCAGTTAGCAGACCAGTTTTTACAGGAGCCAAGTATTCGTTAAATGGAAGGGGAATAAAAAATGGTTTTTAAATCTAAACGTGATGTAGCTTTAATTGCACTATTCTCGTCCAACATCTTTCTTATTTTGATTGCTTTAATTGTCGTGTTAACAACTTTAAACCTTGATTCATTAGAAAAAGCATTTTTAGGAGGATTAATCATCATCACCGGAGGTTTGTTGGTTTCTAGCGTTCTTTTTATTAGTTACGAATGCCGCGAAACATGTTTGTTTATTCGAAACGGCTTCTTTTTTAAAAAGATCCCTTACGAACAAATTTCGAAAGCAGTATCAGTCCAGTTTACAATGACAGATCTATTGTCGGGTTATCGAGTATTGTCTTCTAGAGACGGCCTTATTCTGTATTACCGTTATGGAGCAAGCAGCATCAAAATATCGCCAACGAACAAAGCTCTCTTTTTAGCTGAATTGCAACAAAAAACTCCTGAACTATCCATAGAAAAAGACGATTAACCAGGCGCTGCTGAATAATGTTTTCAGTAGTGTCTTTTTTATTTGTCAAAGAAAAAACAAATGAGTTATAAAATCCATGTTGGCTGTTTTTTTAAAATGCCTATAGTAATAAGTAAAAGGTCGCGTGAATGATTTCGCATGTGCTTGGGAGCTCAATTATTTGAGAACCAAAATCAATCAGACAATTAAACGCAATTTATTATTCATCAAAAGAAGAAATAAAAGTTTTGGAGGAAGGAACGATGCAAAGTGAAAATTTATCAACTAGAGTGAGTTTATTTCGTTAATGATAAAAAAAGAAGCGACTAGATTTTTTAGTCGCTTCTTTTTGCTTTTTTATCTGCGTTTGCCAAAAATGCGTAACAGCCCTAAAAATAAGTTGATAAAGTCTAAATACAATTCTAGAGCACACACGATTGCCAAACCATTGATGGATTTTGTACCGCCATATGTTGCATAGATGGCTTTGCATTTTTGTGTGTCATAAGCAGTTAACCCTGTGAAAATAAGGACCGTAATAATCGAAAGAACAAAATCAGCCGTAGAACTTCTAAATAAAAACAAGTTGACCACAGAAGAAATGATCAATCCAATGAGCATGCTTAACAAAATCCCACCTAGTTTAGATAGGTCTTTTTTAGTAATAAAACCAATAATACTCATAGCTCCAAAAAGAGCAAAAGTTGAAATAAAGGCATTAAAAATACTGGCTTCCGTATACATTAATAGAACAATGGCGAGTGTTAGCCCATTAACGAACGAATAGGCAATAAACTTCAAAGCATAATTAGAAGTAGGTTGTACTTTTTCTGGATTAAAACGAAAACTAAAAACTAAAAACAATTCTAAAATAATAAATCCGTAGATGGCCCAACCATTTGTGACGGTCATCAACCACCAAAAAGCATTAGCGAGCGGTGTAAAAGTATAAAGAATGGTATAAACGGTTAAGGCACTAAGCAAAATACCTCCTGCCATCCAAGCGTAGATTTTTGACATAAAACTAGGCAAACCACTGTTTACACCAATTTTTTCTTCAGTATACATAAAATTCTCCTTCTCATTTGTTGTGGCATCGAACTAAAAAAGAATGCCTAAAAACATCATACAAAAACAGAAGTTTTTCGTCAAATGTTATCTTTTTAACCCTTGAAAGCTGATAGGGTTTTCTTTATCAATTCAAAACCAAAAAGATGTATGCTAAAATGTAAAAGAAAAAGGTTGTTATCTAAAATAAGAACAAATTGGAGGAGACAAAATGCTGGAAGTAAAGAACTTGAAAAAAACTTTTGGTTCCGTAACGGCTGTTGATGGTGTCAGCTTTACGATTCGAGACGGTGAAATTATGGGAATGATTGGCCAAAATGGAGCAGGAAAAACAACAACATTTCGTTTGATCCTAAACTTCTTGATGGCAGATCAAGGAGAGGTGCTTTGGAACGGGCAGCCATTGAAAAAGTCTGATTATGATATTATAGGATATTTGCCAGAAGAACGGGGATTATACCCTAAAGTTACAATTGAAGATCAACTTATTTATTTTGCTCGGCTACGAGGAAAAACAAAAAAAGAAATCCAGCCTTTGATAGATGGGTGGATGGAAAAATTTGAAGTTAAAGGTAAAAAGACAGATAAAGTTAAATCTTTATCTAAAGGCAATCAGCAAAAAGTTCAATTGATTTCTACTTTGATCCACCAACCTAAATTGGTGATTTTAGATGAGCCTTTTAGTGGTTTGGATCCGGTCAACGCTAGTTTACTAGAAGAAGGTATTAAAGAGTTGAAACGAAATGGATCTTGCGTCATTTTTTCTAGCCATGATATGAACAATGTCGAAGAGATCTGTGACAATTTGATTATGCTGCGCAATGGGGAAATGGTGTTAGAAGGCAGTGTTCGCGACATCCGTGAGAAGTTTGGCCGAACGAAATTATTCTTAGAAACAACGATTAAAGATGAGGATTTACTAGCCTTGCCTGGAGTTACTCATCTTAAAAAAACCAAGGATGGCTTAACTGTATTGGATTTATCGGATGCAGAATATGGAAAAGAAATTTTCGAAGTCGTCACAAAAGAGGGCTATATCTCCACTTTCAGTCAACAACCGCCGACATTAGAGGAGATCTTCAGATTGAAAGCAGGTGCTCCTCATGAATAAATTTAAAGTGATCGTTGGAGAAGTATATAAAAAAAATGTAAAGTCAGTAGGCTTTATATCAATGGTTTTATCTCCAATCGTGATATTGGCGATTGTTGGATTAGTCATTTATTTTGTTGGTTCATCTTTTAGCGAGTCTCCTAAAATTGCACTATTGACAGATGATCAAGAAATCAAAACGATTCTAGAAAATGAACCAGAAGAGTTCGAAATAGATAAAAAAATAACGACCAAAGAAGCAGCGGAGAAAGCCATACGAGAAGATACGCTGGATGGCTATTTAGAGGTAACGATCGAAAACAATACAATCAATGGACGATATGTTCACACGTCTTCTAACCAGTCGTTAGATACTGCGACGCTAGAGTCTTTATTGTCTGGCATCCAATTGAATCGCACGGCTCTTGAGTTAGGGCTGTCGCAAGAAGAAGTGATGCAGTTGATGTCTCCTGCTCAGTTAGAAGACCAAGTTGTACGGGTTGAAGGAGACGTTATTTCAGATCAGAATAATACGGACACATCTATTAAAATGTGGAGCGCTTATGTGGTGGGAATTGCTGTTTTTATTTTTATTATTAATTATGCCAGCATCATTGCACAAGAAATTGCTTCAGAAAAAGGAACACGGATTATGGAAATTATTTTGTCCAGTGTAAGTTCTTCCGTCCACTTTTTTGGAAAGTTAGTCGGAATTCTTCTGGTCTGTCTGACACAAGTTATTATTTATGCAATTGTAGGTGTGGTGGCTTATCAAGTTGGAAAATCTTTTGATATTGTTCAAGAACTCTTAAAGGGAATCGATATTGGGGTATTACTGCAAGGATTGCTAGGGTATTCAGTCATTTACTTTGTTCTAGGAATCATTTTATATGCCGCTATTGCAGCCTTTTTAGGATCATTAGTTTCAAAAATTGAAGATGTCAATAAAGCCGTTACCCCATTGATTTTTCTTTCGATGATTGGCTTTTACGGAGGGATGTTTGCTTTTGCTAGCCCAACTCAAATGATTGTAAAAATTGGATCTTACATTCCATTTTTTACACCGATGATCATGCCTTTTCGGGTGGCCAGTGAAACTGTCTCAACTGGCGGCAATTGGATCGCTATAGGGTTGATGGTGGTATTTACTGTATTGTGTACTTATTTATCACTGATGCTTTACCGTTCAAATGTGTTGGTTTATTCAGATGCTGGTATGTTCAAGACGATGAAGGCTTCTTGGAAAATCATGCGCAGCGAAAAAAATGTGTAAATGAAGGTTACAAAAAACTCTCAACCTCATCTTTTCTTAGGGAAAGACGGAGTTGAGAGTTTTTTTATATTTTTTTATGCTTTGAAGAACGAGTAGGGAAATGTTCAAATACAGAGGACTCTTCAGCGGTGAACTCTGTGTCTTCTGCTGGGTGAGAGTCTGATTCGCCGTTCTCGTCTAACAGTTCTTCCAGTGTTTCATCAATGGCCTCAGCAATCGGTTCAGCAAATTCTTTATCCATTTTCTCAAGCGTACTTTCTTTCTTTTCATTACTATCAGCAACACCAGCTAAAACTGAATCCACCATTTCTGCTGGTTTGTTTTCTGCTTCACTGATAATGAACGGATTTATTGATTCTGTAATTGAAACGCGGTCTTTTGTATCCCATTGAAGAGTGAGGATCACTTCTTTCTTTTTCACATTCACTTCATAGATAGCTTCTGTATAAAGGCCTTCTTGCTGCTGGACTTGCTCAGCTAAAAAACCGGCTTCTAAATTAAAACTAGGTTGTAAAACAGCCGTTAAGCGTTCTGTGACAATAGCACCAGAAAGACTATAAAGTGTTGTATTCTTCCGTTGATTCATTAAAGATAAAGTTCCGAAACCAGTCTTTTCAAAAAAAAGGACGTTGTCTTGAAAACTGCTCAACGGATATTGTCTGGCGAGTTCTTTACCTGCCCAATACAACATTTCATTGGTCTCTTTGCCTAATAAGTTTGGGATAAGAGCGTCACGGATTAAAGCATAACCAAATAATGGAACAGTTCCGTGTAATTCATTTAAGTCGATAGTTGTTTTTTGATCTTTCATTGTTCTCTATTCACCTCATTAATCTTCTAATTCTATTATAACGTGGAATCCGAAAGAAGCCTATCTTTTTTACAAGCTTTAATATGGAGGTACCTAAATAGTAGAAGAAGCGAAGAAACAATAAGTATTTTTCTATTGCGCTTGAATTTTTCTTGAAAAAAAGGGAAGATAGAGGTAAGAAAAAAATGATTTCACATAAAGGTTGTTAGAGATGAAAAAACAAGCGATAGGTTTTATTGATTCTGGTGTAGGGGGTCTAACGGTAGTCAAAGAAGCAATGCGTCAATTGCCGAACGAGTCCATTTATTATGTCGGCGACACAGCCAGATGCCCCTATGGTCCTAGACCTGAAGAACAAGTACGTAAGTTTACCTGGGAAATGACTCATTTTTTACTGGATAAAGACATCAAAATGTTAGTCATTGCCTGCAATACAGCGACAGCTGCTGCTTTAGAAGATATCAAAAAGAAATTAGCTATTCCTGTAATCGGTGTGATTTTGCCAGGAAGTCGGGCCTCCATCAAAGCGACCAAAAATAATCGAATTGGTGTGATTGGAACAGCAGGGACGGTTAAAAGCGATCAATACAAAAAAATGATCCATTCAAAAGATACTAAAGCAATTGTCACGAGTTTAGCTTGTCCTAAGTTTGTTCCGATCGTTGAAAGTAATGAATACAATAGCGCCATTGCTAAAAAAATCGTAGCTGAAACATTGCGGCCTTTAAAGAAAGACAATTTGGATACTCTTATTTTGGGCTGCACACATTATCCTTTACTGCGGCCGATTATCCAAAACGTTATGGGGGATTCGGTAACGTTGATCGATTCAGGGGCTGAGACGGTTAGTGAAGTGAGCACGATTCTAGATTATTTTGATTTGGCAGATGATAGTAAGAGTAGAACACATATAGAACATAACTTTTATACAACAGGCTCTACGCAAATGTTTCATGAAATTGCTTCAGAGTGGTTGGACATGGAAAAAATAACGGTAGAACACATCACATTGGGACGGTAAAACCGTACTGGGAATAGAGGAGAAACATGCGAATAGATGAACGAAAAAACGATGAACTTCGTTTGGTTACCATAGAAACAAATTATTTGAAACATCCTGAAGGTTCCGTATTGGTTTCTTTTGGCGATACAAAAGTGATTTGCAATGCAACAATTGAAACGAAAGTTCCGCCTTTTATGCGCGGACAAGGTCGTGGATGGGTACATGCAGAATACAGTATGTTGCCCAGAGCGACCAACACACGTACCATTCGCGAAGCCGCTAAAGGTAAATTGACGGGACGGACAATGGAGATACAGCGATTGATTGCACGTTCCTTGCGTTCAGTCGTAGATTTAGAAAAATTAGGAGAACGCTCGATCACAGTCGATTGTGACGTTATCCAAGCTGATGGAGGAACTAGAACAGCGAGCATTACAGGGGCTTTTGTAGCGCTTAAATTGGCCGTACAAACGCTGTTAGAGAGCGGACAGCTTGTTGAAGATCCTATTAAAGAAAATATTGCAGCTATCAGTGTGGGAATATCTAAAGCAGGAGAAGCCATTTTGGATTTAAACTATGTAGAAGATAGTTCTGCGGACGTTGATATGAATCTGGTTATGACCGCTAGTGGTCAATTTGTTGAGATCCAAGGAACAGGGGAAGAAGCCACATTTTCCAATACACAATTATCTGAAATGCTGGCTTTAGGAGAAAAAGGCATTGATGAATTGGTGAAAATACAGAATCAAGCTATCCAAGCCAACCAAAAAATTAAAATGGTGGAACCTCAAGAGCCTTTGATTCCAACGGATACTATTTTAATTGCTACCAATAACCCTGGGAAAGCTCGTGAGTTTGAAGCACTTTTTGCTAAAAAAGGATTGCAAGTCAAAACAATGCGCGATTACCCAGAGATTCCAGAGGTTGAAGAAACGGGTACCACGTTTGCAGAAAACGCATTGTTAAAAGCTGAAACGATTGCTGAAACGTTTAACATGTTGGTGTTAGCAGATGATTCAGGTTTGAAAGTAGATGCTTTAGATGGTCAACCTGGTGTTTATTCGGCTCGTTTTGCAGGCGAACCAAAGAGTGATGCAGCGAATAATGCCAAACTGCTGCATGAATTAACAGGGATACCCGCGGCAGAACGAACAGCTCAGTTTCATTGCACATTGGCTTTAGCACTTCCTGGAAAAGAAAGTTTGGTCGTTGAAGGCGAAGTAGAAGGCACGATTTTAAGCATTCCCCGCGGTAAAAACGGGTTTGGCTATGATCCCTTATTTTATGTGCCCAGCAAAGAAAAGACAATGGCAGAGTTATCAGAAGATGAAAAAAATAAGATGAGTCACCGTGCGGTCGCTTTAATGAAATTAGAAGAAGTATGGGATAAGTGGATAAAAAATTAGCGGAATGGATGAGGTGGATAAGAATGAAAGTTCTTGTTGTTAGCGATAGTCATGGCGATAGAGATATCTTAGTTGAATTGATCAACCGATACAAAGGAAAAGTAGATGCTATGATTCATTGTGGCGATTCAGAATTGGCCACAACGGACTCTGTGTGGGAAGAAATGATGTCCGTTAAAGGAAATATGGATTTTGATGAACCTTATCTGCCTTCACGAGTGGAAGAAATAGACGGCGAACGGATATTGTGGGTCCATGGGCATTTGCATGATGTAAAGAACTCAATGCAGACGCTGTTGACGGCAGCAAAAGAAGCTCAAGTAAAACTTGCCTTTTTTGGTCATACTCATGAACTGGGTGTTGAAATGGTCGATGGTATGGTGTTATTAAACCCAGGCAGTATCTTGCTTCCGCGTGGGGCTTATCCTTTAAAGACGTACGCTATTGTCGAAGCATCGAAAGAAGCGGTCAAAGTGACTTACTACGATCGTAAAAATCATCCTATAGGTGAATTAGAACAAACTTTTTCTAGAATATAAAAGCTGAACGACTAGAAAACAGCATTTTTAGTTCGAAGACGCAAGCGTTAATTTTAGTTTAAAAAGATTAGGTTTTACTATTCATTTTAAATGATTTCGCGTAAAATGAATAGGGAGTTTATTACTCATAAGGAAGGAACCTGATAGACATGATAGGGAAAGAAATGGCGAAAATGTTACTAGAAAATCAAGAAAGTTTTTTGATTCCAGCAGAACGGGTAGCGCATATCCAAATGACGAACCGCTTAGATCATGCTTTGCTGGTCTTGACAAAAATAGGCTATAACGTGATTCCAGTATTAGATACAGAATATAAATTAAGAGGGTTGATTTCGATGCCGATGATCATTGATGCAATAACAGGGATTGAAAACCTTAATTTTGACAAGCTGGGAGACATTCGGGTTGAAGAGGTTATGCAAACCGATTTTCCCGTCATCGATAATCCATATGAACTTGAAGAAGTGCTTCATCTATTGGTTCGCTATTCTTTTGTTTGTGTGGCTAGTGACGATGGCAGTTTCACAGGAATTGTGACCCGCAGTGAAATTCTTAAAGCAACAAACCGAATTGCTCACGAATTTGAAAATAAATATGAAGTTAAAAGAAAAATTGAATGTGTTTAAACACAACAAAAAGGCAGACTGCCTGTTGACGAATCAACAAGTGGTCTGCCTTTTTGTTGTTTATTTTAAAACGAAATAAAAAAGAGCCATAACGATAAAAAGCAAACCGCTGATTAAAATCGTGACCCCTGAGCCTAAGGTAGCGATCAAACCGCCAATAATCGGTCCTAGCATAGTGCCGACTCCTTGAAAAGAAGAAATGATTCCCCAGCTGACATTTTGATCTTCATGATGGATACTGCTCGCTACATAAGCGTTCCAAGATGGAAGATACGTTGTATAGGCAAGGGCTAAAGCGATCACAGTAAGAAAAACAAGGTTTAAAGAGAGAGTCGTTGTCAATAGAATCAAGCCAGCTCCAAAAAGAGCAAACCCGCTGATGAACATTCCTTTAGTCTTAAAATGGTCTGTCAAGCGGCCTAAAGGAATCATAAAAACGGCTGCTGTCAAACCAGCGGACACAATTAAAAGTGTATACTGACTGTATTTAAATTGAAGATCTTGTAAAGCAAATGTAGGAAGGATAGGAATCATCATCCCTACTGCAATACTCTGCATCAATGTGCCGGGTAATATATTTCGGCTTCTTTTTAAGACTACAGCAGCTTGAAGCAAAACTTCTTTAAACGATTGATTTTCTTTGTTAGGGCTGGGGTGTTCTCCAGAGAATTTAAAGAAAATAAAACCGATCAACAGCAAGACAGGCAATAGCCAATAAGCAAAGAGCAAATGGATATCCATTAAGTAATTCATCAAAATGACTCCGCCAGCGATTCCAACCAACCAGCAAAAATAAACCAATCCCATATTCGAACCACGTGCACCGTTGCTTGCTCGTGCTAAAACGATGATCCAAATCGGACAAGCTCCGAAACCAAGCACAATTGCCGCCATCAGAATAGAAAAAGAATTAAACTGGAGCAATGGAACACTGATCAAAGCCAATGTGCATAGGATAAACGACAGTGAAACAACTTTTTTGACCCCAAACCGATTCATTAGAAAACCGATTTGAAAATTAGAAAAAGCATCACTGATAAAATGCAAACTGACAGCTAAACCAACAAAAGCCACAGAAAATTGGTTGCTCACGGCAGCTTGGACAGGCAAGTAACTAATAACATAAGCTGCGCGGACGTACTCAACTAGCATTAGTGCTAGAAGCAGAAAAATAAACTCTTTATCCATTACTAATTTAGCTGTTTTCATTATTATTCTCCTTTACACCAGCTGTTTCTTCAATTATGTCTAAGACGCTGTCAACAATAGTGGCAGCAGCATAAGGATAAAAATGTCGACTCATTTGCGTTTTTAAATGATCGGCCAAGAAAGGTTGCTTCAACACCTGAAGCACCGCCGGAACGATTTCATCTTCTGAACGAGTAGTGATAGCCATACCTTCTTGTTCAAATAAGTTAGCGTTGTCGCGTTCTTGCCCTGGGACAGCAGGCGTCAAAACTAAGGGGACTTGAAGGGCCAGCGCTTCGGAAAGAGAAATGCCGCCAGACTTGGTAACCATTACGTCAGCCTGTTTCATGAGAGCAGCCATATCGTTCACATAACTTAAGATACGGACAGTGGGAACTCCGTCATACTGGCTAGACAGCGAATTATAAAGTTCTTCGTTTGTACCACAAATAACAGTTAAGATCAGGTTGCTTTGAACACTTAGTTTATTGATGAGTGCAGGTAGATTTTTAAGTACACCAAAGGCTCCCGCAGAAATCAAGACATGCTGTGCAGCTTGATTTTGGTTGACCGAGGAAGAGTCCAATGGTTGAAGAGCAGTTTGGTAAAAAGCTTCTTTGATCGGAATACCAGATATGGTTATTTTCTTTCCATCAATACCTAATTCCAAGAGTTCTTCTTTTAAAGAACCACAAGCAACGAAAAAGTGATTGATTTCATCTGATACCCAGCGTGTATGCAAACAAAAGTCGGTCAACACGTTTACAAAAGGAACAGTGTGCTGATTTTTTTGTTTGTAAATCGGCAAAGCTTGCATGGGGAAAGTATTGATGACGACATCGAAATCATGCGTATTCATCAATTGATTAATTCGAACATATCCATAACGGTCAATGATTCGGTCAATTCGGAAATCAGTCATGCGGTAATCGGAGTTGTAATATAAAAAGCCATAGATGCTTTGTCCTTTAGTAAAGCTTTTAAGGTAAAGTTGTTTAGTGAAACTGGTTAAGATAGGATGGGCTTCATAAAATAAATCAGACACAACAATATCGGCTATGCCGCGCTTATTTAATTCAGCGACCAAAGCATGGGCTACTTCAAGATGACCATTGCCGTAGCTTCCTGTTAACAGCAGGACTTTTGGCGGTTTTAACACTTTTTGTTCCTCCTTTCCTAATAAAATTAATTCATTGTTAAGCTTTATAACTGGGGTGCATTAAGTAGAAAGCAAACAAATCAGCTATTTATTTTTAGTTTAAGTCTAAGCACTCTTCAAAACAAGTTTATTTCTTTTTGCCGCAAAAGTCTATGCGACTTTTGCCCTAAAGAGAATCTGAGTTGCGTAGCTTTTCTCCAAGACAGATTCAGTCTGGAAGGTTGATATTAGTGACAGGAATAGCGATACCTTCTTTTGTCAGAGCAGAGAGGTATTCTTGGAAAAACGTATTTTGAATATCATATTGGCTACCATTAAGTGTAAAAAGGATGATCCGAACGGCAAATTGCCCATTTCCAATATCGAGCAGACCTAAATTATTAGGCGCTTGTGTGATTTCTGGGTATTTCGGTACCAAACGTTCATTTACTTGTTCAATCAATGAGTTGACCAAACCCATATCAGCATCAGGAAAGAGACGGATATCGATTTGAGCACGCATATCTTCTCGCGACTTATTGCTGACGATAGTGATGTAACGATTGGGCACAAAATTCAATGTTCCATCAAAACTTTTTACAGTTGTGGTTTTTAAATTAACATCGACTACTGTTCCAAAAATTTCATCTAATTCCACTACATCGCCTACATCTACTTGTTTTTCAAGCAGAATGAAAAATCCATTGACAATGTCGCTAACGAACCCTTGGGCGCCTAGAGATAAAGCTAACCCGATAACTCCGGCACCAGCAAGCAATGTACCGACTGGAATACCTATAGCAGATAAAATGGCATAGGCTAAGAAGAAACCCAGCAAAGAATTAAAAAGATTGTGAGTAAGGGTATTTAGCGTGTCTAACCGGCTTAAAGAGATGTGTTTCTTTTTACGGTAATTTTGGAATGTTTTCTGGATAAAGACATTCCCTATCTTTTTTATCACTAAAAAAATCAATAAGAAAAAAAGAATTTGCAGAGCTTTAGACACACCAAAAGCTAAAATTTTATTCCAATTGATGTTATGCCAGAATTCCATAAAAACATTTGTTTGTTGGGTAACGGATTCTACTACTTCTGTAGTAACCGAACTGTCCATTTGGTTATTCAAAAAAAAACTCCTTTAGTTAACAATTTGCAACATGAAGCTGCTATTCTTAATCATACCAAATTAATAAAAGAAAGGAAAACAAACAGAAGCCTTTTTTTACAACCTATTCGCGTAATGACAATTTTATTTAAAACAGAAAAGAGCGAAAGAGAAGGAATTTCTAGAAATCGGTATCATATTATTTGAAGTGGTAAAATTTTAATGGTATTCTAAACATGAAGTAAGATTTACTATTGCTTGCCGGAAAGATAGCCTTTTTTTATTGGTTCATTTAATAAAATGAGCGTTTGTTTTTCTTAAAAGTTATAGGAAATGAAAAAACCAGTATATTGGAGGAAGTGAGGAATTAAGATGACAGGTGGAGAAATAGCAGCGTTAATCGCTGCAATAGCATTTGCTGCATTAGTCGTTTTTCTAATTGTAGTATTATTAAAAGTTTCAAAAGTAATCGAAGAGGTATCAAAAACGATTAAGGAAGCGAATACCAGCATCGAAGTAATCACTAAGGATGCTGATAGTCTTTTGATCGAGGTTGAAGGTCTCTTAAATAAATCCAATGCGACGTTAGACGATGTGAATGGGAAATTGGGTAAAACCGATCCACTATTCCAAGCAATTGGAGATTTAGGCGTTTCAGTATCAAGTTTAAATTCCTCAACACGGAACTTAGCAGGACATGTTTCAGGAACTACGAAAAAAACAGTACAAACCGGAATGGTTACAAAAGTTGGTAAAACAGCTTTAAATCTAAACCGGAAACGTAAAACTAAAAAAGAAGCATAAATTTAATTAACGTCATGTAAAAGCAGAAAAAAAGACACGATATAATCATACAGAAGAGGGGAAATTAATTATGGCAAAGAAAAATGGTTTTTTATTAGGAACTCTTATCGGGGCAGCAACAGCTAGTATCGCAGCATTGTTATTTGCTCCTAAGTCCGGCAAAGAATTACGTGATGATTTAGCACATCAAGCTTCAATGGCTAAAGACAACGCTAAAGATTACACAGATATTGCCAAAGAAAAAGGAACAGAAATTAAAGATGTAGCTAAAGATGCAACAGAAGACATTAAAATCAACCTAAAAGATACAGCATCACAAATGAAAGAACAATTAAGCCATACTTCAAAAGAAGTAGGAGAAGACTTAAAAAATATTCGTTCTGAAGTAATGGACAGTACAGAAAAAGTGAAATCAGATTTAAGCGATACAGCTTCCGAAACAAAAGAAAACCTCAGCTCAACGATGGGTGATGCAAAAGATAAAGCAACTGATATCGCAGCTGATACTAAAGAAAAAGTTAAAGACGCTTCTGCAGAAGTCAAAGAAACAGCCAAAGATGCAGCTGAAGATGCTCAAGATACTGCAAAAGACGCAGCAGCAGACGCTAAAGGAACAGCGGAAGAGGCAACAGAAGATGCTAAGAAAAAATCAGCTGAAGCAAAAAATGATAGCCAACAGTTTACAAAAGGATTGAAATTAGATTCTGATTCATTAAAAGAAGAAGTTGAAAGAAACACAATGGACTACACGTACGATCAAAAGAAAGCAGCTGAAGATGAAAAATTATCATCAGTTAATACTGGAACAGAACAACGCAAAGAAGATTCTGATCCAAAAGATCGTAAATCTACCAACACAAATGTTGGAATCTAAAGGTATGTAGACTAAAAATCCCAGGGAGCTCTGCTTCCTGGGATTTTGTTTCTTGTTTTAGAGAATCGAAGTATAAGCAGTAGGAGTGTGTGTAAAAACTTCGCAGCCGTCTTTGGTTACATATAAACAATCCTCAATGCGAACTCCGGCAATATCTGGAACATAAATACCCGGTTCAATTGAGAAGCACATTCCTTCTTGGATCACCAAGTTGCTGCCTTGCATAATGGAAGGATATTCATGGACGCTGCTGCCTAACCCATGACCTAAGCGATGAGTGAAGTAAGGGCCGTATCCTCCTTCAGAAATAATGTTTCGAGCGATCGCATCAAGTTCTCCAGCAGTTACGCCAGGTTTTACTGCGGCAATAGCTGCGTGATGAGCTTCAAGGACAAGAGCATATATTTCTTGCGCTTTTTGAGAAGGAGTTCCAAAGGCTATTGTGCGTGTTACATCACTGGTGTATCCATTATGTACTACACCGAGATCAAATAAAACAAACTCATCTTTTTTTATTTTGCGAGAACCTGAAGTGCCATGAGGACTGGCTGCATTATCTCCTGCCAAAACCATTGTTTCAAAACTCATTTCTTTGATACCTTGTTTTTTTAATTGGTATTCAATTTCTGCTACGATTTCTTGTTCGGAGACATCTTCTTTAATTGCGTTAAATCCAATGGTCAAAGCTGTATCAGCCCATTTTCCTGCTTCTTTCATTCGTTCGATTTCATCTGAGCTTTTAATTAGTTTCATTTCTTGAATCTTAGGAGTAGCATCAATAAACTGGCTGAATTCTAAGGATTGTGCTAATTTTTCATGACGCATTACCGTTAAGAAATCTTTTTCAATAGCTAATTGCTTCAATTGTGCGGCCCGTTGATTCATTTCATTGGTTATGATCGCCCAAGGATCTTCATTATCCAAATAACTGATCACATCAAAAGGCCAACTGCCTTTTTTAGCATCTTCCATTTCTAAGGAAGGAGTAAACAAAAATGGATCAGCAAAAGGAAAGAGGACGAGTCCTAAAATTCTCTCATGAGGTTCGCTTTCAAAGCCACTGAAATAGACTACATTTCCTGGATCATTGATAAACAGACAATCTGTACCTGTTTCTCTTAACCACTGTTGTAATTCTGACAACCGTTTATTCATAACTATTCCTACTTTCTATAAAAAAATTTTGTTTAGATATCTTAATTGTACCATTAGTCTTCTTGCTATGAAGGATAAATTTTAAGTTAAGAATTCAGACTAATGAAACAGATTATGAAATTTTCATGAAAACGGAATTAAAACGCTTGCATTATTTGCGGAAATTTGATAAATTGTATAAGAATGAAATTGTATCAATAAAATCCGAAAATTAAAGGGGATTAAATATATGGAAAAACAAACAATTACAATATACGATGTAGCAAGAGAAGCAAATGTATCTATGGCAACAGTCTCACGGGTTGTAAACGGCAATCCGAATGTCAAACCAACAACCAGAAAAAAAGTCTTAGAAGTTATTGACCGTTTAGACTACCGGCCTAATGCGATTGCTCGGGGATTAGCAAGTAAAAAAACAACGACTGTAGGCGTGATTATTCCTGATGTGACCAACTTATACTTTTCTTCACTAGCAAGAGGAATAGACGACATCGCAACAATGTATAAATACAACATCATTTTAGCAAACTCGGATCAAAACGATCAAAAAGAAGTGAATGTATTGAATACATTATTAGCGAAACAAGTAGATGGATTAATTTACATGGGGCATAAAATTACGGATGAATTACGTGCAGAGTTTTCGCGTTCTAAAATTCCAGTAGTGTTGGCAGGAACAGTTGATCCAGATGAGCAAGTGGGCAGTGTCAACATTGATTATGAAGCAGCAACAGAACAGGTTGTTTCTGAGTTGGTTGCTAAAGGACATCAACGCATTGCTTTTGTTTCTGGTTCGCAAACAGAAGAGCCGATCAACAGCATTTACCGAATGAAAGGCTATAAAAAAGCTTTAGCAGACGCAGGAATTACATTTGATGAAAGCTTGATTTTTGAAACAGAATACACTTTTTCTGCTGGAGAAGAAATTTACAGCAAATTAGCTGAAGCAAGTGCAACGGCTGTCTTTGTAGGAGACGATGAACTAGCTGTTGGAGTTTTAAATGGAGCATTAGATCACGACGTTCGCGTTCCAGAAGAATTTGAATTGGTTACTGCAAACAATTCAAAATTAACTGAAATGGTTAGACCTAAAATGAGTACCATTACTCAACCTTTATACGATATCGGAGCCGTTTCAATGCGGTTGTTAACAAAATTAATGAACAAAGAAGAAGTAGATGAAAAAACGATTATCTTACCGCATAACGTTGCGAACAGAGGAACAACTAAATAAAAAATCAAAAAATCCCGGCTAAGAAGATACATTCTTCTTAGTCGGGATTTTTATTTCCAAGAGTATCAAGGAGTAGAATTTTTTTTCGCTTTTTCAGACTCAGCTTTTGCTTTGGCATCCGCATCGGCTTTTGCTTTTTCAGATTCTGCTTTGGCTTTGGCGTCTGCATCGGCTTTCGCTTTTTCAGATTCTGCTTTGGCTTTAGCATCTGCATCAGCTTTCGCTTTTTCAGATTCAGCCTTTGCTTTGGCATCTGCATCGGCTTTTGCTTTTTCAGATTCTGCTTTAGCTTTAGCATCTGCATCAGCTTTTGCTTTTTCGGACTCTGCTTTGGTTTTGGCATCTGCATCGGCTTTCACTTTTTCAGATTCTGCTTTGGCTTTAGCATCTGCATCAGCTTTCGCTTTTTCGGATTCTGCCTTAGCTTTCGCATCGGCTTTACCTTTTTGTTCCATCTTTGCTTTTGCCTCTGAGCTCGCTAGGCCTCCCCAATAATCTTGTAATTCTTTTGCATTTGCGCCAATTGCAAAATTGTAAGTGGTTGTTCCAGGAAGGTACTTGCTGTTAAAAATCTCAGTTTTCGTTTCACCAGAGACAGTAGTTTCCTTTCCATTGCCTAATTTTACTTTGCCGGCTTTCATACCTGTTTTGTCATTGACCGTAGTCGAAACAATGCCTTCTGGTTGTTGGAAAGATTTGTTTGCGCCCATGATAGAAGGGTTAGCACTATTGATAGCATTAGCCAACTGTGACCAGAAAGCCCGGTTACGCCTGCCAGCACTCCCAACACCTGAGTATTCGTTCAAATAGTTTGTGACACCTTCAATTGAATTATCGTAACCTATCCAAGAACTCAAAGTAACTTCGGGAGTACTCGCGATAAACCAGATGTCTTTTTGTTCTTCAGAAGTTCCGGTCTTCCCTGCTAAGTCAGCACTGAAGTTTAATTGACCTTTAACTTCGGTCGCTGTTCCAGCATCCAAAACATCACGCATCATATCAATTGTCAGGTATGCGGTTTGGGGAGAGAAAACCTGATTTGATTTAGTTTCGTGTTGATAAATGACATCTCCAGCTGAATTTTCAATGGATTCGATCATATAACTTTCAGTATGGGTACCATTATTAGCTAATGTCGCAAAAGCGTTGGTTTGTTCTAAAACAGTTGCACCATGTTCAGTACCACCAATAGCTAATGACGGGTTAGCGTATTCTTCTTCAGAAATCGAATCAGTTCCGATACCCATCTTAGGCAAGTATTCTCCAGGTACAAATGATTTTTGCATCTCTAGATAGATTCTGCTGGTTACAAGGTTACTAGACTTAGCCAACCCTTCTCTGGAACTGATCCATGTATTCGGCACGTTGCCGCCATCATTGGTGATCTCATGAGTTCCATTAACTCCATCAGGTACCACTAATGTTGTTTGCGGTACAATGGTTGCTGGTGTGATCGTGCCGTTTTCAAGTGCAGGTGCATACACCAATAAAGGTTTAATCGTCGAACCAGGAGAACGTTGAGTGTCAAAGGCGTGATTGACTTGTGAGACCTCAAAATCTACTCCTCCAATAAAGGAAAGGATAGCACCAGTAGCGTTATTCATTAGAACACTGCCGTTTTGGACCGGTTCGATAATGGTCACAACTTCTCCTGTATCTGGGTTTGTCCATTCAACTTCTTTTTGGTAACCTAAATTGCCAGCATTATTTGTTACGACATTTTGCATAGCCTCATAAACAGGCTTATCGATCGTCGTGTTAATTTTAAAACCTTTCATTCGTATTTCTTGATCGGCTTTTTCGTAATATTCATCATACAAACTTTTATCTGCGGCTAAGTCAGAAGCCGTCAATTTGTCAGCAGTGTACAGTTTTTCCATAATGATTTCCCGTGCTTCTTTTTCAACTTTGTCATAAAGATAAGAATTTTTTTGCTGAGTTGAAGTATCTTGTTGGATAAAATCTTGTGCTAAGTCGTAATTTTTTGCTTCATTGTATTCATCTTCGCTGATATAGCCTTCACGGTACATTCTGAACAAAACCTCGTCTTTACGTGCCATACCCGTTGTTAAATCCTCTTTAATTTCTCCATATTGGGTATAAGGACTATAGACGATCGGATTCTGAGGCAGCCCAGCTATAAAAGCAGCTTGCGGTAAACTGACTTCATTTGGAGCAACACCGAAGATACCGGATGTTGCTTCTTGAAGCCCAGCAATATTTTCACCATGATTATTACGTCCAAATGGGGAAACGTTTAAATAGGCTTCTAAAATTTCATCTTTTGAAAAGTAATTTTCAAGTCGGAAAGCAAGTAAAATTTCATTTGCTTTTCGTTTAAATGAAACTTCATTTGTTAGGATTTGTTGTTTTACGAGTTGCTGAGTAAGTGTTGAACCTCCAGAAACATTAGTAGCTCCGCTGACTTCTTGAGCTAACGCACGAACAACAGCTTTTGGAACAACTCCTTCATGGTCATAAAAGTATTCATCTTCAGTAGCAATAATGGCATTTTGAATTAGAGGAGACATATCCGCTAATGGGATTTTTATTCTTTTTAAGTCCGTTTTTAAATCGCTGATCAATTCTCCTCCGGCATAATAAGCAGATGAAGTGGTTTCGAGATTTTCGATATCAGCTTTCATTTCTTCATAAGTAGGGGGCTCATCATTAGAAACGAGATAAGCAAAGTAACCTAGTCCAGCTCCGCCTCCGAAGGCCACACCCATCAAGATAACGACAATAAGTGTGATAAAAAGGTTTTTGAAAACAGTGTACCCTACATTAAACCCAAAAAATAAAGAATTTTCAGAAGATGTTGGATTCTTTTCATCTTTAGTTTGCCGGTGTTTTCCTTTAGAAGTTTTTTTACCGAATTTTTTCTTCAGAGCTCGCCATTTCATTACAACCCATCCTTTGATCGCTAATAAAAATGCGATGAATTTATCATCAAGTGTTTCTGGTTCGGTTTGGTGTGTTTTTGGCTTGCTGCGATAAGCAGAATCAACTGACGGTTCTGCTGCATTTGATGGTTGAGACGAATTTTTATCAGTTGTCTCTTTTTTAGCAGCTTGTTTTTGTTTGAAAGCAACCCACTTCTTCTTAGCGGCTTGTTTAGCATCAATGAAAAAAGTTTTAACTTTTTCTAAGAGCAAAGAAGTGGTACTCCTTTTTGGTTCTTTCAAATTAAGTTCACCTCATATTCATAATTTAAACAAAGTTACTCTGTTGATTATATCAAAAAGTCATAAAAAAACCTAACTTTTGAAAAAAAGGAATAGCAAAAAAAGCACCATTAAAAATAGAAAATGCAATGAAAGACCTTGCTTAAAGCTGTGTAAGTAAAGATTAAGTAACAGTCAGATTAATATTTTTTAATAAAACAATTGACAAAGTGAAAGTTATTTTCTATACTTAAACACATCAAATGCAGATTGTGAGGGATTCATTATGAATTGTCAACCAAAAATCCACCTCCAATTGAATAATTATTTCTTTAGCTATTTTATAGACTGTTTGTAAACATAATTTATTATGGATGCAAACAGGAAACAGCGATGTTTGTATCTATGATGGCTAAAGCATTTTGTATTGAGCTTAATGCGTCACATAGATGATAGTGAAGTCTAGGTGATGTATGATGAGCTTATTTTTTTTATAAAAATAATCCCAAACCCCCACTTAGATTGTACTAAATCTAAGTGGGGGTTTTAATTTTTTATATTTTCTTTTTTAGGCCGAAAAGGAAAATTGAGGTACCGTGAAGCAAAGCAAGAAAAAGAACGTTAATCTAGGAGGAAAATATAATGAAGAAACAGTTAGCAATGGGATTAATAACGTTAGCAACAGGCTTGGTATTAGCAGCATGTGGGAATTCGACCGAGAGCGGTCAAGATAACGAAATGGCTATTGGAATTTTACAATATATGGAGCATGATTCATTATCATCAGCTCGTGAAGGGTTTTTGAAAGAATTAGAAGAAGAAGGTTATGTTGAAGGAGAAAATTTAACGGTTGACTATCAAAATGCACAAGGAGATCAAGCCAACTTGCAAAGCATGAGTGAACGCTTAGTTGGTGAAAATGATGCTATTTTAGCCATTGCAACTCCGGCAGCTCAAGCGTTAGCCAATGTAACTACAGAAGATCCGATCTTGTTTACAGCCGTTACTGATCCAGTTGATGCTGGTTTAGTAGAAAGCAACGAAGAGCCAGGACTGAATATTTCAGGGACAAGCGATATTGTTCCTATCGAAGAACAAGTAGCCTTATTACTATCCATTGCACCTGAAGCAAATACAGTTGGCATCATTTACAATTCGAGTGAACCTAATTCGAAAATCCAAGCAGACATGGCCCAAAAATCAATTGAAGCCAAAGGAGTAGATGTAAAGGTATTGACTGTAACGACAACGAATGATGTGCAGCAAGTTATGACCACACTAGCTCAAGAAGTTGAGGCAGTTTATATTCCAACGGATAATACAATGGCCAGCACAATGCCGACGATCAAAGAAATTACTCTGGAGTATCAATTACCAGTTGTAGCCGGTGCAGCAGAGATGGTTGAAACGGGAGCTTTAGCTACCTATGGAATCAATTATGAAGACTTAGGAAGACAAACGGCCAAGATGGCATTGAAAATTATTAAAGATGGAGCAGATCCAGCTGAACTGCCCGTAGAAACATCGAATAAATTGGAACTCGTTATTAATGAAGAAATCGCTGAAGCTTTAGGAATCGATCCGGCAAGTATTGTCAGTCCGGAATAAGGAAGAAAAAAGGGGAGTTTTACAGTTATGAGTATAATATTATCAAGTATTTCACAAGGGTTATTATGGTCGGTCATGGCAATCGGAGTGTATTTAACTTTTCGAATTTTAGATATTGCCGATTTAACAGCTGAAGGTAGTTTTCCATTAGGGGCAGCTGTCTGTGCCAGTCTGATCGTTGCTGGAATTCCGCCTTGGCTTTCTACCATTGCAGCACTGATTGCGGGGATGTTGGCCGGAACGGTATCTGGACTTTTGCATACAGTACTGAAAATTCCCGCTCTACTGACCGGAATACTGACAATGACGGCTCTCTATTCCATTAATTTAAGAATCATGGGAAAAGCTAACGTGACGCTACTTGGACAAGGAACATTGATGCGGACTATGCAAAGCTTTGGTTTGAACAGCCGGACAGCTGTATTAGCAGTTGGAGCACTGGTAGCACTGCTGGTGATTTTAGTTTTATACTTATTTTTTAATACGGAAACAGGCTTAGCTATTCGCTCAACAGGAGACAATGAAGACATGAGTGAAGCAAATGGCATTCATACTAATGCTATGAAAATTATCGGGTATATGTTGAGTAATGGCTTGATTGCTTTGTCCGGTGCATTGATTGCGCAAAACAATAGTTATGCGGATATTGGCATGGGAATTGGCACAATCGTTATTGGATTGGCTTCCGTTATTATCGGAGAAGTCATCTTCCATAACTTATCATTTGCAAAACGTTTAGTGACGATCGTTATTGGAGCTGTGGTTTACCGCTTGATCATCGATTTGGTGCTGCAGCTGGGAGTTGATCCTCAAGATATCAAATTGTTTTCAGCACTGATTTTAGCGATTGCTCTTTCAACACCCTTGCTGAAAAAGAAGTCTGGAAAAATCTTGAAAAAATCTCCATATGCAAAAAAGAAAGGGGTACAATAAAATGGCTGCTATCCTAGAAGTACAAGCTATTCACAAAAGCTTTGAGACAGGAACGATCAATGAAAACCATGTGTTAAAAGGGTTGGATTTAACGATTAAAGAAGAAGAATTTGTGACGATCATTGGTGGAAACGGAGCAGGGAAATCAACGTTATTAAATAGTATTGCAGGGAGCTTCTTTGTTGATGAAGGGCGCATTTTCTTAGATGGGGAAGACGTGACATACAAAAAAACAGCAGAACGGTCGAAACATATCGGTCGTGTTTTCCAAGATCCTAAAATGGGGACGGCCACAAGATTAAGCATTGAAGAAAATTTAGCTGTTGCTTATAATCGCGGGAAAAGAAGAGGGCTCTCGTTAGGTGTTAAAGAAAAGCAACGGACACTATTTAGAAAACGATTGAGACAACTAGATTTAGGGCTAGAAAACCGCTTGAAAATGGAAGTTGGTTTATTATCTGGCGGGCAACGCCAAGCGTTAACATTGTTGATGGCTACTTTAGAAACACCGAAGTTGCTTCTTTTAGATGAGCATACGGCAGCTCTAGATCCTAAAACAAGTCAGATGGTATTAGAGTTGACCGATAAAATCGTTCAAGAAGAAAAATTGACAGCCATGATGATCACACATAATATGGAAAATGCGATTGAATATGGCAACCGGTTGATTATGTTGCATAATGGGCAAATTGTTGTTGATGTTTCGGGTGTTGAAAAGAAGAAAATGACAGTTCCTGATTTATTGGAATTGTTTCATAAAAACAGCGGCAATCGTGTTAGTGATGATGCGCTGATTTTAGGATAATAAAAGCAGGCAATAAAAAATATGATTGCACCGAAAAAATTGTATAAAAATAAGGAACTGGGATAAGTCCCAGTTCCTTATTTTTTAGAAGTTAGAAGTTGGCAATATTTCGCCAATTTCAGCTAAACGCTCACTAACTTCCTCTTGGCTTAGATGATTGTGTTTTACATACAAATTCTCTGATGCAACTCGGCAATCGTAACAACAGCCGCGCAAGTATTTGTGCTCGTTTTCAACTGAAGTTAAAATTTGACGATTGCACTTAGGGTTTGCACAGTTAACATACCGTTCGCAAGGAGAACCATCAAACCAATCCCGACCAACAATCACATGTTCTTTTTGGTTTACAGGTACACTGATTCGACTATCGAATACATACATTTGACCGTCCCATAACTCGCCTTGGACTTCAGGATCTTTACCATACGTAGCAATGCCGCCATGTAATTGACCGACATCTTTAAATCCTTCTTTGACTAGCCAACCTGAAAACTTTTCACAACGGATCCCGCCTGTACAATAAGTTACAACACGTTTATCCATGAACTCTTCTTTATTGTCGCGAATCCATTGAGGGAGTTCACGAAAAGAGCGGATATCCGGTCGAACTGCACCTCTGAAGTGCCCTAAATCATATTCATAATCATTACGCGCATCAATGACAATTGTACCTTCATCTAAAATGGCTTCCCGGAAGGCTTTAGGGTCCAAATATTCCCCTGTGATTTCATTGGGGTCGATGTCATCTTCTAAGTTTAATGTAACTAATTCTTGCCGGTGGCGAACATGCATTTTTTTGAAAGCTTCTGTACTTTCTTCATCAATTTTAAAAACCATATCAGCAAAACGAGTATCAGCATGCATTTCATCCATGTAACGTTGAGTTTGTTCGAACGTTCCCGAAACGGTGCCATTGATACCTTCTGAAGCGATTAAGATTCTACCTTTTAAACCAATTTCTTTACAAAATGCTAAATGGTCTTTTGTAAATTGCTCTGGGTCTTCAATAAGAACATATTGGTAATAAAGCAATACACGATAATCTTTAGACATTGTAAATCCTCCTAAATAACTTACTTAATAAACTTTATAATGAAATAAACAAACTATCTGACACTATATTATACACTAACTTATTTTAAGAAAGCAAGGCCTAAAAAATAGCAGAGAGTGTTTTTTTAAGCTAAAATGAATTGAGCTGACCCGATTTAAAAAAATCAATGCACTAAACCGATCGTAAAAGACAGGAAGATAGAAAGGATGAACGATAGGATGCGATGTACTTGGGCAACAAAAACGCCATTAGATCAACATTACCATGATTATGAATGGGGGAAGCCACATCATGATGACAAAGAGTTGTTTGAATTACTGATTCTTGAAACCATGCAAGCTGGTTTGAGCTGGTCTACTATATTAGCGAAAAGAGAGAATTACCGTGAGGCTTTAGATGGGTTTGATCCACTAAAAATCCAAATTTATGATCAACTAAAAATAGAAGAACTGCTGGCTAATCCCGGCATTATACGCCATAAATTAAAAATAAAAGCCATTATCAAAAACGCACGATCCTTTTTAGCGGTTCAAGAAGAATGGGGAACCTTTGATCGCTACTTATGGTCTTTTGTGGATTATCAACCAATCGTCAATCACTACAGCACTGGGGAACAAATTCCTGTGAAAACTGAATTATCCGAAAAACTTGCAGCAGATATGAAAAAAAGAAACTTTTCTTTTATTGGACCAGTGACGTGTTATGCTTACTTGCAAGCTGCTGGGTTGATTAACGATCATGAAGCAGGTTGTCAATTTAAATAAAACCTATGCTTTACAAGAGGAGAATGAAGAAGAAGAGGAATAATCAGACAAAGAACGTTAAAAGTGTTGACACTTAATTGTAATCTAAACGAAACCTTACTGACTTGTCTTTCATGTTATACTATGACTTGTGAAGTAAGAGTAAATTTTACTTAAGATTAAAAAATGAAATTTGGAGGAAAGAGACTAGTGAATAAAAAATTACTTTCAATTGCTATTTTAGGAACAATGACTTTTAGCTCTCTTATATTGCCAACAGCGGTTGGTGCTGAATCCTATACAGACAAAATCGAAGAAGCAGAACAAAAAGTAAACCAAAATAAAAAAAATATTGAAGAAGCAGAACAAAAAATAAATGGTTTAGCAACAGAAAAAATTACTACACAAGAGCAATTAGAAACAATCAATAATACTATTAGTGTAAATAAAGAAAAATCTCAAAAATTAGTAGCTGATATCCAAAAATCTCAAAAAGAAATGGATACGTTGAAAACAGAAATTGAAGCACTAGAAGAAAAAATTGAACAACGAAATGAACAATTGGATCAACAAGCTCGAACAGTCCAAACTAATGGAGATACTCAAAACTACATAGAATTCGTCATTGAAGCAGAGTCTTTAGTAGACGTAGTAGGCCGCTTAGATGTGGTTAGTAAATTAGTAGATGCCAATAAAAACCTTGTTGAAGAACAAGTAGCCGATCAAAAATTAGTGATTGAAAAGAAAACAGCAACGGAACAAACAATCGTTCAACAAAATGCATTAGCTGCTCAGCTGGAAGATGCACAAAGTTCTCTTGAGCAACAAATGTTGGAAAAAGAAGTAGTTGTTTCGCAACTCGCTTCTGAAATGGCCACGGCTCAAGAAGATAAAGATGCTTTCTTAGCTCAAAAAACAGCTGCAGAAAATGCTGTTACTGAATATACTACAGCTCAAGCGGCTGCAGAAAAAGCTGTCCAAGTAGCTTTTGAACAGAAAAAAGTTGAAGAAGAAAAAGCTGAAGAAGCAGCTGCAACAGAAGCCGCTTCTACTGAAGTAGCAGCAAACGAAACTGCATCTGCGGCAACTTCAGAACAAAGCAATGACGAAGCTGTAACAGAAGTACAAGCAGAAACACCAGCTCCAAGTACGGAAACAGCGTCTCAACCTGCATCAACGAATAGTAATCCAGCAACAACAGCTAACTCAAATACGACTAGTTCGAATTCGTCTAGTTCGAATAGCTCTAACTCGAATAACACTGCTGCAACTACGCCAGCGCCTAGTAAACCAGTGTCTAAACCAAAACCAAAACCGGCACCAACACCAGCTCCAGCTCCTTCAACAGGCGGAACTTCATGGTCTGCATTGCAGTCTACTGCAAATAGCGTGTTAGGAACACCATATTTATGGGGCGGTACAACAACCTCAGGTTTTGATTGTTCTGGTTTTACATCGTATGTTTTTGCTAAAGCGGGCATCAACTTGCCGCGTGTAGCTTCTGCACAATACAATGCATCAACGAAAGTATCTAACCCACAAGCAGGAGACTTAGTGTTCTTCTCACTTGGTGGTTCAACTATTGACCACGTAGGAATCGTTTCTGGCGGCGGACAATTTGTTGGCTCTCAAAGCAGTACCGGTGTTGCCTATGCTTCATATACTTCTGGATATTGGGCAAGCAAAGTTGTCGGTTACGGACGTTATTAAAAACAATAATGAAAATAAAAAGACTCGAATAAGGCCAGCCATGGTTTTGTTCGGGTCTTTTTTGTATAAATAAGAACACTTACTTAGTATACTGATAGTAGGCGAGTAAAAGAATCTTTTGAAAAAACGTATTATTTATTTTTTTGAAAGGTATACCAAGAATAAAGGAGGGCTAAAATGAGCTTAGCTGTATTAATCATAAATCCTTCTTCAGGAAATGAAGAAGGAGAACAGTACGCGTTAAATGCCCAAGCAACATTAGAGAAAATGTTTGATAAACTAATAGTAAAAAAGACTGAGAAAGCCGGAGATGCTAAACGATTTGCTAATGAAGCAGCAAAAGATAGAGTGGAAGCTGTTTTTGTTATGGGTGGAGACGGCACAATAAACGAATGTGTTAATGGCATCGCAGGAGAAGCTTATCGTCCTGACTTTGGTTTTATCCCTATGGGAACTGCTAATGATTTAGGTCATGCACTTGGTATTCCTATGGATCCCGCGGAAGCCATTGCCATGCTGCCTACAGCTGCTAAATGCAAGATAGATGTTGGAAAAGTCAATGATGATTACTTTATTGATGTCATTGCAATCGGAAGCATCCCTGAAGCTGTTCAGAATGTTAGTACAGAACAAAAAACTAAATTAGGTTTTTTTGCTTATATTTTGGAAGGCTTAAAAGCAGCAAAAAAGAATAAAAGCTACTCATTCAAATTAACCTTAGATGAAAAAACTTTTTCACAAGAAGCTGAATTGGTTTTAGTTGCGCTCACCAATTCAGTAGGCGGTTTTTCATCTCTGTTACCAGAAGCTAAAGCAGATGATGGGTATTTGCATTTGGTTTTATTAAAAAAAACGAGCTTGCTAAAGAAATTACCCTTGCTTCTTAAATTACTTAAGGGAGAAACGAATGATACACGTGATGTTTTATATGAAAGGTTCAAAACAGGCCAAGTGGCTGTCTCTAAAAAAGAAAAACTAGGAACGAATATTGACGGTGACCCAGGAGATGACTTGCCCTTAACTCTTGAAGTGTTAGCTTCTCACATAACTGTTTTTGTGCCTAGTTGATTTTAACAGTTTCCATAAAACACCATAAAAAACCCGTTGCGTGTAAGCAACGGGTTTTATTTGAAAACTAATTTAAAAAATCTTCTGTCAATGTCAAAAAGGTTTCAACATCATTTTTCATAATCGCTATTCCAGCCTCCCAGAATTCGGGTTTAGTCAAATCAGCGTTTAAGTGTTTCATTGCCAAATCTTCCGTAGACATAGAAGCCGTATCTCTCAATAAAGCGATGTAACGCTCTTCAAATCCTTGGCTTTCTTCAAGAGACTGAGCATAGATTCCTAGACTGAAAAGGTATCCAAACGTATAAGGGAAGTTATAAAAAGGCACATCCGCAATAAAGAAGTGTAATTTGCTAGCCCAAAAATGCGGATGGTAGCTGCTTAAAGAATCTTGATAGGCTTCTTTTTGGGCAGCCTCCATTAACTCAGACAAGCGTTCATCTGTTACAATACCGGTTTGGCGTTCTTTATAAAAATTAGATTCAAAGATAAAACGAGCATGAATGTTCAAGAACATTGCCAATGCGTTTTGAATTTTCGTATCTAGTAAACCAATTTTAGCCTCTTTTGTTTTAGCTTCTTTTACAGTTGCATCGGCAACGATCATTTCAGCGAAGGTACTAGCTGTTTCAGCTACATTCATCGCATATTGTTGGTTTAAAGCAGGCAAGTCATTCATTACATGGCTATGGAAAGCGTGGCCTAATTCGTGTGCTAAAGTAGAAACTTCACTTGGTGAATCGGCATAAGTCATAAAAATTCTTGATTCATTGCTTTCTGGCAATTCTGCACAGTAGCCGCCAGGACGTTTGCCGCTGCGGTTTTCAGCTTCGATCCAATTGTGTTCAAAAGCATATTGAGCAAAATCAGCCATTTTTGGACTCACTTTTTTGAAGTTTTCGATGATGAACTCGGCCCCTTGATCATACGGATAAACTTGAGGTTCTGCGTTCCCAACTAAAACAGGCGCTTCAATATCTTGCCAAGCTAATTTTTCTTTTCCTAATAATTGGGCTTTTCGGTTTAAATAATCTATAAAAGGCTGCTTATGATCGCTAACGGCTTGCCACATGGTGTCTAATGTTTCACGTTTCATTCGATTGTATTCTAACGGACGTTTTAAGTAATCGGTCACGCCATGAGCTTGATAATCTGCTAAACGAAATCCGGCTAAATGATTAAGCGTATCGCTGAATAAAGGAGCTTTTGCTGACCAAGTTGCTTCCCATTTCTGAAAGAGCTGTTCTCTAACTTCAGCATCAGGATCCGCATTCATTTTATTGTAGGCTTGGCCCGCAGATAAGTTGGTTACATGCCCATCTTTATCTTCAAATGGAATTTCAATTGTTGCAACTAATGTATCGTAATGGTCGCTCCAGCCTTGGAATCCATCAATGGAAAGAGAATTGATCAAGGCCTCTTCAGCTTCACTCAATAATTCTTTACCTTGAGTTCTTATTTCATTTAAAACAAATTGAATCGGTTGAAACTCAGGCAGATTTGTTAAGTTAGTCCATTCAGAGTCAGGTATCTCAACTATTTTTTTAGCTAAAATTGTCTGAACCGTGCTCGAAAAGCTGCTTAATTCGAATGCTTTCCCCAATAGAGCACTGGCTTGTTTATTATTGATATCAGCAGATTGAACAGCTTCAATAAAAGTATGGACTTGAGACAAACCAAAAGTTACTTTTTCTTGTAAAGCTAGTAATTGTGTAAAGTGTTTGAAATCAGGTCCATCTTGTTCACTGTTCCAACTGGTTACATTTTTTGATAATTCCTCTAACTGTTCTTGAAGGAGAGCCATTTTTTCATGGAGTTGAGTTGAACGACTGCCTCCAGGAAAAATAGATTCTAAATCCCAATTTATACTGTATTTCATTTAAAAACTCCCTTTCTAATTGCCGCTTTCTTTATTATAGTCCAGTTGCTTCTATTTTGAAAATAACCATTATCGGTGAAAAAGTTGGAAAAGAAAAATAATCCGCTGATTTTAAGACAAACCCATTCAAATGGCCAATCAGTAAGGGGATTAAACTTGAAATAAATTTAACTTTTAAAAGAATAGAAGAAGAGAAGTCGAGCAACTTGACTTCTAAAAATCTTTGAGCTAGCATAGTAAATGACATGAAATGAATAAAGCTTCTGTTAGGTGAGGCTCCTATATGGAAAAACGCTGCTGCCCAAAAACGTCGAGAGACACCAATGGGTCAACAGGAATGATCGAATTAAGGTCATTTTTAATGTAGCTGATGAATAATCTACGCCATATAGTGCTAAAACTCGACGATGGAGAAGGAATACAAGGAACTTTTTTGAGGTGCAAAAAAGCTGTATTTAAATATGGAATCGTTTATCGTTTATTTAGAATGGATATTCAAGCATATACTCTATCGCAGAATGGAGTGTATGCTTTTTTATTGTTTTCTTTCTAAAAGGGGTTTCAATCGTAATTTCGAGTTTTTGAATTGTCATTTCAGAGTAATGCGCAGACCTATCAAAAAAAGGCGAGGTGAATGGTATGGAAAAAGGCTCTAGTAGTGATAGTCCAGGTGATGATTGTTGGAGAGATGAAGAAAAAATAAGTAAGCCTGCCATGACCCTCTTAATTAGGATAATAGTGTAGCAAACTTGTTTTTTCCGGTAAGGCAAAAGGAGGAAAAAATAATGGCAAATCAAAAGAAGCACATTTATACAGAAAAAAAATCTAAAAACAACCAATTAAAAGAATTAGGCTACCTCACAGAAGAAGCAGTTTTAAAACAGTTGGATACAGGAGAGTCAGGCTTAAGCAAATCAGAAGCGGAAAAGCGCTTAGAAGAATTTGGGTTAAATGAAGTCGCTGCTCAAAAGCCTGTTCCTTGGTATCTACTATTACTCCAAGCATTTAAAGATCCATTTATTTATGTTTTAGCACTTTTATTAGTTGTCTCAGCTGCTACTAAAGATTTTGAAGCCAGTATCGTTATGGGCTTGATGATTTTATTCAGTGCAGGACTTCATTTTATTCAAGAATATCGTTCTCAAAAAGCCAGTTTGGCTTTGAAAGAACTTATCGAAACCACTTGTGCAGTGACCAGAGAAGGGGTAACGAAAGAAATCCCCATTGATGAAGTCGTTCCTGGCGATATTGTCAATCTGTCGACAGGAGACTTGATTCCAGCAGATGCTCGTTTGATTTGGACTAAAGACTTATTCGTCAATCAATCGTCATTAACGGGAGAATCGATGCCGATTGAAAAGTTTGTCCAAATAGAAGGCGAAAAAGAAGATCCGCACGTAACGGCTTTGGATCTTCATAACTTAGCTTTTATGGGGACAGATGTTTTAAGCGGACAAGGAAAAGTAGTCGTATTAAAAACAGGAGAAGATACTTTCTTTGGAGATATTGCTACTCAATCTTCTAAATCTAGAGGAGAAACGAGCTTTGACCGTGGCGTAAAAAATGTTAGTAAATTATTGATCAACTTTATGCTTGTCATGGTTCCTATTGTATTTTTAATCAATGGAATCTCAAAAGGCGATTGGGGCGAAGCTTTCTTCTTCTCAATAGCAGTAGCTGTTGGTTTAACACCAGAAATGCTGCCGATGATCATTACGAGCAACTTAGCTAAAGGTGCGATTACGATGTCTAAGAAAAAAGTAATCGTTAAAGAATTAAATGCTATTCAAAACTTGGGTGCTATGGATGTCTTATGTACGGATAAAACTGGAACGATAACGGAAGACAAAGTCGTTTTGGTACGTCATGTAAATCCGATTGGCGAAGAAAGCAATCGTGTTTTAGAGTTAGCGTATATGAACTCAAATTATCAAACCGGTTGGAAAAATGTGATGGATCACGCTGTCATTGAGTATTTCAGTGAAAATCGTGAAGAAGCTGAATTAGAAAAAGTCGAAAAAATTGACGAAATTCCATTCGATTTCTCAAGACGCCGTTTAACTGTAGCTGTCAAAACAGGGGATCAGCAAATTATGATCACTAAAGGCGCCGTAGAAGAAATGCTGAAAGTTTGTCAATATGTAGAATTGAACGGTGAAGTTGTTCCGTTGACACCAGAATTACAAAAAACGATGGAAGAAGTCAGCATCAAAATGAACAAAGAAGGCATGCGTGCACTAGGTGTCGCCTATAAACTGAACGTTCATGATTCAGCTGTTTACTCAATTAAAGATGAAGCAGATATGGTGCTAGTAGGGTTCATGGGATTTTTAGACCCGCCAAAACAATCTTCTATCACAGCTATTAAGTCGCTCCATGAACATGGTGTGAATGTAAAAGTTTTGACTGGCGATAACGAAATAGTCGCTCAAAAAATCTGTAAAGAAGTTGGAATCGAAGTGAACCGTGTGATTCTTGGAACAGAACTTGAAACGATGGATGACAACGAATTGATGGATGCAACAGAAGAAGTCAATCTTTTTGCTAAATTAAATCCAACTCAAAAAGCTCGAATCATTGAATTATTGCAACAAAAAGGACACACAGTTGGATTTATGGGAGACGGCATCAACGATGCGCCCGCATTGAGAACGGCTGATGTAGGGATTTCTGTTGATACCGCAGCAGATATTACTAAAGAAGCTAGTTCAATCATTCTGTTGGAAAAGAGTTTAACGGTTTTAGAAGACGGTGTGTTAGAAGGCCGGACTGTTTTTGGAAACATGATGAAATACATTAAAATGACGATCAGTTCAAACTTCGGTAATGTATTTAGTGTATTAGTAGCCAGTGCCTTTTTACCATTCTTGCCAATGCTTTCGATTCAACTCTTAGTCCAAAACCTTATTTATGATATCGCCCAATTAACCATTCCTTGGGATAAGATGGATGAGGAAGATTTAATGAAACCAGCTAAATGGGGAACGTCAGATTTATTGAAGTTTACTTTTAGCATTGGGCCGATCAGTTCGATTTTTGATATTTTAACATTTGTACTGATGTGGTTTGTTTTCCAAGCTAACACGGTCCAAGATGCTGCTTTATTCCATTCAGGTTGGTTCGTGATTGGTTTGATTACTCAAACTGTTGTCGTCCATGTGATCAGAACGAAAAAGATTCCGTTTATTCAAAGCAGAGCCAGCTTAAGCGTAACGTTATCAACCCTTGCTGTTGTAGTGGCTGCTGTATTGATCCCTGGAAGCAAATTCGGGACATTCTTTGATTTTGTAGCTTTACCGACAACTTACTGGAAATGGATGATCCTAATTGTTTTAGCTTATATTGTATTGACTCAAGTAGTCAAAGATATTTATATTAAAATAAATAAACAATGGCTATGATGGTTTAATGTTATTGTCAGCAAGAAAGTCAAACTATATATGGTTTGGCTTTCTTTTTTTATGTGAAAAGAAAAGAAATTGAGGTAAACTAAAAGAAAGAAAGGAGTGTAAAAATGCGTTCATCCACAAAAGATAATCTATTTATAGGATTGGCTTTAGTAATTATGGGGGTATTGTTTTATAGTTCTTCCCAACCGTATGAAGAACAATCGGTCACCCCTTTGCTGAATCAACTATTAGCAAAAGAACCGCTTAAGAATCTGCTGAGCGGGATCCACTTTACATATGCTAGCGGAGAGGTAAGCATTGATGCGCTAGGATATAGCGAGTTTATAGAGTTTTTTATACGCAAAGCTGCCCATTTTGGCACCTATTTTTTATTAGGGTTGTTTTGGTTTCTAGGATTGAAGAATAAAATGACGAGCATCAGTTTAGCTGCCTTTATTTCTTGGCTGCTCGCTACCGGCTATGCAGCACTGGATGAATTTCACCAAGGCATTACGCCTAACAGAACACCATTGTTGCAAGATGTGACCCTAGATAGTGTCGGCGCATTAACAGCTATTGGGCTAGCGCTTCTCTTTTTTGTTTTCCACAAAAACAAAAAAAGAACAAAAAAGAATTACCGTTAGGACTATTTCTCCTAAGATCCATCACTTTTAGAAAGATTTGCTCAAGAACCTGTTTTTTGGTAGAATGAGAAGGGCTTATTTGCCAAAATACAATGTGAGATGAGGGAATATGGATGGCAGGACATTCAAAATGGAACAATATCCAAGGACGTAAAAATGCACAAGATGCAAAACGCGGCAAAATTTTCCAAAAAATATCTAGGGAAATTTATATGGCTGTAAAAAAAGGTGGTCCTGATCCGGACACAAACCCTTCATTACGTATGGTGATGGATAAAGCCAAATCAAACAATATGCCAAACGACAATATTGATAGAGCCATTAAAAAAGGCAGTTCTACAACTGAGAACGAAAATTACGACGAAGTCACTTATGAAGGTTATGGTCCTCAAGGTACAGCTGTTTTAGTGCATGCTTTATCAGATAATTTAAATCGGACAGGAACCAACGTCCGTGTCGCTTTTAATAAAAATGGCGGTTCACTAGGGGAAAAAGGTTCAGTGAGTTACATGTTCGACCGCAAAGGGTACATCGCTATCGCACGCGAAGGTTTAGATGTTGATGAAGACACGATGCTGATGAGCGTTCTGGAAGCTGGCGGAGAGGAAATGGAAACATCTGACGAAGTATTTGAAGTTTATACAGACCCGTCCGATTTACCAGAAGTCCGTGATGCCTTAGAAAAAGAAGGGTACACATTAGCGCAAGCTGAAGTTACCATGATTCCGCAAACAACTGTTGAATTATCTGAAGATAAAAGAGTTACACTAGAACAAATGATTGATAAATTAGAAGAAGATGACGACGTTTCAGAAGTTTTTCACAACGCGATACTATAATCAAAATATACAAGATGTTCCTCCAGCAAAGTGTTGGAGGGATATTTTTTTATAAAAAAAGGAAATTAAGATGAAAAGCATACAATTAGAGTAGGAACATAAAACAATCAAAGGAGGGAACAACCTATTAGAAAATCGCAAACCATATATTCTGAAATAAGGAGGGAATGCCGTGTGCTCAAACAAAACAAGGAGAATGAGACAATGGATTGGCACATGTTATGGAGATAGAACAACTTGCTGAACACGTTATTTTAAAGGCTCAAAACAAAGGGGCAAGTGATGTTCATGTTTTACCCGAGGGAAATGACTATAGAATATTTTTTCGAATTGGCGGTTATTTAATTCAATTTTTTAATCTGACACCAGATGAAGGGGTTCGCCTTATTTCCTACTTTAAATACTTATGCAATATGGATGTCGGGGAAAGGAGACGTCCGCAAAGCGGATCGATTCAATTTTTGCTTAATAAGACAAAACAAGCTTTGCGATTTTCAACGATCACTAATTTCAAATCTCAAGAATCCATGGTGATACGGTTATTGAATCAAACGGAAGTGCATCCTTTAAAAGAAACAACTTTTTTCCACCAAGAAGTTAATGAAATGGAAAAGTTAGTGCAGTTTAAAAGCGGCTTGCTTTTATTTTCTGGCCCAGTTGGATCTGGAAAAACGACCACCATGTACCATTTGATTCGCGAATGCCATTCAAAAAATAATCAGCAAGTCATCACTGTGGAGGATCCCGTGGAGATAGAAGAACCGGCATTTCTTCAAACCGAAGTAAATGAAAAAGCAGGTGTCTTCTATGAGACGCTTTTAAAGTCGAGTTTAAGGCATCATCCAGATACCTTGATCGTAGGAGAAATCAGAGATGAAGAAACGGCCAAAATGGTTATACGAGGAGCTTTAACAGGCCACTTGATCATTGCAAGTATACATGCTAAAAATGCTGTAGGGGTCCTCTCAAGACTGATTGAATTAGGGATAACCCATGAACAATTGAAACAAACTCTTTTAGGAATCGTTTTTCAAAAATTGCTTCCAAAAAACTGCCCGTTTTGTAAAGGAGATTGCCAAATGGATTGTAGCCATTGGAACGTTCATGAAAAACGAGCTACTGTTTATGAAGTATTATCTGGAGAAAACTTGCAAGGGTGTTTGTCGAATGAATCGGCAATTCTAAATCAACCTGAACAGATGAACAGGTCGTTTAATTGCTTGTTAAGAAAGGCGTATGTTTATGGTTTTATTACCCAAAAAAACTTTCAAAAATACCGCATTCCGTAAAACTCAAACGGAATTGATGCAAGCTTCTTTTTTAACGAAATTAGCTTCTTTGATCCAAGAAGGATTTACTTTGCGAGAAGCCCTAACTTTCTTAGCGACCATTATGCCAAAAGAAGCTCATTGGATTCAACTTATTTTACATGAATTAGAAAACGGTCAACGGTTTGATGAAGCACTCAGAAACCAAGGATTTTCTGAGCGCATCAGCTCTCAAATTTATTTATCTCTTATTCATGGACAATTTTCGGAAGCTCTAGGGGCAAGCGGACAGTATTTAGAAACGAAAAACAAACAAAAACAGCAATTAATGAAGTTGTTACAATATCCCTTGGTTCTATTGCTGTTTATGGTAGGCATTTTAATAGCCATGCGATTGGTTTTATTGCCGAGTTTTCGGCAATTGTATGATACATCTGCTCAAAGCGTCTCGTGGATCAACCGCTTCGCAATCGGATTTATTGAATATTTTCCAACTGTTTTACTGATTGCCGGTTTATGCACCAGCTTATTGTTTTTGTGGATACACACTAAACTGAAAAAAATGTCAGCTATTGAGCGAACGACTTTTTACATGCGGATTCCGTTGGCGAATACCTTGATACGTTTGTACCATACCCATTCTTTTAGTTACGAATGGAGTCAGCTTTTAAAAAGCGGACATCAAATGAACGCCATTATTGGTCTGATGCAAGCAAAAGAAGCAACAGCATTGATGCGAGAAGTTGCACAAGTAATGGAATTAGAGTTGAAAACAGGACGAAATTTTAAAGAATCGATGAGTTCACTGACATTTTTCAATCCAGAATTGGGTTTAATTATTTTACATGGCGAAGCGACTAGTCAGTTAGCAAGCGAATTAATGATCTATGGTGAAGATTGTCAAAAAAGAATGATGCAGTACATTCAAAAGGTTTTTAGCTGGATCCAACCCTTTATTTTTTTATTTGTTGCTTTTTTTATTTTGTGTATTTACCTGGCTTTATTACTGCCTATGTTCTCTATGATAGGAGAGGTTGTCTGATGAAAAAGAAAAAAAGATTAAACGCTGATGGTTTTACTTTAATTGAAATGATTTTGGTGCTTTTCGTGATCTCTGTGTTGATGCTGCTGATTGTTCCGAATGTCGTAGAACAGAAAAAGAAAGTGGATCAGAAAGGTACAGAAGCTTTGGTCACAGTTGTTCAAACCCAAGTAGAATTATACGAAATGGATACGAATAAAAAGGCTGCAAGTTTTGATGATTTAAAAACAGCCTATTTAAATGAGAAACAATTGGCCCAAGCCAAAGATAAATTGGTGATCAGCAACGGTAAAGTTTCAGCTAAAGCGTCTTCTGAATGAAGAAACTAAACGATAAAGGAATGCTGCTTTTCGAAAGCTTGCTGGTTTTACTATTAACGGTTAGTTTGCTGATGATACCAACGGTTTTTTCTAAAACGATCATTAAAGATGTAGAGACGCAATTGTTTATTGAGGAGTTGCAAAGCAGCTTGACAGCTACTCAGAATTACGCTGTTTTATCTGGAAATTGGACAATGATGGATATTTCAGCAAGCACAGGCAAAATCTCTTTCAACATACTAACAGAAGAGAACCATTATTTGACTCATCAATTGATTTTGCCTGAAACCATCACAACGCCTACGAGTAAGCGGTACGTTTTTAATGGCGGAAGCGGCAATTTACAAAGCTTTTCTACATTATATTTTGATATCGATGGCGTAAGGCATTCATTAGTTTTTCAGTTAGGAAGTGGGCGCTATCATTGGAATTAAAAAACTTAATCAAAAAGGGTATCTGTTATTGGAAAGCTTACTGTCGTTTTTTATCTTAACTGTTTGTATCAGTCTGTATCTACCATTGGTCGCTGGACTGTTGTTAACGGTTAAAGAAGAGAAGAAAGCGGTAGACAGAGCTCGTATCTGTTATGAGCAATCGCAAAAAATCTCACTCGGCCAATCAGTGGATGACTCTTGGCAAACAGGGGGAGTGACCTATCAGATTCATTCAATTGAAAAGGAACACAAAAAAGGCATTCAAATCAATGATGGAGATCAACAGTTGGTTATTGAAATCCTCTCGTCAAAAGTCCCAGAACCTTGATGCAAAAGGTTTTACATTGTTAGAAACAGTGATTGCTCTCCTTGTTCTATTAACATGCGTTTCTTTGATTGGTTTTTCGGTGAATCAATTTCGTGCAATCCGCAATCAAACGTTTCAAGATCGACAATTAGAATGGCATTTGTTTTTAAATCAATTTAACTATGAAATAAAAGGGCTGGTGCTTAAAGATGTATCGACCAGCAAAGTTAGATTTGAAGAACAAGATGCTGCTGGAAAAACGCAACGCGTTCATATCTATCAAAGAGATGCTAATAAAACTGTTTTTATTAAAACAACTGATTCTGGAGGCTATCAACCGTTAATGATGAAAGTGAGCAAACTAACTTTTTCTAAAAAGGATACTTTTTTGATCTTGCGGGTTACGTTTACAAATAATGAAAACTACAGTGCACAAGTAAATTTGTCACAATTGAACGAGGGGGCAGATAAATGAATCAAAAAGGAGCAATCTTGCCTTCGGTGATCGTTTTTGTTTTCTTGCTATCAGCAGTCTCAATGGGAACGACACAAATTTATAAACGCCAGATGCAGCAATTAAAAGCTACTGAAGATTATTATATTGTTCAAAGCATGATTGAATTGTCAAAAGCAGAGCTGCAATATCAACTGAAGAGTACACCAGATATTCAGGAACTGTTTTTAACGTATGCTGCTGGTACTGTTCGAGTACAAAAAACAGCAACGAAAACGTATCAATTTACTGGAATCTCTAATAAGGCATTTTTAAAACAAATTAGTATTATAGTAGATTATCCTGATTAGACCCTCTGTCTCTTAATGAATCTTGAACAGAAACTTTTTTGTAGAGACGGAACTGGAATCTTAATAAAAAGGAAATAACCCTTGTTAAAAGCCAAGGGTTATTTCCTTTTGGCCTTTAATTTGGTATAATAAATTGAATTGTGTTCAGCGCTTATTAGCAAACTAGCTGCAACATTGATCTAATAGATGAGGAGTGATGATAAATGACTCGATTGAATAAGGTACGTGAAGGCATGAAACAACGAGGATTGGATGCGTTGCTGGTAACCAGCCCTTATAATTTACGCTATGTATCAAACTTTACTGGAACAACAGGGTTAAGTGTCATTACACTGAATAAAGCTTATTTCATAACAGATTTTCGATATGTTGAACAAGCTGCTAGCCAAGCAATTGGTTTTGAAATCGTTCAAAACAGTGGCCCGATATACGATGAGGTTGCTCGATTGGTAGAAGCAGATAAAATTGAAGCACTTGGTTTTGAACAAGATTATGTTACTTTCAGTACCTTTGAAGTATTGGAACAAATTATTTCAAGTGAATTGATTCCTGTTTCGAAATTGATAGAAGAGTTGCGTGAAGTAAAAGATGCATCAGAAATAGAAACAATCAAAAAAGCTTGTTCGATTTCTGATGCAGCGTTCCAATATATTTTAGGCGAAATCAAACCAGGCATGTCTGAAATTGAAGTAGCTAATTTGTTGGATTTCCACATGCGTGGATTAGGAGCAACGGGAGTTTCTTTTGATACTATTGTAGCAAGCGGCATTCGATCTGCTATGCCACATGGTGTAGCTAGCCAGAAGTTGATTGAAACTGGGGATTTCGTGACGATTGATTTTGGTTGTTATTATGAAGGATATGTTTCAGATATGACACGGACATTTTCAGTTGGCGAACCGGCTGAAAAATTAAAAGAAATCTACAATATCACGCTTGAAGCTCAATTAAAAGTTATTGATGCAGCTAAACCAGGAATGACTGGAATCGAATTAGATGCTGTCGCTCGCGATCATATCGCAAGCTACGGTTATGGAGAAGCATTTGGCCATTCAACTGGGCATGGCATAGGACTAGAAATCCATGAAGGACCGAACGTTTCAAAACTAGCGGATAAACCTTTTGTAGCTGGGAACGTGATCACAAATGAACCAGGAATTTACTTGCCTGGAATCGGCGGAGTCAGAATTGAAGATGATCTAGTAATCACTGATTTTGGTAATGACGTTATCGTTCATTCGCCAAAAGAGTTAATCATTCTTTAGATGCAAAAAGAGCTATGATTTATTAGGTAGTTGATCAAAAAAATGATACACTAAGACAGAAAATAGGAACGACTTTGGGAGGAAATTAAATGATCTCGGTAAATGATTTTAAAACAGGTTTAACAATAGAGTTTGATGGTGGAATTTGGCGTGTAATTGATTTCCAACATGTGAAACCAGGTAAAGGTGCAGCTTTTGTCCGCTCTAAATTAAAAAACCTACGTAACGGTGCGGTTCAAGAAAAAACATTCCGTGCAGGTGAAAAAGTAGGAAAAGCTCAAATTGACAACCGCAAGATGCAATACTTATATGAAAATAGTGGTTCATATGTGTTTATGGATTCTGAGAATTATGAGCAACTTGAATTGCCGGAAGAATCTATTAAAGATGAATTGAAGTATTTGAAAGAAAATATGGAAGTTCACATTATGATGTTTGATGCAGAAGTTTTAGGAGTCGAACTGCCGAATACCGTTCAATTAAGAGTTGCAGAAACTGAACCGGGAATTCGTGGAGATACTTCTTCAGGCGGTACTAAAACGGCTAAGCTGGAAACAGGAACGAATATCAATGTGCCGTTCTTTGTAAACGTAGATGATGTATTGGTGGTAAATACCCAAGATGGTTCATACGTTTCACGCGCTTAACACATGAAATAGAAACAAAAAATAGTTGACTATAGGAGGTCTGCCTTATGGCTGAAGAATCAAATTTTGCAGTAAATGAGACCAAAAAAACTCTTGGCGAAATTGAAGTAGCGCCAGAAGTCATTGAAGTCATTTCAGGAATTGCAGCAAGCAAGGTAGCTGGAGTTTATGCGATGCAAGGTAAGCTGGGATCGGGCGTTTCTGAGCTATTCGGTCGCGTGGATCATAAAAAAGGAGTTCATTTAACAGCTGATGATGAAGGATTAAAAGTTGATATTTATTGCTACTTAGATTATGGGGTTTCAGTTCCCAAAGTAGCCTTGGAACTACAAGAAAAAGTTCGAGAACAACTAGTGCATATGACAGACATTGAATTAAAAGAAGTTAATGTTCATGTAGTAGGAATCGTACCAGAAAAAACTGAACTGCAAGATTTGTTCAATCTTGACGATGATGAAGACGGTGAAGAAGAGTGAGTTTAACCAGACGTGAAATTAGAGAGAAAGCCTTACAATCTCTTTTTCAACTATCGGCTAATAAAGATTTATCCACGGAAGAAGCGATGCAACAAGCTTTGACCAGCGGAGAAGATTTAGCAGATGAAGTAGAAGTTGTATCTGTACCGAAATATTTAGAATTGCTGGTAACAGGTGTCAACGAACATCAAACAGCTATAGATGAAAAAATCCAACTGCATCTTGAAAATTGGTCTATGAAACGTCTTGCAAAAACAGATTTAGTGATTATGCGAATTGCTATTTTTGAAATGCTTTATGTATCAGATGTACCGGCAAAAGTTGCTTTGAACGAAGCACTCGAAATTACAAAACTGTATAGTGATGAAAAGTCGAGAAAATTCGTGAACGGTGTTTTAGCGAACATTGTCAACGATCTAGAGGAAAAAGAGGCTGAGTAAGCCTCTTTTTCTTTTTCTTTAAAATGGTGTAAAGCGAGACTGCATTCGTTTCTTTTTTTAGCGATTGATATGGTAGAATAAGAAGGTGCAATCAATGTATCTGATACAAACGAACGAAAAAAGGATGGGATTTTCGATGAGTGCAATCATGATGAGCGGCAAAGCATTAGCAGAGGAAATGAACAGTGAAATGTTGGAAATGGTGAATAACTTAAAAACCAAAGGGATAACACCTGGTTTAGTTGTTTTATTGGTTGGCGAAGATCAAGCGAGTCAAACTTATGTCCGCAATAAAGCCAAACGAGCAGAAAAATTAGGGGTCCATTCACTGGTCAAGCGTTACCCAAATACTATTACAGAAGAAGAGTTGTTAAACGAAATTGATCGATTTAACCGGGATGCAGACTTCCACGGTATCTTAGTTCAGTTGCCGTTGCCAAAACAAATCAACGCAGAAAAAGTAGTAAATGCTGTGGATTCGAAAAAGGATGTGGATGGTTTTCATCCGCTTAATATGGGGAAATTACTGATAGGGAAACCAGATAAAATTGCTTGTACTCCTTATGGCATTATGAAATTATTGAAACGTCATCAAATTGAAATAGCAGGAAAAACTGCTGTTGTTATCGGTCGTAGCACTATTGTAGGAAAACCAATGGCGCAATTATTGCTGATGAATGATGCTACAGTAACGATGGCTCATTCAAAAACACAAAATTTGGCCGAAGTAGCCCGAACAGCAGATATTTTAGTTGTTGCTATTGGGCGGGGCAATTTTGTTACGAAAGAATTTATCAAACCAGGAGCAGTGGTGATCGATGTAGGAATGAACCGGGACGCAGATGGTAAATTGATCGGAGACATTAAAGCAGATGAAGTGGCTAAAGTAGCCGGCTATTTAACTCCAGTACCTGGCGGTGTTGGCCCTATGACCATTACGATGTTAATGTACCAAACGATCGAAAGCGCCAAAAGAATTTAAAGTGACGTAAAAGTCAGGAGGGTTTTTTTGTCAGAACAATACTTAACCGTCACAGATTTGACGAGATACATTAAACGAAAATTTGAACAAGATCCTTATTTAGGAAGAATCTATCTAACGGGAGAAATTTCAAACTTTAGAAACCGACCGAATGCGCACCAATACTTTAGTTTAAAAGATGATCGGGCGAAAATCGCCGCTATCATGTTTAAGGGAGCCTATCAAAAATTAAAATTCACACCAGAAGAAGGCATGAAGGTACTGGTGATTGGTCGTATTTCTTTATATGAAGCAAGTGGAAATTATCAGATTTATATTGAACATATGGAACCTGATGGTGTGGGAGCGTTGTACCAAGCGCTGGAAGAGATGAAACAAAAGTTGAAAAAAGAAGGGCTGTTCGAAGCGCCGAAGCAATTGCTTTCTACTTTCCCCAAAAAAATTGCAATCGTAACGAGCCCAACCGGTGCAGTGATACGCGATATTATGACGACCATCAAAAGACGGTATCCAATCGTTCAATTAGTTGTGTTTCCAACGCTTGTTCAAGGCAACAAAGCTGCTGATGACATTGTTAAAAGCATTAAAATGGTAGAAGACAAAGGCGATTTTGATACAATGATCGTTGCACGAGGCGGTGGTTCCATTGAAGATCTATGGCCATTTAATGAAGAAAAAGTAGCAAGGGCTATTTTCGAAGCTAAAACTCCCGTCATTTCATCTGTTGGCCATGAGACAGATACAACGATTGCTGATTTAGTTGCCGATGTACGAGCAGCAACGCCCACTGCAGCGGCTGAATTATCCGTTCCATTGCTGTCAGATGAAATTTTAAAGATCGAACAAATGCGGCTGCGGTTGATTCAAAGTTACATGCGAAAAATTGAAGTTTTGAGCCAACGCTTAAACCGTAGTCTGGAATCTTATATTTTTAAACAACCTCAGCGGCTTTATGAAGGCTATGCTCAAAACCTAGATCTTATTTCAGAACGATTGATCCGTTCACTAGAAGAAAAATTGACTAGTGAAAAACAAGATTTCCGATTGCTGCATTACAAGTTGCTGTCCAGCAATCCTCAACAAGTTGTGAAGCAAAAGCAGGTAGACTTACAGCAAATTACTCAACAACTGCAATTAGAAATGGATCGCTTTATGAATGATCAAGCTAAACGTTTGGAGCATAGAATGCAATCACTTGACTACTTAAGCCCGTTAAAAATTATGAACCGAGGCTATAGTTATGTGACGAAAGACGATAAAGTCCTTAAAGAAGCAAAACAAGTTGAACCAGATGATTTAATCCGCGTTCACTTGCATGAAGGTAGTTTTGAAGCTAAAGTACTGAAAAAAATGGAGGAACAAACATGAGCGCAAAAGAAAAATTGAAGTTCGAAGAAGCAATGCAGCAATTAGAAGAGATCGTTACCAATCTTGAACGTGGAGATGTACCTTTAGAAGAGGCTTTAGAGCAATTTCAAAAAGGTGTAGGCTTAAGCAAAATTTGCAAAGAAACGTTGCAAAACGCTGAAAAGACCCTTACTAAGATTGTAGATGAAAATGGGGAAGAAACCATTTTCGAGAATGAAAACGAAGAAAACTAAGGGAAGTGACAGAGCAAATGGAATTTAGTCTTTTTCAACAAAAGGAAAAACCTCAAATAGAAGCGGCTTTAGTGAGACATTTAAGCAAGGAAAAAGAGTTTGAAGGAACCCTTTATCAAGCGATGCACTACTCTTTAACAGCTGGCGGTAAAAGAATACGGCCCTTATTGTTGTTAGCGACGATCCAAACGCTGGGAGGTGAGCTTGAGCAAGGGTACGAAGCAGCTGTAGCGTTAGAATTTATCCATACTTATTCTTTGATTCATGACGATTTGCCTGCGATGGATAATGACGATTTGCGCCGCGGAAAACCAACCAATCATGTGGTCTACGGAGAAGATCTGGCTATCTTAGCAGGTGATGGGTTATTGACTCAAGCATTTGAGCTCCTTGCTGAAAGTCCCGTTTCGGATAAAAAGAAAATTGAATTAGTGCTGGCGTTAGCTAAAGCAGCTGGGCCAAATGGGATGGTTGCTGGGCAAGTAGCTGATATGGAGGGTGAAGGATCTTCGTTATCTTTAACGGCTTTAAAAGCCGTTCATGAAAAGAAAACAGGCGAGTTATTAACGTTTGCGGTTTATGCGGGCAGCGTGATAGCGAACGCACCTATTGAAATCGAGTCTTTTCTCCTCCAGTATTCCACCCATTTCGGCTTAGCTTTTCAGATTCTTGATGATATTCTTGATGTAACCGGAAATGTTGATGAACTGGGCAAAAACACGGGAATGGATGCTCAGTTAAACAAAAGTACGTACCCAGCTTTATTAACATTAGCAGGAGCAAAAGAAGCTCTTGAATACGAAATCAAAGCAGCCAAGAAAAGCTTAGCTGAAATAGAAGCAGTTTTCCTGAAAAAGGGTAAATCGATTGATACTCAATTGTTATCGGATATGGTTGATTTATTAGCCGTTCGATAAAAAGATTTGGAGGATAATATGAAAAAAGAGCGAGTAGACGTTCTTCTTGTGGAGCAAGGGTTATTTGATTCAGTAGAAAAAGCCAAACGAGCAATTATGGCAGGGATTATTTTAACGGATAAAGACGAACGAATTGATACAGCTGGAGAGAAGATTCCGGTTACGACACAATTAAAGCGCAAAGGCGAACAGTTGCGTTACGTTAGTCGCGGTGGTTTTAAACTAGAAAAGGCAATGGAAGTTTTTAATGTGAGAATCCAAGATAAAATTATGTTGGATATCGGTTCTTCTACAGGAGGATTTACGGATGCTGCTTTGCAACATGGAGCAAAATTGAGTTATGCATTAGATGTCGGAACCAATCAATTGTCTTGGAAATTACGGCAAGATCCTCGCGTTATTGTAATGGAACAAACAAATTTTAGAAACAGCAAGTTGACTGATTTTGTTTATGGACAACCTAATTTAGTTTCAATTGATGTTTCGTTTATTTCTTTGCGTGTTATTTTGCCGGTATTAAAAGATATTATTGCTTTAAAAGGCGATGTCTTAGCTTTGATCAAACCTCAATTTGAAGCAAATCGTACAGATGTAGGCGAAAAAGGGATTGTGCGTGATCCGGAAATCCATCGACAAGTGTTAACAAAGATGGTTCAATTTGCACTTGATTTGGGATACGATGTTCAAGCAGTGGATTTTTCTCCTATTACTGGAGGACACGGCAATATTGAGTTCTTAGCTCATTTTGTATGGACTGATAAAAAACATGGGACAATGGCTAGTTCAGTGAATCTTGAACTGGTTTTAATAGATGCTTATAAAGCTTTTAAAACAACCAATAAATAAAAAAACAAATTTTGTATAGTTTTATACAAAATTTGTTTTTTTATAGGCGATTTTTGGAAATAGCTGGATTCCTGTATACGGTTTTGCTTTTATATCTGTATAATGTACGGTATGATAAAGAAAATAATGTATATTTATACTGAATATTAAAATGAGGTGAAATGATGAAGAAGAAAGAGCGGCATCGTTTATTACAAAATCTGATTCAAGAGCATATTATTGAAAAGCAAGAGGATTTTGTGCGTATTTTAGAAGAGAAGGGGATCGAGGTGACGCAAGCTACTATTTCCCGCGATATCAAAGAACTTCAGCTGGTAAAAGTTCCTGCTCCAACCGGAGGCTATCGTTATAGTTTGCCCCCAGATGTTCAGCACAATACCTCAAAAAAATTAGAGCGTTTATTAAAAGATGCCTTTGTTTCAATCGATGTGCAGGACTATTTTCTTTTGCTTCGGACAATTCCAGGCAATGCTTTTGCTTTGGGTTCTTTGATCGATCTTTCCGATTTCTCTGAAATATTTGGAACCATATCAGGAGATGACAATGTTTTGATTATCTGTCGTTCTGAAGAACAAGCAAAAAATTTAAAAAATCATTTTATTAGTTTGATTTAATACTAGGCAACGGACAAGTTGATGGGAGTGAAGCAATTTGTTACAAGAATTAACCATTAAAAACTTTGCCATCATTCATGATTTGAATCTAAGTTTTGAATCGGGTATGACAGTTTTAACAGGGGAAACCGGAGCAGGGAAATCCATTATTATTGATGCAGTCGGCTTATTGGCTGGTGGACGCGGTTCAAATGAATTCATTCGTCATGGTGAGAGCAAATGTGTCTTGGAAGGGTTGTTTTCAATTGAAGACAATCAACTGACTTATGAGTTGCTAAATTCTTATGATATTGAAATGGAGGATGGCACCCTTATTATTCAACGAGATATTCATCGCAATGGTAAAAATGTCTGCCGCATCAATGGACGCCTGGTGAATATTGCGACTTTACGTTTAATAGGAGAAACGATCATTGATATTCATGGTCAAAACGAGCACCAAGAGCTAATGAACCCTGAGCGGCACTTGGCAATGTTAGATCAATTTGGAGATAAAGAGCTGCACCGGCTTAAAGCCGCTTACGGAACAACCTATGCTGCTTACAAAGAAGTTAAAAAAGCCTATGATAAATGGCAAAATAGTGAACAAGAATTGGCGCAACGTTTGGATATGCTGCAGTTTCAAGTGAATGATATTGAAATGGCTGAGCTAGGCGATCATGAGGAAGAAGAGTTGTTGGAAGAAAAAAATCTATTAATGAATTACCAAAAGATCACAGCGGCTTTATCAGGCAGTTATGATGCTTTACAGGGTGAAGAAAACAGCGGGATCGATCTGATTGGTCAAGCTATGTCCGAAATGAGTTCAATTGAAGACATTGATGGTACGTACAAACTTTTATCAGAAACGATTGCAAATAGTTACTTTCAATTGCAAGAAGCAGCAAGCGACATCTTAAGAGAAATGGATCAAATGGCTTATGATGAAAATCGGTTAAATGATATTGAAAAACGGTTGGAATTGATTCACCAAATGAAGCGTAAATATGGAGATTCTATTGCAGAGATCAAATCTTATTATGAAAAAATTGCCGTAGAACTGCTTCAAATCCAAAACCGAGAAGATCACATTAATCATTTGATCAAAGAACTGAATACTCTTTCGGAAAAGGTGATTCAGCAAGGCAAAACCTTGACGAAAAAGCGACAAAGCGTTGCAAAACAATTAGAAGCGGCCATTCATGAACAACTAAAAGAATTATTCATGGAAAAAGTTGTTTTTGAGGTACAATTTTTTAATGGAAAAGCGGAACCAACGTTAGAAACCGCCCGAGAAATAGGATTAGATCATGTAGAATTTTATATCGCGACTAATTTAGGAGAACCTTTAAAATCACTAGCTAAAGTGGCCTCTGGGGGAGAATTATCCAGAATGATGTTAGCGTTGAAAACTATTTTTTCAAAGTCACAAGGCATTACCAGTATCATTTTTGATGAAGTCGATACGGGTGTCAGCGGGCGTGTGGCACAAGCGATTGCAAACAAAATTTATATGGTTGCGATTCATTCGCAAGTTTTATGTATTACCCATTTGCCGCAAGTAGCGGCGATGGCGGATCATCATTTATTTATATCAAAAACAATAGTAGCTGAACGGACAGAAACACATGTTGAAGCATTGGCAGAACCTCAAAAAGTAGAAGAAGTTGCCAGAATGTTGGCTGGAACTGAAATTACAAAGCTAACGCTAGAACATGCAAAAGAACTGCGCGAATTAGCGAAAAATCAAAAAACAAAACAATTAAACTAACTAAAAAGGGAGTGAGACAAAAAGCGTTTAGACCCGAATCTTCTACTTCGCATACCGTATCCCTAAGCAGCTAAAGCTGCAAGGGCTAAGGAAACTGGAACGGATAAGCGCAGTATGGTCACAGACCATCGAGCATTATTCGTGAAGTGGACGTCGGGTCTGCTTTTTGGAACACGTTCTAGAATAAATATTCGGATATGCAAAAGAGGTTGGGACTTTTGTCCCAACCTCTTATTTTTGTTTTGTGAAAAAATCAGAGTATAGCTAACGCAGAAATGAATGCTGATCCAAGCATGGAAACTAACATTACCCAAACAAAAACTTTAGTCCATTTCTTGGTTGCAGGCGTCTTTTTATCTTTATTCGCCATGAGCTGATTCGCCTACTTTCATTACAGATATTTCTTATAGTCTACACTGAAACAGGTAGCTTTATCAAGTGGTATTTAAAAATAATCATTTTTTTTCAAAAACCAGGTGGTTAGAATACTGATTAAAATAATAATGAGAATCATGATCCAAAAAGCTCCGGGGGTTTTATCAATAGGTAAGTTGACATTCATCCCCCAAAGTCCTCCGATAATAGTGGGAATGGTTAAAACGATCGTAACAGAAGTTAGAAACTTCATGATGTTGTTTAAATTATTAGAAACAACAGATGAGAAAACAGCACTCATCTGTGTTAATAATTGATCGGTTTCTTCGATCATCACTTCAGCTTGACGGTTTTCTACGATCACATCGTGAAGCAAATTCCGATTTTCAGTGTGTTGAGTAAACAGTTCAATTTCTTTTAAATCATTAAAAATAGGGTGGCTTGCATGAATAGAAGTATTAAAATAAACTAAGCTTTTTTGCAATGACATCAAAGCAAAAAGCTGTTCATTTTTAGTTGTGATCGTTAATTGTTGTTCCATAGCTTCTGTTTTTTTTATGATTTCTTTTAGACAAGAGATGTAATTAAACGAAATCTGCCAAGCAATTTCCAAAGCGAACTGTGCTGGTTTTTTGGTATCGACTGGATAATCTGTTTCATTTCGGATTATCTTTTCCATAAAAAAAGGCAGATCTTCAGCAGCGGTGATGATGGTGTTTTCAGTTAAAATAATGCCAAATGGAATCGTTATGTATTCGTCATACCCTAATGTATTTGTTACTTTGCAAGGATAGTTAAATATAATCAAATTTGGATCTTCAGCTGGATTCAATCCTAACTTTTCTTGCCGCGGAACTTCGTCTGGGTCCTGAATACTAGTAAGATAATCTTTTGGAAAGTTAAAGTGTTCAGCTAAATAATCGATTTCTTCAGCTGTAGGTTTAGAAACATGTAACCAATCTGTGATTTGTCCTTTTTCAGCTACTACCATGTTACCATCAGCATCAGTATGATAAGATTGGTACATAATAATCCTCCTTTGTTGGTGTTCGACTACAATTATGTATTTTTTATCGAATCATCTATCTTTATCATACACTATTTTGATCAAAAGGAGCTAACAAAGAGCAGGCAGATATGAAAAAAGGCTCTATATAAGGTTGAGAGCCGAATAGAAAGTAGGAAAAAGAAATGAGAAAGTGGAATGAGAAAAGATTAGTGGAAACGTTTCTTGAATTGGTTCGAATTGATTCAGAAACGCGATCAGAACAAGCTATCCAAGCTTTTTTGAAAGAACAATTCACAGCCTTAGGACTAACCGTAGCAGAAGATCAAACAATGGAAGAAACGGGTTTTGGTGCAAATAACTTAATTTGCACATTAGAAGGTGCAACAGACATCACGCCGTTTTTCTTTTCAAGTCATATGGACACGGTTACGCCAGGTAAGGGAATTAAGCCTATTATCAAAGATGATATTATTTATTCAGATGAAACAACTATTTTGGGGGCAGACGATAAGGCCGGTCTAGCTATTATGTTAGAATTGATTAGAACACTCCAAGAAAACCACGTTAAACACGGGACCATAGAGTTTATCATCACTGTTGGAGAAGAAAGCGGCTTAGTAGGAGCAAAAGCGTTTGATGTAACACCGATGGTAGCAAATCTGGGTTTTGTATTGGATACAGGTGGCCCTGTGGGCAGCATTACTATCGGCAGTCCAACACAATACCGAATCAAAGCTTTGATTCAAGGTATTTCTGCTCATGCAGGGTTAGAACCTGAAAAAGGGTTGTCTGCTGTTCAAATTGCTGCTGAAGCTATTCGTCAAATGCAATTAGGTCGTATCGATAAAGAAACGACAGCAAATATTGGATTGATTTCTGGAGGAACAGCGACTAACGTGGTCATGGAACGACTAGAGGTCGTGGCTGAAGCTCGGTCTTTGTCTAAAGAGGCATGTGTTGCTCAAGTTCAACATATGAAAGAAACATTTGAACGAGTTGCAAAAGAAATGGGTGGAAAAGCCATTGTGATAACAGAAAAAAAATATGACGGTTACCGCTTTGACGAATCGACCGAAGTTGTGCAAATGGCCGCTAAAGCTATTTCAACTATTGGCAGAACACCGAGTTATGAGATGAGCGGTGGAGGCAGCGACGCTAATATTTTTAATGGAAAAGGCAAACAAACAACTAATTTAGCCATTGGCTACGAAAAAATACACACGGTTAAAGAATACCTTCCAATTAAAGAATTACTGAAGGGATTAGAAATGGCCTATGCACTAGTTGTCGGCATGGCCAACAAATAAGAGTTATGAAGCATTCCTTCCTTTTAATTTCAGCTTTTTTTTGGTAGGATAGTAAAGATAGAAGAAATAAAAAAATGGAAAATAAAATGAAGTTTCGAGGGGGAGAGTTTACGAATGAGTAAACAACAAATTGGTGTCGTTGGAATGGCTGTAATGGGAAAAAATTTAGCGCTAAACATCGAAAGCAGAGGGTATAGCGTCTCTATTTTTAACCGTACCGGTTCGAAAACAGAAGCTGTAATTGCAGAAAATCCTGACAAAAATCTTGTTCCAACTTATACAATGGAAGAATTTGTGGAGTCACTAGAAAAACCACGCCGGATATTACTGATGGTTCAAGCAGGTAAAGGAACAGATGCTACTATTCAAGGCCTATTGCCCCATCTTGATGCTGGAGACGTACTGATTGATGGCGGAAATACATTCTTCCAAGATACTATACGCCGTAGCGAAGAGCTAGCTGAATCTGGCGTTAACTTTATTGGAACTGGTGTTTCTGGTGGAGAAGAAGGAGCTTTATTGGGCCCTGCCATCATGCCAGGCGGACAAAAAGAAGCGTATGACTTAGTTGCACCGATTTTAGAAAAAATTGCTGCTGTTGCCGAAGATGGCGAACCTTGTGTCACTTATATCGGGCCAAATGGAGCAGGCCATTATGTTAAAATGGTGCATAATGGAATCGAGTATGGAGATATGCAATTGATTGCTGAATCATATGATTTATTGCGAAAAGTTGTTGGGTTATCAGTCGATGAAGTTGCTGAAGTTTTTGCTGAATGGAACAAAGGCGAGTTAGACAGTTTCTTGATTGAAATCACCGCTAATGCTTTAACGAAAAAAGATCCTGAAACGGGTAAACCAATGGTCGATATCATTTTAGACCGTGCAGGCAACAAAGGTACCGGAAAATGGACATCACAAAGTGCATTAGATTTAGGCGTACCTCTTCCACTGATTACAGAGTCAGTTTTTGCTCGTTATATTTCTGCATTAAAAGAAGAACGTGTTGCTGCAAGCAAGATCTTACCAGCACCAGCTAGTTATTCATTTGACGGAGATAAAGCTGAATTGGTTGAAAAAATTCGACAAGCTTTGTACTTCAGCAAAATCATGAGCTACGCACAAGGATTTGCTCAAATGCGTACAGCCAGTGAAGAATACGATTGGAACTTGCAGTATGGCGAAATTGCGAAAATTTTCCGTGCTGGTTGTATCATTCGTGCTCGTTTCTTACAAAAGATCACGGATGCCTATGCTAAGGAACCAAATTTGAAGAATTTGATGTTGGATGGGTACTTCATGGATATCACAAAAAACTATCAAGATGCCGTTCGTGATGTTATTGGAATTGCTGTAAAAGCTGGCGTTCCAATTCCTACATTCTCTTCAGCTATTGCTTATTACGACTCTTATCGAACAGCTGATTTGCCGGCTAACATCATCCAAGCACAAAGAGATTACTTTGGTGCTCATACTTATGAAAGAACCGACAAAGCCGGAACTTTCCACTTCGACTGGTATGGCAATGAAGGACAAGAAGAACTTTAAATCAGTTAATGATTGATTTGCTAAGAGCAACTGTATAGAGTGAATTAAGAGCTAGAGAGTTTTATTTCTCTAGCTCTTAATTTGTGGATAAAAATAAATCAAGCAGAAAAATTGACTCATAAATCAAAAACTCTCATTTATTTCTAATTTATGGTAGAATTCTAATAGTAAGATGAGAATTTTATTGAGAAATTAAGATTAGCGTGGTATTGTAACACAAGCAAAGAACAGTGAAAATAGAAGAACAGGTGGGTATATGATGAATAAAATATTAATTATTGAAGATGAAAAAAACTTAGCACGTTTTGTTGAGCTTGAGTTAAAACACGAAGGCTATGAAACTGAAGTTCGCTATGATGGTCGTTCAGGTTTAGAAGCAGCTTTAGCCGAAGGGCAAGAATGGGACGTTATTTTACTTGATTTAATGTTGCCGGAATTAAACGGTATCGATGTTTGCCGCCGTATTAGACAAGTCAGCAGTGTGCCGATTATTATGATGACTGCTAGAGACTCCGTGATCGATCGTGTCTCTGGTTTAGATCATGGAGCAGATGACTATATCGTTAAACCGTTCGCCATTGAAGAATTATTAGCCCGCATGCGTGCTTTATTCCGCCGTATTGAAATTGAAAGTGAACAAAACATCACTAAACAAACAACAGTGACGTATCGTGACTTGACAATTGAGAAAGAAAACCGCGTGGTTCGCCGTGGCGATGAAGTGATTGAATTGACCAAAAGAGAATATGAACTATTATTAGAACTAATGGAAAACATTAATGTTGTATTAGCACGGGATGTATTATTAAATAAAGTATGGGGTTACGAAACAGAAGTAGAAACAAATGTAGTAGACGTTTATATCCGTTACTTACGGAATAAAATTGATGTTCCAGGCGTTGAGGGATACATTCAAACGGTTCGTGGAACGGGATATGTGATGCGTTCGTGAAACGACCATCTTTTGACGGAAACGAACAAAAAAAAAAAGGAAAACGAATTTCGTTGAAGTGGAAATGGACAATGGGAGCAGCATTGGCCATCTTCTTAACTTTTTCTGTTTTTTCTGTCGCTATTTTTATAGGATTCAGACAAATTTTATTGACCCAAGAGAACGAAGATGTAAAAGAAACTTTATTTGGAGTCGCTAATCGATTGAACAATGAATCTGCCAGTTTATCAAAAGAAACGGTCTATATGGCTTTAAGCGGTACGTATACATCAACTCCGATTGAAATGAATGATGAATTCGACCAACGAAATTTAGTATACGGACAGCCAAACAATTTCCAAGATACTATTTTTGCTAAAATGAACGAAGAAGGGATCATGGTTCGTGTCTATAGTCCTACTTTACGTTTATTATTTGAGTCTAAGCGAAAGGACATCCCTTTTGAAAAAACAGCTCAGCCTTTGATCGAGTCGATCGATATCGATGGCACACAAGGCTTCCAAGGAACCATGCCCATTTATTCCAAAAGAACGCAACAGCTGATTGGTTATGTTCAAGTTACAAGCGAGATGGGCAACTATTATCGGATGAATGAACGAATTATTTTGGCTCTGGTTGCTATCAACATCCTGGCATTGATATTCAGCAGTATTATAGGCTATATGCTGGCTATCAACTTCTTGAAGCCGCTCAAAAAAATCACGAATACCATGAATGACATACGACAAGATACTCAATCAACTTCTCGGATTGAAATTGCTGAAAGCAATGATGAATTAACCCATTTATCAAATGTCTTCAATGACATGTTAGATAAAATGCAAAAATATATTGAGCAACAGAAACAGTTCGTAGAAGATGTTTCCCATGAGCTGCGAACTCCGGTTGCGGTTATGGAAGGGCATTTGAAATTGCTTGACCGTTGGGGAAAAAAAGATCCTGAAATTCTAGATGAGTCGCTGTCAGCTTCTTTACAAGAAATTGAACGGATGAAAAGCCTCGTGCAGGAAATGTTGGATTTATCAAGAGCAGAACAAGTTGAAATTCATTATAAAAATGAAAAGACGGCTATTAAACCTTTAGTCTTGCAAACCGTCAATAATTTCAAAATGATTCATCCGGATTTTGTCTTTAATTTAGATGATGCTGTGGATGAAGAAGTTTATGTTTCCATTTATCGAAACCATTTGGAGCAAATATTGATTATATTGTTGGATAATGCTGTGAAATATTCAACTGACCGCAAAGAAGTCCATGTATCGATCGCTGTCGAGAACCGCGTATTAGATATTGCTATCCAAGATTTTGGTGAAGGAATGACGCATGAGGATACGGAAAGAATTTTCAATCGTTTTTACCGTGTCGATAAAGCTAGGAGCCGGCATAAAGGCGGAAACGGATTGGGATTGGCTATTGCAAAAGAATTATTGCTTGGCTATAAAGGATCTATTTCTGTTGAAAGTGTCTTAGAATATGGCTCTATTTTTAGAATCAAACTGCCTATTTATGAAGAAGAATCGAACGATTAAATAGTTTTTCGTTTAGTTATGCAAAAAAAGACTGCCTTTCCAATCCCTTAAAGGAATGGAAAGGCAGTCTTTTTTAGTTAAGTTTAAAAGCTATCTTCGTTGTTGTTTGCCAGCATTTCGTCCACGAGCCGATCCAGCGTTTCGTTTCATTGCGGGTGGCTGTTGGTCGGTACTAACTTCAGTTGACTTAAGCGGCTCAACTGTTTTGATTGGCCGTTCTTTTTTAGGTCGGTTTTTCATCTCTTCAGCGATTTGTGCTTGTATTCTTGGTTTGAAGTGGAAATTCGTAATAAGAGTTTGGAAAACCCCGAAAAATCCTCCAACTAACCAATACAAACCTAAACCAGCAGGAGAAGAAATAGTAAACATCACTATCATGATAGGGTTCATATACATCATAGTCTTCATCTGTTTCTTTTGCTCCGGAGCGATACCGATCATTGAAACATACGCTTGGACTAGATAAATCAGACCAGCTGCAATTGCTAATGGGATATTTCGATCACCTAAATTGATGCCCAAAAACGTGCTGTTTGCGATTTCTGGTGATAAACGGATAGCTTGAAACATGGCCGTAAAGACAGGCATTTGAATCAATAAAGGCAGACATCCGATACCGCCCAACATGCTCATATCATTGTCTTTGTATAGAGCCATCAAATCTTGTTGCGCAGCAGCTTTTTCTTCTGGTGTTTGTGCTGCTTTCTGCTTGGCTTGAATAACATCCATTTCAGGCTTGATGAAGGCTGTTTTTTCTTGTTGAACTAAAGATTTCTTAGATTGGCTCAGGTTTAAAGGCAAGATGATGACTCGTACAATTAACGTAATGATGATAATCGCAATACCATAGTTGCCGTTAAATGCATCTGCTAACCAAAGAATAAGTTGTTGCGTTGGAACGACTAAAAACTCATATATAAAGCCTTTAGGATTTCCTTGTTTATCTTGTCCCATACAACCGGAAAGAAAGAGCACCATACTCAAAAGCGATCCAGTTAAAAGGAGCTTATTTAATTTTTTCATTGTTCACTATCCTTCATTATGTTTTTTACCGATAACACAATTAACTATACAGGAATCGTGAAACGATTTCAATTGCTTACGGAAAATTTATCTTTTACTGGTAAAGACGAATCTTCGGTTATTTCTAAATGCTCAACATTTCCGCTAGGAGTAGGCGATTTTCGAATTTCTTCAATAAATGCATCTATTTTTTGTGGTTCTCCATTTGCTTCAATATAGACGCTGCCATCCATTTCATTGCGAACAAGACCAAAAACACCTATTTGATCGGCAACCATTTTAGTCATATAGCGAAAACCGACACCTTGTACACGCCCAGTTACAGTTAATGTTACTTTTTTCATCATTAATTCTCCTCCTTGTGTTTCTTCAATTATAGTTGTTTTTTTACTTTTTACGTATGAAAGATTTATCAGGAGTTAATATAAAAGCACTTTTAAATCGTTCAAAAAGAGTCACTTTTAAAAACCTCACTTTCTGTTGAAGACTGATGTTGATAGAGATGAATTGAAAAGGGTTTACCTTCATTCTATAAGTCAAATGCGAATCCGTCAAACAATCTGCGGCCCTGCTAAAAAGAAGCAAGGTATGCTATAATACAATCAAAATTGGGGGAAAGCAGATGTTTCAAGTAATGGAGTTGCAAGGAGAATATGAACCTTGGTGGTTTTTTGATGATTGGAAAAAACAAATAAAGAGCATTCAAACATTTGAAACGTTTGATGAAGCAATCCGCGAATACCAAACGCAGTTCATGGATTTCCAGAAGACCTACCCTCATCATCAAACAAAAAAAGGGTACTTAACCGCTTTTTGGGATGAGAGTCAGAATCAATATTGCATTGAATGTGAAGATGACATACAATTATTTCATAGTTTGATTCTGTTAAAAGAGTATCAATTGATTGAAGCGGAAGAAATAGTATCCAACTGAATAGTTTAGAAACAGAAAGGAAATTAAATGAAAACTTTAATTATTTCCGAAAAACCTAGTGTAGGAAAAGAAATCGCTCGAGTATTGGGAGCTAACCAGAAAAATAAAAGTTATATCGAAGGCAAAGACATTATCGTGACTTGGGCATTGGGTCATTTGCTAGGCTTGAAAATGCCGGAAGACTATAAACAAGAGTGGGCAACATGGGATATGGAAAGCTTGCCATTGATTCCAGCCAAAATGCAAATCAAACCCTTAAAGAATACCGGTCACCAATTAAAAGCCATCAAACAATTAGCTCAAAGAAAAGACATCGACCAAGCAGTGATTGCAACTGATGCAGGACGAGAAGGAGAATTGGTTGCTAGATGGATTCTTGAATACATCAAATTCAATAAACCGGTCAAACGACTTTGGATCTCTTCGCAAACGGACCAAGCGATCCGTACAGGATTCAAACAACTGCAACCGAGCAAGAAATACGATGCACTTTATGACGCTGCCGTTGCTCGTTCAGAAGCAGATTGGCTGATTGGCTTGAATGTCACCAGAGCTTTAACCGTTAAATATCAAGACAGTCTATCAGCGGGACGAGTACAAACACCTACCTTAGCCATGATCAGAAAACAAGAAGCGCTAATCGAACAATTTATACCGGAGACTTTTTTTACTGTGGAATTAAATGTAGCTGGGCAATCTGCTGTACTTAAAGAGGGTGCTCCGCATAAATTTAAGGAACGTGTACAAGCGGAAGAATTAGTCAGCCGGTTGACATCAGAACCTGTGATGGTCCAAGAAGTAAAAGAAAAGCAGCAAGTACATGCTGCACCGCTGCCTTATGATTTAACGGAACTGCAGCGGGAAGCTAATCAACGCTATCAATTTTCAGCTAAAAAAACGTTGAGCGTGATGCAAACTCTTTATGAACGCCATAAAGTCCTATCTTATCCTAGAACCGATTCAAAACATCTAACTGACGATATGTCAGCAACGATGAAAGATCGTTTACAAGCGATACACGGATTCTTTCCTGAAGAAGTAAAAGGGATCTTGAAACGAGGGGGAGTTGTTACTCAAAAGTCTGTTTTTAATAACGCTAAAGTGACAGATCACCATGGTATTATTCCAACAGAAGAAAGGCCTCGACCAGAAAAAATGGATCAGGATGAGTTGCGAATCTATCGTATGGTCGTAGAACGTTTCTTAGGTTTGTTTTTACCTTCATACAAAGAAGTGAAAACAACTTATACATTGGCTGCTGCTGATGTGACCTTTACTTTGCAGCAAGTTGTTGTTGTAGAAAAGGGATGGCGCAAAACGGAAGCTCAAAAACCGCAAACGATTTACAAAAAAGGGGAACGGTTGAGCCAAACGACCGTTCAAATCAAAAAACGGTTGACGGAAGCACCAAGTCGGCTGACAGAAGCTGCGTTACTGCAGAAAATGGAGAATAATGGCTTAGGAACAGCTGCTACACGGGCTGAAATTATTGAAAAGTTAATTAGCAGCGATTTAATGGAACGTCAATTGACGAAGTTGACGGTTTCGCCTAAAGGCAAACAATTATTGACATTAGTTAATCCAGCTTTAGTCACTCCTGAATTGACCAGTAAATGGGAAAAATCTTTAGAAGAGATTGCAGCCGGAACATTAAAAAAAGACGAATTTTTAAAACAAATCACAACTGAAGCTAAGCGTTTGGTCAAAGAGATCAAACTGAGTGAGCAAACGTATAAAGATTATTCGCTTACCTCAAAAGTGTGCCCAGATTGTGGGGAATTATTGAAAGAACGCAATAGTCGTGATGGAAAAATGCTTGTTTGCAGCAGTACGGATTGTTCTTATCGTCGTCGAAAAGATCCAAAAGTATCCAATCGCCGATGTGCTCAATGCCATCGTAAAATGGAGATTCATGAAGGGAAAAAAGGGAAATTTTTTAAATGCAAATACTGCAACCTTTCTGAAAAAATGAGTGATACAAAAAACAAAAAAGTAAATAAGCATGAAACAAAACGCATTATGCAAAAAATGAATCAAGAAGCGCAAGAAGAAATGGAAAGTCCACTGGCATTAGCCCTCAAAGCAGCCATGGAAAAACAAGGGAATTAATTGAAAAGAAAGCCTTGCACGTTCACTGTATATGGATTCTTGGACAAAGTTTGTTTTTATCCAGGAACAATCCAGTGTGATGCAAGGCTTTTATTTAATGAGGCTACAGCGGCAATTCCGCTTTTCGCTCATTTTGTGTATAATAGGAAAAGAATGCGGAGGAGGTAGAGTAGTTGTGGCAGCAAGAAAAAAAAGCACCACTAAAAAAAGAACAAAACGCAATCTTTCAATTGAAGTCATCGGAGTTATCTTTATTATTTTAAGTTTATTTGCAGCATCTCAATTGGGTTTTGTTGGCAGATTGAGCGCCAACTTATTTCGTTTTTTTATTGGTAACACCTTTTTATTTGCGGCATTATTGTTGGCTGTATATGGCATCTATTTAGTTATCAAAGGAACCGAGCCTCCTTTTAAAAATAAGCGGATAATTGGGTTAGGTTTATTGTATGGCGGAACGTTATTGTTGCTGCATGCTTTATTATTTGCACCTATTATTCATGCTGATGTAAATGTCCTTTCTGCGACATTGCGTTTCTTTATGCCGGATATGACTAAAAATGAGATTACTCAATCGGTAGGTGGTGGAATGATTGGTGCCGGATTATATGCACTCAGTTATTTTTTATTTGCCCAATGGGGAACGTATTTAATGGTTGGGATTCTTTGGTTTATTGGGAGCTTTTTCGTTTTCGGATGGTCATTTAAATATTTTATGGATTTTGTTCGTCTCACATCGAAAAAAATATTTCAAAACATTAAGGACTTTTTTGCACAAATGGGTACGCGTTTTCGAAATTGGAACAAGCTGCGAACTCAAGAAAAGCTTACGCCGGAAACTGGCGTGAATCCAGCTAAAGAAAAGGAAAATACTAAAAAAAATCGCGTTAAACCACTTAAAGTAGATGTGCCAGAAACGAAAGTCAATGAACAACCAAGTAAAACAGATCCATTGCAACTAGAAATCGATAGTTATCAGAGTCGTTTACAAGCAGAAGGAACGAAAGAGGCAAAAGCAGAAGAGCCAGAAGAATCAAGCGATGACAGTAGTAAGCTGGAATTTGATATCCAAGCTGAAGCCGAAAATGCTGATTACCAATTGCCGCCCTCGTCTTTACTAGATGAAGTAAAACAAACGGATCAAACCAATGAATATGCATTGATTCAACGAAATGTTAAAAAACTAGAAGAAACGTTTCAGAGTTTTGGAGTAGACGCAAAAGTAACCAAAGCCAATCTTGGTCCAGCAGTGACAAAATATGAAGTTCAACCAGCAGTAGGTGTAAAGGTCAGCAAAATTGTTAGCTTAAGTGACGACTTAGCCTTAGCTTTGGCTGCTAAAGATATCCGGATAGAAGCGCCTATTCCTGGAAAACCTTTTATTGGAATTGAAGTACCAAATAGTGAGGTCAGTATTGTGGCGTTCCGTGATGTTATTGATGGACAAGTGAAAAACAGTGAAAAATTATTAGAAGTTCCACTAGGAAGAGATATTTCAGGTAATGTAGCCATGGCTGATTTAACGAAAATGCCGCATTTATTAGTGGCAGGATCAACGGGTAGTGGTAAATCTGTTTGTATCAATGGCATTATCACTAGTTTATTGATGAAAGCTAAACCAAACGAAGTTAAATTAATGATGATTGATCCTAAGATGGTAGAATTGAATATTTATAATGGGATTCCTCATTTGCTAACACCTGTCGTAACCAATCCTAAAAAAGCAGCTCAAGCTTTACAAAAAGTCGTAGCCGAAATGGAACAACGCTATGAGTTGTTTGCTGCTAGTGGTCAACGGAATATTGCGGGGTACAATCAGTTTATTTTAGAGCAAAACTTAGAAAATGGTGAAAGTCATCCGACTTTGCCTTTTATTGTGGTGATAGTGGATGAATTAGCTGATTTAATGATGGTAGCCAGCAACGAAGTAGAAGATGCCATTATTCGTTTGGCCCAAATGGCTAGAGCAGCAGGGATCCACATGATTTTAGCTACGCAAAGACCAAGTGTCGATGTTATTACAGGCATCATCAAGGCCAATGTCCCATCGCGGATCGCCTTTGCCGTCTCTAGCGGAATCGACTCACGGACGATCATTGACAGCAGTGGGGCTGAAAAGCTTCTTGGACGTGGAGATATGTTGTATTTGCCGATGGGTGAAAATAAGCCTGTCCGTGTTCAAGGAGCCTTCATATCGGATGCTGAAGTGGAAAGAGTTGTTTCGTTTGTAACCACACAACAAGGAGCAAACTATGTTGAGGCAATGATGCCGACGGAAGAACCTCAAACTACAAGCGGTGAAGTACAAGACGAAGTTTATGATGATGCTGTTCAAATGATCGTAGAAATGCAGACAGCCAGTATCTCTTTATTGCAGAGACGTTTTAGAATTGGGTACAATCGTGCAGCGCGACTCATTGATGAGATGGAAATGCGTGGTATCGTTGGTCCATCTGAAGGAAGCAAGCCAAGAAAAGTGAACATTACGGAAGTTCCAGGTGAGCCTGGCGATGATTTAGCAGAACAGTAGCTATTCATAAAAAGCCAAATCACCAGCTGGGAAAAGGTTGAGCATCTAGATCAACCTTTTTTGTCGTTTAAAAGAACAAGGTTTATGCAAAATGAGAAGGCGATTAAAAAGTGAACATTTTTTGAGTAAAACGCTTGCAATCATCGTTTTATGGTTTATTTTATCTTATAAAGATGGTACTATAAATACGAGGGTGAATGAATGTTTATTTATTCGCACTAAAAAAATATTGGGGGTTTTTTTAATGAAAAAACGCAATTATATGAGTCTTTTAGCTTTAGGATTAATTTCAGGTGCGACATTAGCAGCCTGTGGTTCAGACGATTCAGCTACACCTTCAGATACTGCATCAGATTCAGGCGATGATTTTTCTGTCGTAATGGTTACTGATGTAGGTGGAGTGGATGACAAATCTTTTAACCAATCTGCTTGGGAAGGTATGCAGGAATGGGGAGAAGACAACGGTAAAAAAGAAGGCGCAGATGGATATACTTATATTCAATCAAATGAAGACTCAGATTTTGTTACCAATTTAAATAGTGCAGTAAATGCCAATTTCGATTTGATCTATGGAGTTGGATTTAAATTACAAGAAGCAATGACAGATGTAGCTGGACAAAACGAAGATCAGCAATTCGTCATTATTGATTCAGTTATCGACGCACCAAACGTTGAATCTGTTTTATTTAAAGACCAAGAAGCAGCCTTTTTAGCTGGAGTTGCTGCTGCAGAATCAACTGAAACTGGAAAAATCGGATTTATCGGCGGACAAGAAAGTGAAGTTATTTCACGTTTTGAAGCTGGATTTGTTGCCGGTGTCAAAGAAGTTGACCCTGCAATTGAAGTAAACGTAGAATACGTAGGTTCTTTTGGAGATGCTGCACGTGGAAAACAATTAGCAGCAGCAATGTATAGCAGCGGAATCGATATTATTTATCAAGCAGCTGGTGATTCAGGTAACGGAGTCTTCTCTGAAGCTAAAGACCGTATGAATGCTGATCCATCTGAAAAACTTTGGGTAATCGGCGTTGACCGTGACCAAGAAGAAGAAGGTAAATACGATTCTGGCAACTTAACATTAACGTCTACGCTTAAAGGTGTTGGAGCAGCCGTTAAAGATATTGCAAACGATACGATGGCTGGAAACTTCACTGGCGGAGAAACGGTGAACTTTGGTTTAGCTGAAGGCGGCGTTGATTTGACAGATGGCAGTCTGACTGATGAAGTTAAGAAAAGTATTGAAGACTACAAAGAAAAAATCATTAACGGAGATATCGAAGTACCAGAAACCCCTGAAAAATAAAAAAACCAAATTCAATTGAACTTCAGTGAAAAGACCGGATGCTCATTCCGGTCTTTTCACATCTTAGGACAAAAAATGACTTATCCATTAGAGGATACAAGAGGTTTAGGTTTTACAAGAGAGCTGCTAATTGAAAAAGTCCTATTATTTGCATGGCAATTAAATAAAAAAAGAATTCACTGTAGCTCCTGTTTAGTAAATAACGTATAATAGATAATGAATTCAAGCAATTGAAAAGGAGTGAGTCCATCGTGTCGGAAACCGATTTCGTCATAGAAATGAAAGGTATCACCAAGGAGTTTGGTACCTTTAAAGCGAACGATAACATTAATCTACAGCTTAAAAAAGGCGAGATTCATGCTCTGTTAGGTGAAAATGGAGCAGGAAAATCAACTTTGATGAATATCTTATCGGGTCTTTTAGAACCCACATCAGGTGAAATATTGATGAATGGAAAAGAAGTTCTGATCAATTCTCCAGGTATGGCGAATAAATTAGGAATTGGAATGGTTCATCAGCATTTTATGTTAGTAAAGAAATTTACTGTAACGGAAAACATTATATTGGGCAGTGAACCTAATAAAGCTGGAGTGCTAGACAAAAACAAAGCCAAACAAGCCATCAAAGATTTATCAGAAAAATATGGTTTATTGGTAGATCCTGCTGCAAGAGTTGAAAGCATTTCTGTTGGAATGGAACAACGGGTAGAAATTTTGAAGACATTATACCGAGGAGCAGAGGTTTTAATTTTTGATGAACCTACAGCCGTGTTGACTCCTCAAGAGATCAAAGAATTGATGCAAATCATGAAAGCTCTGACTCGCGAAGGAAAGTCGATCATTTTGATCACACATAAATTAGATGAAATCAAGCAAGTTGCTGATAGATGTACGGTTATTCGTCGAGGCCAAAGTATTGATACCGTTGACGTAGCTTCAAGTTCGCAACAAGAATTAGCAGATATGATGGTTGGACGTTCGGTTTCATTTAAGACTGAAAAAAAAGCTGCACAACCAAAAGAAGTTGTTCTTTCTGTCCAAGATATTACAGTTCAAGAAGATCGCGGGTTAGAAGCAGTTAAAGCATTGAGCTTAGAAGTTCGTGCTGGTGAGGTCTTAGGGATTGCTGGAATTGATGGAAATGGGCAAAGCGAATTAATTCAAGCGATCACAGGACTTGCTAAAATAGAAAGTGGAAAGATTCTTTTAAATGGAGAAGAGATCCAAAATAAACAACCCCGCAAGATTACGGAAAATGGGTTAGGGCATATTCCTGAAGACCGCCATAAATATGGCTTGATTCTGCCTATGAGTTTGGAAGAAAACATTGCTTTACAAACGTATTATAAAAAACCATTAAGCGAACATGGCTTTTTACATCCAAAGGCGATTAAACAATATGCGAAAAAGTTAATTGGAGAATTTGATGTTCGGACACAAAATGAAATGGTGCCGGCTAGTGCCTTATCCGGCGGGAATCAGCAAAAAGCGATCATCGCCAGGGAAATCGATCGCGATCCATCATTGCTGATTGCTGCACAACCCACTCGTGGGTTAGACGTTGGAGCGATTGAATACATCCATAAACGTTTGATCGAACAACGGGATAATGGAAAAGCCGTTTTATTAATGAGTTTTGAATTGGATGAGATTTTAAATGTTTCAGATCGTATTGCGGTTATGTATGATGGAAAAATCGTGGCCATTGTAAAACCAAAAGAAACAACCCAACAAGAATTAGGTCTGCTGATGGCAGGTTCATCTCTTGAAAAAGCAAGAGCAGCTGCTGATCAAGAGAGTGGAAAGGAGCGGTCTCATATTGAACAATAAAGGAAAATGGAATAATATATTGGTTCCACTGCTTTCTGTTGTCTTAGGATTAGTATTGGGAGCTTTGATCATGTTTGCATTTGGTTATGATCCAATCGCTGGATACCAATCTATGATCAAGGGAGCTTTTGGTAATTCTTTTTATATCGGTGAGACATTGAGACAAGCAACCCCATTAGTTTTTACAGCACTTGGCTTTTCAGTAGCGTATACAGCTGGATTCTTTAATATTGGGGTCGCTGGACAAGCTTTGTTAGGTTGGTTGTGTTCCGTTTGGTTCGCTTTAACGTTCCCGGAATTACCCGGTCTGCTATTGCTGTTTTTAAGTTTGGTTGTCGGAGCAGTAGCTGGAGCAATATGGGCTGGCATTGCAGGATTTTTACGTGCTTATTTTAACACTAGTGAAGTTATTGTAACGATTATGTTGAATTATACCGCTCTTTATACCACTAATTATTTGATTCGTAACGTTTTGACAAATGCTTCAGATACAACGTCTCGTATCCCTGCAGGTGCAAGTCTTCGGGTAGAATGGTTGACAACTTTAACGAAGAACTCAACATTGCATGCTGGAATTTTTATTGCTTTATTCATGGCTGTAGTGGTTTGGATTCTGATGAAAAAGACAACCAGCGGTTTTGAAATCCGGGCAGTAGGACTAAACCCGTTTGCTTCCAAATACGCTGGAATGAGTACGAAACGCAATATCATTGTTTCTATGCTGATCAGTGGAGCTCTTGCTGGTTTAGGCGGAGCGATGGAAGGAATGGGCACATTCCAAAATATATTTGTTCAAGGAGCAATGCCGACGATTGGGTTTGACGGGATGGCCGTTGCTTTACTTGGTTTAGGAAATCCTGTTGGTATTTTATTCTCTGCATTGTTGTTTGGAGCTCTTAAAATTGGCGGAAATAGTATGCCGTTAATGGCAGGTGTGCCAACTGAAGTCGTGGATATTGTGATTGCTTCTATTATATTCTTTGTTGGAGCCAACTACTTGATCCGTTTCTTCATTGATAAACGGGCTAGAGTAAACAAAGGAGGAGTAAAATAAGATGGATGTTATGAGTGTATTGCAACTTGTCTTTTCTTCAGCGTTAGTCTATTCGGCCCCTCTTATCTTAACAGCATTAGGTGGAACTTTTTCTGAACGTAGTGGAATTGTTAACGTCGGCTTGGAAGGAATCATGGTCATGGGTGCCTTCGGTTCCGTAGTCTTTAACTTGTCCTTTGCGAGTCAATTTGGAAATTGGACACCTTGGGTAGGAGTTATTGTAGGCGGAGTGATCGGAATTTTGTTTTCGTTGATTCACGCTGTTGCAACCATCAATTTACGGGCAGACCACATTATTTCAGGAACGGTTATTAACTTGATGGCGCCTGCTTTAGCGGTCTTCTTAACTCGTGTATTGTATGATGGACGCGGCCAAACAGATATTATTCCTAAAAACTTTGGAAAAGCGAATATTCCATTATTGGAAAAGATTCCCGTTATTGGCGATATTTTCTTTAAAGGAACTTCTGCACCAGCTTTTGTAGGAATTCTGATAGCTGTTTTATGTTGGTTTGTGTTATTCAAAACTCGTTTTGGATTGCGTTTGAGAGCTGTAGGGGAACACCCTCAAGCAGCAGATACTTTAGGAATCAATGTTTATGGAATGAAATATGCCGGTGTGCTATTATCCGGTCTCTTAGGCGGAATGGGAGGAGCTATTCAAGCTCAAGCAATTTCATTGAACTTTTCCGCTTCAACCATTGCTGGTCAAGGGTTTATTGCAATGGCAGCTATGATTTTTGGTAAATGGAATCCTTTAGGCGCAATGGGCGCAGCTATTTTCTTTGGGTTTGCTCAAAGTTTAGGTGTAATCGGCAATTATATACCGTTTATCCAGGATGTTCCAAGTGTCTGGCTGCAAATTGCTCCTTATTTAATTACGATCGTCGTATTGGTAGGAGTTATCGGAAAATCAGAAGGTCCAGCAGCAAATGGTAAGACTTATATCAAATCGAAGTAAGGAATTTACGAAAAAACAATCAGAGATTTTTATCTGATTGTTTTTTTTCGTATTGAACGGGATGCTTCACATTTCTTCTTTTTTAATCTATGATAAGGAGAAGATTGTTTTTATAACGAGGAGGAAAAAAAGGATGTCAATCCAATTAGCCGAAGGCGTTCAATTACATGTTTTGCCAACTAAAAAATACAAAACCGTACAAATGGTCGTGAAATTACGCACGCCTCTAGACAAAAAAAGTATTACAAAAAGAGCCTTGCTCTCAAGTTTGCTGGAGACCAATAGTGAAAAATACCCAACACAGACAGCTTTAAGAAGCGAATTGTCTAATCTTTATGGAGCTAGTTTCGGCACCTCTATCAGTAAAAAAGGGACGTCCCATATTTTATCGATAGGGTTGAATGTAGTAAACGAGAAGTATTTAACGATGGGAGATTCTGTTTTAAAGGAAGCCATTGCGTTTTTAAAAGAAATTATTTTTAAACCGAATGCGACAGATGGGCATTTTGACGAAGAAACGTTTAGACGAGAAAAAGAAAATTTGAACGATTATTATGATTCAATTGCAGATGACAAACAAACTTATGCCAGTTTAGAGTTGCAACACTTATTTTTTGACGATGAGGGGCAACAGACACCTAGTATCGGAACAAAAGAAGATCTAATTGAGATTACTGCTGTTGATTTATATCATTATTATCAAAAAGCCTTAAAAGAAGATCAAGTGGATATTTATGTTTTAGGTGATGTTGAAAAAGAACAAATAGAAGAGCAATTCAAACTGTTTCCATTTGAAGCTAGAAACATAGCGAAACAAGAGGCTTTTTATGCAACGGAGACATTCGAAAAAGTGGTTTCTAAAATAGAAGAACAAGATATCACACAAGCTAAATTTAATTTAGGTTATGCAACGAATATCTTTTACCATCAAAAAAATTATTACGCAGGACAAGTTTTTAATGGTCTTTTTGGCGGGTTTCCTCATTCTAAGTTATTTATGAACGTTCGCGAAAAAGAAAGTTTGGCTTACTATGCATCTAGTTCTCTAGATACGTTTAGAGGCATGATGAGTGTTCAAACAGGTATTGAAAGTAAAAAGGTTGACCAAGTAAAAGAAATCATTACCATGCAGTTAAAAGAAATGCAAGCGGGTAATTTTACAGATGAAGCGTTAAATCAAACTAAAGAAATGCTGAAAAATCAATTATTGCAATCAGAAGATCATTCGGGAGCCATTATTGAGCGAATGTATGCAAATCAAATGGCCATAGGAAAAGTTATTAATTTAGAAGAGTGGATAGCCGATATTGAAGCAGTGACAACGGAACAAGTTATCGAAGTTGCTAATCAAGTGAAATTAAAAGCGACATTCTTCTTATCTGGGGAGGTTAACTAATGGAGAAAAAAGTTTATAAACAACTAAATGAAACGCTTTACACTGAAACCTTGGAAAATGGCTTATCGGTCACTTTATTACCAAAAAATGAATTTCATAAAACATACGGTTTATTTACGACAAAATATGGTTCGATCGATAATCAATTTGTCCCACTCGGCGAAAGCGAAATGACTAAAGTGCCGGATGGCATCGCGCATTTTTTAGAACATAAGATGTTTGAAAAAGAAACAGGCGATATTTTTCATGTATTTGGAAAGCAAGGGGCTTCGGCTAATGCTTTCACTAGCTTTACACGGACAAGTTATCTCTTTTCCAGCACTAGCCACGTTTTAAAAAATATGGAAACTCTTTTAGATTTTGTTCAAGAACCTTACTTTACCGAAGAAACCGTTAATAAAGAAAAAGGGATCATTGCTCAAGAAATTCAAATGTATGAAGATGAACCCGATTGGCGTTTGTTCTTTGGTATTTTGGGCAACCTTTATCCAAAGCATCCACTGCACATTGATATTGCAGGAACAGTCGACAGCATTATGGATATTACAGCAGACTTATTGATGGAAAGTTATCAAACGTTTTATCATCCTAGCAACATGAATTTGTTTGTTGTAGGAAAAATGGATCCAGCAGAAATGATGGATTGGATTCGAGAAAATCAGGCTAAAAAAGAATTTCCTGCAGCGACTGAAATCAAGCGTCATTTTCCAGAAGAAACTGTTGCAGATATTGTACCTTTTGCTTCTATCACCATGCCTGTGAACCGTGCTAAAAGCATAGTAGGCGTTAAAGGAATTGGGCCGGCTCCGGAAGGAAAAGCGGCTTTGGCATACAAAACAACTATGGATCTCTTGCTAACGTTGTTATTCGGACCGACTTCAGCTAATTATTTGAAGCTTTATGATAGTGGAATTATCGATGACAGTTTTTCATACGATTTTAGTTTAGACCGTACATTCCATTTTGTCGATATTGGGGGCGATGCAAAGGACGCAGAAGCTTTCAGTACCGTAGTGAAAGAAATACTATTAACAGCCAAAGAAAGTCCAGAACTAACGGAAGAAAATCTAACCTTAGTGAAAAAACGGATGATTGGACAAGTTTTGCAATCGTTAAATTCTTTAGAATACATTGCCAATCAATACAGTCAACAAGCTTATGGCGATGCAACGTTATTTGATTTGGTTCCTATTATTGAAACTATAACGCTTGATCAATTGAAATCATTAGCAGAATGCTTTATGCAAGAAGCTCATATGAGTGTCTTTCATATTTTGCCTAAAGGAGCCGATGAAGCGTGAAAGCAGCTTTGATCATGGGAGCAAGCGGCGACATTGGTAAAGGAATTGCTGAAGAATTAGCCGGAAATGGCTGGTCATTGTATCTGCATTACCATTCCGATAAAGAAAGTGTAGAGCAGCAACTGCAAACGTACCGTTTCGCTTATCCCAAACAAGATTTTTTTGGTATTCATCTAGATATGACGGATGAGACTGGAATTGCTGTGTTCACCGAAAACATTTTTCAGTTGGATGCAATTATTTTTGCTAGCGGGTTTACAACCTTTCAGCTGCTAACGGAGGTTACTTCGGCTACAATGGATCAAATGTGGACCGTTCATGTGAAAACACCTATTTTATTGGCCCAGCGATTGCAGACTAAGTTGTCCTATTCAGGTAACGGCCGTATCGTTTTTATTAGTTCTGTTTACGGAGAGGCCGGAAGCCCGATGGAGGTGCTGTACAGTACGACAAAAGGGGCACAGTTAGCTTTTGTTAAAGCTTACAGTAAAGAAATAGCCAGCCTTGGAATTACGGTCAATGCAATTTCTCCCGGAGCTATTGCAACTAAAATGAATGCAACTTTCAGTCTAGAAGAAGTAGCGGAACTGGAAGCAGAAATCCCTGTTGGTCGGATGGGAACCATTTCGGAAATCAGTTTTTGGGCCCATCAATTATTGGATCCAAGAAGTGCTTACTTGACTGGACAATCGATTGTAGTGAGCGGCGGCTGGTTAAGATAACGAGCCGCAGAGCTGTCGAATGTAAAAGCATCCGATTAAAAAGGACAGGTTAAATAAAAAGAGATGTTTCTGAGTGTTTTGATGTGTTATAATTACAATGATATGAGCTTTTTATGCTCTCTAAACAAGAGAACAGGTAGGTGAAGACTTCATGAATGAAATCGGTGAAAAGTTACAAGAGGCTAGAAAAGCCAAAGGGTATACTTTGGATGATTTACAACAGATGACTAAAATACAAAAACGTTATTTGATTGCAATTGAAGAGGGCAATTATAATGTTATGCCAGGAAAATTTTATGCACGTGCTTTTATCAAACAATATGCGGATACAGTTGGATTAAATGGGGATCAGTTATTAGAAGAGTACACTGATATCGTGCCTCATACACACGATGAAGAGTATGTTGAAAAAGTATCCAGCAGCCAAACACGTTCTGGAAATAAAACAGGGAACGAATTACTCGGAAAAGTTCAAGATTATTTGCCGACTTTGGTTATTCTGTTGGTCGTTGTGGTTATTGCTGCAGCTATTTATTTCGCTTTTATTAAAACCAATCAATCTTCTCAAGAAAGTTTGATAACGAAAAACTCAGAAAGCGTAGTCGTTTCAAGCGCTGTTTCTAATTCGAACGATGCAAAAGATTCCTCAACTGAAGACTCTGCTACATCAGAATCAGAAAAAGAAGAAACGAAACAGGTTGTTTCTGTCCTGTCATCAACCGGTTCTCAAACAACCTATTCTGTAACAGGAACTACTGCAGAAAACACTGTTTCATTATCTGCTGAAGGCGGCGAAAGCTGGGTTAGTGTTGAAGCGGACGGAACGATGATCGATCAAGCGTTATTGACAGATGGCGATGTCTTGGATGCTGCTATTCCAGCTGATACAAAAACGGTTAACATCGTCGTGGGGAATGCATCTGTAACGGGTGTTAAATTAAATGATGAAAACGTAGATTATGCGCCTGAAGCAGCTAACGCCGTGACCCAAAAAATTGAGTTTCAATTTGAAGAAACAGAATAAACGAAATTGAACAATGAGAGTCCCTTATGTATGGAATACATCAGAGAGGATTCTTATTGTTTTGATTTTAACGTACTTAGAAAAAGAATAGAGAGAAGGCGATGTTTTGAATTTACCTAATAAACTTACGGTTGTTCGGATTATTATGATACCTGTATTTGTTATTATTTCCTTAGTTCCTTTGGATTGGGGTGTTTGGCATGTGTGGGGTTCAACCATTGAAATCACCCAACTGAGTGCTGCAATTATTTTTGCTTTAGCTAGTTTAACCGATTGGTTAGATGGAAAGATTGCCCGTTCTAGAGGATTGGTAACTAATTTTGGAAAGTTTGCTGACCCTTTAGCCGATAAAATGTTGGTTATGACAGCTTTGATTGTTTTAGTTGGACAAGGACTTGCTCCTTCATGGGTAGTAGCTATTATCGTCTGCCGCGAACTAGCTGTGACAGGTTTACGTTTATTGTTAGTAGAACAAGGTGGAACGGTGTTAGCAGCAGCATGGCCTGGAAAAATAAAAACGGCAACACAAATGATTGCGATCATTTTGTTGCAGATCGACAATTTACCATTTGCAGCTTTAGGGATTCCAATGGCTAGCATCATGCTGTACATCTGTCTGTTTTTCACTATTTATTCGGGAATCGATTATTTTATTAAAAACAGTGCAGTATTTAAAGGATCTATGTAAAAAAAATAGGAAGGAATGTTTTTAGTTAATTGAAGCATTCCTTTTTTTGTTGCCTCTAACCTATGCTAAACTACTACTAAGTAAAATCTGACTAAGAACACCTTTATTGAGTCAGAGGTCATTAAAGAACGAGGAAAAAGACAAAAATAAATAAATAGTGCATATACTAAAGTAAGGAGAAAAAAGATGAACGCTGAAATTATTGCTGTTGGAACGGAATTATTATTGGGACAGATCGTCAATACGAATGCTGCTTTTTTATCGCAACAACTCGCAACGTTAGGAATTGATGTGTACCACCAAGTTGTTGTAGGAGATAATCCGACCCGATTAAAAGAAGTGATCAAAATAGCAGAACAAAGAAGCGATTTGCTAATTTTAACGGGTGGCTTAGGTCCTACTAAAGATGATTTGACTAAGCAAGTGCTGGCAGAACATTTAAACAAAGAGTTGGTTTTGGATTCAGAGACTATGGCTAACATCACTGATTATCATAAAAAAATGAATCGGACAATGACGGAAAACAACCGGATGCAAGCACTGGTAATAGAAGGTGCAATGGTTTTGAAAAATCCGAATGGTTTAGCTGCTGGGATGTTTATCAAGCACAATGAGCAGACTTATTTACTATTTCCTGGTCCCCCGCATGAATTGAAAGCCATGTTTGTTCAAGAAGCAAAACCAATACTGCTAAGTTATGCTGATAAAGAAGATGTTTTAATGTCAAGAGTAATGCGTTTTTTTGGTATCGGAGAATCGCGTTTAGTTACTTTATTAGATGATTTGATCGAAACCCAAACCAATCCCACACTCGCTTCTTATGCGGGAGTCAATGAAGTGAGCGTGCGTTTGACGGCCAATGGAAGGACTGAGACGGATTGTCAAAAACTATTGGATGACTTAGAGGGAAAGATCCAAGACCGTGTAGGAGACTATTTATATGGGTATGGGGAAGAGACGCGCTTGGTCGAAGTAGTTGGTGAGCTGATCAAAAAACAACAATTGACTCTAACAGCTGCAGAGAGCCTGACAGGTGGAGCTTTTCAAAGTATGTTGACAACGACGGCTGGCGTTTCTGAATACTTTGAAGGGGGAGTAGTGACATATAGCAATCGTATAAAAGAAGACATCCTCGGTGTATCAAAAGAGACCATTGAACAATATGGGGTAGTCAGTGCACACTGCGCCATTGAAATGGCACAATGTGTTAAGAATCAATTTGGAACAGATATCGGTGTCTCCTTTACCGGTGTTGCAGGTCCTGCAGAATTAGAAGGACAAAAATCAGGAACGGTTTGGATTGGCTATGCTTTTAAAGATACCGTTTCTTATGCTAAATGCTTCCATTTTGGAAAAGGGCGCAACAGCAATCGCGAACAAGCAGTCTTATCGGCTCTGGATATGATCCGACGAGAATTGTTAGGGAAACCTATTGAGGGAAAAACTTATCTAAAAGATTAAAAAACCTGTTGGAAAAACAAACCGAATGTTTGTTCGCTTTTTTCTTGCTTTTAAATCAAAAAAAAGTTATAATAAGACTTGCGAGACTAATTAAAACAACTAACTAATTGAATGAATTTTGACAGATAGAAAGTAGTCAAGGAGGACACATTAATGGCAGAAGACCGTAAACAAGCATTAGATGCAGCATTGAAAAAGATTGAAAAAAACTTTGGTAAAGGTTCCGTAATGAAACTAGGGGAAAAAATCGATACCCGTATTTCTACTGTTCCAAGTGGCTCTTTAGCACTGGATGTTGCATTAGGAGTGGGCGGTTTCCCAAGAGGCCGAATCATTGAAGTTTATGGACCAGAAAGTTCTGGTAAAACTACAGTAGCACTGCACGCTGTGGCAGAAGTTCAAAAACAAGGCGGAATTGCCGCTTTTATTGATGCAGAAAATGCTCTAGATCCTAAATATGCTGCGGCATTAGGAGTAGACATTGATGAATTGCTTTTATCACAACCCGATACCGGTGAACAAGGACTAGAAATTGCTGATGCATTAGTATCAAGTGGAGCAGTTGACATCGTTGTAATTGACTCAGTAGCTGCTTTAGTACCGCGTGCAGAAATTGAAGGCGAAATGGGGGACAGTCATGTAGGGCTGCAAGCTCGTTTGATGTCTCAAGCTTTGCGTAAATTATCCGGTTCAATCAATAAAACAAAAACCATTGCGCTATTCATCAACCAAATTCGTGAAAAAGTTGGTGTGATGTTTGGTAACCCGGAAATTACTCCTGGTGGACGTGCTCTAAAATTCTATGCAACAGTTCGTTTAGAAGTAAGACGTGCAGAACAAATTAAACAAGGCACGGATATTATGGGAAACCGTACAAAAATCAAGGTCGTAAAAAACAAAGTAGCGCCGCCTTTCAGAGTGGCTGAAGTGGATATTATGTACGGAGAAGGGATTTCACAAGTCGGCGAGTTAGTAGATATGGGGTCAGAAAAAGACATCATTGATAAGTCGGGTGCTTGGTATTCTTATGAAGGCGAACGTATTGGTCAAGGACGCGAAAATGCTAAAAAATACTTTATAGACCATCCTGAATTACGAGCTGAAATCGAAGAAAAAGTTCGAGCAGCTTATGGTATTGGAGATGCACCAGCAGAGCCTGTTGAATCTGCTAAACCAGAAGAAATAAAAGAAGCAAAAGCAACTGTTAAAAAGAAAATTGCACCAGAAGAGATATAAACTTTATTAATAAGCCTAACAAAAAAACCATTCGTTTAGATTGGTTTTTTTGTTATAGAGAAAAATGAAAAAGATAAAGGAAAATAATCGATAAAATAGGATAGCGTTCTCATTTCAGGAACAAAAATGACCGAAACACCTCTAAAAAACATTATTAAGTTGACATGTTTGATGAGGACAATTAAAATTAAGATATCTATTACTTTATCTTTAGATAACAGGTAGGTTTTATTGGTAAATAAGTGTGTAGCTCTACCAAATAATTGATAAATAATAAATGACAAATTAAATATATGATACGGAGGTGGAAGAATGAATTTTATCAGTATAGCCTTCGCTATCGTTACTTTAGTTGTCGGTCTTTTTGTAGGATATGCTATCCGCAAATCAACCCATGAAAAAGAACTGGCTGGTGCTAGAAACACTGCAACTGGAATATTGGATGAAGCACAAAGAGAAGCAGAAACCATGAAAAAGGAAGCGATGTTAGAAGCGAAGGATGAAAACTACAAATACCGAACTGAAATTGAAACTGAGCTGAAAGAGCGAAGAAATGAGGTTCTAAGACAAGAAAATCGTTTGGTACAACGGGAAGATAACATCGACCGTAAAAATGATGGCTTAGAAAAGCGTGAACAACTGCTTGAAGCAAAAGAAGAGAAATTAAGTTCAAGACAACAACTAGTGGACGATTTGGAGAAGAAAGCGAAAGAATTGGTTGAGCAACAAGAAACCGAACTAGAACGTGTAGCTGCACTTTCAAGAGAAGATGCGAAACACATTATTATTCAAGAAACAGAAGATGACCTGTCACACGAATTTGCGGTAATGGTCAAACATTCAGAAGAAAAAGCTAAAGAAGAAGGCGATCGCCGTGCGCGTAACTTGATCGCTTTGGCCATTCAACGGTGTGCTGCAGATCAAGTATCCGAATCAACAGTTTCCGTGGTTACCTTACCAAATGATGAAATGAAAGGCCGCATCATTGGACGAGAAGGACGGAATATCCGAGCTTTGGAAACATTGACCGGTATTGATTTGATTATCGATGATACGCCAGAAGCGGTTATTTTAAGCGGCTTTGATCCGATTCGTCGTGAGATTGCTCGTATGACGCTTGAAAAATTGATTCAAGACGGCAGAATTCATCCGGCCCGAATTGAAGAAATGGTTGAAAAATCACGTAAAGAAATGGATGAACGTATTAGAGAAATTGGAGAACAAGCGACCTTTGAAGTGGGAGTCCATTCCATTCATCCAGATATTATCAAGATATTAGGACGCTTGCGTTTCAGAACAAGCTATGGGCAAAATGTTTTGCAGCATTCGATTGAAGTTGCAAAATTAGCGGGCGTATTAGCTGCTGAATTAGGCGAAGATGTGACTTTGGCTAAACGTGCAGGCTTGTTGCATGATATTGGTAAAGCTTTAGATCATGAAGTTGAAGGTTCACATGTAGAGATTGGCGCAGAAATCGCAATGCGCTATAAAGAAAACTCAACTGTGATCAACGCTATTGCTTCTCATCATGGCGATATTGAAGCCACATCTGTGATTTCTGTTTTAGTCGCTGCTGCGGATGCTTTATCTGCTGCTAGACCAGGAGCAAGAAGCGAATCGCTTGAGAATTACATTCATCGTTTAGAAAAATTAGAAAGTATTTCTAATGGTTTTGAAGGAGTAGAACAAAGTTACGCCATACAAGCCGGACGCGAAATCAGAATTATGGTTAAACCAGATAAAGTTGATGATTTGGAAGCTGTAAGTTTGGCGCGTAATGTCCGCAATCTGATTGAAGATGAGTTAGATTATCCAGGACATATCAAAGTAACGGTTATTCGTGAAACACGAGCGATCGAGTACGCAAAATAAAATGAGAATCAATGAAAAAACGAGACGACTATGCTTTAGTTGTCTCGTTTTTCGTTTAAGCTGTAAAAGAAAGGAATGTTTTTTCGTGGCTTTTCTTTACACAGATTTATTGTTAAAATAGAATAGATGCAACTAATAGAGAAGAGGCAATAAACATGAGATTATTATTTATTGGAGATGTCGTAGGTTCGATGGGCCGGGAAATGGTACACGATCATTTAGCAAAGTTAAAGCAAAAGTACAAACCTCAAGTCACCATTTTAAACGGCGAAAATGCAGCAGCAGGACGCGGAATTACCGAGAAAATTTATAAAGGTTTTTTACAAGATGGCGTAGATATTGTAACCATGGGAAACCATACTTGGGACAATCGAGAAATTTTCGAATTTATTGAAGATGCAAAAAAAATGATTCGACCGGCTAACTTTCCTGAAGGTACGCCTGGGAAAGGCATTGCTTATATTAAAGTGAATCAATTGGAATTGGCTGTTATCAATCTACATGGACGAGTGTTTATGTCAGATGTTGATGATCCTTTCCGAAAAGCAGATGAACTTGTTGAAGAAGCTGGTCAACGCACACCTTTGATTTTTGTTGACTTCCATGCTGAAACAACCAGTGAAAAACAAGCGATGGGCTGGTATCTTGATGGTCGCGTATCGGCTGTTGTTGGCACTCATACTCATGTTCAAACGAATGATGCGCGCATTCTACCTGCAGGCACAGCTTATTTGACCGATGCAGGTATGACAGGACCGTACGATGAAGTTTTGGGTATGAACCGTGATGCAGTAATAAAACGCTTTTTAACCCAAATGCCGACACGTTTTGAAGTGCCTAAAGAAGGACGTAAAATTTTATCCGGTTGTTTTATTGAACTTGATGATACAACGGGAGCAGCAAAAAAAATTGAACCAATCGTTATCAATGATGATCGACCATTTGGCGGAGACTTTTAATCAAAGGGACATAAAAACAGGAAAAACAAAAGGAAAGTATGAAAAGGGGGGATTAGCATGCCGCAAAAAACACAACATACCCCAATGATGGTGCAATATTTAGGAATCAAAGAGCAGTATCCAGACGCCTTTTTATTTTATCGCCTGGGAGACTTTTATGAGCTGTTCAATGAAGATGCGATCAAAGCATCACAATTACTGGAAGTTACTTTAACGACACGAAATAAAAATGCAGAAAATCCTATTCCAATGTGCGGCGTACCTTACCATGCTGCAAAAGGGTACATTGATGTTTTGATTGAAAAAGGCTATAAAGTGGCAATCTGCGAACAAGTAGAAGACCCAAAAACGGCTAAAGGTATGGTGAAACGTGAAGTTGTTCAGCTGATTACACCTGGTACGGCAATGGATTCTAAAACGATCGATGCAAAAACCAATAATTATTTGGCTGCTCTTTCGGTCACAGAAGAACAACAAATAACTATCGCCTATGCTGATTTAAGTACCGGCGAGCTGAAGGCTGCCCAACTAACTTCAATTGATGATGTTATCAATGAATTAAGCAGTTTAAAAACAAAAGAAGTTGTTTTTAAAGAAGCTGAGCATATTGAGCTGCAAACAGAATTACAGACAAAATTAGGCATACTGATCTCAACACAAAAAGACATTGAAGAAAATGCTGAATTTGCCTACTTGTCTAGTGAAGTAGAAAACACAGGTATTTTGTCGGTATTAAAAATTTTATTGTCTTATTTAAGTGTGACTCAAAAGAGAAGTTTAGCGCATTTACAAAAAGCAGAAGTTTATACACCGACACACTACTTAAAAATGGATCATTATTCTAAACACAATTTAGAGTTGGTTACATCTATTCGAACGGGCCAAAAAAAAGGTACCTTGCTTTGGCTAGTAGATGAAACAAAAACGGCAATGGGAGGACGCTTACTGAAACAATGGATTGACCGACCGTTGATTCAAGAAACCGCGATTCGCGCTCGACAAGACATTGTGGAAAGTTTAGTGAATCACTTTTTTGAACGAACCGATTTAAATGAAGCATTGACGCGAGTATATGATTTAGAACGTCTGGCGGGCAGAGTAGCTTTTGGGAATGTAAACGGCCGTGATTTAATTCAGTTGAAAACCTCTTTAGTACAGATTCCTCAATTAAAAGAGATCATTGAACTAATGAATAAAAATGAATGGGATTCGTTGTTGTCTGATTTAGATACGGTGCCAGAAGTTGTGTCTTTGATTGAGAATGCTATCAATGATGATGCACCTTTATCGTTGAAAGACGGCAGTGTAATCAATGATGGATTCAATCAAACCTTGGATCAGTACCGAGATGCTATGCGCAACGGCAAACGATGGATTGCTCAATTAGAAGCAGAAGAACGCGAAAAAACCGGCATAAAGACCTTGAAAATCGGCTATAATCGTGTATTCGGTTATTATATTGAAATTACTAAGTCCAATTTGGCCAATTTGCCAGAAGGAACGTATGAACGGAAACAAACGTTAGCGAATGCTGAGCGATTCATTACTCCGGAATTAAAAGAGAAAGAAACTTTGATTTTGGAAGCAGAAGAAAAATCGTTAGCATTAGAATACCGTTTGTTCACAGAAGTGAGAGAGACTGTTAAAGCTTATATTGAACGGTTGCAGTTATTAGCGAAGACAGTAGCAACGATTGATGTATTGCAAAGTTTTGCAACCATCAGTGAAAAGTATCATTACGTTCGTCCTGAACTGACATTTGACAGCCAAGACTTGATGTTGGTCAATGGACGCCATCCGGTGGTTGAAAAAGTTTTAGGTCAACAAACGTACGTCCCGAATAGTGTGGAGATGGATGCTAATACAGAAATCATGTTGATTACCGGACCAAACATGTCGGGGAAAAGTACTTATATGCGTCAATTGGCTTTAACGGTTATCTTGGCGCAAATGGGCTGTTTTGTACCAGCAGAAACCGCTAATCTGCCTGTTTTTGATCAGATATTTACTCGAATCGGAGCAGCGGATGATTTGATTTCTGGTCAAAGTACGTTTATGGTCGAAATGATGGAAGCTAACCAAGCATTGCGTCATGCGACTTCTAATAGTTTGATTTTATTCGATGAAATCGGACGGGGAACGGCGACTTTTGACGGGATGGCTTTAGCAGAAGCTATCATAGAATACATTCACAAACACGTGCATGCTAAAACCTTGTTTTCAACGCATTATCATGAATTGACGGTACTAGAAGAAGAGTTACCTGGACTGGTCAATACCCATGTAGGCGCCGTTGAAGAAGACGGCGAATTGATTTTTTTGCATAAAATGCTGCCAGGGCCAGCTGATAAAAGTTACGGGATCCATGTAGCCAAATTAGCCGGATTGCCAAATAGCTTATTATCTAGAGCAGCCGTTATTTTAGAGCGGTTAGAACAAAAAGAAGAAATCGTTTTAGGAAATCACACAGAGCCGAAAAATGTTCCACTTTCCAATGTGATGAAAGAAGAACCTACATCTGTTGGGGTATCGGAAGCAGCAGAAGGGCAATTGTCTTTATTTGGAGCACTAGACGAAACGGAATCAACGGTCATTAAAACTCTAACAGAGTTGAATTTACTCACGATGACGCCTTTAGAAGCGTTGAATGCCTTACATCAGCTCCAGCAACAATTAAATTAAGCAGATTGTTCCAGCGAGTAAAGAAAGGAGGAGAGAAAATGGCGAAAATTCAAGAACTGTCAGAAATATTAGCGAACCAAATAGCGGCTGGTGAAGTTATCGAACGCCCAGCTTCAGTGGTGAAAGAGTTGATCGAAAATGCTATTGATGCAGGAAGCACGCAAATCGATATTCTTATTGAAGAAGCAGGGTTGAGAAAAATTCAAATCATTGACAATGGCGTTGGAATTGATTCAGATGAGGTCTTGAATGCATTTAAGCGGCATGCAACAAGCAAAATTTATTCACGCGATGACTTATTTCGCATTCGTACATTAGGTTTTCGAGGAGAAGCTTTGCCAAGTATCGCCTCTGTTTCTGAGATCACATTAGAAACCTCTACTGGTAGTCAGCAAGGAACATTTGTTAAGTTAAAAGGAGGACAAGTGATCGAAGAGCGGCCTAACCAAGCTAGAAAAGGAACGACGTTGACTGTAGAAAATTTGTTTTTCAATACGCCTGCTCGATTGAAATATGTTAAAACGCTGCAAACGGAACTTGCCAATGTAACAGACATTGTTAACCGTATGGCCTTGAGTCATCCACAAATAGCGTTTCGTTTGGTTCATGATGGCAATCAGTTGACGCGCACTGCTGGAAACGGCGATTTAAAACAAACGTTGGCTGGCATATATGGGGTTTCAACTGCAAAAAAAATGCGAAAAATAGAAAAAGAAGATTTAGACTTCAAAATTTCAGGCTATATTTCATTGCCTGAAATTACACGAGCTAGTCGAAACTATATTTCTATTATTATTAACGGCCGGTACATTAAAAATTATTTACTCAATAAGGCGATTATCGCCGGTTATCGTTCAAAATTAATGGTGGGGCGTTTTCCAATAGCTGTTATTGAAATTGATATTGACCCCCTTCTGATTGATGTTAATGTTCATCCTACAAAACAAGAAGTGCGTATCAGCAAAGAAAAAGAATTGATGGAGCTTATTGAAGCCGCCATTAACGAATGTTTAAGCGGAGAGCAGTTGATTCCTGAAGCATTGGGAAATTTGGGCTTTAAAAAAGAAACGCAACAAGCGCAGCAACCTACGGAACAAACACGGTTAGATTTTGCACAATCTAGCAGCGATGAAAAAGCAGAGCGGTCAATACCGTCAAATAATTGGCACACTATGCACTCACCACCAGCTGTTGAGCAAAGTCGATCAGTAGCATTTGAGGACACGTCTGGACAGGAAATGAAGCCAGAGGATTTTGTGTTTAATGAAAAAACGGATTATTCAGCAAGCGATCAACTAGAAGACATGAAGAAAATCGCTTCCGTATCAGACGCACATCGCCAACCCTATTTGCAAACAGCAGAAAAAATGTTAACAACAGAATCTCCGGAAAAAGACCAAGTAGCTCATTTGCCATTGTTAGAATACGTTGGTCAAATGCATGGCACGTATTTATTCGCACAAAATGAAAATGGGTTATATATCTTAGATCAACATGCGGCTCAAGAACGAATCAAATACGAATATTTCCGGAAGAAAATTGGAGAGGTCAGTACTGATCTACAGGATTTATTGGTCCCTCTTTTGCTAGATTACCCAAGCAACGATGCCATCAAAATTAAAGAAAACCAAGAAGCTCTAGAAAAAGTCGGTATTTATTTGGAACCATTCGGACAGAATAGTTTTTTATTGAGAAGCCACCCGGTTTGGTTCAACCAAGGAGAAGAAGAAACGATTGTTAGAGAAATGATAGATTTGCTGTTAGAGCAAGGGACCGTTAATGTTGCTAAGTTCCGCGAAGCTTCCGCTATTATGATGAGTTGCAAAGGATCGATCAAAGCCAATCATTATCTGAATGATACCGAAGCTCGTGCGCTATTAGTAGACTTAGCAAAAACCGAGAACCCGTATAATTGTCCTCATGGTCGACCAGTATTGATCCAATTCACAACAAATGATATGGAAAAAATGTTTAAACGTATTCAAGATTCTCATTAAATGAATGAGATAGGAAAGCGAACCGATAAGTTGAAGCTTAGCATTAAATGAGCTAAAATAAATAGAGGCGCTATGGATGATTTAAGCAAAATCAAATCAGAAATGTGTTTTTAGAACTAGAGAGGAGCCTTAAAATGACAAAATTTAGTCAAGAAGAACTCAAACAAACATTAACTCCTATTCAATATGAAGTCACACAAAATGAAGCAACCGAACGTCCTTTTACTGGTGAATACGATGCTTTTTACGATGACGGTATTTTTGTAGACGTCGTCAGCGGCAAACCACTATTCTCTTCAACAGATAAATATGATGCTGGTTGTGGCTGGCCATCGTTTACTAAACCCATTGCTTCTGAAGAAGTTGTTGAAAAAATGGATCGCAAACTTGGTATGGCTCGAACAGAAGTACGCAGCAAAGAGGCAAATTCTCATTTAGGGCATGTTTTTAATGACGGTCCAACAGAAGCTGGCGGTTTGCGTTATTGTATCAACTCTGCAGCTTTACGTTTTGTTCCAAAAGAAAAACTAGAAGAAGAAGGGTATGGCACTTACCTTAACTTATTTGCTTAACCGTATTAGATTCAAAACGGTAAAGAAAAACAGATCTAAAATGAATCCAACATCCTCTCTCAACTATGAGCAGAGGGTGTTTTCTTTATTCGAAAGATACATAATGAGCTGTGAAGTATAGAACGTTTCCAAGAAATAGAATGGGAGATTTTTTGAGAATCTCCCATTCCTTCCTAGAATATGATAGAATACTAAGGGAACAAGTGTGCTGTTTAGCAGCTTAGTAAAATGAATGGAGCTAAAAACATGTATGAGTACATTAAAGGAGTGGTAACGTTTGTTACCCCAGCTTATGTGGTTGTTGAAACAGGAGGATTAGGCTATCTGCTTTATGTAGCTAACCCATTCCGTTTTTCCAGCAAACTAAATGAAGAAGTGACGATTTACGTCCATCAAGCTGTACGAGAAGATGCAATCACACTCTATGGATTTAAAGATTACAATGAAAAACAATTGTATTTAAAATTAATCAGTGTGTCAGGGATTGGACCAAAAAGCGGGTTAGCTATCTTAGCAAATGATGACCATTCAGGTTTAGTGCATGCGATTGAAAGCGAAGACGCCACTTACTTAATGAAATTTCCTGGTGTCGGAAAAAAAACTGCTTCTCAAATTATCTTAGATTTAAAAGGAAAATTGGATGATTTAGATATTCCAGCGGTTCTGACTGAAGGAAATATCCAGCAAGAATTAGCATTGCCTTCAAACCATGAACCGGCTAATGAAGCATTGGAAGCTTTAGCTGCGTTGGGATACAGCGCAAGAGAAATCAAAAAAGTTGAACCTGAGATTCGAAAATTAACTAAGGAAACAACGGATGCTTATTTAAGAGAAGCTTTACGCTTATTGATGAAGAAATAAGCAGGATCAAAATACAGAAAGGGTGAACAACAGTGACTTATGAAGACCGGATTATTTCTGGAGAAAGCGATAGTATGGACGAGCTATCGATTGAAAAATCCTTACGGCCACAGTACTTAAACCAATACATTGGACAAGCAAAATTAAAATTAGAACTAGGCATTTATATCGAAGCAGCTAAAAGCCGTGAAGAAGCTTTAGACCATGTTTTATTATATGGTCCTCCAGGATTAGGGAAAACGACCATGGCAATGGTTATTGCTAATGAAATGGCTGTTAACATACGAACCACTAGTGGGCCAGCTATCGAAAAAGCTGGTGATTTAGTAGCCCTTTTGAATGAATTAGAAGCAGGCGATGTGTTGTTTATCGATGAGATTCACCGGATGCCGAGAATGGTAGAAGAAATGCTCTATTCTGCAATGGAAGATTATTTCGTTGACATCATTGTTGGGCAAGGACCGACGGCTCATCCCGTTCATTTTCCGTTGCCGCCCTTTACTTTGATTGGTGCGACCACACGTGCTGGGATGCTATCAGCGCCTCTTCGCGATCGTTTTGGAATCGTCTCGCATATGGAATATTATACGATCGAAGATTTAAGCGATATCGTCATCCGCTCAGCGGATATCTTTCAAACTGAGATTCATGATAGCGGAGCGTTGGAAATTGCCAAACGTTCTAGAGGAACACCACGGGTTGCCAATCGGCTTTTGAAGCGTGTACGGGATTATGCGCAAGTCCAATCTGACGGCATCGTTAATCAAAAAGTAGCTGATGCAGCTTTATCAATGCTGCGTGTGGACCAAAAAGGACTGGATTATGTCGATCAAAAGATGGTTCGGACAATGATCGAAGTCTATGGCGGCGGGCCAGTAGGACTGTCTACTATAGCAGCAAATATTGGGGAAGAAATGGAAACGATCGAAGATATGGTCGAGCCGTATTTATTGCAAATGGGCTTTATTCAGCGTACTCCACGTGGTAGAATTGTAACGCAGTTAGGTTTTGACCATCTTGGTTACCCTATAAACAACTAATAAAGACAGGAGCGTTTAAACATGTTATCAACAAATGATTTTGATTTTGAATTGCCTGAAGAGTTGATTGCTCAAACACCACTAGAAGATCGCTCCGGATCAAGACTTTTGATTTTGGATAAAGAAACTGGTGAAATAGAAGACAAGCACTTTACAGCTATTTTAGATGAGTTACATGCAGGTGATGCCTTAGTAATGAATGACACGCGTGTTTTGCCAGCTCGTCTTTACGGAACCAAACCTGAAACAGGGGGACACGTTGAGGTGTTGTTGTTAAAAAACACTTCAAATGATGAATGGGAAACATTAGTTAAGCCGGCTAAACGAGCTAAAGTTGGAACGGAAATTCATTTTGGAGATGGTCGTTTGAAAGCTGTGGTCAAAGAAGAATTGGATCATGGTGGACGAATCATTGATTTTTTTTATGACGGTATTTTTTTGGAAGTCTTAGAATCTCTTGGAGAAATGCCTTTACCGCCTTATATTAAAGAACGACTCGAAGACAATGAACGTTATCAAACGGTTTATGCAAAAGAAAATGGTTCAGCAGCTGCTCCTACAGCTGGTTTGCATTTTACTGAAGAGTTATTAGAAAAAATTAAAGCTAAAGGGGTTCAATTGGTTTTCTTAACATTACACGTCGGGTTAGGAACGTTCCGGCCCGTTAGCGTCGATTCCATTGAAGACCATGAAATGCATTCTGAATTTTACCGTTTATCTGAAGAAGCCGCTAGCCAATTAAATGAAGTAAAAAAGGCAGGTGGCAGAATTGTTGCTGTAGGAACAACTTCTATACGGACTCTTGAAACCATTGGGACAAAATTTAATGGCAGCATTCAAGCAGATAGCGGCTGGACTAGTATCTTTATTTCTCCAGGCTATGAGTTTAAGTTAGTTGATGCTTTTACAACTAATTTTCATTTGCCTAAGTCAACTTTGGTTATGCTCGTCAGTGCTTTTGCGGGAAGAGAGCAGGTTCTAGCAGCTTATGAGCATGCTGTAAAAGAAAAATATCGGTTTTTCAGTTTTGGAGATGCGATGTTTGTAAAATAAACAACAAAAAAGAGAAGCGGGCTGAAAATGCCAACTTCTCCTTTGTTTTAAGAGAGGTATGAGTGAACTTTTTTTTTAGAATCGAACTGTTTGGATATTAAACTTCTTTTGAAAAAACGACATGTGATTCTTTTATACTTTATTCGTTGCGTTCATTTAAGCGTAAACTAACTATCGAGCTAAGATTTGTTTTTTTTAATCGCCTACTTAACTGATTGACTTAACTGAATGGTTATTGAAACTGGTAAATCGAAACTGAATGTTGATTTTATTTGTTTCTTTGAAGCTAAACAAAAAAGAAAGTTTGTCGTTCACTCATACGTGCATCTCTCTTTACACTCATAATATAGCATGAAAAGGTATCGCTTACAAGTTAAGTGCTTAAGAAAACCAATTTATTTTAGGTTTCGGAAATAGACCGGTTTAAAAACTTGAATAGATTGAAAAATGTCGTAGTTCGTTTATTTTTAAAATACGGATCGCAAAAATATCTGTTTCTTATTTTGCGATAAAAGGCTATATTAGGTGGTAATAAAAGCCTCTTAAGGTCTAAGCGGGTTTGCAAAAAAAGAAAATTCTTAGTATAGTTACTAAAGTGTTAAAATACGATTGACAAAAATAAAATTGCCAAGAACAATGAAAGTAGGAAAATAAATATGTCTGAACCGGCTATTAAATACCGTTTAATAAAAAAAGAAAAACATACTGGTGCTAGATTAGGAGAAATCATTACTCCTCATGGAACCTTCCCTACACCAATGTTTATGCCAGTAGGAACACTGGCATCCGTTAAGAGTATCGCACCTGAAGAGTTAGAAACTATGGGAGCAAATATTATTTTAAGCAATACCTATCATCTATGGTTAAGACCAGGAGAAGATATTGTCGAAGAAGCGGGTGGATTGCACAAATTCATGAATTGGGATAAAGGAATCTTAACCGACTCTGGTGGGTTTCAAGTATTCTCATTGAGTGATATGCGCCGCATTGAAGAGGAAGGGGTTCATTTTAGAAATCATCTGAACGGTTCGAAAATGTTTCTTTCTCCAGAAAAAGCTATCGGCATCCAAAATAAGTTAGGTCCGGATATCATGATGAGTTTTGATGAATGCGCTCCTTTTGAAGAAAGTTTTGATTATGTGAAAAAATCTGTTGAGCGAACTAGCCGTTGGGCAGAACGTGGACTAAAAGCTCATGCTAAACCCAACCAACAAGGATTATTTGGTATTATCCAAGGCGCGGGCTATAAAGAATTGCGTCAGCAAAGTGCTAGAGATTTGGTTTCAATGGATTTTCCTGGTTATTCAATCGGTGGTTTATCCGTTGGAGAGCCTAAACACTTGATGAATGAAGTGTTGGATTACACTACACCGCTGATTCCTGAGGACAAACCTCGTTATTTGATGGGAGTAGGAACAGCCGATTCTTTGATTGACGGAGTTATTCGCGGTGTAGATATGTTTGATTGTGTATTGCCGACGAGAATTGCTCGTAATGGAACGTGTATGACCAGCAAAGGGCGAGTAGTTATTAAAAATGCACGATACGAACGGGATTTTGGCCCGCTTGACGACAAATGTGATTGCTACACTTGTAAGAACTATACTAGAGCGTATATTCGTCATTTAATCAAAGCAGATGAAACGTTTGGTTTACGCTTAACGAGTTACCACAACCTTTATTTCTTGTTAAATGTGATGAAAAACGTTAGACAAGCTATCATGGACGATAACTTGCTTGAATTTAGAGAAAACTTTTTTGAAGAATATGGGTACAATAAACCAAATGCTAAGAATTTCTAACAATTCTTAAAAATGTGTAGTACTGAAGGGCAAAGTTTGGTACAGTTAGTACTAGGCTAGATCGAATCGATGAAAGAATGGAGTGAAGAAATGGATTTTATTATTACTATTTTACCTTTTGCTGCGATTATGGGATTGATGTATTTTATGATGATCAAACCACAAAAAAAAGCGGCTGAAAAAACTAAAAACATGTTGGACTCTTTGAAAAAAGGTGACGGTATTGTAACAATTGGTGGCTTGCATGGAATCGTTGATGAAATTAACGATGTAGAAAAAACGGTTGTTCTTGATTGTGAAGGCATTTTCTTAACCTTTGAAAGACGCGCAATTGCACGCATCAAAGATGTCGCTGTTGCCTCAACGATTGAAACATTTGAAGCCAATCCAGAAGATACCAACGACGTAGAATAAAATAAAAGCGATCATTTAGTGAAACAAAAGAGAGGATGAAGAGTCTTTTCTTTTGTTTTTTTTCACTACTAAAAATGAATCAATAATTGGGCAAAAAAATCCCCCAACGTAAGGAGTGTTTGATTTGGCTAATGATTCAACACCTTTATTTGAAAAGTTGGAACCCTGGTTAAACTTGAAAATCCAAGAATTCCACACACTGGGTTACCAACAGATTACAAAAGAAGATCTATGGCATTATTTAATTTATTTTTCTTGGAAAAAAGCTATTCCCAAACATTATTACCAACAAATTCGGCAAGTCATGACGTTGACTCCTAATGATTATTTAGATTTTGCCTCTGTAGAAGCGCTGATTTCTCCAGCTAGTTCATTAGACGATATGGATTTAAAAAGTTTATTTTAAGAAAAAGGCTAAGGCCTTTTTTTATATTCAATTGTGAATAAAGTTCTATTCTTATCGACAAGAGTTGTTTAGAAATCAAACTAATTCAGATAGACGAAAATCAATTATAACCTTTATACGTTAGGGTTTTAAAGGCTTTTTGTAAAATGTTAAAAACTTTCCATTAAAAGCTTTACAATTTTTGAATAATAGCTTATGCTTGTATTGTGAAAAAGATAACAATAAGAAATAGGGGGAGTAAATGATGACTTCTACAAATACAGCTTCTACAAACACGCTAGAAAAGATTGCGAAAACTGAAAAAAAGACCAATGGAAAAGAAAGAACGGTTCGCACTCAAATCGATGAAATGATTTGTAAAGGGAAAAAGTCTTTAACTATGTTAGAAACATTTGATCAAGAAAAAATTGATCATATTGTCCATCAAATGGCTTTGGCAGGATTAAGTGAACACATGACATTAGCAAAAATGGCTGTTGAAGAAACTGGTCGCGGTATTTATGAAGATAAGTGCATTAAAAATATGTTTTCAACAGAATCTATTTGGAATTCGATTAAAGATAATAAAACAGTAGGAGTTATCAGTGATGACGATCAATCACAGTTAATCGAAATAGCTACACCAGTGGGAATAGTCTGTGGGGTAACTCCAGTAACGAATCCAACTTCAACGACTTTATTCAAAGCTTTGATTTCCATCAAAACAAGAAACCCGATCGTCTTTGCTTTTCATCCTAGTGCACAAAAATGCTCCGCAGCAGCAGCACAAGCGGTTTTAACTGCCGCTGTTGAAGCTGGAGCACCTGAAGATTGCATTCAATGGATCAAGCAACCTTCTCTCGAGGCAACTAATGCATTAATGAATCATCCTGATGTTGCAATCGTTTTAGCTACTGGAGGTTCCGGTATGGTTAAAGCAGCTTATTCAACAGGGAAACCTGCTTTAGGGGTCGGTCCTGGAAATGTACCGAGTTATATCGAAAAATCAGCTAAAATCAAACGAGCTGTCAATGATATCATTGCTTCTAAGTCATTTGATAATGGTATGATCTGTGCTTCTGAACAAGCTGTTATCGTGGACCAAGAAATTTATGGAGCAGTAAAATCAGAATTTGAAAAGCATCAAGTTTATTTTGTTAAAGTTAATGAACTAGAAAAATTAGAAAATGCAGTGATGAATCAAGATAAAACAGCTGTAAATCCTGCTATTGTCGGGCAATCGGCTTGGGAAATCGCTGAACTTGCAGGGCTGAAAATACCTAAAGAAACGAAGATAATTGTAGCTGAATTAGCTGGAGTCGGAAAAGATTATCCATTATCACGCGAAAAACTTTCCCCAGTACTAGCAATGTTAAAAGCAGAATCTACTGAACATGGCTTTGACTTAGCTCAAAAGATGTTGGAATTAGGCGGATTAGGGCATTCTGCTGCTATTCATACGTTAAATGACAAGCTAGCGAGAAAATACGGGGAACAAATGAAAGCTTGCCGTATTTTAGTGAATTCACCAACAGCACAAGGCGGCATAGGAGATTTGTACAATAATATGATTCCATCCTTAACGTTAGGTTGCGGTTCATATGGGAAAAACTCTGTATCTAAAAATGTTTCCACTATTGATTTATTGAATATCAAGACAATTGCGAAACGGAGAAATAATATGCAGTGGTTTAAACTACCGTCAAAAATTTACTTTGAAAAAAACTCGATTCATTATTTGCAAGAAATGGAAAATGTTGAAAGAGTCTTCTTGGTTTGTGACCCAGGTATGGTTGAATTCGGTTATGCAGACAAAATTATCAATGAACTCTACAAGCGTAAAAATCGCGTGCAAGTAGAAGTTTTTTCAGCGGTTGAAGCTAATCCATCAACCAATACCGTTATGGCAGGGACAGAGGCAATGATCCAGTTCCAACCGGACACCATTATTGCTATCGGCGGTGGATCAGCGATGGATGCTGCAAAAGGCATGTGGCTATTTTATGAAAAACCAGAAACAGAATTTTTTGGGGCGAAACAAAAATTTTTAGACATTCGAAAACGGACTTACAAAATTCCGACTTTAGATAAAACCCGATTTATTTGTATTCCGACAACTTCTGGTACAGGTTCGGAAGTTACTCCTTTTGCGGTGATCACGGATAGCAAAACACATGTGAAATATCCGTTAGCTGATTATGCTTTAACGCCAGATGTTGCGATTATTGATCCCCAATTTGTAATGAGTGTTCCTAAATCAGTGACAGCCGATACCGGAATGGATGTGCTGACTCATGCAATTGAATCCTATGTTTCTGTTATGGCAAGCGACTATACAAAAGGGTTGAGTTTACAAGCAGTCAAATTAGTATTTGAACATTTAAGGGATTCTTATGAGTACGCGAATGAAGAATCACGAGAAAAGATGCACAATGCCTCTACCTTGGCTGGTATGGCTTTTGCAAATGCATTCTTAGGAATCAATCATTCAATAGCTCACAAAATAGGCGGTGAATACAACATTCCTCATGGTCGGACGAATGCCATTTTACTGCCTCATGTCATTCGTTACAATGCAAAAGATCCTTCAAAACATGCACTATTTCCCAAATACGAGTATTTCCGTGCGGATGAAGATTATGCGGAAATAGCACGATTTATGGGATTCAAAGGCACAACGACTCAAGAGTTAGTTGAATCGTTGATTGCTGAAATCGTTCAATTAGGAAAAGATGTCGGCATTGAAATGAGCTTGAAATCTCAAGGAGTAACGCAAGAAGTATTAGATGCTACTGTTGATCATATGGCTGAATTAGCGTTCTTAGATCAATGTACGACAGCTAATCCAAAACAACCTTTGATTAGTGAACTGCGTCAAATTATTATTGAAGCCTACGAAGGCGAATAAAAATTCAGCGTTTTTATAAATGAAAGAGCCAGAACAAAATCAACTTTTGTTCTGGCTCTTTACATCTTGATTTATGGTCCATAAAATAATTTTAGGCTTTCCTAAACTTAATTTATGGATGTATTGCTTTAAAAAGAAGGAAAAGCTATAATTAAAAGGAGTTCAGCAAGGGTAAAAAAAGGAAAAGCAGGTGATACAAATGACACCCAATAAGGAAGATTATTTAAAAAAAATATATGAACTTGGTGGGACGGATACTAAAATAAATAACAAAGAAATAGTGAAAGGGTTGGAAGTTTCAGCAGCATCCGTTAGCGAAATGATGACAAAACTATTGAAAGAAGGATTTATTGAACGAATCCCTTACCAAGGCGTACAGTTAACAGCAGAAGGACTGCGCAAAGCCAGTATACTGGTGAGAAAACATCGCTTATGGGAAGTGTTTTTAGTGGAGCATTTAGGCTATTCGTGGAATCAAGTTCATGAAGAAGCAGAAATTTTGGAACACGTTTCATCCACTGAACTAACCAATCGCTTGGAAGCTTATTTAGATTATCCAACAGTTTGTCCTCATGGGGGGATGATACCGAACAAAGAGGGTGTTTTAAATGAACCTCCTTTGCAAACTCTAGCTGAAAAGAAGGTAAATGAAAAAATTGTGATCAAGCGCGTAGCGGACCAAAAAGATCTGCTTGATTACTTAGTATCAGTAGGAGTAAAAGTCAATGACGAATACACGATTAGCGACATTGGTGCTTACGAAGGCCCCATTACAATTGAAAAAGGACAAGCAAGCATTCCGATTAGTTTTAAGGCAGCTACGAGCATTTATGTAGAAGCAATCTAAGTAGCGCCTATCCTATAAGGAAGAGTATTTTCTATTAAGGAATGAAGCGCCCCCGTAAATTGGATTTCAACATCTAACTTATGGAGGCTTTTTTGGTTTTTGGAAGAAAGTAATCTGGCAGTTTTTTTGAGTATCTTGAACAAGAATGTACGTTCGCGTATAATGAAGAGGAAAGGAGGCGAAGAAGGTGAAAATAGGGGTAGTGCAATTTGACGAACCGATCAGAGATACATCAAGAAAAATTATTCACGTAGATATGGATGCCTTCTTTGCCTCTGTTGAAGAAAGGGAACATCCCGAATTAAAAGGACAGCCTATTATTATTGCGAAACATCCGAGATTAACGAGCGGAAAAGGTGTCGTTTCTACCGCTAATTATGTTGCAAGAACATATGGTGTCCATTCTGCTATGAGTGCTCAAAAAGCTTTTGAATTGTGCCCCGATGGAGTCTTTATCCAAGGAAATTATGAGTTATACCGAGAAGTATCAGAAAAAGTCCGTGCGGTTTTTAAGCGGTATACAGATATTATTGAACCACTATCTTTAGATGAAGCTTACCTGGATGTGACTGAAAATAAGCAAGGCTTTAAGAGTGCGACGCATATGGCTTACGCTATACAAAAAGAAGTCTGGGAAAGTGTCCGCCTAACTTGTTCAGCTGGAGTGTCTTACAATAAGTTTATTGCTAAATTAGCCTCGGATTATAAAAAACCAGCTGGTGTTACAGTGATACCACCGGATCAAGCCTTACTCTTTTTAAAAGAATTGCCGATTGAAAAGTTTTATGGAGTCGGTAAAAAAACTGTGGAACGGATGCACGAATTGAAGATTTTTACAGGAGAAGATTTATACCAAAAAGATGAAATGGAATTGATCCATCTTTTTGGCAAGATGGGGTATTCTTTGTACCGTAAAGTTAGAGGAATTGATGATTCACCGGTACGCACGAGTCGTGAAAGAAAATCGGTCGGTAGAGAAAATACGTATGAAAAAAACTTGACCACAGAAAATGAAATAATGGCAGAATTAAGATTTTTAGCAAAAAAAGTCGAACGTTCGTTGCTGAAGGAACAAAAACATGGAAAAACCGTTGTATTAAAAATTCGTTATTCAAACTTTGAAACCGTAACGAAACGAATCACGCTGCCTAATTCGATCAAAGATGCTGAAGAAATTTTTTTCCAGATTCAAAGTTTATGGGATGATATCGGAGAGCTTCAAAAAGGAATTAGGCTTCTAGGGATTACAGTTACGACCCTAGATCCGCTGACATTTGAAAATATTGTTTTGCCGCTTTGGGAAAATGACATCAGAATGTAGGGTTAGCTAAGCGACCCATAGTGCTAAATTGCAATCTCTTTTTCACAAGGGTATAATAAAGACATTAATACAGTTTTACTGGAGTGTTCTATTGAAAGGGGAGCTCAAGAATGAAGGTATCATGGCATGGACAATCGTGTGTACAAGTTTTGACAGATACAGGGTATACTATTTTAATCGATCCGTTTATCACAGGTAATTCTAAGAGTGACTTGAATCCAGAAACAGTAGCAGCAGATGTTATTATTATTACGCATGCACATGCTGATCATATCGGCGATACAGAAGCTATTGCTCACAGAACAGATGCTTTGATTGTTGCAAATGTGGAAATCGCAGAATTTTTCGAATCAAAAAAATTGAAAACACATGGAATGCAGATGGGTGGGAAACATGCCTTTGATTTTGGAGAAATTAAAATGACACTTGCTATTCATGGTTCGTCTTACGAAATAGACGGAAAACCAACGACACTGGGACTAGCTGCGGGTATTATTTTTCATGCTGATGGAAAGACGCTCTATCATGCAGGAGACACCGCTCTCTTTTCTGATATGCAGTTGATTGGAGCCTACAGACCTCTCGATATAGCCTTTTTACCGATTGGGGACAATTATACAATGGGCATTGAAGATGCTACACTAGCAGCATCTTATTTAAAGGCTAAAACGGTTGTTCCGATTCATTACAATACATTCCCTTTGATTGAACAAGACCCGGAGGCTTTTTGTCAAAAATTAGCAGGGAATCAAGGTCGTGTATTAGCTGTAGGAGAAATTTTAGAGGTTTAAAAGAGCAAAAGTTTTTGGAGGGTAGCAAATGGCCACGAAGCACGATCAAATATTAGCTTATATAGAAACTTTACCTGTTGGAGAAAAAATCTCTGTCCGGATCATTGCCAAAAATTTGCGAGTCAGTGAAGGAACGGCCTATCGTGCAATCAAAGATGCACAAAATAGCGGATTGGTTTCTACCATTCAAAGAGTGGGGACCATTCGAATTGAACGGAAAATGAAGGAAAGTATTGAAACCCTCAGTTATGGAGAAGTTGTGAAGATTATCGAAGGAGATATTTTAGGCGGTGAAAAAGGCTTAAATAATGATTTGAATAAATTTATCATTGGTGCAATGACAGACGATGCCATCGTCCGCTACATCACTCCTGGCTCTTTAATGATAGTCGGCAACCGTGAAAGCGTTCAGGAACTGGCTTTGAAAAAAGGCGCCGCTGTTTTGATTACGGGTGGTTTTGATACAAGTGATAAAATTATCAATTTAGCCAACGAATTAGCATTGCCTTTGATCAGTACTACTTATGATACATTTACTGTAGCGACAATGATCAATCGAGCAATGACGGATCAACTGATAAAAAAAGAGATCATTGTCGTTGGAGACATTTATACGAAATTAGAGCAAACAATGTATTTGAATGTAGAAGATACTGTATTGGATTACCGTAAATTAAACGAAAAAAGCGGTCATACTCGTTTCCCGGTAGTCAGTAAAAACTTACGTTTAGTGGGCATTGTGGCTGCTAAAGATATGATTGGAAAAGCTGATCAAATAAGTATTGAACGAGTGATGACCAAAGATCCGACACTTGTAAAAACACATATGAGTGTCGCCAGTGTGGGGCACTTGATGATTTGGGACGAATTAGAAGTCATGCCGGTAGTTGAAGATAATTTGACTCTTATGGGGATTATTTCTAGGCAAGACGTTATGAAAGCTATGCAGTCGGCACAACGTCAACCTCAAGTTGGCGATACGATCGCAGATCAAATCGAAGAACAAATAGAACTAAGCAGTGAAGATCCCGACGACTGGGCTTCAGCCATCCCATCTTACAAGTTTAGTGTAACGCCGCAAATGACGGACTCCGTTGGAACCATTTCATTTGGTGTGTTAAGTGAAATCATAACCAGTTGTGCGAAACGTTCGTTGCTGGTTTATCAGAAACGGAACGCGTTGATTGAACAAATGGATTTGCATTATTTTAAAATGATTCAATTAGAGAGTGTTTTAGAAATCAAACCCAAAGTCTTTGAAATAGGCAGACGTTCGTCAAAGTTTGATATTGAAGTCTATGTTGAAAATGTATTGGTTGCAAAAGCAATCGTTATTTGCCAAATGATGCAAAGAAATTAAAAGGAGCAAGCAGTTATGACACGTTTACCTTATGAAGAAGTCCTAGAGGTTATTAAAACCTATGAAACCATTATTGTTCACCGCCATATGCGTCCTGACCCAGATGCTCTTGGATCACAAGGAGGGCTAGTAGAAATCTTGAAAGCTAGTTTTCCTGCTAAAAAGATCTTGAAAGCTGGTGGGCCAGTCGGAGATTTAGCGTTCTTAGCGACAATGGATGACGTAATGGATAAAGATTACCAAGATGCTTTAGTCATCGTGACAGATACAGCTAATCGGCCAAGAATCAGCGATGAGCGGTATCTCAAAGGCACAAAATTAATCAAAATCGATCATCATCCCAATGACGATGCTTATGGAGATTTTCAAATTGTCAATATAGAAGCGAGCAGCTGCAGTGAAATCATTGTTGATTTTTATACAGCTAATCAGCAGCAGTTAACTATGACAGATGAAGCCGCGCGTTTGTTATACGCGGGAATCGTGGGAGATACAGGGCGATTCCTGTATCCTTCCACAACACCGCATACGATGCGTGTGGCTGCAGGGTTAATGGAATATAATTTTATTCCGAATGAAGTGAACAATCAAATGAATGTCATTTCTCAAAAAGTAGCGAAATTAACCGGCTATGTTTTACAAAACATTGAACTTACTTCTACAGGTGTAGCCAAAGTTATGTTGACTAAAGAAGTGATGGAACGGTTTGGCGTAATGGATACAGAGACATCTTCCATTGTAGCGGTACCAGGAACAATGGAAGGCGTATTGCTTTGGGGAATTTTTGTTGAGCAGCCAGAAGGTCATTTTCGATGCCGCTTAAGATCAAAAGGTCCTGTTATCAATGAAATTGCAAAACTTCATCACGGTGGCGGACATCCTTTAGCTAGTGGAGCAAACGCTAAAAATAGAGCGGAAGTGGATCAAATTATTGCAGAACTAGAGCAAGCTGCACGACTCTGGAGTTAAGAAAAGAAACAAAAAGAGGTTGGGACAAAAGTCCTAACCTCTTTTGCATATCCGAATATTTATTCTAGAACGTGTTCCAAAAAGCAGACCCGACGTCCACTTCACGAATAATGCTCGATGGTCTGTGACCATACTGCGCTTATTCGTTCCAGTGATTCGGGTCTAAACGCTTTTTGTCTCACTCCCTTTTTGTTTCATCTATAGATGTTGGTTTTGTTTCGGGCGGTTTATTAGCGGAAGGATGTTTAACGATATCAATTGTTTCAATGGTGCTGTTTCCTGATTTCATAACCGTAAACGTGTATTCCCCAGAAGTAAGAGTCTCGCCTTCTGCGATATCGTATTTTTCATTCAACATCCAACCGCCGATAGTATCAACATTTTCCTCTTCAATTGAAAGGCCGAACAGTTCATTGATTTCATCGACGAGCATTCTGGCACTTACCCGATAATGATTTTCGCCGACTTTTTTGATCTCAGGCTCATCAACACTTTCATAATCATCACTAATGTCTCCGACAATTTCTTCAACGATATCTTCCATCGAAAGCATTCCGCTGGTTCCACCGTATTCATCCACCAGAATTGCAATTTGGTTTCGTTCTTTTTGCATTTTGACCAGCAATTCTTTAATAGGAATCGTTTCGATGACACGAATAATGGGACGGATATATTTAGAAAAATCAAACGTTTCATAATGATTAGCTTCGACAGCATCAACAAAAGCTGAAAAAATTTCTTTCGTATTAAGCGTTCCTAAGATAATATCTTTATCGCCATCTTGAATAACGGGATAACGAGTGTAACGTTCTTCACTAACTAATTGACTAATTTCTTTCAATGACATATCTGTTGAGACAGTCACCATTTCTGTTCGAGGAACCATGATTTCGCGACTCATTCGATCGTCAAAGGCGAAAACATTTTCAACAAATTGGTATTCATCACGGTTGATTTCGCCGCTTTTTAAACTTTCGCCCATAATGATGCGAAGTTCTTCTTCAGAAACACCTTCGCCAAATTCACTTTTTGTTGGAACTCCTAAAGCCTTGGAAATCGCGTTTGCTAATTTATTTAGAACAAATACAATCGGGTACATTAAACGAAACCAAAATTGTAAAGGTTTAGCTATCATTAACCCGATTTTTTCGGTATTAGTGATAGCGATATTTTTCGGCACGAGTTCCCCAATAACCACTTGCAAAAAAGTTAATACGGTAAAAGACAATACAACAGAAATGATTTTGGAAACAGAAGCTGGAAGGCTGATATTGGAAAAAAGAATATCGAATAAACGCCCGAATGTCGGACTTCCTAACCACCCAATAGCTAGAGAAGTAACTGTAACCCCAAGTTGGGTCGCAGATAGATAGGTATCCAGGTTTTGCGACATGGTTTTTAACAGTTCAGCTTTTTGGTTCCCATTTTCAATCAGAAAATCGAGTCTTGAAGGACGAATGCGGACAAGAATGAATTCTGACATGACAAATACAGCTGCAATCAATAAAATAACAAAAAATAAAATCATACCAGTAGTTATTGACAAATATATGCTTACGTCAACAAAACGTAAGCTTCACCTCCTTGTAATAATACTATCTTGATCCTGAACGACTCGATCCTTCTTACAAAATATTTTCATTTTATAATGAGTAAAAATCCTTTAGAATAAAATAGTTTAAAATATAAAAATAATCAAAAGAAAGTTTTTTTGTATAAATTCGTTTCTTTTGATCCGTTAATAGTTTTATTCTGTTTTCTGTCCCAAAGGATCTCACCTCACTTTTAATGGTTGCTAAAAAATAGTGCATGCCTACACGGTTTTATAGAAAAAAATGGACTTTTTCCATCTTAAAAAAGTCTTATAGGTTTACTTTACCTTAATATGGTAAAATGTTAAAGTAAAAAACTTATTTATTTCTTCATTACAGATAATTATAAGCAAACGCAATTAGCTTTTTACAGCAATAATATCCTACTTTAGTAGGATATTATTGTGCTGCGTAGTTTGATACACTGCTTATAATGGATGCGAAAACAGTTAAAATGAAAATACAAAGGATGACTAATTAAAATGAATGGAAAATTATTTTTTGAAAAGCTAAAAGAACAGCTGAACAAGATTTGGCAGTGGTTACGCCCTTATTTAGCAGCTTTTAGTAAGAGTTTAAAAAGAGCGTGGAAAAATTATCATGTGAAAAAAATTATTATATTACTTGTTTTGATCAGTTCTTTGTTTGGCAGCGGCTATTTATTATACTTAGCTAAAACAGCGAATGTTTCTACTTTGAAAGCTGGACTTGAACAAACGACGACTGTTTATGATATCAATAATGAAGAAGCTGGAACCCTTTATTCTCATAAAGGTACTTTTGTCTCGCTAGAAGAAATCTCTCCTTCTATCCAAGCTTCGGTTATTTCGACGGAAGACAAACGTTTCTATGACCATAAAGGGTTTGATGTGATCGGTATTGCTCGCGCAGCGGTTGGCTTTATCGTAAATCGCGGCAATATCAGCGGAGGCGGAAGTACCATTAGTCAACAGTTAGCCAAAAATGCTTATCTTACATTAGATCAAACATTGATCCGGAAACTAAAAGAATTATTTCTAGCAATCGAAATAGAAAAAGAATATACGAAATCAGAAATTTTAGAAATGTATTTAAACAATTCCTATTTTGGCAATGGTGTCTGGGGAGTGGAAGACGCTTCTCATAAGTATTTTGGAAAACCAGCAACGGATGTTTCTTTATCAGAAGCGGCAACGATTGCCGGTATGCTGAAAGCTCCAACAAACTACAACCCCAAAGATAATATGGAACAAGCTATCGCACGCCGTAATGTCGTGTTAGACTTACTGGTTAAAAACGAAGGTGTTACGGAAGAAGTAGGGGCATCCGCTAAAAAAGAAACCTTGACGTTAATAGACAATTACCAACAAACAAATGGTTATCAATACCCTTATTATTTTGATGCCGTTATCGAAGAAGCTATTAATAAATATGGTCTGGGAGAGGAAGAAATTTTAAACAAAGGGTATAAAATTTATACTTCCTTGAACCAAGATTACCAACAAAGGATGGATCAGGCTTATGCCAACGATTGGCTTTTTACTGATGCAGCCGATGGGACATTATTACAAAGCGGTTCAGTAGCCATGAATCCTCAAACAGGCGGCGTATTTGCTGTTGTTGGCGGAAGGGGCGAACATACTTTTAGAGGGTTTAACCGCGCAACTCAAATCAAACGTCAGCCTGGTTCGATCATGAAGCCATTGGCAGTTTATACGCCCGCACTCGAAGCTGGGTATACGATCAATTCAATGTTGCAGGATGAAAAAAAATCTTATGGGTCAGACGATTATACACCGGAAAATTACACGCGCACCTATGCTGGCGAAGTACCGATGTACCAAGCTGTGGCTCAAAGCTTAAATGCGCCGGCAGTTTGGTTATTAGATAAAATAGGTTTAGAAAAAGGCATCAAGAAAGTTGAAAAATTTGGCATACCGGTAGAGGAAGATGATAAGTATTTAGGTTTAGCATTAGGAGGAACAACAGGTGGAGTTTCTCCATTGCAAATGGCGAGTGCCTACACAACTTTTGCAAATGGCGGGATACGCAGCGATGGATTCTTTATTACTAAAATTGTTGACGCAACTGGCGCGATCATTGTTGACCATACAGAACCGAAAGCTAAAAAAGTCACCAGTCCGGAAGTAGCGGAGCAGATGACGAGTATGTTAATGGGTGTTTTTACAAGCGGAACAGCAAGCAACAATGCTCCGAACGGCTATACCATCGCTGGTAAAACAGGAAGCACGGAAGTATCGTTTAATGAATCTGGCGGAACAACAGATCAATGGACTGTCGGATATACACCGGATGTTGTAGTAGCTACATGGATGGGCTTTGACCAAACAGATGAAAATCATTATATGGGCACAGGAAGCTCTACAGGCGTAGGTCCTTTATTTAAACTGCAGATGGAAAATGTCTTACCCAAAACGCCGCAAACGCCATTTGGCACGCAAAGCGCAGAAACCATTGTCCAGTCTAAATCAGAAGAGCAGCCACAATGGAAAGAGGATCTAAAAGAGAACGTCGATTATTGGAGCGAACAATTTAAAAAAGGTGCTGAAAATTTAAAAGACAAAGCTGGTAAGCTGTTGGATCGCTTAAAAGATCAATAAACGAATAAAAATATTGTGAAAATAAAAGGGATTATTTGGAAAAGAAAATAAAAAATGGTATAGTAAACAGGTGAAGATAAAAATACCGGGAGAGTGATTTAGATGATGGATACGAACATTTATGATACAGCTAACCAACTCGAAAAAGAATTAAGAGAAACGGAAGCTTACGCTGATTTACAAGCAGCTTTTGCAGCCGTTAAAGAAGATCCTGAAGCAAATGAAGTGTTTCAACAATTCCAAGAGATTCAAATGAGTTTGCAACAAAAACAAATGTCTGGTGAAGAGATTTTGGAAGAAGAAATCAAAGAAGCTCAAGAGATGGCATTGAAATCAGGCGAGAACCTTATCATTAAAGATTTAATGGAAGCAGAACAAAAATTAAGCACATTGATTGATGACTTAAACCGTATCATTATGAAACCTATTCAAGATATTTATCAAGGGTAATCTAGTAAAAAAGAGTTCACTAGAGTTTAGCTATTGTAGTGAACTCTTTTTTTATTCATAGAACGGAACATATGTGCCCATTCAAAGATAAAGGAATACAACAAAAAAGAAAAAAATCTGAAGAAAGGATGGATGACAGTGGTTCAATTTATACATGGCGCCGATTTACATTTAGACAGTCCCTTTATTGGTTTGAAATCGATGCCGACTTTTATCTGGGAAGCTATTTACCATTCAACTTTTCAGGCACTCACTAGATTAGTTGATGTGGCTATTGAAAAAGAAGTCGATTTTGTTTGTTTAGTAGGGGATATTTACGATAACGATGACCGCAGTGTAAAAGCTCAAGCTTATTTGAGAAACGAAATGGAACGGTTAAATCAACAAGAAATTCCAGTGTATTTATTGCATGGAAATCATGACTACATAGAAAACCAAGGGTTGCATTTGGAAATGCCGGAAAATGTTACGATTTTTAAGGAACACCCTGAAACGCATTGGTTAACGACTAAACGTAATGAAAAAGTTGCAATAACAGGGTTTAGTTACACAAAACGTTGGGTAAATGAAAGGAAAATCAGTGACTATCCGATAAGATTTGCTGAAGCAGATTACCAAATCGGCTTATTGCATGGCTTTTCTGAAGGTCTGGAATCCGAACATGGGAATTATGCTCCTTTTTCATTGGGGGAATTAAAAAGCAAACAGTACGATTATTGGGCACTCGGACATATCCATAAACGTCAACGATTAGCGATTAACCCCCCAGTCATCTATTCTGGCAACACACAAGGGCGCAGCAGCAAAGAAAACGGACCAAAGGGCTGTGAGTGGGTTACTTTAACGGATACTAAAGAACAAATTGTTTTTTGTCCTACCGCAACGATTCAATGGGAAAAATTAGTGGTCTCTGTTAAAAATAAAAAAACCTTGGAAGACGTTTATCGCTTAATCCAAGAAGCCATTGCAGAGAAAAAAAATGAAGCTTATAATATTTTTCTTTCCATCTTGTTAGAAGATACGGATGAATTGCTCGATGGAGTTAGAAAAAAAGTAGAGCAAGGGGAATTATTAGAAGCATTACAGCAAATAGCCAAAACCAAAACATTTGTATGGGTCTACCAAGTAGGAATGAACGCCGAAGCCCAAGGAACCGCTCAATATATGCAGCTGTTTCCTGAAGAATGGCAGAAGGCTATGGCAGAGATCAAGCAAGAAGCCGTTTTTAATGAGCTGACGAATGTGTTTTTTGATCATGCTGGGGTAGCAGACCTGCTCGATACGAGAGATGAAATGTATCGACAACAAATTTTAGAAAATGCTAAACAACAAGTTCAGTTATTGTTGGGGATCGAAGGAAGTGCTGAAAGTGAAAATTAAGTCTCTCGAAGTCTATGGATTTGGAAAATGGATTGATAAAAAGATTGATCCATTGCAACAACTGCAACTTTTTTATGGAGAAAACGAAGCAGGGAAAACAACCTTAATGGCTTTTATTCATAGTATCTTGTTTGGTTTTCCAACCAAACAAAGTTCAGAATTACGTTATGAACCAAAAAACAGTTCACAATATGGCGGACGACTTGTCGTTTCCGATACACCTTTTGGTGAGGTCATTATTGAACGCATAAAAGGGAAAGCCAATGGAGAAGTGACGGTTACGTTAGCTAACGGTGAAGTTGGATCAGATGCCTTATTGGAAAAAATTGTTAATGGAATAGACAAAGCAACTTACCAAGCGCTATTTTCATTTAATCTATTTGGTCTTCAGAAAATCCAACAAATGAACCGGACTAAATTAAACCGTTATTTTTTAAGTGTAGGAACATTAGGAAATGAACAACTGTTAAAAGTTGCTGACAAGTTTCAATTAGAAGCAGGAAAATTGTATAAACAAACTGGGCGTGTTCCTGAAATCAATCAAAAAATTAAACAAGTAGAAGCAAAAAGAAAACAAGTTCGCTTTGCTAAAGAAAAAAATGATGAATACACAACCTTATATACTCAAAAAGAAGCATTTGAAAACGAAATCGTGTCTCTCAGAAAACGCTCTGTTCAAGCAGAAGAACGGTTGGAACAACTGAATCATCTAGCTACGAACTGGAATCACTTTTCTGAAATGCTGCTCATTCAACAAGAACTCAGTCAACTGACTCTGGCAGAACTGCCAGAAGATGGGTTGTATCAGTTGAATCATTTGAACCAAGCGATTGAGCAAGTGCGGATAGACATTATGCAAGAAAATGAGCGCTCTAAGCACCTGAAAGAAAAAAGCAAACTAACGCAAAGCCAACAGCTTTATTTAACACATAAAGAAAGCATTCAAGAGTTATTTGCTTCATCGGACAACATCAAAGCTATGTTACAAGAAAAAGAATTTATTGAACGCGACATACAAAAAGAAACAAATCTAATGGTGCGAGATAAATTACAACTTGGTTTAAACATTGGGCAGTCTATTCCGCCAGCTCAAACACCTGAACAGAAAAGGGCTTATCAGTTGCTGTATCAAAAAACAAGAGAGTCAGAAGAAAAAAAGCAGGAAGCAGCAGAGAAAACTGCTTTTTTACAGTATCAAAATGAGTCCTTATCCACCCAATTAGATAAAATTGAACCGTTGTTATGGGACAAAGCAACATTACAACAAGTTGAAGAATCCCATCAAAAAAAAGCTGCTCGTAGTCTTCCTGAAAAGCAGATCCAGACAACTGTTCCGTCTGCTAATAAGAAGTTATTAACGGCAGGTTCAGGTATTCTTGTCGGTTTGTTCGCTAGTTTTAGCGGGTTGTTTTTAAGCAATGGGTTCAGCTTATTTTTGGTAGGGTTTGGTCTATTGCTAGTAATCAGCAGTTTATTTTTAGCCATTAAAAAACCGGCTAAAAATAAACTGGCTAAAACAGAGCCTGCTGTTGCTTATACTTACGAAGATTACATCAAACAAATCGAACTTCGAAAACAATGGCGTGATAAATTAGCTGAAATCGATCAAGTCGCTGTTGAATTAAAACAAGCTACAGAAAAAAGTGAAATAATTAGGCGTAAACAACAAGAAAATCAAGAAGAATCCCATAGAATCAATGAACAAAATGGCTATCCCTCATCCTTTTCGATAACAGACTTAGTGAAAAAAGGCGACTTATTTGATTCGTTGCGAGAACGCAATAAAGCTGTTGAAGAGAAAGAGAAGCAGCTGGAACAACTAAACGAAAAATTAGTGGAGTGGAAAGCACAAGTTGATTTTTTAGAACCAGTGATTTTTGTGGATTGGCGGCATTTGCCAGCAGTACTATCAGGTTTTTTACGTTTTTATCAAGAAGCTAAGGGTGACGAACAAGCCCTTGCAGCGTTATCTAAAAAAGAAGAAGAGCACCAAGAACAACTTAAACAGTGGGTGTATAAACAGCGAGAGCTTGAAAACCAACGCAATGATTTATTTCGCTCGGTCAAAGCCAAAAACGAACAAGATTTCCGAAAGAACTATGTTTTATTTGAAGAACGAAAACAAAAGCAAGCTCGTTTGGCATTGCTTAAACAACAAGTATCGGAAGACATCAGCTTACTTGAACAGTACCGAGACCGAACAGATTTACTGGAGGATATAGAAAAAACGAGGAAACAGATTCAGCAGTACAAAAAAACGGAAGAACAACAAATCAATCAAAAAATTAAATGTGAGGTAGCCTTGAACGAATTAGAAAAAGGCGGGGCCTATTCTGTTTTGTTACAAGAATATGCAAATTTAAAAAGTGAATTGCAAGAGTTGGTCAATAAATGGGCTAGCTACAGAGTAGCAGCTGAATTGATCGAACGTGCGCTGACACATGCTCGAAAAGACCGTTTTCCAGAGACTCTTCAAGATACGACCGAGTTTTTCAAACTGTTGACAAATGAGCGTTATCAGCAAGTATTTGTAAAAGACGATAAAATAGAAGTCCAACGACAAGATGGAACTATTTTTGACGCAACGGAACTGTCTCAAGGAACAGCAGAACAATTGTATGTTGCCTTACGCTTTGCTTTTGTTAAAAATGCTAGCGACATCGTTCAATTGCCATTGATGATTGATGACGGATTCGTGAATTTTGATCAAGACCGTAAATCACAGATGATAAAATTGATGAAGCGAATGAGCGAGAAAACGCAAATTTTTTATTTTACTTTTGATAAAGAGGCACTAAGTAATTTTCGAAAAGAGCAGATAGAAATGTTATACTGACTATGACAGAAGAAGAGAGAGGGAGTCGCATGGAAAAAAAGCTATTTGAATACAATGTAGACGATACGTTTGAGATTTATTTATTAATCAAAGCTGCTGATGTTAGAGTAGCTAAAAATGGGAAAAAATTTATTGCGTTCACATTTCAAGATACCAGTGGACAAATGGATGGCAAGTTTTGGGATGCGTCGGAAGACGATATCGCTTCTTTGACTGCTGGCAAAGTGGTTATGCTATCAGGCAAACGAGAACTTTATCAAGGCAATCCGCAAATTAAAATATTTAAGTTGCGGGTTACAAAAGCTGGTGAACCAGATACACCGGAACTTTTTATTGAACGAGCACCTCTGAAAAAAGAAGAAATGATGGAAGAAATCAATGAAACTCTTTTCGAGATCACTAATGCAAATATGAACCGAATTGTTCGCCATCTTTTGAATCATTACCAAAAGGACTTTTTTCAATACCCAGCAGCCAAGCGTTTCCATCATGCTTTTATAGGAGGATTGGCATTTCACACGGTTTCAATGCTAAGAATGGCTAAAACAATTGCTGATCAATATGAAGATATCAATAGGCCATTATTGTTTTCAGGAATCATTCTGCATGATTTAGGAAAAGTAATGGAATTGTCTGGCCCCATTTCAACAGAATACACATTGGAAGGGAACTTGATTGGACATATCGTGATTGTGGACGAAGCAATCACCAAAGCTTGTCAAGTGTTGAAAATAGACGATAAAAGCGAAGATGTGATTCTGCTGAAACATATGATTTTATCTCATCACGGAAAATTAGAATATGGATCACCGGTTCGACCGAAGTTGAGAGAAGCTGAAATTTTATTTATGATCGATAATTTAGATGCCACCATCAATATGCTGAGTGCATCTTTAAGTCGAACAGAACCAGGAGCGTTCACTGAACGTATCTTTGGATTAGATAACCGAACATTTTATAAACCGCAAATAAGCGAAAATAATGAAGAATAAAAAAAGGGAGTGAGACAAAAAGCGTTTAGACCCGAATCACTGGAACGAATAAGCGCAGTATGGTCACAGACCATCGAGCATTATTCGTGAAGTGGACGTCGGGTCTGCTTTTTGGAACACGTTCTAGAATAAATATTCGGATATGCAAAAGAGGTTGGGACTTTTGTCCCAACCTCTTTTTATAAATCAACGTGTTTTATTCAGCTGAACTTTCTGAAGTGGCAGCTGAATCAGCTGTACTTGAGTCTTCAGTACTTGAATCAGCAGGAGCCGATTCAGTAGCAGCAGAATCTTCAGCAGAAGTGTCTTCTGTTGTTGAATCTGCAGTTTGCAAGTAGCTGTCCATAGCTGTAGAAAGATCTTCGTCATTGATAACTACGTTAGCATCTTGCATGATAGAAGAAAGAATAGCTTGGATAGCAGCGCTATCGGCTAACTTAGCTTGCAGCAATTGAGCTTCGATGTTTTTGCGTTCTTCTTTCAATGTTCCTTTTTCTGGTTTTTCGATCATCTTGATGATGTGGTAACCATTAGTTGTTTGGACGGGTTCTGTTGTCATTTCGCCTTCTTTTAACTTCATTGCAGCTTCTTCAAATTCTGGAATCATTTCACCAGTAGAAAAAGTAAGTTCTCCGCCTTTTTCAGCGCTAGCTGTATCTGCAGAATTTTCTTTAGCAAGAGTAGCAAAATCAGCACCATCGTTTAATTGTGTGATCAAATCTTTGGCTTGGTCTTCATCTTCTACAAGAATATGAGCAGCAGTCACTGGTGGTGTATAAGCGTCGTAAGCTGTTTGGATTTCTTCATCTGTAAATTCTGTATTGTCTTTTACAGCTTCTTCAATCAAAAGATTTAATCGAATCGTATCTTTATAAGAAGATTCTGTAAAACCGGATGAAGATAATACGTATTTAAAGGCATCTGCGCCACCGTAAGATTCTTCTTGAGTTTTGTATTCTTTACTAACTTTTTTATCTGTTACAACTTTTCCGTATTTCTCTGACAAAACATCTTCAATGATCAATTGTTGTAGAGTAGAAGACCCCACGTTTGTTTTCATTGCTTCATATAATTCGTCTTGTGAAATTTTACCTGCAGTTGTTGAGGCAACTGTATTATCTGCACAACCAGCAATTGCTAAACCAGCTAACACTGTTGCAGCTGTTAAAATAAGTTTTTTCATTTATAGACACATCCATTCTTTTTTTTCGATGTAACGCAACGTTTACAATCACAAGTATTAATATACCACACTCATTTAAATAAAAAAAACAAAATCGGGAAAACAAAAATAAAGTCTCTTAATCATCACAAAATAATCATATTTAGTAAAAGCAGCTTTCCTAAAAAAAGACCATAAAAAATAGAACAAAATAATAAAATTATTTTGTTCTATTTTTTTAGAAGCTACTGTGCTGGAGTGACGTTTTGGCTTAATGTTTCGATATCATCCGTCAATTTTTGTGTTTGTTCTTGTATCCGTCGCATCCGAGGCTCAGCCTGATAAGTAAACTCTTCAACAGATTCTGTTACCTCTTCTGTAAATTCCTCTGCTAAAGCTTTGCCTTCGTTAGTAAGTTCCGAAATAGCTCCTTTTAATTCGGTTAAACTGTTGGAAACATCATCTACTAGAACGGTTGTATCGTCAATATAGTTCAGCAGAACATCCCTGTTTTCTTCTCCAGAGCGAGGTGTATTCAGTAGAGTATAAGCCCCGCCAACTAATGAACCGAAAATAAGTCCTTTAAAAAAACCGTTTGCCATGATTATTCCTCCATCTCATTTTTTATTGATGCAACAATGGCATCTAATTCTTCAGCTGTATATTTATCTGAATGATCTCCAAAATGAATACTGAAATCATCTCTTGCAGTATAACGCGGCAATAAGTGAATGTGGCTGTGAAAAACAGATTGATAAGCAATAGTGCCATTATTGCTCATGACGTTCATACCTGCGATTTCTGGATTAGATCGTTTGATGGCACGTGCAATTTTCGGGATACGAGAAAAAACCGTTGCAGCCAATTCTTCATCATAATCAAAAATATCCGCGACATGTTTTTTTGGAACCACTAATGTGTGTCCAGGTGTAACTTGCGTCAGATCAAGGAAAGCGACAATATCCTCATCTTCATAAATTTTTCGGCTAGGCAATTCATTGTTGATGATTTTACAAAAAATACAGTCTGTCACAGATATGACCTTCTTTCGTTTTAAAGAATTTATTTAGCGCCCCTTAGTTTTAAAAAACAGTTTGGAGCGAAAAAAGCTTGTTTTGAAAATGTTTACTATTTCATAATAAATGTATCACAAAAACTAAAGAAAGTGAAACCTTAACAAATCGGAAATTGAGAAGGCATGTCGCTTTATCTTATGGTACAATTGTGTAAAATAAAGGAGGCAAACAGCAGTGAGTTTAAAAGTATCGCATATTACAGGCGGCTACAGCCAAATCCCAGTCTTAAAAGACGTCTCTTTTGAAGTTGGGGACGGGAATTTAGTAGGCTTGATTGGTTTGAATGGAGCTGGTAAAAGTACAATGATTAAACATATTATTGGACTAATGCATCCTTCTAAAGGAAAAATAACCATTGATGGACAAACATTATCAGATGACTTAACGGCTTATCGAAAAAAAATCGGGTACATTCCTGAAACTCCAGTACTATATGAAGAACTAACCTTGCGAGAGCATATTGAAATTACCGGCATGGCGTATGATATACCTGCTGAAGCGGCTTTAGAAAGAGCCTCAAAGTTATTAAGAACATTCCGTTTAGATAACAAATTAGATTGGTTCCCAGCTAATTTCTCAAAAGGAATGAAACAAAAAGTAATGATACTGTGTGCTTTTTTAGTAGAGCCGAGTTTATATATTATTGATGAACCTTTTGTTGGTTTAGATCCATTGGGTATTAATGCTTTATTAGAACTGATGAATGGAATGAAACGCCAAGGAGCTTCTATTCTAATGTCTACCCATATTTTGGCGACTGCAGAAAGACAATGTGACAGTTTTATTTTGCTTCACGAAGGGGTCATTCGTGCAGCCGGAACACTAGAAGATTTAAGAAAGACCTTTAATTTACCTCATGCTACATTGGATGAAATCTATCTTCAATTGACTAAAGAAGAGGTTGATCGAAAATGATGAACAGCATTTGGAAAAAAAGAGTGAGTCATCATCAAAAAAAGATGCTTCGTTATTTAAAATATGTTTTAAACGATCATTTTGTGATCGTGTGTCTTTTTTTGTTAGGTGCATTGGGGTATTCTTATTCTGAGTTCCTTAAAACGATCTCGACAGATTTTATGTATGGGCGAATGATCGCTGTGATCCTTTTTACCGGATTGCTGTTTATCGGTAAATTAGCGACTCTCTTACAACCCGCTGATGCGGTCTTTTTACTTCCTAAAGAAAAAAGTTTGAAAGACTATTTATCCTTGGCCAAATGGCACAGTTTTCTGCTGCCAGCCAGTGTGATCATTTTAGGAGTAGGCGTTTTAATGCCATTATTGGTAGCAACGGCTTCATTTGCTTTTACAGATATGCTTTATTTTGTCGTCTATTTGCTGATAATGAAAGACTGTGAGTTTAAAGTGCAACACTTTGAATTTAAATTAGCTTCAACAGCTAAGAGAAAAGAAATTCGCTTTGCCTTTTTGCTGTCAGCATTGATTGGGAATTTTGTAATGCTTTATTTTTCTCTGTTAGCGGGTATTTTTTTCGCTGTCATCGTATACGTTATATGGCATCAGTATGAGAAACGCTTTTTGCCAGCTCATTCTTATCAATGGCAGGCAATGATTAATGCTGAAATGGGACGGATGCAACGCATTTTTCAATTTATTAATTTGTTTACCGACATTCCAGTGTTAAAAACTACTGTAAAAAGACGCCAGTATTTAGATGGTTTATTAAAGAGAATCAAAATAGAACATCAGAGAACCTTCCTGTATTTATACAGTCGGGCTTTTTTAAGAGGGACAGAATACAGTGGGTTATTTGTTCGGCTTAGTTTATTAGCAATAGTATTGGTTTTATTTGTTGAGTCTTTTGTATTGAGCTTATTGCTGGCATTGTTATTTTTGTATTTAACAGGGTTTCAGCTATTGCCGCTGTATTTTCATTTTGACAATATGGCCATGTCTGTTTTATATCCAGTGGATCAAAAACAAAAAATTAAAGCGATGAAAGAAATACTGTTGATTTTACTGCTAACAGAAAGTTGTGGTATCGGTTTAGCTTCTCTGCATGCCTTGCCACTAATGGCTAGTCTAAGCGTATTCTTCTCTTTAGTTTTGTTTAGTGTTCTCTTTAGTCACTTTTACTTACCAGATCGGATTAAAAAAATGGAAAAAACAAGACGGTACTGATAATAGTTAATGAAGTAAAGAAAGCCGTTCGTTAAGAACACAGCATAGTAGCGAGAGGATAATCGCTTATTGTATATTAAAATGGTGAATTATTTGAAAGAGGGAAAATCATGAAAGTTATTTGGAATAATCAACTTGTGGAACGAAGTGCGGTAGTCATTGATATGGAAGATCGAGGTTATCAATTTGCAGATGGGATTTATGAAGTTATCCGTGTATACAACGGATCCTTTTTCACTATGGATAAACATATTGACCGTTTGTTCACCGGTGCAAAAAAAATTGATTTGACATTGCCGTTTACAAAAACAGAGTTGCAAAAAATGTTGTCTGATTTAATTCAAATCAATCAAATAGACACAGGAAATGTTTACTTGCAAGTTACTAGAGGAATTGCAATTCCTAGGAACCATGTTTACCCTGATGTCGCAAATGTTTCCCCAGTCTTTACAGCCTCTACAACGATTGTTCCAAGAAATCAAGAAAAAATGAATTCAGGAATTACAGCTATCACTCTTCCCGATACTCGTTGGCTGCATTGTGACATTAAGTCGATCAGCTTATTAGGAAACATCATGGCAAAAAATGAAGCTTATAAGCAAGGAAAAGAAGAAGCTATTCTTTATCGTGATGGAAAAGTAACAGAGTGTTCGTCTTCTAATGTTTGGATGATAAAAGCCGGCACCGTCTATACTCATCCTGATGGAAACCTTGTTTTACCAGGAATAACTAAAATGGTATTATTGGAAGTTGCTAGAAAAGCTGGCATACTAGTAAAAGAAGAAGCCTTTACTCTTGAACAGCTAAAATCAGCTGACGAAGTCTTTTCCTCTAGCACCACGGCTGAAGCTATGCCGGTTATTGAAATTGACGGAACAGCTGTTGGTACAGGAAAACCAGGTCCGATAGTAAAGCAACTGCAACAGCTTTATTTAGATGCAGTTGAAGCCCAATGTGGTAAGATCCAATAGAATGAACAACACTCAAAAAAGTATGAAACGCAGCCCTGGTTATTCGGGGTTAGCGTTTTTTAGATAGTTAAAAAAGGAGCGTTTTGATGGAAAACCAATTAAATAAAGAACCGACACAGATGGAGCAGGTCATTCCTATTTTAGGCGTGATCATTATGGGAACATTCGTCACGATTTTAAATCAAACTCTAATGAGTACTGCTTTACCTCGTATTATGAGTGAATTTTCGATTACAGCTACACAAGGACAATGGTTAACGACAGCTTATATGTTGATCAATGGAATCATGGTCCCTATCACAGCCTACTTGGTTGATCGTTTTACCACAAGACAGTTGTATATTTTTGCCATGTCTGTTTTTTCAATCGGAACTTTAGTAGCTGCAACTTCTCATGTTTATAGTATGTTGATTATGGGACGGATGATTCAAGCAATTGGAGCCGGGATCGTATTGCCTTTGCAAATGATTGTAGTGCTTTATATGTTTCCAATTGAAAAACGAGGAGCAGCAATGGGATTGATCGGGTTAGCAATGAACTTTGCTCCCGCTATTGGACCGACTTTTTCTGGCTGGGTAGTTCAAAATTACCATTGGAATATGTTGTTTTATTTCATCCTGCCTTTTGCAATTGTAGATGTCATTGTCGCTTTCTTTGTCTTAAAAAATGTTGGGGAAGTCGGACGTCCTAAATTGGACTGGGTCAGTGTTATTTACTCCACTCTTGGTTTTGGGGGCTTGTTATTTGGATTCAGCAATGCTTCTTCTAACCCGTTTTTCAGCGCCATTGTAGCATTGCCGTTAGTTATAGGGATTTTGGCAATCATTTTATTGGTCAAACGGAGCAATAAATCTGAAACACCGCTGTTGAATTTTAAAGTATTTAGTTACCGCGGCTACCGCTTGAATTTGATGATCTCTTTCATTATCACTGCGGGACTGTATGGTGCTATTATTCTGCTTCCAATTTATTTCCAAACGATACGTGGTTTGACCCCCATGCAATCAGGCATGATCTTATTGCCAGGTGCGATCGTTTTGGCTGTAATGAGCCCGATAACAGGTCGGCTTTTTGATAAACATGGCGGGAAAAAGTTAGCTGTTGTGGGTCTATTCTTGATTACGACGACCACTTTATTGATTGGTTTTATCGACTTAGAAACATCGATCAAAACCATTGTTGGTTTGCAAATGATCCGTTCTTTAGGCTTCTCATTAACTTTGATGCCGTTACAAACAGCAGCTTTTAATGCTGTCCCGCTTACAATGGCTTCCCATGCGTCTGCTATGTTTAATACGCAACGTCAATTGGCTGGCTCCATGGGAACGGCTTTATTCATTGTAGTCATGACGCTAGCTTCAAACAGCAGCGCTGCACAAGGTTTGGCCTCAGATAAGTTAGCTGATTTAGCTGGATTTCAAGCAGTCTTTTTGCTTGTCGGGCTGCTTTCTTTTATCGCCTTGGTCATGACGTTTTTTATCAGAGAAAATCCGTTCATACCAGATGAAACGACTATTATTACTAAATCTGAATAATAATGGCAAATTTATTTGATTGAACTGCACCAAATAGAAAACCATGAAATTATTCGATGATTTCATGGTTTTTCTATTTAAAAGGCAACGCTGCAAATGCGTACTTAAAAAAAGAACGTATATGCGCTTGACGGATTCAGAAATTCTATCTAAAATAGGAGTGAACAGAATGATAGATGTCTTTTGTGATATCTGTCATTTTTTTGTCTACTGGAAAAAGTACTTGAATATAAAACAGGGAATGATAGGGTATGGATTTTGAAATAGATTCTGGATGGAAGTTGCATCCAGTTGGTGGTGACACAGGACAAGCATACATGGGAACTAGAGCGGAAGAAAAGCTTTTTTTGAAGCGAAATTCTTCGCCTTTTTTAGCTGCACTTTCTGTCGAGGGCATAACCCCACGTTTAGTCTGGACCAAACGTATAGGTAACGGAGATGTTTTAACAGCGCAAGAATGGTTAAATGGAAGAACTCTTAAAAGCACTGAGATGTCATCTCCTAGTGTTGCACAATTATTAAGTCGTATTCATAATTCTGAACCGTTAAGAAGAATGCTTGCGCGTGTCGGCGGCGAAGAAGTGACTCCGCAGCAGCTGCTGCAAACTTATGAACATGAATTGCCACATGATTTAAAAATTCATCCATTACTAGATAGTATTTTAAAAAAACTGAAAAAAGAAGTAACCGATATGAAGACCGTGGTTCCTAGAGTGTGTCATGGCGACATTTATCAAAAAAATTGGTTGCTATCCGATGAAAATCGGTTGTACTTAGTAGATTGGGATTCAGCGATGTTAGCAGACCCAGCAATGGATTTAAGCATGTTGCTGTTTCAATATGTCGATCGTGCGGATTGGTCAGAATGGTTAGAACATTATGGTGTTACTGTTACAGAAGAATTGATTGAACGAGTGACTTGGTACGCATTAATGAATTACTTAATCCAAACAAAACGCCATCATCATGAAGCAAGATTTTATGAAATGAATAAAGATATTTTAAAGTTGCAAACTCTTTATCAAATGCCAGATACTGAAACAGACTAGAATCCTCTTCGTGATTCCGAAGAGGGTTTTTGTTTTGGAAAATAAAAAATAATAAAATGAAACGAGATAGGGGAATAAAGATGCGTTTAAGAAAAAAACCAGGTGCTCCAGCTAAAATAGCACAGTATCCTCAATACATTGCAAATATGCCTGAAGAATGGGTGGGCAAATGGCATGAACGGTTCAACAACAACCATCCTATCCATATCGAAGTAGGGACTGGAAAAGGCCGCTTCATTATAGAAATGGCAAAACTACATCCTGAAATAAATTACATTGGTATTGAATTACAAGAAAGTGTCATCGTTGCAGCGCTGGATAAGTTAATTGAAGAACAATTGCCTAACATTCAATTGCTGCACGTCAACGGCGGTTCGCTTACACAGTATTTTGCTAAAGGAGAAGTAGATCAAGTTTATTTAAATTTTTCAGATCCTTGGCCAAAAAAACGCCATGAAAAGCGCCGGTTAACATACCGCAGCTTTTTGGAAAATTACGAAGAAGTTTTAGTTCCGGAAGGCGAAATTCATTTTAAGACGGACAATCAGGGGTTATTCGAGTATTCATTAGCCAGCTTTTCTCAGTACGGTATGATTTTAGAGCAAGTGTGGCTGAACCTGCATGAAAGTGATTTTGAAGGAAATGTCATGACAGAGTACGAAGAAAAGTTTTCGAATCGCGGACATCGAATTTATCGAGTAGTTGCAAAATTTCCAAAAAGAAATTAAAAAGCTGAGACCGCTTCTTATAAAAAGAGAAGGTCTCAGCTTTTTCATTGTATTAAATGCGGTAAATATCTAATATACTGCCTGAATAAGCATCCGCAATAAACTCATATTGGACTAAATGGTCTTCTTCCATCCGTGAAACGCCTCCATAATAGACGTCTGTTTTAAGCGCGAACTTTTGAAGAGGGACCTTTTTTAATTCAATCCAGGAACCCTCAATAGGGCCTTCTTTCAAGAATAAGTTTTTAACATTAGTAAGAATGTCATCGCCGTGAATGGCTTTGTTTTTTTGCAGGTAGTGACTTAAAAAGTAGCCACAAGTTACTCCAGCGCCAAATAAAAATCCGCCAACGATAGCGTATGTTGGTGTTTCTTCGCATTTATTTTTCATGATATCCCGCCTTTCGAACAGCTAGTTGCTTCTTTATTAGTATACTACTTATTGAAAAAAAAGTCTTCTATCTTAAAATTAGCCGATGATTAGGGTATAATGATGTTGAACAAGTATTAACAGAAGGAGGGGAAAACATAAAAGCATGAAAACCAGCTTTTATGGATACATAATATGAATACACAAACATTTGAGTTAATCAAAAAAATGACCGAACTGCAAGGAACTAGTGGGTTCGAACACCGTGTTCGCGAAGAAATGCGAAAACAATTAACGCCTTTAGTGGATGAAGTAAAACAAGACGGGTTAGGCGGGATTTTTGGTATCCGCAAAAGCAAAGCAGAAAATGCTCCTAAAATTATGATTGCTGCTCACATGGATGAAGTCGGTTTTATGTTAGCGCGGATTACAGAACAAGGACTTTTTAACGTGGTTCCTCTAGGCGGATGGAATCCTTATGTTGTTTCGGCACAACGGTTCACATTGCAGACAGCAAAGGGAGATTACCCTTGTGTTTCATCTTCTGTGCCGCCGCATCTTTTGAGAGGGAAAGATGGACAAGCAGGGAAACCGGAAATAGGCGATATCCTTTTTGATGCAGGTTTTGATTCTAAAGAAGAAGCCGAAGCTTTTGGTGTTCGACCTGGCGATACTATCGTGCCCGATGTTGAAACGGTTAAGATGGCCAACGGCAAAAAAATACTTGGGAAAGCTTGGGATAATCGTTATGGAACGACTGTCGTGATAGAAGCGCTCAAAGAGTTGATGGGTGAAGAATTGCCAAATACTTTGATTGCTGGAGCAAACGTTCAAGAGGAAGTCGGCTTACGAGGAACTAAAGGAGCGGTTCATCAATTCAAACCTGATTTATTTTTTGCTGTTGATTGTTCTGCTGCCGATGACTTGACGGGTGATAAAGCGAATTTTGGACATTTAGGCGAAGGATTTTTACTGAGAATCCAAGATCCAGGTATGATCACGTTGAAAGGTATGCGTGAATTTTTATTGGATACAGCTGAGACTCACAATATTCCTTATCAATATTTTGTTTCTAAAGGCGGAACAGATGCTGGTGCGGCTCATGTTATGAATAATGGAGTTCCCAGCGCAGTAATTGGTGTGTGTGCACGTTATATCCATACTCATCAAACGGTTTTTCATATTGATGACTATGCTGCAGCTAAAGAAATGGTTCTTCAAATTGCCCGTACGTTGGATCGCAGTACATTTGAAACCATTATGAAAAACAATTAAATCAATAAAAGGAGTGCGAAAATGAAAAAATTAGCAACCGTTGAAGAATTTGATTTGCTTACACAAGCCGATAAAGTGGTATTCTTTTTCACGGCAGACTGGTGTGGCGATTGTACATTTATAAAACCAGTCATGCCAGAAATTGTTGAAAGCTATCCTGAGGTTCAGTTTATTGAAGTGGATCGAGACCGTTTTATTGATTTGTGTGGAGAATTAGCTATTTTTGGTATTCCCAGTTTTGTAGCTTTTGAAAAAGGGCAAGAAGTTGGACGCTTTGTCAGCAAAGATCGTAAAACAAAAGAGGAAATTGAAGCTTTTATCGAAACATTGTAATATACTAAGCTTATCTAGCACCATATAAATTATAAGGAGATGAGGATATGTTACAAGATACTCAACAATACGCTCATATTTTAGTTGCTGTTGATGGAAGCGATTCTGCTAAAGAAGCTTTTGAACAAGCTGTTGAAATCGCTAAACGAAATCATAGTGAGTTAGTTATTGCACATGTCATTGATACGCGTTCTTATAATATGGGGATTGAAAGCGCCAGTTTTGACGTTCTTGAATTTGATCTAACTGAAATGGAAAAGCTGTTGAAAGAATATGGCGATAAAGCTAAAGCAGCAGGTTTAGATAAAGTAACGACGGAACTTGTAAAAGGGTCTCCGAAAATAGAGTTAGCAAAAGATATCCCTGAACGACACCGTAGTGATTTGATCGTTGTTGGAAAAACAGGGTTGAATATGGTTGAGCGCTGGATGATTGGAAGCGTTAGTGAATACATTATTCGACAAGCTCCATGCGATGTCTTAGTAATAAGAAATACAGAAAAAGGATGAGAAAATTACATGATAATAAGCAGTTACAATAGGGATGGCATAGGGGACACATTAATCTTAATGACAGGAAAAAGTGTGTTTGCAGAACAAGGATTTGAAACAAAAGAAAATATTACACGCATCTTTAAATCAGAAACAGGCGAAACGATTGGCTTTAACTTCTTCCAAGTGTCAGATGTGCTTCAACTTGAAGGGAAAGGGCCTGTGACATTAACAACGGAACAAGTGGATCAATTAAATAACTGCTTATCAAAAGCCGGTTTTAATGAACAGCTAGTAGCGGACACAACTCCTAAGTTTGTGGTTGGTGAAGTAAAAGAATGTGTGCCTCATCCAGATTCTGATCACCTTTCTATTACACAAATAGAAGTAGATCAAGAACAAGTGATTCAAATTGTTTGCGGCGCAGCGAATATTGCTAAAGGGCAAAAGGTCGTTGTGGCTAAAGTAGGTGCTATGATGCCAAATGGTTTGATTATTTGGGATGGCGAGTTAAGGGGAGAACCAAGTCACGGTATGGTTTGTTCAGCTAAAGAACTAGGCATAGAAAACCCGGAAGCGACAAAAGGTATTTTAGTTTTACCTGGATCAGCTGTAACAGGAGAAGCATTTCAAATGAACTAAATAAATGAAATAAGATAAGACAGTAGTGCAATAATGACTACTGTCTTATTTCGTTTTCATATTTATTCTAAACAAATGAGTAAGATTAGCCCTACAATGCCTTTGATATTTGTGTTAAACTAAGACACGAAACTACAGAGAGGAAAGGAGCGTCATCATGCCAAAATATGATGGACCAAGTTATCAAAAGGGCCAGAAACGGTCACATAAAACCAAGTTTCCTTTCTATCGTGACTCTGAACACGTAGCGAAGAAAGAGAGCCTTTTTACTCGTACAAAAAATAGCCAACTTGAACAACCCATAAAATTAACCCGCGAACTGCCTACGAAAGGGTCGGAAATGCTTTTTTCTGAGTTGATTAGTCAAAACAATCTAGAACGAAAACAGCGAACGGAAAAATCTAAAGTTATCGCTACTCAAAAATCCCAATTAAAAAAAGAAAAAGAAGCTATGGGAAATCGAATAAGAAACCATGAAAAAGCCAAAGAAGCTTTGAAAAATGACGATATGCCGTTTCAAACTGGACGGAGTTCGACTCCTTTTAAAGTTCAAAAAATACCTTCGCCTTATTATGGATTTCAAGAGAATGATAAAAAAGAGAAAAAAAAGATTGATTATAAAAAGATAGCACAAGAATTAAAAAAAGAAGCCAATGAATTTATTTTATTGGTTGATCATTTGTCTGCAAAAATGGAAAGTTTATTTAAAGAAGAACATGCTGTACCTTTTAGCGCAACGACACCAGAGGAGCCTGTTGTTTTAGAGAATCCGGAAGAAGAAAAACAATCTAGTTCTTTTAATCAGCGCAAAAGAACGTTAAGGCGTTCATTAGCAGGAATGATCGAAGAGGATCAAGATACCCGTCTAAATAATGGAAAAAATGTATCAGGGTATTTTAATGAAAAAGGTACCGACAATGAAATTGTTATGCCTGAAGAACCCGAAATACTTGTTCCAAATGAAACCTTAAGAGTATCTGAAGAACCTAAAGAAACGGACCTTGCCGTTAATTTAGAACCATTGCCGACCTTAGAAAAAGAGTCAGCGATAGAAGAAGCGAATGAATCAATCGAAGAGAGCCAAGAGAATAAAGCTGCGGTGCCAGACAATGAGATTCAATCAACTGTTATTGATGCAGATGCTTCGCAACCAAAAGAAGACGAAACCAGTGCAGCAATGGATGCAGACTTGTCTGAAAGCACGGAAGCTTCTTTAGCTGAATCAACAACTGAAGAACTGACAGCTGAAGAAATTGAAATGTTGGAATTTAAAGCAGCAATGAGTCGTCTGCATTATTTAGATAAACAAACCTTTAAAGAACAAGAACCGGACATTCTTGAAGAAAAGGAACTACCCCAAAAGAAACTAGAGGAACAATTAAACAGAGAGCTTCAAAAAGAATTGCCGGATCGTCATGGGGATGAAAAAGCAGATCAGACTATCTCGTCAGCAGCACCGATCATCCTAACAGAGAACGGAGCTGAGCTGCCTCATAAGGAGTCATTAAATGAGGAGCCAGCTACACTTTCAGTATCGGAAACAGCCATGACAGCAGAAAAACCAACGAATGATTTGCCTCATCAAGAAAAAACTTTTGTTTCTGCGAGAAATGAATTATCAAATGAGAACAACACTCAAACAACTGAAAAAAATGAAAAACAGCCATTAGTTGCCACAGGAAAATTAGAAGAGGAATTAGAAGAAGAAGTAGAGTTAAGTGCTTACCAGTTTCCTTCATTAGAATTGTTAAATCCACCGGTTGAATTTAAAAGCAATGCTGTGGATGATTGGGTATTAGGTCAAGCCGAGTTACTAAATGAGACGTTAGATGCATTTAATATCAACGCTCAAGTAGTAGGGTGGACAGTTGGTCCTGCCGTTACCCAATTCGAATTGCAACTGGGTCGAGGTGTAAAAGTAAATAAAATCACTAATTTATCCGATGATCTGAAATTGGCTCTAGCAGCGAAAGATATCCGTATCGAAGCTCCTATTCCTGGGAAAAGTACGGTAGGGGTTGAAATACCAAATAAAAATTCAAGACCTGTTATGCTTTCAGAAGTAATGGCGAGTGAGGAATTCAAAAACAATCCTTCTCCGTTAACAGTTGCGATCGGTGTCAATTTAGCTGGTGATGCAGTGGTTTCAACGATTGATAAAATGCCGCATGGTTTAATTGCCGGCGCAACAGGATCAGGGAAAAGTGTATTTATCAACTCTATCTTAGTCAGCTTGTTGTATAAGGCTAAGCCAAGCGAAGTTAAACTGATTTTAATTGATCCGAAAGCTGTTGAGTTAGCACCTTATAATGCGATACCACATCTTTTGTCACCGGTTATTTCAGAACCTAAAGCAGCGAGTGAAGCATTGAAATGGGCTGTTAATGAAATGGAAGAGCGGTATCAAAAATTAGCAGCTGCTGGGGTAAGAAACATTCAGCGCTTTAATGAAAAAGCTGAAGAGCATGGAGATTATGGCTTGAGGTTGCCTTACATTGTGATTGTTATTGATGAATTAGCCGATTTGATGATGGTTGCAAGCAGCGATGTTCAAGATTCTATTGTGCGTATTACACAAAAAGCACGAGCTGCAGGCATTCATCTTTTAGTAGCGACACAACGGCCGAGTGTTGATGTTATTACTGGAACGATTAAAAATAATATTCCTACACGAGTTGCTTTCATGGTTTCTAGTCAAGTGGATTCCCGTACTATTATGGACAGTGGAGGGGCAGAAAAATTATTAGGACGAGGCGATATGCTATTCTTGGAGAATGGAGCCAGTCAGCCGATCCGAATTCAAGGGACTTATGTAGAAAAGGAAATTGATTCTATTGTAAAACATGTAAAAGATCAACGGAAAACCAATTATCTTTTTGAACCTGAAACCCTTTTGGCTAGAGTGGAAGCTGTTGAAAATAAAGATGAATTATTTGGTGAAATTTTGCCGTTTATTATTGATGAAGGTCAAGTCTCAGCGTCTTCTTTACAACGCAAGTTTAAAATTGGGTTTAATCGAGCATCTAATTTAATTGAATCGCTTGAAAGTGAGAACTTGATTTCTGCTAATAAAGGCTCAAAACCACGTGATGTTTTTATCACTAAAGCCGACTATGAAGAAAAATACCTATAAAACATACTAAGCTGAGACATTTGGTCTCAGCTTTTTTGGTATTGGTAAGCCAAATAAAGGTATTTATCTTCTACGATTTTGAAATTCCGGCAGAAATTTCATTTCCCCTAAGAATTCCCAACACGATTTGTCTATGAATCTTTTTTTATACCGCTAACTTTATTAGTATTAAGTATCCATTAGTCTATTTAGATGAGAAATTGGTTTCATTTATTACATGTATTCGCTGCCAATATTTGGTTTAAATTAAGATTCAAGCAGAAGCTTATTATTGGTAGGCTAAAAAAAAAAATCATGGTATACTGTATTCGTTGTATTTTGCAAAGGATATTTTTTGAAAAAAACAATTAACAAAGCAATGAATTTAATTGATTCCCGCCTTAAGCAGATGGTGCTGATAGGACAAAAGATTTTTTTGAAACCCATTCAGTCATCAAAAAGAAACAAAACAAGCTTTAGAGCAGGGTTACTTAGTCTAATAACAAACAAAATGTAGCTAAATAATGGAGGCTTTATAAAAATGAATAATGAAACAATCTATCATTTCGTTGGGATTAAAGGTTCAGGCATGAGTGCATTAGCTTTGATCCTTCATGATAAAGGTTTTAAGGTCCAAGGTTCTGATGTAGACAAGTACTTCTTTACACAAAAAAACATTGAAGAAGCCGGTATTCCTATTCTGGCTTTTGATAAAAAAAATATTCGTAATGGCTTGACCATTATCGCCGGAAATGCTTTTCCGGATTCACATGAAGAAATTGTTGCTGCTAAAGAACTGGGATTATCAGTAATACGTTACCAGGATTTCCTTGGTGATTTACTGAAACACTATACTAGTATCACGATTACAGGTTCACATGGAAAAACGAGTACGACAGGACTTCTGGCTCATGTCATGAGTACAATTGTAGATACGAGTTATTTGATCGGCGATGGTACCGGGCATGGTGTTCCCGATGCAGATTTCTTTGTACTGGAAGCGTGCGAATACCGTCGTCATTTCTTAGCGTATCATCCTGATTATGCTATTATTACCAACATTGATTACGATCATCCAGATTATTTTACTAGTTTGGAAGATGTAGTGGACGCCTTTAGTGTGATGGCTCAACAGGTTCAAAAAGCCATTATTGCTTGTGGAGATGACGAGCAATTGGTGAAATTGCATGCGAATGTTCCTGTTGTGTATTATGGTTTCGGAGATCACAACGATTTCCAAGCTAAAAACTTGAGTCGTTCAATCACCGGTTCAAGTTTTGACGTTTACATTAGAAATGAATTTTATGGCCACTTTGTAATTCCAACATATGGCAAACACAACATTCTAAATGCTTTAGCGGTCATTGCCATCTGTCATTATGAAAATATTGATAAAGACAAAGTGGCAGCTAATCTTAGAACATTTGCTGGTGTTAAACGCCGTTTCAGTGAAAAATTGATGGCAGATATGGTCATTATTGATGATTATGCTCATCATCCTTCAGAAATACGGGCAACTATTGATGCTGCTCGACAAAAGTATCCTGATAAAGAAATCATTGCAATTTTCCAACCACATACGTTCACTCGGACTGTAGCTATGTTAAGTGAATTTGCAGAAGCTCTTAATTTAGCCGATTCGGTTTATCTATGTGATATCTTTGGTTCAGCACGTGAGCAACAAGGTGATGTAACAATCGAAGACCTAGCTGAAAAAATCGATACAGGTGCTTTGATCTTGAAAGAAGAGAACATGTCACCTTTATTGGAACACCACGATGCAGTTGCTATTTTTATGGGTGCAGGAGATGTTCAAAAATTCGAATTGGCTTATGAAACCTTATTAAGCCGTTCCACATTAAGCAAATAAATAACAAAATGGAGACTGGGGGAAAAAGTGGCAAAGACACTTTTTCCCCCAGTCTTTGTGAGTCTAGTCGTCTTTTACCAGATTCGCTATCTAAAGGTTTTTTTGGTAAAATATTAATGAAGAAAAGGGGCATATCGATCGGTTCATTTCATAAGATGAACGGGAGAAATAATCCTTATAGAACTGAAAACAAAGGAGCTTTTTTATGACTCAAAAAAATAAATTATTATTAATCGATGGGAATAGTGTTGCATTCCGAGCTTTTTTTGCTTTGCACCAGCAGCTTGAACGGTTTAAAAATAAAAGTGGTTTACACACGAATGCTCTTTATGGGTTTCATAGTATGATCGAAAATGTCTTGACTAAAGAAAAGCCTACTCATGTTTTAGTTGCTTTCGATGCCGGAAAAACGACGTTTAGAAATGCTTTTTTTGAAGAGTATAAAGGCGGAAGATCAAAAACACCGAGTGAATTTTCGGAACAAATGCCTTATTTGCGCGAGTTGTTAAATGGCTTCGGTATCAAGCATTATGAATTAGACAATTATGAAGCGGACGATATTATAGGAACCTTGTCAGCACAAGCAAATCCTGCTGAATTTGATGTGGTCGTCGTTTCGGGCGACCGAGATCTCACACAACTAGCTAAAGAAAATGTACGGGTGGATATCACTGTCAAAGGCGTTAGCGAACTGAAAGAATACACCGTTGAGTCTATTCAAGCAGAGATGGGAATTTCCCCGATGCAAATTATTGACATGAAGGGTCTCGCTGGGGACGCTTCGGATAATATACCAGGGGTAACTAAAATCGGTGAAAAAACAGCGTTAAAATTATTAAAAGAATACGGCTCAGTTGAAAATATTTACAATCACGTTAACGAGATGAAGAAAAGCAAAATGAAAGAAAATTTGATCAATGAAAAAGAAACGGCGTTCTTAAGCAAACGCTTAGCCACCATTGATCAAGATTCGCCTATCACCATTAAGATAGAAGATCTAGCTTATACCGGACCAAATACGGAAAAATTGATTGATTTTTATAAAGAAATGGATTTCAAAACACATTTAAGCCGATTAGATACAACAGAACATGATGCTGAAAACGAAGCTAACCGCGAAGCAATCGTCTATGAAACTGTAACGGAAATTTCACCAGAGATGTTCAGCGATAAAATGGCTCTCTATGTTGAAATGCTGACCGACAATTACCATACAGCGGATATCGTTAGTATCAGTTGGGGAAATGTTGATCATATCTATGTTGGGGAACCGGAATTGGTCTTAAATTCAAAAGATTTTCAAGATTGGGCTAAAAATCCGAAGTTTAGCAAACAAGTTTTCGATGCTAAACGTACTTTTGTGGTATTGAAACGGTATGGTATCGATGTTGAAAATATACAATTCGATATTTTGCTGGCTTCTTATATATTGAATACTAAAGACAATAGCAAAGATTTATCAGAAGTAGCAACAGAACATCATTACTTTGAAGTAGCTTCGGACGAAAGTGTCTATGGTAAAGGGGCTAAAATTCATCTGCCGGAAGATCCGGCGGTGATGCAAGATCATTTAGCGCGGAAAGTCAAAGCAATTTTAGTTTTAAGTGCTCAACTTGAACAGCATTTAGCTGAAAACAACCAAAGCGAATTGTTTTACGATATGGAATTACCGTTGGCGATGGTTTTAGCAGAGATGGAAATCACAGGAATAAAGGTGGATGCTCAACGATTGCGAGAAATGAAAGTTGAGTTTGCAGAGCGTTTGTTAGCTATTGAAAAGCGAGTTTACGAGCAAGCGGGAGAAGAATTTAATTTGAATTCGCCTAAGCAGCTAGGCGTCATCTTGTTTGAAAAAATGGGTTATCCAGTTATCAAAAAAACTAAAACAGGGTATTCAACAGCTGTAGACGTTCTTGAACAACTACGAGACCAAGCACCCATCGTGGCAGATATTTTAGAATACCGTCAAATCGCTAAACTTCAGTCAACGTATATTGAAGGTTTATTAAAAGTCATCCATGGACACAATGGTAAGATCCATACACGGTACATGCAAACTATTGCACAAACAGGGCGTTTAAGTTCTATTGATCCAAATCTGCAAAATATACCTATTCGTTTAGAAGAAGGACGAAAGATCAGACAAGCTTTTGTTCCCAGCCATAAAGGGTGGAAAATATTTGCTTCTGACTATTCGCAAATTGAATTACGCGTTCTGGCGCATATTTCTGATGACGAACATTTAAAAGCTGCCTTTATTGAAGGTCAAGATATCCATGCCAGTACAGCCATGCGTGTTTTTGGAATTGAAAAGCAAGAAGATGTGTCTTCTGAGATGCGCCGTCGTGCTAAAGCAGTTAACTTTGGCATTGTATACGGCATTAGTGATTATGGTTTATCAAAAAATTTAGAAATCAGCCGTAAAGAAGCTCAGAACTTTATAGATACGTATTTTATTAAATACCCAGGGGTTAAAACCTATATGGAAGAAATCGTTCGTGAAGCCAAAGATAAAGAGTACGTTGAAACACTTTTCCATCGACGTCGTTATTTACCAGATATCAATTCACGTAATTTTAATTTACGTTCATTTGCTGAACGCACAGCAATGAACACTCCAATTCAAGGCAGTGCTGCAGATATCATTAAAGTGGCAATGATTGAAATGGATAAGCGGTTGAAAGAAGAAAAATTAGAAGCAACAATGTTATTGCAAGTACACGATGAGCTGATTTTTGAAGCGCCTGAAGCTGAAATTCCAATCCTTGAGAAATTGGTTGCTGAAGTGATGGAAAATGCAGTAGATTTGAATGTACCGTTAAAGGTAGAAAGCGACAGCGGCGACAATTGGTACGAAGCGAAATAAAACAAGCTAGGATGAAAAGGAGTTGCTAAAAGATTGCCAGAATTACCAGAAGTGGAAACGGTCAGAAAAGGTTTGGCCCAACTTGTCGAAGGCAGGACCATTGTAGGGGTTGATGTATATTGGGACCGGATTATTTCTGGACCCATTCACAGTGAAGAATTTGCAAACCAGCTGATTGGAGAAAAGTTGGTTGGTTTCGAACGAAGAGGGAAATACTTGATTTTTCTCTTCACTCACTGGGCGATGGTATCCCATTTACGGATGGAAGGGAAATACGAAGTAGAAGCGAAAGAAACTCCGCTAAAGAAACACACTCATGTGGTCTTTCATTTAGATGATGGCTGGGACCTGCGTTACCTGGATGTTCGGAAATTTGGCCGAATGACTCTTGTTCCATTAGGAGAACAAGAAAGTGTTGCTGGTTTGAAAACATTAGGTCCTGAGCCTGTACCAGAAACGTTTAAGCTTGCTTCTTTTCAAAAAACACTCAAACAAAAAACGCGGGCAATCAAGCCTTTGTTGTTAGACCAAAAAGTTGTAGCAGGGTTAGGAAATATCTACGTAGACGAAGCCCTTTTTAAAGCTAAAATCCACCCGCTAAGACCGGCTAATACCTTAAAACTATCAGAAACCAAACGCCTCCACGAAGCAATCATACAAGTGCTAGGGGAAGCTGTGGAAGCTGGCGGGACTACTATTAGAACTTATAAAAATGCTCTAGGAGAAGCCGGTAGTTTCCAAGTGAAGCTGCATGTTTACGGAAAGACAAATGAACCCTGCATTTACTGTGGAACACCTATTCAAAAGTTGAAAGTGGCTCAAAGAGGCACCCACATTTGCCCGAGCTGTCAAAAGTAACAGGAGACAAAGCGGATTACAGGATGAAAAAAGAGGTGAAGCAGATGACATTTGTTTTAGGATTAACAGGAGGCATTGCCACGGGGAAAACAACTGTTAGCGAAATTTTTAAAGAAAAAGGTATACCAGTTGTAGATGCAGATATTGGAGCACGAGTAGTGGTTGAGCCAGGAACAGATGGTTTAAAAGATATTCAAGAGCATTTTGGTGAGGAAGTGCTTCGACCGGATGGTTCTTTAGACCGTAAAGCATTAGGAACGATTGTTTTTGCAGACAGCCAACAACGAGAAACGCTAAACTTGCTTTTAGGAAAACACATCCGTAGATGGATCAGAGAACAAAAAACGCATTATTTATTAACAAATCCGCCGCTGATCATCTTAGATATTCCTTTATTGTTTGAAAGCAATTATTCAACAGAAGTGGATCAAGTTATGGTAGTTGCCTTATCAGAAAAGACACAACTTACCAGACTGATGGAGCGGGATACTTTGACGCGTGAAACAGCTGAACAGAGGATCGCTGCCCAATTGCCTATTGCTGAAAAAATAAAAAGAGCGGATGTAGTGATCGATAATAATGGCACACGTCAAGAAACTAAAAAACAAGTAATGGAATGGTTGGATCATTTTTTTGAAGAAACCGCTGCTCTAAATTAACTAAAAGATTTTTAGATGAAAGAATGAGTGTAAAGTAGACTCATTCTTTTTATCGTATCAAGAACCATCCGTATTAGCGGGGCTTTTCTGGTGTTTCACCTCGGTACTACCTGTGGTATAATAGGGTATAATCGTGGCGAGTGTAATAAAAAAATGCGAGAAATCATAAAAAAAAGGATGATGAATAGTGCAATGTCCTCGTTGTCAAAATAATGGTTCTAGAGTTGTCGATAGCCGTCCTGCAGATGATGGACGTGCTATTCGCAGAAGAAGAGAATGTGAAGCATGTAGTTTCCGATTTACAACGTTTGAACGAGTAGAGCAAGCACCATTACTGGTGATAAAGAAAAATGGCACACGCGAAGAATTTAACCGTGAAAAGATTTTGCGGGGCATCATTCGCTCTTGTGAAAAAAGACCCGTTGCAGTGGAACAAGTTGAGAAAATAGTTGACGACGTTGAAAATAAAATCCGCAGTTTAGGAGAAAATGAAATTTCATCCGCTATTATTGGAGAATACATCATGGAAAAACTAGCAGAAGTTGATGATGTTGCTTATATTCGTTTTGCAAGTGTGTACCGACAATTCAAAGATATGAGCGTTTTCTTAAAAGAACTGCAAGAATTTGAAAAAAAGAAATCAGAAAAGAATTAATGGAATCAGAAAGGTGTGACGGCATTTGAGTTATCCTTGGAAAAACATGAGTCCAAAAGACGGATTCATGGTCCGACAAAATGCCTTGCTTTCGGATATGGATCAAAAAATCCTGACTTTTTTATATCAGCCTCTCATTGGGGCAACAGCTTATAGTTTGTATATGACGTTATGGACCGAAATTGGGGAAGAATCTTATTGGAGCGAAGGGATTTTACATTCAGAATTGTTGACATTGCTGAATGTAGGCATCCCCGAACTCTATCAAGCAAGAATTAAATTAGAAGCTATCGGATTATTAAAAAGTTATCTTCAAACGGATCCAGAGAAGCTGTATGTTTATGAACTACTGGCACCTCAATCTAGTGCGGTGTTTTTTAACGATGACTTGCTAAGTTTGCTTCTCTTTGAAACGATCGGAGAACGAAAATTTAGAAACCTAAGAAGCCGTTTTGTAGTGGCCCCTCTTAATAAAGAAAAATTTCAAGATGTTACAAAGTCGTTTTTAGATGTCTATCGTTTTGATGCAGAATTATTTAAACAAGAAAAAGCGTTATTGAAAGAACCAGTTGAATTAGTAGGGGCAACCCAGCCTGAGGGGCCGACGATTGATGCTCAAACATTTGACTTTAAGTTTTTTTATACAGGGCTAAACAGCCACTATATCAATCGTTCGGCAATTACAAAAGATTTGGAAAAAACGATTTTAGTTTTGCATACGATGTATGGTATTAATGAATTGGCCATGCAGCGGTATATCTTAGAAGCTAGCGATATGGAAACAGGGAATATTGACGAACGAAAATTAAAAAATGTCGTCTACCATGATTATCACAAAAACAATCAAAAGAATGTTCAGTTGCAAGATGTGGTTGAAAAAGATATCCAAGTTGATCAAAAACAACAAAAAGTTCGTGAAAATGATTTGAAACAACAAGGTTTATCAGAAGATGAGATTAAAATCATCGAAGTGAGCGAACAAATTAGTCCTTATGATTTTATGACTTCGATCAAAGATCAAAAAGGCGGTTATGTGACTAAAAATGAAGAATGGACATTAGAAGAGATCCTTCGAAAAGCTAATTTGCCTTCTTCTGTTGTCAATATTTTAATTCATTATATTCTCGTAGCTAGAGACAATCCTATTTTTGAAAAAGCTTTAGCTTATAAAATTTCAAATGACTGGGCCCAAAATAAAGTGTTTTCTCCCGAGATGGCTCTTCAAAAAGTTAAAAAAATGTATTCAGAAAATGCTGAAAAACAACAAACAGTCAAAAAACAATATGGGAACCAAAGACAGACTAATTATGGGAAACCTGTAAAAACGAGAACAGAAACCCTGCCAGAATGGGCAAAAGAAGGAAATACAGCAAAAGCTGAACAGCCGATGAGCGAAGCTGAAAAACAAGCCTTTATGGAACGGCTGAAAAAAATCCAAAACTTTGGGAAAGAAGGTGACTAAAAATGGAAGATATTGGCAAGAGTCTAACAAAAATGCTGAAAGAACGAAATTTATCTGATCAATATGAAAAACTGATCCAAGATGTACTAGACGATCCTGATGTGCAACAGTTCATCGAAGAGAACCGAGGAAAATTGAGCAACGAAGCTATTGTGAAAAGTTATGCCAAGCTTTATGAATTTGTAAATGAAAAGAAAAAGTACCAAGAAAAAACCGGGATGATGGCTCCTGGATATCACCCTCAACTAGTGATGAATTATTATTTTATTGACGTCACTTATGTCCCCACAGCTGAATTGATCGCAAAACAAAAAGAACAGGCTATTAAAAGTCGGATTCATTCCATGGATATGCCTAAAGACGTCAGAACAGCGACATTTGAACGGTTTCATCTAACCGATGAACGAGCTGTCGCCATCACCGCTGCATATGATTTTATTGCAGACTATTTAGACGATCCGAAAGCTTTTCATCAAGGATTGTATTTACAAGGAGCATTTGGTGTTGGCAAATCATTTTTGTTGGGGGCTATTGCTCATGAGCTGGCTGAAAAAGGATACCCTTCTACACTGATGCATTTTCCTTCTTTCGCAGTAGAAATGAAACAAGCCATTGGCCAGAATACGACCGGAGAAAAATTAGAAGCTGTAAAAAAAGCTCCTATTTTAATGTTGGATGATATAGGTGCTGATTCAATGTCTAGTTGGATTAGAGACGATGTCTTAGGTGTCATTTTGCAGTACCGTATGCAAGAACAATTGCCAACGTTTTTTTCTTCCAATTTTGATATGAAACAATTGGGTGAAGAGCATTTGCGAATGACGCAACGGGGAGAAGATGAACCATTAAAAGCTCAACGGATCATGGAACGTGTTCGATATTTATCTAAAGAAATCAAAATGATCGGTGAAAACCGCAGATTATCTTAACTCCATACCAATAAACGATGAAATGAAGAGCGGCATGATCATTTAATGAAACTTTACTTGAATTTATCCTGAAAGAATGGTTTAATTACATCAATAGATAAAATCTTTGAGAAAGACACCGAGATAAGAAAGCAATTTTTTAAGAGAGGGAAACAACTGCTGCAAGTTTCCTAAAATTGATCTTATGTTGACCCCTTTCGAGTGCCGCTGTGAACCGTTAAGTATTAGCAGCCGGTCGTTTAGCCAACGTTACCAGCTTAGAGAGAATTCCTGTTGATTGTGAATGGGGGATTCTAAATCTGGGTGGAACCACGAATTTTACGTCCCTTTTATGTTAGGTAACTAGCATAGAAGGGGCTTTTTTATTTGGTCACAGCTTGAAAGGCTTTTTTGATAGAAAAAAATTTGAATCATTGGAGGAATGAAACATGTCAGAAATCAATATTACTTTGCCGGATGGCGCTGTAAAAAAATTTGCAGCAGGTTCGACAACAAAAGATATTGCTGAAAGCATCAGCAAAAGCTTAGCTAAAAAAGCATTAGCAGGGAAGTTCAATGGAGAATTGGTAGACTACACTCGACCGTTAGAAGCAGATGGTTCACTTGAAATCATCACACCGGATCATGAAGATGCGTTACAGATTTTACGCCATTCAAGTGCTCATTTAATGGCAAATGCGTTACGTCGTTTATATCCTGAAATCAAATTTGGTGTAGGTCCTGCTATTGAAAGCGGCTTTTATTATGATACAGATACAGAAATGCCGATTACGGAAGAAGATTTACCGCTTATCGAAGCTAAAATGATGGAAATCGTGAAAGAAAATAATCCTATTGTCCGCAAAGAAGTTACACGTGCGGAAGCTCTTGAGTTATTTAAGGAAGATCCTTATAAAGTCGAATTGATCACTGAACTGCCAGAAGATGAAACGATCACAGTTTACGATCAAGGAGATTTTGTGGATTTATGCCGCGGCGTCCATGTTCCGTCAACTGGACGGATCCAAGTCTTTAAATTGCTTTCGCTTGCTGGAGCTTATTGGCGAGGAAATTCAGACAATAAAATGATGCAACGGATCTATGGGACAGCTTTCTTTGATAAAAAAGACTTGAAAGAGTTTATCAAAATGCGTGAAGAAGCTAAACTGCGCGATCATCGTAAATTAGGAAAAGAATTAGACTTATTTATGATCAGTCCTGAAGTTGGGCAAGGGTTACCATTCTGGTTACCAAAAGGGGCAACCATTCGCCGGACAATAGAACGGTATATCGTTGACCGTGAATTGAGTTTAGGGTACCAACACGTTTATACTCCGATCATGGCCGATGTTGAATTTTATAAAACATCTGGACACTGGGATCACTATCATGAAGACATGTTCCCGCCAATGGATATGGGAGATGGCGAAATGCTCGTCTTGCGCCCAATGAATTGCCCGCACCATATGATGGTTTATAAAAATGACCTGCACAGTTACCGTGAATTGCCAATTCGAATTGCTGAATTAGGTCAAATGCATCGGTATGAAAAAAGTGGAGCTCTTTCAGGATTGCAACGCGTTCGTGAAATGACTTTAAATGATGGGCATACGTTTGTTCGTCCAGATCAAATCTTAGAAGAATTCAAACGCACAATGGAATTGTTGTTAGCTGTTTATGCAGACTTTAATATCACAGATTATCGTTTCCGTTTGAGTTATCGGGATCCTAAAAACACAGATAAATATTTTGATGATGACGCAATGTGGGAAAAAGCTCAAACGATGCTTAAAGCAGCGATGGATGAGATGGGACTGGAATACTTTGAAGCCGAAGGAGAAGCAGCTTTTTATGGTCCAAAACTAGATGTTTTAGTGAAGACAGCCATTGGAATTGAAGAAACTCTCTCTACCGTTCAATTGGACTTCCTGTTGCCAGAGCGTTTTGATCTAACTTATGTTGGAGAAGATGGTGAAAATACTCATCGCCCAGTCGTTATTCATCGCGGAATCGTTTCTACAATGGAACGTTTCGTTGCCTACTTGATTGAAGAGTACAAAGGGGCATTCCCAACGTGGTTAGCGCCAGTGCAAGCTACGATTATTCCGGTAAACCTTGAGATGCATGCAGATTATGCTTATGAACTGAAAGAAAAAATGGCAGCAATCGGTATGCGCGTGGAAGTAGATGACCGGAATGAAAAAATGGGATATAAAATTAGAGCGTCACAAACACAAAAGATACCGTATCAATTGGTATTGGGAGATAATGAAGTAGCTGAATCAAGTGTCGCTGTCCGGAAGTATGGCGAAAAAGAAACAGAAATAATGCCAGTTTCTGAATTTTTAGAAGCCGTAAAAAAAGAAATTGAAAATTTTAGCCGTTAACAGTTTACAAAGATAAATAATCATGGTATGATATATAAGTTGAGAAAACAAAGCAGGAGCCCTCGCTTCTCGCCTTAGTTGACTAAAAGTCTCTGGGCTAGATATAAACGATGATGACTTACGCACGGCGTAAGTTGGAAATTATTTATAGGCGGGTTCATAGTGAACTCGTCTATTTTTTTCTGCTGTTCTTTCTCTCAAATCTAATGGAGGTGTATGACCATAGCAAAAGATATGATGGTAAATGACGGCATTCGTGCACGTGAATTGCGCGTTATAGGTAGCGAAGGCGAACAACTTGGTCTTAAAACCAAAAGTGAAGCCTTGTCAATTGCAGAAGCAGCAAACTTAGACTTAGTTTTAGTAGCGCCCACAGCAAAACCACCCGTAGCACGAATCATGGATTACGGCAAATTCCGTTTTGAGCAACAGAAAAAAGAACGTGAAGCTCGTAAAAACCAAAAAGTCGTCGGACTGAAAGAAGTCCGTCTGAGTCCTACAATTGACTTAAATGACTTTAACACGAAATTACGTAATGCTCGTAAGTTCCTTGAAAAAGGCGATAAAGTTAAAGCATCAATTCGATTTAAAGGTCGTGCCATTACTCATAAAGAGATTGGTAAGAAAGTTTTAGATCGGTTAGCATTAGAAACTGCTGATATCGCTAGTATCGAATCAGCTGCTAAAATGGATGGACGTAGTATGTTCTTGATTTTAGCGCCAAAAACTGAAAAGTAAGAAGACTTTGAGGAGGAAAAATTAAATGCCAAAACAAAAAACACACCGTGGTTCAGCTAAACGTTTTAAAAGAACAGGCGGCGGCGGATTAAAACGTCACCATGCTAAAACAAGCCATATGTTCGCTAACAAATCTCAAAAACAAAAACGTAAATTACGTAAAGCAGGAATGGTATCAACTGGTGATTACAAACGTATTCGCCAAATGTTATCTCAATGGAAATAATTCCTGATAAAGTTTAGTTCATTCGTTAACTTAACATAGCCTTAAAACATTATTGAAAAGAGTTTTCTTAGAAAGAAAACATCTTAGAGGAGGAAATTAATATGCCACGTGTAAAAGGTGGAACGGTTACTCGTAAACGTCACAAAAAAATATTAAAATTAGCAAAAGGGTATTATGGTTCTAAACATACTTTATTCAAAGTATCTAAACAAGCTGTTATGAAATCATATCAATACGCTTATAGAGATCGTCGTCAAAAGAAACGCGATTTCCGTAAACTATGGATTGCACGTATCAATGCAGCTGCTCGCATGAACAACATGAGTTACAGCACATTTATGCATGGTCTTAAATTAGCTGAAATTGATATCAACCGTAAAATGCTAGCTGATATTGCTGTTACAGATGCAGCAGCATTCACAGCATTAACCGAACAAGCTAAAACTGCTTTAGGAAAATAATGCTCTAAAAGCTGATTTTTTTACCCTTACTTATAAAAGGCGTAATGAAAAAACTCTCGAAAATGGATGTTATCATCTGTTTTTGAGAGTTTTTTTGTACTTTAAATGGTTCTACGTCAACTGACGTTGGTAAAGAATTTTAGTCCCTTATTTAATTAAAAAAACTTGAACACTTTTCATGGTAGGCGTTATGCTGCTATGAAAAGTGTTTTTTCGTTCTGTTTAATAGCCGCTGGTTTCATATTAAAATGCAGAAGAATACGATTTTTATAGTTCACGAAGTTTCGGTAGCCGTAGGCCACACGGTTAAGAACTTTGATCTTATTGTTGATTCCTTCAATTTTTCCGTTTGAATACTTATAGGTAACGGTATTTTTTATGTGCTTCGTATGTTTTTTCAATGTTTTGAGGCTCGTCTTCATTGGTTTTGAAATAAGTGGATAATCTTTTTCTAAAATCTTTACTAGCTCATCATAGTCATTCTCTTCAAGAGCCTTTAGAATCGTTTGATACACCTCATAAGTCTCTTTCAGAACGGTGTTGTAGCCCAACAGTTCGTCGACGATCGCTGATTCTAAGCGTAGACCAAATAAAGCATAATAAGTATAGGTTGTATAAGACAGTTCAGATTCTTTCTTTAAGATTTTTTTCCAAAACCGTTTTAATCGACGGTACTTTTTCATATCTTCTCCATTTGAGGTATGAAATTGATTCATAACCGTTATCCTTGTACGATTCAGTGAACGATTAATCAGCTGGACAATATGAAAACGATCAATAATGATCTTGGCGTTTGGAAAAAGAATGGGAATAAAATTGACGTAACCAGCGTTCATATCGACTGTAATGGTTTCTACTTTTTTTCTAGCCTTTAGGCTATACCGTGAAAGGAAATGGTCTTTTATTGTTCGACTGTCTCGAGAAGGCAAGATATCAATGATCGTTCCTTTTTCGGCATCAATGTATTCAAAAGCCATTGTGCTATTGGCGTACTTAAACTCGTCAAACGAAAGATGTTTAGGAAGCCAGAAGTAATGCGGTTTGTAATTCTTAGCTTGCTCGTTAATAACGCGCTGCGTCGTTGCTGAAGAAACTCCCGTTTGACTAGAGATATCTTTTATAGATTGAGCCATAGACGATTTATCTAAAATTTGTGCTTTTACATGATTTGAAATAAAACAATTTTCTTTCAATAGAGGCGTTTTCGCAGTAAATGTAGCCTCGCATTCTTTGCACATGAATCGCTGCTTTTTAAGCAGTAAATAGGTGGGATGAATACCACTCATGGGTAAAGTAATGCGCGAGGTCTGTGTTCCGTTACAGTAGATGGTATACTGCTCGTTTGGTGTATGGCACTTCATACATTCCTGCGGAATGTAAGTCAATCGTCCTTTAATAAATTTACATTTTTTTCCTTTGAATTGACCGTATTCTACGCAATCCTCTTCAAAAACAATGTTTTTGTCTTGTATATCTAGTACTTTTCGCATATCATTTGATGTAGGCAAGTGAGTTCTCTCCTTTGAATGAGTTGTGGTGACTTTAATTCTACAGGAGAACTCACTTGTTTTCTATTTTCACGAAAAAAGACGTTAGTAAGTTTTCACTCACCAACGTCAAATATTGTACAACCCTTTAAATTAGAAGAACCAAAAACACTGCCTATTTTGGTTTCCAGTATACTTAATGAACTTTGGTACGATTATTAGTGAGAAAAAGCCATAAAATAATGATTTGCTTAACAAATTTTAATTTTGTGATTGATTATATGATAATAAGATGATAATATAGTTTGAGTAAGCTAACGTTAATTTCATAACAAAAATTAATATAGCAATAAACAAACAGGGGGAATACAATATGCAAAAAAATAAATTTTTAAGTTTGCTAGGAATCACAGCTACTTCAGCTTTGGTATTAGCGGCTTGTGGTGGAAGCGGTAACTCAGGTGGCGATTCAGCGTCTTCAACTGCATCGGATGCAGGATTAGACAAGGAGCAAGTATTGAATCTGATAGAAAGCGGCGAAATCCCTACAATGGACTCGGTTCTAAATACAGATGTTGTCGGCGGAAACGTAATGAACAATGTTTTTGAAGGACTTTACCGTCAAGGACTAGATGGCAAGCTTGTTTTAGGTATGGCTGAAGCTGAACCAGAAACGAGTGAGGATAAGTTAACGTATACTTTCAAAATCAGAGAAGATGCTAACTGGTCTAATGGAGACCCTGTTACTGCAAATGACTTTGTGTACGCATGGCAGCGTTTGGCAGATCCAGATGAGGCAGCTTCTTATAACTACATGATTCAAGACATCGTTGAAAACGCAACAGAAATCATCAATGGTGAAATGGAACCAAGCGAATTGGGTGTTACAGCCATTGATGATAAGACGCTAGAAATCAAATTGGTTCGTGCCGTTCCTTACTTTAAAGATTTATTGACATTGCCGATGTATTACCCGCAAAATCAAGATTATGTAGAAGAGTTAGGCGATAAATTTGCTTCGAACAGCGACAATTTGATTTATAACGGTCCATTCACATTAACCGAATGGGACGGAACCGGCTTAAGCTGGGTATACCAAAAGAATGAAGACTATTGGGATGCAGATACCGTTAAGTTAGATACCATCAATTTTGACGTAGTGAAAGAAACTTCGACAGCATTAAACTTGTATGAAACAGGCAGTATTGATCGTATGAGATTAACTGGTGAATATGTACAAACCAAACAAGATGATGCTGATTTGAAATCAGAACCAACTTCTTCTGTATTCTACTTTAAATTCAACCAAGAACGAAATGGCGAAACAACGGATCTAGCCAATGAAAATATTCGTAAAGGGATTGCTATGGCTTTTGATAAAGAAGCTTATGCTAAGACAGTATTACAAAATGGTTCATTGCCAGCTGATGGTTTAGTACCACAGGGTTTAGCCGTTGATCCAGCTACTGGTGAAGATTTCCGCGACCAAAATGGCGACTTGTTGACTTTTAATGTTGAAGAAGCTCAAAAATACTTTGCAGCTGGTTTGAAAGAATTAGGAAAAGACAGTCTAACGCTTGAGATTCTTGGAGATGACGGCGAAAATGCTAAAAAATCACTAGAATTTATGCAGGGTCAATTGACTCAAAACTTGCCTGATCTAGACATCAAGTTACGGAATGTACCGTTTAAAGTACGTCTAGAAGCTGATACAAATCAAGATTACGACATTGAAATGTCTGGTTGGGGAGCTGACTACGCAGATCCAATCAACTTCTTAGAATTATTTGCTTCAGACAATGGAAACAACAAATCAAGCTATGCTAATGATGACTATGATGCTTTGATTAAGAGCTCATTAAGTGAAGTAGATGACTTAGAAAAACGCTGGACTGGTATGTTAGATGCTGAAAAAACCCTAATGGATACAGCAGGAATCGCACCAATTTACCAACGTTACAACGCAGTTTTAGAAAAACCATATGTTAAAGATATTGCTGCTCATTTAGTTGGAGCGGAGTACTCATACAAATGGGCTTATGTAGACGGTAAAGAATAATCTATGCTCCATCAAGAAAGAAGCGAAGTATGTTTTCGCTTCTTTTTTTTGCCTAATTATGTGAATGACTTAAAAGCTCCATTAGAGTAGGGTGATGGCGGATTGCGACTGTTTTTCCATAATGATAGAATCGACTATGTTAGTTATATGCAATTCTAAATGAAAGTCGATTTATTACGAGGAGGAACAAGATTGAAGAATGTAAAAATAAAGAGTTTCGTAGGAATCACGTTAATGTCTACTCTAGTACTTGCTGCATGTGGTTCAAATGATGCGGGTTCAAAAACTGGAAAAGATTCTAATACGACACAAGAATTGAATTTGATTGAAACGGCTGAAATCCCAACAATGGATTCTGTTTTAAATACAGATACAGTGGGCTCTACAGTCATGAACAATGTGCTAGAAGGATTGTATCGTTTGAATCTAAAGAACGAGCCAGAGCTCGCAATGGCGTCTGAAGACCCAACAATCAGCGAAGATGGTTTAACGTATACATTCAAAATCAAAGAAGACGCAAATTGGTCAAATGGAGAGCCTGTTACTGCTAACGATTTTGTTTTTGCATGGCGTCGTCTCGTAGATCCAGAATCTGCTTCACAATACTCTTATATGATGTCTGGAGTAATCGAAAATGCGGAAGAAATTAGTGCAGGGGATATGGCTCCTGAAGAGTTAGGCGTTCAAGCCATTGATGAAAAAACGTTAGAAGTTCAGTTGGCTGCAGAAGTACCGTACTTTAAAGATTTGTTGTCATTATCAATGTTCTTGCCTCAAAACGAAGCATATGTGACTGAAAAAGGAAGCCAATATGCTTCAAATAGCGACAACCTCTTGTATAACGGACCATTTGTTTTAACGGATTGGGATGGTACTGGTTTAAGCTGGTCTTACAAGAAAAATGATACTTATTGGGACGCTAGCACAGTTGAATTAGAGCAAATCAATGTAGATGTGGTTAAAGAAACATCAACTGCAATCAATTTATACGATGCAGGCAGTGTTGATACGATCAAGTTGTCAGGTGAGTATGTTCAAACCAAAGAAGGCGATCCTGATTTGAAATCAGAACCAACATCATCTGTCTTTTATTTTAAATACAACCAAGAACGTGATGGCAAACCAACACCATTAGCAAATGAAAATATCCGTAAAGCTATTTCAATGGCATTTGATAAAGAAGCCTATGCTAAAACGGTATTGCAAAATGGTTCATTGCCAGCAAATGGGTTAGTACCAGCTGGTCTAGCTAAGAACCCTGAAACAGATCAAGATTTCCGTGAAGAAAACGGCGATTTGTTAAGTTATGATATTAAAGCAGCACAAGAGTACATGAAAAAAGGTTTAGCTGAACTGGGCGAAGATTCATTGAAATTAGAATTGCTTTCAGATGATTCTGAAAATGCGAAAAAATCTTCTGAATATATGCAAGGACAACTGATGCAAAACCTTCCAGGTTTGGAGATCAGTATTCGTTCAGTGCCGTTTAACGTCCGTATTGATGTAAATCAACGTCAAGACTATGACATTCAAATGGCTGGCTGGGGAGCAGACTATGCAGATCCAATCAACTTTTTAGAATTGTTTGAAAGTACGAACTCAAATAACAAAGCAAGTATTGCTATTCCAGAGTATGACGCGTTAATTGAGAGCATCGGTTCCACACATATCAATGATCCAGAACAAAGATGGGCAGATATGATCGAAGCTGAAAAAATCTTACTTGATCAAGCAGCTATCGGACCAATTTACCAACGCTATAACGCAATTTTAGAAAAACCTTATGTTAAAAATATTGGTACACACTTAGTAGGACCTGGATACTCTTACAAATGGGCTTCTGTTGAAAATCACTAAATATAACAATTTTATGCAGACCAACTGTATTCAAGAAAGCAAGAAGGAAAGCTATTTTCCTTCTTGCTTATTTTGTGCAAAAGGCTAAAAAGTGTCGCCCTTTTTTTGCAATAGAATGTTATAGTATAGGAGATAATAGTATATTGGAGGGTTTACATGATGGAAGAAAAAGAATTAAGAATGCTAAAAAGATTGACTGATGCAAAAGGCGTACCTGGGAATGAAAAGCAAGTACGCGATATTTTCGTTGAATATGCTGGAAAATCAGCTGATTCTATCGTTTTTGATGGTTTAGGAAGTGTGATAGCTAAACATGTCGGTGATAAATCAGGGCCTAAGATATTGTTTGCTGGGCATTTAGATGAAGTTGGGTTTATGGTCACAACGATTACAGAAGAAGGGTTTATCAAGTTTCAACCGCTTGGCGGGTGGTGGGCACAAGTTATGCTAGCTCAACAAGTCGAGATCACAACTTCAAAAAATGCTGTTTTACATGGAGTGATCGGCTGCAAGCCGCCGCATGTATTGACGGCTGAAGTGCGTAATAAAGCCTATGATATCAAAGATATGTTTATTGATATCGGTGCTTCTAGCAAAGAAGAAGCGAATTCTTGGGGCGTAAAACCGGGCGATATGATAACCCCATATATTGAATTTAAACGTTTGAATCACTCGAAATTTCTCTTGGCAAAAGCTTGGGATAATCGGATTGGTACTGCTGTAACCTTAAAAGTATTAGAAAATCTGCAAAAAGAAGGACACCCCAATAAAGCATTTGCTGTAGGAAATGTACAAGAAGAAGTCGGTTTACGCGGCGCAAAAACAGCTACTCATTTGGTTGATCCTGATATTGCTTTTGCACTTGATACGGGAACAGCTGGAGATACACCTGGAATGACTCCTAAAGAAGCAGATTCAAAACTAGGACAAGGTCCTCAGATCATTATTTATGATGCATCAATGGTTGCCCATAAAGGCTTGCGAGACTTTGTTGTCAATGTAGCTGAAGAGTTAGCTATTCCTTTTCAATATACGGTAATTGCCGGTGGCGGAACGGATGCAGGCAGTCAACACGTAACAAGGAATGGAGTTCCGGCTTTGGCTATCACAGTAGCGACTCGGTATTTACACTCACATACTTCGGTTATCCACGAAGATGATTACTTAAACACAGTCAAACTGGTTACAGAAGTCGTTAAACGATTAGACAATGAAACAGTTAAAAAAATTAAATTTGGGTAAAGTATTTTGCTGATACACAGCCTGGGGGAAAGCTTATAATGTACGAGGTCCCAGTAAACCAATCGTGGCTATTTTTATAAAGGGGGTAGAAACAGGCATGGAGAGAGCTAAAAAAAGAATCGTTGTTATTGGTGGTGGGATAACAGGGTTGACTGTAGCTTACCGAGTTAAACAAAAACTCGAAAAAGAAAATTTACCCTTTGAATTGATCCTGTTAGAAGGATCGTTAAAAATAGGTGGAAAAATTTATACTATGAAAGTAGACGATTATTATATTGATTTAGGTGCCGAATCGATTGATACTCGTTATCCTGAAGCTTTAAAGTTGATTGAAGAACTAGGACTAGAAGATCAGTTAATTTATAGCGAAGGTAATAAACCCGATATTTTCTTTTATAATAAGCTACACCAACTGAATTATCCTACATATAAAGGGATCCCTATTAAGCAAAACGATATATGGAAAGATAAGCTGCTGACTTTGCATGGAAAGTTGGCGAGTTACAAATCGACTTTTTTCCCAGTGAAGAAATTAAAAAAAGATATTGAAACAAGCACTTACCTGAAAAGACGTTTTGGAGATGAAATGGTTGAACACATTGTTGAACCTTTCTTTTCTAAAATTTACGCTAGTGATGTAGACCGAATGGGCATCAAAGCTTCAAAAGAACTAGCCTATGATTTGGAATTAAAATACGGAAGCTTGTCAAAAGGATTAGCACATCATCCAGAATTATTAGACGGTTCTGGTAATTATGTAACGTTTGAAAAAGGTTTATCCGTTTTAACTGAAGCGCTTGAAGAAGAGTTGAAAGGTCATATTCAATATAGCAAAAAAGTATTAGAAATCAAAAAGAATGAAGAAGGAACCTATATACTTGATATCAATGGAAAAGAACAAGTACGCGTTGGAGCTATTTGTATCGCCACACCGGCCACTGAATACGCAAAGTTGATTGATCACCAAGAGGTTAATGAGTTATTTAGTCAAATTCAAACAGCTTCAATTGGGTACATTCTTTTTAGTTTTCCAAAAAAAGCTATCAAAAACGAACCAAAAGGCTTCGGAATCGTCACACCTAGAAGAAACGATTCTTTTGTTACATCAATTGTTTTCTTAGATAAAAAATGGCCTTTTTTAAAAAAGGCAGACGAAACTTTGATTGGTGTCAACTTTGGTAGAAATGGCGAAGATACCTTAGTTTCGTTGAGCAATAGGGAGATTGAAGATTTTATTCGAGAAGATCTTAAGATTATATTAGGTATTACTGAAGAGCCTAACTATCGAATTGTAAAACGTTGGCCAAACGCTATCCCTCAGTATACGGCTTCTCAAGAAGACGAAATGCAGAAAATTTCTAAAGTGTTTCGAACAGAATTTCCCGGTATTTATATTGCAGGAAATGGGCTAGAAGGGTTTGGCATCAACCAGTGCATTAAACAAGGAAATCGTATCGGGAAACAAATAGTGGAATACACGAAAAAACAAAATTGTATCTAAGTGAAATGAAGTTAAATAAAAGAGTCCCTTTTGGAAACGAAAAAGGGCTTTTTTATTTTCAATTTTCGATTAGTGGTGTATGGTAATAATAGAAGACTAAAACAAAGAGGAGAGTTCAATGATGCAATTGACAGTATTAGGGTATTGGGGTGGCTACCCAACGAAAAACGAAGGAACGAGTTCTTATCTTTTAGAATCTCAAGGGTTTCACTTATTGATTGATGCAGGTAGTGCATCATTGATTTCACTTGAAAATCATCTTGACCCTTTAAACTTAGATGCCGTTCTTTTAACTCATTACCATCAGGACCACATTGCTGATGTAGGTGTGCTGCAATACACAAGACAGCTCAAAAGAATGGACCATGACGAACGCAGAGCGCCTATTCTGCCGATATATGGGCACCAAGAGGATCAAGAAAACTTTCAGCGGCTAACGATGGAGAGAGTCACTGAAGGTATCGGATATCAAGAAGAAGAACCATTGACCGTCGGACCTTTTGGGATACAATTTATGAAGACTTTGCATCCTGTTCCTTGCTTCGCCTTGAGAATCACTGAAGAAAGTACAGGGAAAGTATTCGTATTTACGGCCGATTCTGGTTACTTGCCAGAATTTATTCCATTCAGTCAAGATGCAGATGTTCTTTTAGCTGATACGAATTTTTTTGAGGGGATGGAAAACCATCGTGTTCACATGACCTCGATTGAAGTTGCCCGAATTGCAAAAGAAGCAAATGTCAAAAAATTGATTTTAACTCACTTGCCGCAAGAAGGCGATTTAGAGTTATTAAAAGCACAAGCGGTCAATGAAGCACCTGATTTACCTGTTATTTTAGCTGAAAAAGATTTGGTTATTCAGATATAAAAAAACCATTTAGCTAACCAATAAGGTATAGTTAATTTTAATGATCATAATGAAAAGAGGAATAACAACATGTATTTTGTCGCAAACGAACGCAATGGACAAGAAATTTCGGATCCACGTATCAACTTAGCCATCGAAACTTTTTTATTGAAACACTTAACTTTGGATGAACCCATCTTGCTTTTTTATATAAATGAGCCGTCTATTATCATTGGACGAAATCAAAATACGATTGAAGAGATCAACACGGATTATGTTGAAAAAAATAATATCCATATTGTTCGCCGATTATCAGGAGGAGGAGCAGTTTACCATGATTTTGGAAATTTATCCTTTTGTTTTATTACAAAAGATGACGGCAATTCGTTCCGCGATTTTGGCAAATTTACTGAACCGGTTATTCAATCGCTTCATAAAATGGGAGTAGAAGGAGCCGCTTTAGAAGGCCGCAATGATTTAGTGATCGACGGACAGAAGTTCTCTGGAAACGCGATGTATTCAACGAATGGCCGCATGACAGCTCATGGTACGCTAATGTTTGACAGTGATGTGGAAGCAGTTGTGGGAGCGTTGAAAGTTAGAAAAGATAAAATAGAATCTAAAGGAATCAAGTCGATCAGAAGCCGAGTTACCAATATTCGTCCTTATCTGTCGGATGATTATCAATACATTACAACGAAAGAATTCCGTGATAAGTTGTTATTAAATATTTTTGAGGTTGATTCGCGAGAAGATGTTAAAGAATATAAATTAACAGAAGAAGATTGGGAGAAAATCGAAGAAATTTCCGCCGAATATTACCGAAATTGGGACTGGAATTACGGAAAATCACCGAAATTTGAATTGATTCGTCGTCATCGTTTCCCAATTGGTTCAGTTGAGTTTCAAATGAATATCGATAAAGGCCACATTCAAAATGTCCGTATTTATGGAGACTTCTTTGGTTTAGGAGAAATTTCAGACGTTGAAAAAAAATTAACGGGGATTAAGTACGAACCTAAAGAAATTGCAGCAGTTTTAGACACAATTGACATTAAGCATTATTTTGGCAATATCACAAAAGAAGAGCTAGTGCACTTGATTTATTAAGAGGAATCAGCTAATAACAAATAATCAGGAACGGACTCACTATCTTGTGAGCCCGTTCCTGATTATTTGGGTTCTACGTCAACTAACGTTGGTGAAGAATTTTAGTCCCTTATTTAATTAAAAAACTTGAACACTTTTCATGGTAGCCATTGAGCTGCTATGAAAAGTGTTTTTTCTTTCTGTTTAGTAGCCGCTGGTTTCATATTAAAATGCAGAAGAATGCGATTTTTATAGTTTACGAAGTTTCGGTAGCCGTAGGCTACACGGTTAAGAACTTTGATCTTATTGTTGATTCCTTCAATTTTTCCGTTTGAATACTTATAGGCAACGGTATTTTTTATGTGCTTCATATGCTTTTTCAATGTTTTGAGGCTTGTCTTCATTGGTTTTGAAATAAGTGGATAATCTTTTTCTAAAATCTTTACTAGCTCATCATAGTCATTCTCTTCAAGAGCCATTAGAATCGTTTGATACACCTCATAAGTCTCTTTCAGAACGGTGTTGTAGCCCAACAGTTCGTCGACGATCGCTGATTCTAAGCGTAGACCAAATAAAGCATAATAAGTATAGGTTGTATAAGACAGTTCAGATTCTTTCTTTAGGATTTTTTTCCAAAACCGTTTTAATCGACGGTATTTTTTCATGTCTTCTCCATTTGAGGTGTTAAATTGATTCATGACCGTTACCCTTGTAAGGTTCAATGAACGATTGATCAGCTGGACAATATGAAAACGATCAATGATGATCTTGGCGTTTGGAAAAAGAACGGGAATAAAATTGACGTAACCAGCATTCATATCGACTGTAACGGTTTCTACTTTTTTTCTGGCCTTTAGGCCATACTGTGAAAGGAAATGGTCTTTTATCGTTCGGCTGTCTCGAGAAGGTAAAATATCAATGATCGTTCCTTTTTCGGCATCTATGTATTCAAAAGCCATTGTGCTATTGGCGTACTTAAACTCGTCAAACGAAAGATGCTTAGGAAGCCAGAGATAGTGGGTTTTGTAGTTCTTGGCTTGCTCGTTAATAACGCGCTGTGTCGTTGCTTCAGAGACTCCAATTTGACGAGAGATATCTTTTACAGATTGAGCCATAGAGGATTTATCTAAAATTTGTGCTTTTACAGGGTTTGAAATAAAACACTGTTCTTTCAATAGAGGCGTTTTCGCAGTAAATGTAGCCTGACATTCTTTGCACTTGAATCGTTGCTTTTTAAGCAGTAAATAGGTGGGATGAACGCCACTCATAGGCAAAGTAATGCGCGAAACCTGCGTCCCGTTACAATAGACGGTATACTGCTCGTTTGGTATATGGCACTTCATACATTCCTGAGGAATGTAGGTCAAACGACCTTTAATAAATTTACATTTTTTCCCCTTGAATTGACCGTATTCTACGCAATTCTCTTCAAAAACAATGTTTTTGTCTTGTATATCTAGTACTTTTCGCATATCATTTGATGTAGGCAAGTGAGTTCTCTCCTTTGAATGAGTTGTGGTGACTTTAATTCTACAGGAGAACTCACTTGTTTTCTATTTTCACGAAAAAAGACGTTAGCAAGTTTTCACTCACCAACGTCAAATATTGTACAACCATTATTTGTTTGATTTTAACGTGATTTTCTTCCAAGTCCAACAGCGTTTTTCATTTTTTGCAATGTTTTATTCGCAACTTTTCGAGCTGATTCAGCTCCTTGATCTAAGATGAGGTCTAGTTCGTCGGATTTCAGCAGTTCTGCATGTCGTTGTTGAATAGGTTCCATGACAGCGATGACAGCTGTTGCTAATTCATCTTTAAATTCCCCATATCCTTTGCCGGTATACATTGTGACTAATGAGTCAATGCTTTGGCCAGAAAAAGCAGAGAAAATAACCAAGAGATTAGAAATACCTGGTTTATTGATCGGATCATACTCGATGATTCCGCTTGAATCTGTTACAGCACTTTTAAATTTTTTACGAATAATAGAAGGCTCATCTAACATTGAAATAAATGATTTAGCATTTTTATCAGATTTGCTCATTTTTTTTGTTGGTTCTTGCAAACTCATAATACGTCCGCCTTCTTCAGGAATCTTCACTTCAGGTAAAGTCAAGATAGGCTGCCCAGAACTGTATTTATTGTTGAAACGTTCTACGAAATCACGTGTTAGTTCTAAGTGTTGCTTTTGATCATCTCCGACAGGAACTAAGTCAGTTTGGTATAAAATAATATCGGCAACCATCAAAGGAGGATAAGTCAATAATCCAGCAGACACTCCTGCACGTTTATTTTTCAAAGATTTGTCTTTAAATTGAGTCATTCGTTCTAACTCACCAAGGGATGTATTGCATTGAACGATCCAAGCCGCCTCAGCATGGGCTGAAACCTCCGATTGAATAAAGATAATCGATTTTTCAGGATCTAATCCAATAGCTAAATATAAAGCAGCGAGACTTTTGATTTGTTCTCTTAATTTTAACCGATCTTGAGGCATTGTAATAGCGTGTTCGTCAACGATACAGTAATAACTATTGTAGTCTTCTTGTAAAGCAACAAATTGCTTCATGGCTCCAATATAATTTCCGATAGTAGGAATCCCGCTAGGCTGAATTCCTGAAAAGATGGTTTGCATAAAAACACTCCTTTTGAAAATTGCAATACATTCATTATACGTTATAAAACCAAAAATGGGCAAAGAGTCTATTAACTTCTCTATTCTTTATTTAAAATAAGTAATGACCGGCTAAAGCGATAAGACAAATGATCAATAAGCCAAAACCTACTTTTAACGGGTATTTATAACCAGTTCCAACAGCTCTTGATAAAGCCATAAGTTCAGTTTCATCATCCACCAAAGGTTCCTTCCGTTTTGCTATAGCAGCAACTCTTCTCATACTGTAATGAAAGAAGTCAAAAACGCCTGAATGAAGAGTAGCCCAAAATAATCCGATGATCAAAAAAGCGCCAGCAATCATAAAAGTAAGATTAGTTGTCTGTAAAAAACTGATTTTTTGATAGAGAATCAATTCAGAAATTAAGCATAAAATAAGAATGATGATAATAAGATTAGTAGCAGTAAGTTTAAATCTCATTTTTTAACCTCCAGAAGATTCGTACTCTATTTAAATTTACATGAAAACAAATATAAATACAACGGAAAAATAAAATAACAATTTGATGAACAAACGGGTAGCATCAGCTGTGTTTATGCCATTTGTTTTTAATTTTTCGGCATTATAATATGGGTGAAACAAAAATTCTTTTGCAATTATGCTTTTGACAAGCTATTCTATATAGTATATTCTCTTTTTGAATAGAATTAAAATTAATCGTTGGAGGTGCTTAAATCGATGAAAAGTTATGCTAAATTTCTTGGGAAACGTATCTTGTATATGTTTTTGACATTATTCTTAATTGCATCGATCACATTCTTCCTGATGAAGCTCTTACCCGGTACTCCATACAGTAACCAGGATAAATTATCAGAGGAACAAATCTTTATCATGAATGAAAAATATGGACTAAATGAACCTGTTCCGGTTCAATACTTAGTTTATATAACCGGCTTATTGAAAGGAGATTTAGGTGTTTCTTTTCAATTCAATAACACTCCTGTAACAGAATTGCTGTCTACGCGGGTAGGGCCATCCATGCAGCTGGGGATTCAGGCGGTAGTCTTAGGAACGGTCTTAGGGATTATCTTAGGGGTTATAGCCGCTATGAATCAGAATACTTGGATCGATACAACAGCTACCTTTACAGCAATCTTAGGGCGGTCGATACCAAACTTTGTTATTGCAGTACTGTTACAGCTGATTTTTGGAGTTTACTTAAAGTGGTTCCCGATCGCTTTGTGGAATGATGGATTTCAGTCATCTGTCTTACCGACCTTAGCACTCGCCATTTCGCCTCTTGCAGATTCGGCTCGTTTTATTCGAACTGAGATGGTAGAGGTTCTTGGCAGTGATTATGTCGAATTGGCACGAGCTAAAGGTTTGAGCCGATGGATCGTAGCTTTTAAACACGGTGTTCGGAATGCCTTGATTCCTTTGGTAACCATTTTGGGGCCTATGGCTGTCGGTTTAATGACCGGTTCAATGGTTGTTGAAAATATTTTTGCTATTCCAGGGATTGGTGAACAATTCGTTAAATCAATTATGACTAATGACTATCCTACGATCATGGGTGTAACAGTTTTATACTCTGCAATGCTTGTAGGCATTATCTTAGTAGTGGATATTCTTTACGGAGTAATAGATCCACGTATTCGTGTTGCAACTGAAGGAGGGGACAATTAATGAGTGATTCAAAACAAAAAGCTGTTGTTGATGAGACAACTACCTTGCCTCCTGAAATGTTTGTTCCAGCTGGTAGTTTAAATGCAGCAGATAATGAAAAAATAGCAGCGCCTTCTTTAAGTTTTCTACAGGATTCTTGGAGACGATTAAAGAAAAATAAAGCTGCGGTAGTTAGTTTGTTTGTACTGATTATTTTTGTTATCTTAAGTATTGCAGCTCCGGTCATTTCGCCACATGATCCGAACCACCAAACGGTTTCACATGCTAACTTGCCGCCTAAAATTCCAGGATTAAACATTGATGGTTTAAACGGAACGCAAGTTATGGGGAATACACGTGTGGACAAATACGAACAGCAAGGTGTGCCAACAGATGCTTATTATATTTTAGGAACAGATGGCTTAGGCCGTGATTTGCTTTCGCGTATCTTACACGGAACCCGCGTGTCGCTCTTGATTGCCTTTGTCGCAGCGTTATTTGACTTAACCATAGGTGTTCTTTATGGATTAGTATCAGGTTGGGCTGGCGGAAAAGTTGATAACGCTATGCAACGGTTATTGGAGATTTTATCCGGTGTGCCAAACTTAGTTGTGGTTATCTTAATGTTATTAGTCTTAGACCCAGGTATTAAATCAATTATTATCGCTTTAGCGATTACAGGTTGGATTTCAATGGCTCGGGTTATTCGAGCACAAACATTGAAGTTGAAAAACCAAGAATATATTTTAGCAGCAAAAACATTGGGAGAGTCTCCCTTTAAAATTGCTATTAAACATTTGATTCCAAATTTATCAGGGATTATTATCATTCAAACAATGTTTTCAATTCCAGCGGCTATTTTCTTTGAAGCCTTCTTAAGTTTCATTGGTATTGGTATTCCAGCACCAACGGCTTCTTTAGGAACATTGATTAACGATGGTTACAAAACATTCCGTTTCTTACCACATTTGATGTGGTATCCGGCAGCTGTTATTTGTATTTTGATGATTTCATTTAACTTGCTAGCTGATGGTTTACGTGATGCATTTGATCCAAAAATGAAAGATTAGCGAGGTGAATCCGAATGAATAATGTATTAGAAGTTAAGAATTTGAATATCACATTCGACACCTATGCTGGTAAAGTAAAAGCCATTCGTGGTGTCAGTTTCAATTTAAAAAAAGGGGAGACATTAGCTATCGTCGGTGAGTCTGGTTCTGGTAAATCCGTGACGACTCGCAGTATTATGCGTTTGCTTTCTCAAAACGCTAATGTTGAGCAAGGCGAGATTTTGTTCAATGGCAGCGACCTAATTAAAAAAACCGAAAAAGAAATGCAAGGCATCCGAGGAAAGGATATCGCTATGATTTTCCAAGATCCGATGACGTCGCTTAATCCGACAATGACGATTGGAAAACAAGTATCTGAACCGATTCGCCTTCATCAAAAATTAAATAAAGATGAAGCATCTAAGCGTGCTCTAGAATTGTTAAATTTGGTAGGGTTGCCTCATGCTGAAAAACGTATGAAACAATACCCGCATCAATTTTCAGGTGGACAAAGACAACGAATCGTTATTGCGATTGCCTTAGCTTGTAATCCGGAAATTTTGATAGCTGATGAACCGACAACAGCTTTAGACGTAACAATTCAAGCGCAAATTCTTGATTTGATGAAAGAACTGCAAAAGAAAATTTCAACTTCGATTATTTTTATTACACATGATTTAGGCGTAGTAGCTAACGTAGCTGACCGCGTAGCGGTTATGTATGCTGGAAAAATCGTAGAAGTAGGAACTGTTGATGAGATTTTTTATAATCCACAACACCCATATACTTGGGGATTGATTAGTTCAATGCCTACATTAGAGATCAAAGAGACGCTTTATGCAATCCCAGGAACGCCTCCGGACTTACTGGATCCACCTGTAGGAGATGCTTTTGCTCCTCGTAACGAGTTTGCGATGAAAATCGATACTGAATTAGAACCGCCTTTGTTTAAAGTTTCTGAGACTCATTATGCAGCAACTTGGTTATTGCACCCTAATGCACCAGCAGTTGAACCACCTGCTGAAATTAAAGCACGTCAAGAAATCTATAAGCAAAAATTTTCAAAACATCAACACAATGAAGATTCAGCCGTTTTTGATGCTAACCATGAAGTAAAAGGAGGCGTCTAAAAATGGAGAACAGAGAAAAAATATTAGAAGTTAAAGGATTAAAGCAATACTTTAACAGTGGGACTAAAAATGAAGTTCGTGCAGTAGATGATGTGACTTTTGACATTTATAAAGGGGAGACTTTCGGTTTAGTTGGAGAGTCCGGTTCAGGTAAATCGACAACTGGTCGTTCAATTATTCGTCTTTACAACCCAACAGCTGGCGAAATAGATTTTCAAGGAACTAAAGTCCACAGTATTAAAGGTAAAAAGGAAATGTTGTCATTCAGAAGAGATATGCAAATGATTTTTCAAGATCCTTATGCTTCATTAAATCCGAAAATGAAAGTACGCGACATTATTGCCGAAGGAATTGATATTCATAATTTAGCTACTTCAACTGAAGACCGTAATCGTCAAGTAGATGAGTTGCTGAAAACGGTCGGACTAAATCCTGACCATGCTTCACGTTATCCGCATGAATTTTCAGGTGGCCAACGTCAGCGTATCGGAATCGCAAGAGCTCTTGCAGTTAAACCAAAATTTATTATTGCGGATGAACCTATCTCGGCTTTAGATGTTTCTATACAAGCCCAAGTAGTAAATTTGTTAATGGAATTACAAAAAACGCAAGATTTGACGTTCTTGTTTATTGCCCATGACTTATCAATGGTGAAATATATCAGTGACCGTATTGGAGTAATGAACAATGGTAAATTACTTGAATTAGCAGCTGCTGACGAAGTTTACAATAGACCTTTGCATCCTTATACGGAAAGTTTATTGTCTGCTGTTCCATTGCCGGATCCTGAGTATGAGCGCAATCGTGTCCGGACGCCTTATATTCGTAGAGAAGCAAATGAAGAAGCAGAAGAATTAAGAGAAATTACACCAGGACATTTTGTTTACTGTCGTGAATCAGATGTAGCAGCTTTGAAAGAAAAAAAAGCGAACTACGCGAAATAAATTCAAGTCGAAAAACAGACATTTCTAATATATTAGAAATGTCTGTTTTTATGTCTTCTATTTTTTAATGCAAAAAAACTTATTTACAATAAAGACTTAATTGTAATGATTATCAATATACAATTATTGACTATGAACGTTGATGCATAAAGGATTTTGTTGAGTTAAATGTGAACGGAAAATCGTGGAGTACAGAGATAACAACGAAAAATGTCTTAAAAGTGACGGAACTTTGACAAAAAGGGTAGTATTATTTTTTTAGGTAGTGTATAATAGGTCTTGTAAGCCAGTTAAGGGTGTCATTAAAATTATTTTATTGGCTATCTATCCGACTAAAAAAGGAGAGACATAACATATGGTTACTTTATATACATCACCTAGTTGTACTTCATGCCGCAAAGCTCGTGCGTGGTTAGAAGAAAACAACATTACTTATACAGAAAGAAATATTTTTTCTGAACCTTTATCTATTCCTGAGATTAAATCAATTTTGCGGATGACGGAAGATGGAACAGAAGAAATCATTTCTACTAGATCAAAGGTCTTTCAAGAATTAGATGTTGATTTAGATGATTTACCTCTTCAAAACTTGTTTGATTTAATTCAAGTAAATCCTGGGCTTTTACGTCGACCAATCATGTTAGATGATAAAAGATTGCAAGTAGGATACAATGAAGATGAAATTCGACGCTTTTTACCTAGAGAAGTTCGTGCGCTTGAATTACAGCATGCACAAAAAATCGTTGGGTATTAAATTTGAGAGAATGATTTAATAGAGTCTGGAACAGAATTGCTTTTAAGTAATTCTATTCCAGGCTTTTCCGTATTTATTAAACTAATAAACTAAACAGAGTTAATAAATGCAAAGTATTTTTTTGCTTGTTTAAAAGTGGGATTGGGCCTGCTTTAATTAATGAGAGCTCGTAAGAAGAGGATCTCTCGAAGCAGCTATTTTTTTCGGACACTTTTATCTTTACATTTAATATATTTGCTTTAAAATAGTTAGTATAAATAGTTCTTGCGATTATTTGAAGATAACCGCAGAAATGAAGAAATGAGGTGTAGGACTATGGAAATGGAACACATAAATGAAAATACAATCCGTGTACTCATTGGAAATGCTGATTTGGAAGAAAGAGGCATAACCTTTTTAGATCTTTTAGGGAATCATAAACAGATTGAAGAATTCTTTTACAGTATTTTGGAAGAAGTCGACGTGGATGAACAGTTCCATGAATCTGATGCAATTACATTTCAGGTTTTACCTAATGGCAGTGGTTTAGAATTGTTCATTAGTAAAGGTGGTCCATTAAGCGAAGATATTGACTTTTCTTCAGCATCTGATAATTTTGGTTCAGGAGATTTTTCACAGTTGATAAAAAAACAATTAGTTCAAGATGGACAAACAGATAACGTAGAAAATTATTTAGGCAATCCAAATAAAGAAATTGAAGAAGTTGTCTTGCGTTTCAATCAATTCGAAGACATGGTTTCACTATCAAAAAGATTGTATCTAGACAATGCAGCATCGAATCTTTATTTATATAAAGGCGATTATTTCTTGCATTTAGTTTTCTTTGTTGAAGAGATGATTGAACGAAGCGTTGATGAAGAGGTTTCTTTAGCACTTGAATTTGCTGAAAAGACTCCCATTACTCATGGTGTGTTGACTGAGCATGGACAATTGATCATGGAAAACAGCGCACTAGAGTTAACACGTTACTATTTCAAATAAGTATATAGGTGAAGGAACTAAGAGACGGAAAGCCTCTTAGTTCCTTTTTTTGTTTGTTCTTTTTTAGAAACAGAAATTAGGCCATTCTGCGGATAGTTCAATAAACCTGAGGAATGGAAGTGATGTATATGTTAGTAGCGTTAAATCAAAAAAATCAACACGTTTATGCAGATAAGCTGAAAACAGAAAGGAGAACAAACACTAAAAAAGAAGAATATATCTGCCCTTGCTGCCAAGCACCGGTTTTTTTAAAACAAGGAAAATTAAAACAAGCTCATTTTGCCCATTATCATCAGACGACTTGCCAAGTATTTTCTGAAGGTGAGACAGAAGAACATCTATTAGGGAAAAAATTGCTGTTTGAGTGGTTTGTCAAACAAGGAGTTCCTTGTCAGTTAGAAGCCTATTTGCCGGGCTTAAAACAACGGCCAGATTTACTTGTTTGGTTAAATTCAAAGACTCCAATAGTCATTGAGTTTCAATGCAGCTCATTATCATCGGACAGAATGATCGAACGAACAGAAGGCTATCAGAACAACCAGTATGAAGTTTATTGGATTTTGGGATCAAAATTTAAATTTACACAAAAACTTACTTCGTTTCAGCGTTTATTTATGAAAAAAAATAAAACATATGGTTATTACCTTTATAGTTTAGATGTTTACCAACGACAGTTGCATTTAATTTCTAATATCCATCAAAAAAAAGTGTCACAGCAAGTAGCATGTGAAAAGACAACATTTAAATCAGCAGGACATTTTTCTGATCTTTTTATGAAGCAAGCTATAGAAATAAAAATGGAATCACCTTTTTATTGTCGCCCACAAGAGACACTGAAGAAAGAACTGCTGCAGAGCCATCTGCTCTTGAATCGTAGGAGAAGATACCAAGAGCCTGAAATGGTAGCTTTTCAAAAATATATTTACCGCCATGGGCATTCGCTTGTTTCGTTGCCCAAGGAGGTGTATCTACCAGTTGAAAACAAAGTTGCCATTAAAACAATGCCTCATTTTTGGAAATATATCTTACTCGAATGGCTCGTTCAAAAAGAATTGAAAACTATTCTAACTAAGCAAGAAATTGACAATCAAATAAAAAGAATGATAGATAAGCAGCAGCTAGTGTTTTTTACAATGCCATTAGTCACTTTAAATGAGCAAATCGATTCCCTTTTACCATTCATTGAATCCTTAACTACTCAAGGAATTTTAGAAAAAATAACCAAAAAAGAGTGGCGGATAAAAGCTAAACCTTATTATTATCTAAATGAACAAGAAAAAATAAAAGACTTTTCTGGGACTAAAACGGCTATGGAGAACTGAAGAGGGAAAAAAACATCTCTTTTGGAAACTTTAATGTGTGGTTATTGCTTTAATACCTACCGTGTAATCATGAAAACATGATGAAAATAACTGTACTAACTCTTCTCCAGCCAAATAAAAATAGTGAAGATTCTTTATATTTCACTAATACATCCTAAAAAGCGACTCCATAAGGGGCACTCACATAAAAGAACCTTTATTTATGTGAAAGGTATGTTAAAATTAAAAAGTGATGAAAATTAGGAGGGATTAGTATGGAAGAATCAAAAAAATTACCAAAACGTGAAGAAGTCCCCGTAGCATTGACTTGGGATTTAAATGTTATTTTTGAGTCTGATGAAGCGTTTCATGCAGCCTATCAAGAATTGGAACAAAAGATAGCTGGAATAGCTGCATTTAAAGGGAGATTAACAGAAAGTGCTGAAACGTTCTTGCATTGTATTCAATATATTCTTGAAATTTCCAACGAGCTGGAAACGTTGTATGTTTACGCTCACTTAAAAAATGATCAAGATACAGCCAACGCCGTATATCAAGGAATGTACGACCGCGCTTCTTCACTAGCAACTAAAGCAGGAGAAGCAATTTCTTGGTTTGAACCTGAAGTATTAGAAATCCCAGAAGAAAAATTGTCTGGTTATTTAAAAGAAAACAAAGATTTAGTTATGTATCAACATTACATTGATCAATTGACAGCTTCTAGAAAACACATTCTGTCAGCTAATGAGGAAGCTCTCTTGGCAGGAGCAGGAGAAATTTTTGGAGCTTCAAGCCGGACCTTTAATGTTTTGAATAATGCTGACTTACAGTTTCCAGTAATCAAAGATGAGAACGGCGACGATATCCAATTATCGCACGGAGTCTATGGACAACTGATGGAAAGTATGAATCGTTCTGTACGTGAAGCTGCTTTTAAAAATTTATACCAAGTCTATCAGGGGTTGAACAATACCTTCGCTAGTACCTTGTCTTCGCATGTTAAATACCATAATTACAATGCAAAAGTGCATCATTACCAATCTGCACGTGAGAAAGCATTGGCAGCAAACCATATTCCTGAAACAGTATACGATACGTTATTAGAGGTTGTCGATGATAATCTGCCGCTGCTTCATCGTTATGTAGCTTTAAGAAAAGAACTATTAAACGTTGACGAATTGCATATGTACGATATGTATACGCCTATTACTGGAGAAGCAGGCATCAAGTTCACTTATGAAGACGCTAAAGAAACAACAATGGAAGCCTTAAAACCACTAGGAGAAGAATACCTAGCTGTGTTAGAGAAAGCTTTTCAAGAGCGTTGGATCGATGTTGTAGAGAATGCAGGCAAGCGTAGCGGTGCATACTCTTCAGGAGCTTATGAAACCAATCCCTATATTTTACTAAACTGGCACGATTCATTAAATCATTTATATACGTTAGTTCATGAACTGGGACATAGCGCGCATAGCTATTTTACTAGAGCAAACCAACCATATGTCTACGGAGATTATTCTATTTTCTTAGCTGAAATTGCTTCGACAACTAACGAAAATATCTTGACCGAATATTTATTAGAAACTCAAAAAGACCCTCAAGTGCGTGCTTATATCTTAAATCATTATTTAGATGGTTTTAAAGGAACTATTTTCCGGCAAACACAATTTGCTGAATTTGAGCATTTTATTCATGAAGAAACAGCAAAAGGCACACCTTTAACCAGTGATTTTTTAAATCAAGCTTATGGAAAATTGAATGCACGCTACTATGGTCCAGCAGTTGAAGAAGATTCTGAAATTGCATTTGAATGGTCGCGTATTCCTCATTTTTATTACAATTATTATGTTTACCAATATGCAACAGGGTTTTCAGCAGCAACAGCGTTAGCAGCCAAAATCTTAAAAGATGAAGAAGGTACATCATTAGAGAACTACCTGACTTATTTGAAATCAGGCAGTAGTGATTATCCGATTGAAGTCATGAAAAAAGCAGGAGTAGATATGACAGAAAAAAACTATATTCAAGAAGCGATGACTGTTTTTGAAACTAGGTTAAATGAGTTGGAGACGTTGATTGAAACGTTGAAGGCTTAAAGCTAGCGAATAAGAAAGCATAAAAAAGAACCTATATCCATGTACTGCTCCTAAAACTGTCAGTTTCGGGAATAGCATATGGATAGGTTCTTTTTTTTTGAATAACTATTATTTTTGCTTAAAGAACGTGCAGATGATTTTTCTTCACGACAGGCAATTGATTGGAAGCAATTGCAATCGGATTGCTTTCATAAACTTCTGAGCCTTGGGCACATAATTTTTCCAGTAAATCTACCGTAATGTATTCTTCAATCAAAAGTCCATGATCTTTGTGCTGGTCACTAAAGACTACACAAGAAGGAGTTGTAAGAATGTTCATTTCACGAGCAATTTTTTGGTCAGCTTCAAAAGCTGCTTTAGCAAATTCTGATTTCTTATCTTCTAAAAACATCGGGATATCTAAATTTGATTCATAAGCGATTTGTTGCAATAATTTTTGAGAGAAAGGGAGATTGTCAATAGTTAAAGCTTGCTGCATAGCCATTAAAAATACGCGGCCTTTTTTCTTGCCTTGCATACAAGCAGCCGAGTAAGCCAAACAAGCTTCATAAGTTTGAGAAAAAAGCTCGTTTCTTAAGTTTAGATCTTTTGCTGGCAATTCTAATGCCTTCATGTAATCAGAGAATGTCTTGAAATTGTGGACAGGAATAAAATGAAAATGAACTTTTTCTTCACAAGATTGTATAAAGTCCATTACCCCTTTTTCTGCTTGATAACAAACAGAACCGATGGGATTAATAAATAAATAAATCTCAATAACTTGTTTAAAATGATTCCCTTTTTCGGAATGCGTGGTTGAGAGCATAACAATTCACCTTAGCTTCATATATTTTTTTACGCGTGTTGCTCCTACCAGCAACATATATACCTTAACAAATATCTTTGAAAAAAAGTAACAAAAGAACTTATTTCTAAATGGGTACAAAACAAATTTGTAACAAATCTGCCACAAATTAAAATTCAATCCGTTATTGGAGAATTTAATGAGAAGGCTTCTAGCATTCTTACTATTTTATTTTTAGAAGGTCGTTTCATTAAATGATGCACTTCTAAAAAACGATTAAAGATTTGTTCTCCGCTATCTGCATCATGAGTTTCAAACTCTAATTCAAAATCCGTTTGTTCTCCATAAAAACTATGGTCTAAGACAAATAATCCATCTTTAGTTTCTTTTTCAAAACGTTTGGTTTTAAGTGAACCAATCAATTGAACACTATCAGGATCTACTTTTAAGCTTTGGAGTTTTTTGGCTACTGCCCCAGTTTGTAAAATGCTGTTTTTCGAAATCAATTCTTTAGCAGTTTTTAAAGACAGCGGGTCTGTTGTTTCTAGTAAATGGTCGCCTAAAGGAGTTTTAAGTGTTAATTCAGCAGAATTTGGCATGATACGGATTCTTAACCCGCATCTCAGGTGTTTTAAATCTTCATGAATTGTATCATAGTAATGATTTTCTTGAAAGAAAAAGCTCTTTTCTTTCGCTTGAAAATAAAGCAGCAGCTTTTGGTATTCGCTAGCCGTTAACATATTTTTGAATTCAATTTCTAGTTGTTCGCTCATGCTTATATTCGTCTCCTTATTCATTTTCGGTTATTAGGGTATGGATTAAGAACTTAATAGTAAAAGGCATCTATCTATGATACCATTTTTTATTTTCATCAGGGGATATTTCTTCTTTTAATACATATATGTTAAAATATACTTGTATGTATTAAATAAATGAAACCGTATTGAAATGACAGGTAAAGAAGGTATGATTGATGGAAGAAAACCAGAGTTGGGATGAGTTTTTAGTACCTTATCAACAAGCAGTGGAAGAATTAAAAATCAAATTAAAAGGAATCCGAAAACAATTTAGAAAAGAAAATTTGCACACGCCAATTGAATTCGTTACAGGAAGGGTCAAACCTGTCGACAGTATTCTAGCAAAAGCTGAATTGCGCAATATCCCTTTGAAACATTTAGAAACGGATATGCAAGATATTGCCGGTTTGCGAATCATGTGTCAATTCGTAGAAGATATTCATGAAGTAGTGCGGTTATTAAGAAACCGAAACGATATAAAGATCATTGAAGAACGAGATTATATCACCAATAAAAAAGAAAGTGGTTACCGTTCGTATCATGTTGTTTTTGAATATCCGGTACAAGTAATCGAAGGAGAAAAAATTATTTTAGCAGAAGTGCAGATCAGAACGCTTTCGATGAACTTTTGGGCGACGATAGAGCATTCATTAAATTACAAATACAATGGCGAATTTCCTGAAGATATCAAACTTCGATTGAAGAGAGCAGCTGAAGCAGTATTTCAATTAGATGAAGAAATGTCTCAAATTCGTGAAGAGATTCAAGAAGCGCAACATATGTTTTCATATAGTAAAAGAAGCAGTACAGAAGAAACGGAAAACAAAAAGCAACCATAGTTTTTTGAAACACTGTAGGAGAAAGGAGGGTAACTGTGAAAATTGCAATTGTCCATAATAATAATGAAAGCTCCATTACTTTAGCAGGAGAGCTGCGTTTGCTCCTTAAAAAAGCAGCGCTCAAAATAGATGAACGTCATCCTGATTTAGTCATCACGATCGGCGGGGATGGTACATTGTTGTCTGCATTTCACCGTTACGCACATATGCTAGACCGTGTGCGTTTTGTGGGAGTACACACAGGACACTTGGGCTTCTATACGGACTGGAGAGACTATGAATTGTCAGAACTAGTGACAAGTTTAATTCATGATAAAGGAGAAAGCATCAGTTACCCTTTATTGGATGTGCGGGCCACTTATCAAGGGCGCAAAGAACCGTCCCATTTTTTAGCATTAAATGAATCGACAATGAAGCGAGTCGATGGTACGATGGTATGCGATGTATTTATTAAAGATGAACTGTTGAGCGTTTTAGAGGAGACGGCATCTGTATCTCTACGCCTACTGGGTCAACGGGGTATAATAAATCGGTTGGAGGAGCAATTATTCACCCGAGGTTGGAAGCGATGCAGCTAGCTGAAATAGCTTCGATCAACAACCGTGTCTTTCGGACCTTAAGTTCGCCGATGATCGTTGCACCAGATGAATGGATCCGAATTAAACCTATAACGACTGATGGGTTTGTTTTGACTATCGATCAACTATCGTCATCTGAGAAAAATATTATCGATTTACAATATCGGATAGCAAAAGAACGCATTCATTTTGCTCGTTACCGCCATACGCATTTTTGGAGCCGAGTAGAAGACGCATTTATTGGAGCGAAAAATAAATATGAAATTTAGCTGGACTTATCAATCATCAGAAAAACAGCAAGTAAAAACATTTTTAGGAACAAAAGGGATTTCACGCAGTTTGCTGGCGAAGGTGAAGTTTCAAGGCGGTAAAATTACGGTTAACAATCAAATTGAAAATGTGCTCTATCATTTACAAAAAAGTGATGTGGTAGAAATAACCATTCCAGATGAAAAAGGGCATGATACAACCATTCCCATCGATATCCCTATTGACATTGTTTATGAGGATGCTAATTTTTTAGTAGTAAACAAACCTTTTGGTGTGGCTTCTATTCCATCTAAGGTTCATCCAGCAGGAACAATGGCCAATCGTGTGAAAGGATACTACGTTAAACAAGGATATAAAAATCAAGTCATCCATATTGTGACGCGTTTGGATCGAGATACGACAGGGTTGATGCTTTTTGCTAAGCATGGTTACGCGCACGCTTTATTGGATAAAGAGCTGAGAAAAAAACAATTGCACAAAAAATACATTGCTTTATTAACAGGAAAATTAAAAGAAAACCAGCATGGGATAATTGAAGCGCCGATTGCTAGACCAAAAGACTCCATTATCAAGAGAATCGTCCATCCAGATGGAAAGATGGCCTTGACAGAATATTGGGTAAGAGAAGAATTTGAAGAAGCGACATTAGTAGATATTCAGTTGCATACTGGCAGAACTCATCAAATTCGAGTGCATTTTACTCATATCGGAAACCCGCTTATGGGAGATGACCTTTATGGCGGAGAGTGGAATCAATGGGTCAAAAGACAAGCTTTACATTGTCGTGAACTAGATTTCATTGATCCTTTTACACAAGAAAAGATTGTTTTAGAGGCGGACTATCCGGTCGATATTGCTGAGTGGCTTGAACGCCAACGAGCAATAGAAAATCACCGGTAGAAAGGGGGAGCTTTTTTTGAATGAAGCGCCAGTAGAAATAGAAGAAAAATTAGCATTAGCACAATTGTACTTAAGCGAAGAAAATATTAAAGGATTCCGCCAAGAGTTTTTATCGCTGCATGTCTACGAACAAGGGCAATACTACCTTTCTTTATCTGAACAAGATCGCCAAAGAATGTATTATTTTCTTTCGCCAAAAGAAATGGCTGATATGTTTGAAGTTATTGAAGAAGACGAGCAATCCGTAGAAGTTTATTTAAAAGAAATGGATCCACAATATGCAGCCGATATGTTGAGTGAAATGTATACCGATAATGCTGTGGATGTTTTAAAGCAACTAGACAAACCGGATTTGCGTAATTATTTGAATTTGATGACCGAAGACAGTGCAAATGAGATTAAAGAATTGCTTCATTATGAAGATGAAACAGCTGGAGCGATCATGACAACTGAGTATGTCTCCGTTGAAGCTCACCAGACCATTCGTTCAGCCATGGCTATTTTAAAAAGCAAAGCAGCGGAAGCAGAAACGATTTATTATATTTACGTTGTCGACCCGGCTGAAAGGTTAGTGGGTGTTATTTCGCTTAGAGAATTGATTACACATGACGACGATGAATTGGTTTCAGAAGTCATGGGGGATCGTCCAGTCTCAGTAAATGTGACCGACGACCAAAATGATGTCGCTAAGACTATTCGGATTATAACTTTTTAGCAGTTCCGGTCATCGATAATGATGAGTATCTTTTAGGGATCATTACGGTTGATGATATTATTGATGTCATTGATGAAGAAGCTGAAAGTGATTACTCTGGTTTAGCTGGGGTAGATGTTGGAGAACAATCGGAAAATCCTTTTGTTGCCGCGTCTAAACGATTGCCTTGGTTGATTACGCTATTATTTTTAGGGATGGGAACAGCGACTTTGATTAGCCGTTATGAAGTGTTGGTAAGCGAAGCGAGTATTTTAGCAGTCTTCATCTCTTTGATTACAGGAACCGCCGGTAACGCTGGGACACAGTCTTTAGCTGTTGCTGTAAGAAAACTAGCAGATAACGATGATAAAAGTAAAGGGTTTGGAAGTTTGATTCTGAGCGAGGTTTTAACCGGAATCGTGACGGGTTTAACGACAGGAGTAACTATTTTATTGTGATTGGTATTTGGAAACAAAATTTTATTTTAGGATTTGTTGTCGGAATAGCCATGTTTTTTGCTATCATAGTAGCTAATTTAGCTGGAAGCTTTATTCCTATTTTAATGGATCGGATAGGGTTTGACCCTGCTGTTGCCAGTGGTCCTTTTATCTCAACACTGAGCGATTTAACCAGTGTTTTGATTTATTTTAACATCGCGGCTTACTTTATGTCGTTTTTTGTCCAAACAGGATAATAATGGTGTCCAATAGTTTGAAAATACAGAACCAAAAGACAAACTTTCTATTTTTAGAAAGTTGTCTTTTAACAGTAAAGGATTGAAAAAAAGTGGCGTATCGAAAGAAACCAAAAAAATTAACAAAAAAACAAAAAAAAACAACGGACTCAATTTGGGATAATGGGATTGATTATTCTTTTTTCATTTACCATCGGCTTGACTTTAGGAAGAAGCGAAAATCCCGACTACTCTATTAATGAACGTATTCTTCAGTTTAAAGAAGAGGTAACAGCTTTCTTTCAAGAAGAAATGGGTTGGTCAAATGAAAAGAAAGAACTTAAAGAACAAGAAGTTCAAGCTGGACAGTTTCGATTTTTAGATGTAGGCCAAGGTTCCGCAACGTTGATCCAATCTGAAGATGGAACAAACATTTTAATTGACACAGGTCGTTATGAAGACAAAGACAAAAAAATATTATCGTATTTAGACCAGTATATTGGTACCGGCGGCAAAATCGACTTGTTGATTTTTACGCATAATGACTCAGACCATATCGGTTATGGCGATTTGATTTTACAATACTATAACGTCCAAGAAGTGTGGATGAACGGATACGACTCGACGAGTAAGATCTATGAACGTATCTTGGATGCTCTAGCTCAGAGCAATGCCCAATATGCTGAACCTAAAAGTGGAGAAAACCATCAAATAGGGCCCTTTCTACTTGAAGTGTTAAATCCAACAGTTGATCCGAGAAGCAATCCCAATGATGATTCCATTGTTATAAAAATGACCATGGGTGATTTTAGCGCAATGCTCAGTGGAGATGCTTCCAGCAGAGTAGAGGAAGCGATTATCGACAGCGGCCGCAGAGCTGAAATCGACGCTTCTTTTGATGGGGCACCATGGATCCAAAGAGAGTTCAAGTGATGAGTGGATTCGAAGCGATTCAGCCAGGATTCAGTATTTATTCAGCTGGGCTCACTAATAGTTACGGTCATCCTAATAAAGAAACCATAGAACGATTTGAGCTTCATGAAATCCCTATTTATGGTACTGCGGAAGACGGAACGGTGACGGTGAGAGTTAATCCAAACGGCAATTACAGCATTGACACGGAGAAAGGAGAACACTGAAATGAAAGTGGTTCTTGAAGAAATTGAAGGGGCAGTAGCCCGCTTGATTCCCGATGATGGCAGTGAACCCATTCATATCGCTGTTCAATCACTCCCGGTGGAATCAGAGTTAGGAGACGTTTTTGAAATTGATTATCAGAGAAGAGACAATCAAACAGCTCCTCAATTAACCTTGCTGCCAAATGAAAAAAGTGAACGAATGGCACGAATGAAAGCTAAACGAGAAGCTTTGTTGAAGAAAACAAAGCAGCAACAGCAAGATAAACAATGGATAAAGTAATTAAAAAAAGAATTGTCCGCTCTGAAAAGATAGCGGACAATTCTTTTTTTAGTGATAATCAATTAGCGGAAATGATTTCTTTTTTCATAATCGTGATGCCGGAATGCCTGCATCTAAGTAACCGTCGCCAACGATAGCATAGCCTAGATTCGAGTAAAAACCAATAGCGTGGTCTTGTGCGCCTAAAGTTAAATAAGACCGTTTATTTTGATGAGCATATCGTTCAATTTCCAACATTAAGTTTTTGCCTAATTGCTTGCCGCCGGTAATTTTTTAGAACAGCCACTCGTTGAATTTTATAGGTATCTTGCCCAATTGGTAAAACACGAGCTGTCGCTACTGGGTGGTCATCCACATACCCGACGATGTAGTCCGTTTCACCTTCTAGTTCATCTATTTCCATTTCTTCTGGAACGCCTTGTTCGCCTACAAAGACCGTATGTCGAATTTGTAAAGCATCGTGGTAAGTAGGAGAAGTCAAATCAGAAGTCCAAATAAAGTGCATGCGTTTACCTTCTTTCTATTTCAATGTGGTGTTAAGGGTACCATATATTATTCTCAGTTTTCTATCACTAGTGTTGCATTAAAAGTAAACAGTCTGATTCTATAGAGAAGCAACTTTTAAAGAGCACTTTTCGGTTGTGGCCGAAAAGGTTCGATCGGATTGGAGAAAAATGGTTGTGTGCCGTATGAAAGATTTAATAGCACTCGTAAGGCACATAAAAATCGATACGGCCTTATTACGTGACAAACCTAGACAATAAGGTACGCAAAAGCAGGATATGTACCTTATGAATAGATTTGAATGCATAAGGTACGTAAACTCTTTACCAAAATAAAACAGCTAGGTTAAATCTTTATTTTCTACCAAACAATAGATTATACTTATGACAGTACAAGTACATAAAAATGGAGGGCATTTAAATGAGCAGCAATAAAAACGATGGAATGGATAAAACACCTTACTTCTATTCCTTCTCCAACAGGCAATACCAGTGAAATTATAAAAGAGATACAGGATAGGTTGTTGGTGATGGGCTACGAAGGGCATAAAGATAATAAAGGTGGGTTAATGGTGACTGTTAGAGGAGAGGATCACCAGCAGCAACGCTTTGTAACAGCCCATGTAGATACGCTTGGAGCGATGGTTCGTGCTGTAAAACCTGACGGCCGATTGAAAATAGACTTGATTGGCGGGTTTCGTTACAATGCTATTGAGGGTGAATATTGCACCATTCATACTTCTTCAGGAAAAACGTATACAGGTACTATCTTAATGCATCAAACAAGTGTACATGTTTATAAGGATGCGGGAACAGCTGAAAGAAACCAAGAGAACATGGAAATTCGGATTGATGAAAAAGTCCTTTCAAAAGAAGACACTAGAGAGCTGGGCATTGCAGTAGGAGACTTTATCAGCTTTGATCCACGTACTGAAGTAACTGAAAGCGGCTTTGTTAAGTCTCGCCACTTAGATGACAAGGTGAGTGTTGCTATTTTATTGTCTATTTTGGAAAAACTATCTGAAAATAAAACGAGTTCCTTGCCATGCACCACTCACTTTTTCATTTCAACTAATGAAGAAATTGGCTATGGAGGAAATTCCAATATTTCTGAAAAAGTAGTAGACTACTTAGCTGTTGATATGGGTGCTATAGGCGACGACCAACAAACAGATGAATACTCTGTCTCGATTTGTGCCAAAGATGGCAGCGGGCCCTATCATTACCAACTGAGGCGTCAGTTGACGCAATTGTGCGAAGACTATGCTATTCCTTATCAATTAGATATTTATCCTTATTATGGAAGCGATGCTTCAGCTGCTATGAAAGCCGGAGCAGATGTCCGTCATTTTAGTAGCGCAGGAATTGATGCCAGCCATGCGTATGAACGAACACATAAGGAATCGATTGAAGCTACTGAACAATTAATTGAAAAATACTTATTTAGCTCTATGCAGGGTTAATTAGAAATAGAGGGAAAAGATGGATTATTTTAAAACTCAAATTAATGTTCTGGACGACTTGGCTGCTGATCGTAGCTACTTTGATTTTTATATCTTCGAAAATCAATTTTGTTTTTCAGCCGTTGACTACTTTTGTATCGACTTTATTTACCCCCATTTTGTAGCAGGATTTCTATATTACCTTTTAAATCCTTTGATTAATTTATTGAGAAAATAAACATTAAAAGAAAATATGGCATTATCGTTGTTTTGCTTTTATTTTTAGGCAGTCTTTTTTCTGATTGTTTCTGTTTTGCCAATTTAGTTAATCAAATTGGACAATTGATTGCAAGTATCCCAAGTCTCATGCAGTCATTGGAAAAATTTTCTCAAGATTTAGTTCAACAGCCTTGGTTGGCTGATTTCAACTTAGAAGATTCGATGAATAAAATGGACCTATCCATTGGCAATATAGCGAACAGTGTATTTTCAGGTATCACCACTAGTATCGTTCTATTTTCGGAGCGGTAGCAAATACCACAATCGTTATTGTAACTGCTCCAATCATTTGTTTTATATTTAAGATGGAAAACACTTCCGTCAGCCGTTGCTAAATTTTTTCCAAAAGAATACCGCGGACAGATGATTGAATTGCTTGGGCAAATGAACCATACGATCTCTTCTTATATCAGCGGCCAAGCGTTAGTATGTTTATTAGTAGGAGTGTTTACCTATATTGGTTATTTGATCATAGGGATGCCTTATGCTTTGTTATTAGGCATTATTGCAGGAGTTACAAATATCATACCTTATGTTGGACCCTACATCGGTGCAGCACCTGCAGTCATCATCGGATTGACTATTTCTCCCACTAAAGCTTTTTAGTAGCATTAGTTGTATTAGTCGTGCAGCAAGTCGACGGGAATTTTATTTCACCGAATGTCATTGGTAAAACGTTGGCTATTCATCCTCTAACGATCATTATTATCTTGTTAGTGGCAGGCAACTTAGCGGGTCTCTTAGGCATGATCTTAGGTGTACCTTTTTATGCTGTAGTGAAAACGGTAGTCGTTTATTTGAAAGACATGATAAATTTAAGAAAAAAGCACCAAAAACCAAAAATGATGTGATTTCTAAAGTTAGAATTTATATTAAGCAGCTAATTGGCAGGCATGGATTCGGTATTGAACCGGATTCATGCCTGCCGATTTTTTCTGTAATTTTCGGTATGGTACAAAAGTTAAAAAAACTTCGTGAAATTCTTCTTAATGTTTGAATTTCC